>NZ_NRRL01000106.1 GCF_016583645.1 Rhodovibrio sodomensis | reverse complement strand
CCAAGAACGCCCCCAAGAACGCCCCCAAGAACGCCCACAGCAACGTCGAGCCACGAACGACAGGCGAGGCAGCCCGCCATGCAGATCCGCAACACCAAGACGCGCTACGGCGCGCTCGCGCAGGCCCTGCATTGGGTGATCGCGCTCGGCTTCGTCGCCCAGTTCGCGATCGCCTGGTACGCCGAGGGCGTGCAGGCGATGCAGCTGCAGTTCACGCTGTACAACCTGCACAAGTCGATCGGCGTGACCATCCTGGCGCTGGCGGTCGTGCGGGTCGGCTGGCGGCTGGTCAACCCGGTACCGCCGATGCCCTCGGGCAGCCAGCGGTGGGAGGAGCTCGCCTCGCGCGCCAGCCACGTGCTGCTTTACGGCCTGCTGTTCGCCCAGCCGATCGCCGGGCTCGTGTTCTCCATGGCGTCCAGCTTCCCGACGGTGATCTGGGGCGTCACCTTGCCCGACGTCGGCAATTCCAAGGCCCTCGAGGACACGTTCAAGGCGGTCCACGGCTACCTGAGCTGGGCGATTCTGGGGCTGGTCGGCGTGCACGTGGCGGCCGCGCTGCGCCATCACTTCGTGCTCAAGGACAACGTGCTGCGCCGGATGCTGCCGTTCGTCGCCAACAAGGACACGACCGGCATCCGCCGGCCGCAGGCGTGAGCCCCGGCGCGCGGGCCGCAGACCTTTTCACGACGGGCACGGTTCCCCAACCTCGCTTGCAAGGAGGCCCTGTTCCAATGGCCAACCGCCTGACCGCAACCGCGTTCGCCGCGCTGACGGCGTTCACCGCCAGCACCGCGCTGGCCCAGCAGGCGCCGGTATGGACCGTCGACCACGACAAGAGCCGGGTCGGCTTCATCGCCCAGCAGTCGGGCAACGCCGTGCCGGGCGAGTTCGAGCGGTTTCAGACCACCATCCGGTTCGACCGCGACAACCTCGAGGCCAGCTCGGTCGACGTGCGGATCGCCATCGCCAGCGTCACCACCGGCTCGCTGGACCGCGACCAGACGATCAAGTCGCCCAACCTGTTCCACGCCCAAAAGTACCCCAACGCCCGCTTTCAGGCCGACAGCTTCCGGCACGCCGGCGGCAACACCTACATCGCCGAGGGCAAGCTGACGATGCGCGGCACCACGCATCCGATCGACCTGCCGTTCGAGCTGGAGGTCACCCGCGACGGCGACACCCTGACCGCCGTCGCCGACGGCGAGGTGACGGTCAAGCGCCTGCGCTGGGGCATCGGCAAAGGGCAGTGGCAGGACACCTCGATGGTGCCCAACGACGTGGTGATCGAGATCGACATCCACGCCACCCGGCCCGCCGGGTGAGACGCGGCGCCGACGGTAGGTTGCCGTTACCGCGGCGAATCCACCTTAGAGCAAGATTCACGATGAAGGTCGACCAGAGCTTCATCGATTTTGCTCTAGCGGGTGCGCAAGCCGCGTCGGCGGGTCCCCTCTCCCTTGAGGGGAGAGGGCCAGGGTGAGGGTGGGACTCCACATCATATGGCGGGGAGTCCCACCCTCACCCTCCCACGACCCTCCGGGTCGCGGGCCCCTCCCTCTCCCCTCAAGGGAGAGGGGATGAACCGCGCCCGCTTCAGTGCCGGAAGTGGCGCATGTCGGTGAACACCATGGCGAGGTCGCGGGCGTCGGCGGCGGCGACGACCTCGTCGTCGCGCTTGCTGCCGCCCGGCTGGATGACGGCGGTGACGCCCGCCTCGGCCGCCGAGACCAGGCCATCGGCGAACGGGAAGAAGGCGTCGGAGGCGACCACCGCGCCCTCGGTGCGGGGCCGGGTCTCGCCCGCCGCCTCGGCGGCGTCGGCGGCTTTGCGCACGGCGATCCGGGCGGAATCGACCCGGCTCATCTGGCCCGCGCCGATCCCCACGGTGGCCCCGTTCTTGGCGTAGACGATCGCGTTCGACTTGACGTGCTTGCACACCCGGAAGGCGAACAGCAGATCGGCCCGTTCCCGGTCGCTCGGCTGCCGGCCGGTCACCGGGCGCAGATCGTCCGCGCTGACATGGCCCGCATCGCGGGTCTGCAGCAGCAGCCCGCCGGACAGCGTGCGCGCGGCGAGGCCGTCGCCGTCGGCCGCCGGCAGGCCGCCGGTTTCCAGCACCCGCAGGTTCTTCTTCGCCGCCAGCACGCGGCGCGCCGCCGCGCCCACGACCGGCGCGATCACCACCTCGGCGAACAAGTCCGCGATCTTCTCAGCGGTCGCCGCGTCGAGCGTGCGGTTGACCGCGATGATGCCGCCGAACGCGCTCACCGGATCGCACGCCAGCGCCTTGTCGTAGGCGTCCGCCAGCGCGTCGGCGACGGCGACGCCGCACGGGTTGGCGTGCTTGACGATCACCACGGCGGGATCGTCGAACTCCGCCACCGCCTCGAACGCGGCATCGGTGTCGTTCAGGTTGTTGTAGCTCAGGTCCTTGCCCTGCAGCTGGGTCGCGGTCGCCACCCCGGGGCGGCCGCCGTGCCGGCCGGCCAGCAGGTAGAACGCGGCGTCCTGGTGCGGGTTCTCGCCGTAGCGCAGCGTCTGCTTGCGCCGGCCGGCGAGCGACAGCTCGCGCGGGAAGGTCGTGCCCTCCTGGGCGTGCATCCACTCCGCCACCGCCGCGTCGTAGGCGGCCGTGTGGGCGTATGCGTCGGCGGCCAGGCGCCGGCGGTAGGTCTCGGTGACCGCGCCCGCGTGGGCGCGCATCTCCTGCATCACGCCGGCGTAGTCGTCCGGGTTCACCACGACGGTGACGAAGCCGTGGTTTTTCGCCGCCGCGCGGACCATCGCGGGCCCGCCGATGTCGATCTTCTCGATGCACGCGCCGCGGTCGGCGCCGCCGGCGACCGTCTGCTCGAACGGGTAGAGGTTGACCGCCAGCAGGTCGATCGCGGGGATGCCGTGCTCGGCCATCGCGGCCTGGTCGTCGACATGGTCGCGCCGGCCCAGGAGACCGCCGTGGATGCGCGGATGCAGCGTCTTGACCCGGCCGTCCATGATCTCGGGATGGCCGGTCACCGCCGCCACCTCGGTCACCGGCACCCCGGCTTCGCGGATCGCCCTGGCGGAGCCGCCGGTGGACAGGATCTCGACGCCGCGCTCGCTCAGGAACCGGGCGAACTCGGCCAGCCCCCGCTTGTCGGACACGGACAGGAGGGCGCGCTGGATCGCGGGATCGGACATCGGACGCTTCTCGGCCTCGGGTGGTCGCCAAGGGTCCTCGTTTAGGCAGGCCCGCCCGTGCGGTCAAGCACCGGCCCGCGCCACGCCCGGAACGGCCGGGCCCGGGCATCCGGGCGACGCGTCAGGCCTGCCGGACCGCCGGGGCGGCCGCGTCGTCGTTGGCCGCCGGCTCGGCCGGGTCGGGCGCGCTCACCAGATCGTCCGCGCCCAGCCAATCGGCCGGCTGGGCGATCCCGGCGGGCTCGGCGGCCGGCTGTTGGGCGACCGCGTCCTTCGCCACCATCGCGGCGGCGACCTGCGTGCCGGTCGCCGACAGGGTGGCGTAGTGGCCCTGCTGTTCCAGCGGCCGGGCCGCGCGGCGGGTCATCCGCCACAGCGCGAACCCGCCGATCGCCAGGTGCACCGCCGCCAGGAAGCCGAAATAGGCGACCGGGCCCCGCAGGTCCATCAGCACCGCGACCGACAGCGGGCCCAGGGTCGAGCCGACGCCGGTGACCAGGTACAGCTTGCCGCTCGCCGCCGGCATCTGGGTCGGGGTCAGGTAGTCGTTGGTGTGGCTGATGCACAGGGCATAGAGCGGCAGCGTCAGGCCGCCGAACACCGCGACCAGTCCGATCGTCGCCGCGTTCGACACGCCGGCCCCCCCAGCCCGCGGCGATCGCCGCCCCGGACGCGGCCAGCGTGGTCACGGTCAGCACCAGCCGCCGGTCGAACCGGTCGGACAGGACCCCGATCGGCCCCTGGGCCAGCATGCCGCCCAGATAGACCGCGCCCATGAAGGCGGAGATTTCGGCCACCGAGAAACCGGCGGCGCCGGCGTACACCGCGCCCATGCCGAGCGCCGCGCCATGCGCCACGCCGGTGCCGAAGCAGCCGACCACGCCCAGCGGCGAGGCGCGGTAGAGCTGCAGCAGCCCGACCTTCTCCGGCATCCGGATCGCCGGGGCGGGCGTGGCGCTCAGCAGCAGCGGCACCAGCGACAGCGAGATCAACACGCTGACCAGCGCGAACAGTTGGAACCGGGTCGGGTCGTCCAGGTTGAGCAGCAGCTGGCCGCCCGCCGTGCCGCCCATCAGCACCACCATGTAGACGGCCAGCAAGCTGCCGCGCGTCTGGTTGGTGGCGCGGTCGTTCAGCCAGCTCTCGGCGACGATGAACAGGCCGGCGAACGCGAACCCGGTGACGCTGCGCATGACCGCCCAGGTCGCCGGTTCGACGAAGATCGTGTGGATCAGCGTCGCCGTCGAGGCGATCGAGGCGAGCGCCGCGAACACGCGCACGTGCCCGACCGTGCCGATCATCCGCGGCACCAGCAGGCTCCCGGCGAGGAAGCCGACGAAGTACATCGACATGATCACGCCGGTCGCGCTGGTGGCGAACGATTCCAGCCCCGCGCGCACGCCCAGCAGCGAGGTCTGCAGCCCGTTGCCGAGCATCATCAGCGCCACGCCCAGGAAGAGCGGCCAGGAAGAGCGGATCGCGGCAAGCATGGACGGCACTCCATAGCAACGCGAAGCGCCGGCGGGCGTTCAAGCGTGCTGGCCGGTCGGGTCGTGGTTTTGGGATCGCGCAGGCGGGCGGGCTCGCAGGCAGGCGGCGCCGGAGCACGGCAGCGACCCGCGGCGCACCGCCGCCCGCGCGTTCGATATATGCTGCCGCGAGGACGTTAAATCCAGATGAATGCGATGCGATTCCGCGACGCCTGTCGCGCATTCAGCACAGTCCGGCGCGGTAGCCCGTTCGGGTCGGCCCGGCCGGGCGGATGGCGGCATCTTCCGGCCGATCCGCAAGATGCCGCCGCTCACCCGCCGGTCTGGATCGCACCGGCTTCGCGGCCCTGGTCGATGTAGTACTGGATCAGCCTGCGCGCGGCGTCGGAGTTCCAGTCGGCCGGGCCTTCCAGGCCGCCCACGACCTGGCCGCGGGCGTTCAGCAGATAGGTGGTCGGCATGCCGCGCAGGCCGAACGCCTGGGCCAGGCTGCCGTCGGTGTCGAGGTAGATCGGCAGCGCCTGCAGGTTCAGCTCCTCGCGCAGGAACGGCTCGACCTTGCTGAGGCCGCCGCGGTCCTGGCTGACCGCCAGCACCTGGAACGCCGCGCCGCCGAGGGCCTGCTGCAGGCCGTCCAGGGTCGGCATTTCCTCCACGCAGGGCGCGCACCAGGTGGCCCAGAAGTTGACCAGCAGGACCTTCCCCTCGAAATCGGCGAGCTGCACGGTGGCGCCGTCGCGGGTGGTGAAGGTCGCCTCCGGCGCCGGGCGCGGCTGGTCCGGCATCTGGAAGGCGTCGGCGAACCGGCCCTGCAGCGGCGGACCGTCCGCGGCCGGCGCGGGCGCGGTCCAAAGCACCGCCGCGGCCAGCAGCACGGCCAGCCCCAGCAGGCGCGCGGTCCGGGCGGACGGGCGGCGATCGTGGGCGGCGCGCGCTTCAACGCGGCCGGCGGTCTTTCCTTGGCGCATCGCTTTCGCTATCCCTTGCAACCATCATGACCCAGGCCGATCAGCATAACGCCGGCAACGGCGACGACACCGCGAGCCAGCCCGCGTCGCACGGCGACCCGGCGTCGCAAGCCGCCAACACGATGTGGGGCGGCCGGTTCGCCGGCGGACCGTCGGAGGCGATGGCGGCGATCAACCCGTCGATCGGCTTCGACCGCCGTCTCTACGCCGAGGATATCCAGGCATCGCGCGCGCACTGCCGCATGCTGATCGAGCGCGGCATCGTCTCGCGCACAGATGGGCAGGCGATCCTCGACGGTCTAGAGACGGTCAAGCGGGAGATCGAGCAGGGCAGCTTCAGCTTCAAGTCGGCGCTCGAGGATATCCACATGAACGTGGAATCCCGGCTGAAGGAGCTGATCGGCGAACCCGCCGGCCGGCTGCACACCGCGCGCTCGCGCAACGATCAGGTGGCGACCGACCTCCGGCTGTGGACGCGCGCGGCCGTCGACCGGCTGGACGGCCAGCTGCGCGCGGTGCAGCGCGCGCTGATCGAGCAGGCGGAATCCGGGGCGGACCTCGTCATGCCGGGCTACACCCATCTGCAGGCGGCCCAGCCGGTCACCTTAGGCCACCACATGCTGGCCTACGTCGAGATGTTCGGGCGCGACCGCGGCCGGCTGGCGGACGCGCGCAAGCGGCTCAACGAGTGCCCGCTGGGCGCGGCGGCGCTGGCCGGCACGTCGTTCCCGATCGACCGCGAGATGACCGCGCGCGAGCTGGGCTTCGACCGGCCGACGGCGAATTCGATGGATTCGGTCGCCGACCGGGACTTCGCGCTGGAAGTGCTGGCGGCGGGCTCGACGCTCGCGATGCATCTGTCGCGGCTGTGCGAGGAACTGATCCTTTGGTGCAACGAGGGCTTCGCCTTCGTCGAGCTGTCGGACGCCTTCACCACCGGCAGCTCGATCATGCCGCAGAAGAAGAATCCCGACGGCGCGGAACTGGTGCGCGCCAAGTCGGGCCGGGTGATCGGTTCGCTGATCACGCTGTTCACGGTGATGAAGGGCCTGCCGCTCACCTACGGCAAGGACATGCAGGAGGACAAGGAGCCGCTGTTCGACGCCTGCGACACCCTGGAGCTGTGCCTCGCCTGCACGGCGGGCATGATCCAGGACATGCAGCCGAACGCGGCGAACCTGCGCGCGGCGACCCAGAAGGGCTTCATCACCGCGACCGACCTGGCCGACTGGCTGGTGCGGGTGCCCGGCATGCCGTTCCGCGACGCCCACCACGTGGTCGGCCGGCTGGTCAAGCTGGCCGAGGACGCGGGCTGCGACCTGCCCGACCTGCCGCTCGGCGAGATGCAGGCGGTCGACCCCCGGATCACCGAGGACGTCTTCGAGGTGCTGACGGTGGACAAGGCGGCGGCCAGCCGCACGTCCCGCGGCGGCACCGCCCCGGACAACGTGCGCGCCGCCGCCACGGCGGCGCGGGAGCACTTCCTATGAGCCGACCGACCGCCAAGCTGACCCGCCGCGCGCTGGTTATCGGGCTGGCCGCCGCGCCGCTCGCGGCCTGCGGCATCAAGGGGCCGAACAAGCGGCCGCCGGACGCCGACCCGGCGTACCCGCGCACCTATCCGCCGCCCGACAGCGTGGTGCCGGAGGGCCGGCGCGCCCCCAATCCCCCCGAGCCCGCCGAGGGCGAGCAGGACGCCCAATGACGCCCTTCACCTACCGCGACGGCGGCCTCCACGCGGAAGACGTGCCGCTCAGCCGGATTGCGGATCAGGTCGGCACGCCGGTCTACGTCTACTCCCAGAGCGCGATCGAGGCCGCCTACGACCGCTTCGCCGGCGCCCTGGAGGCCGAGCTGGGCGCGGCGCGCACGCTGGTCTGCTACGCCATGAAGGCGAACTCCAACGTGGGCGTGCTGGCGGCGCTGGCCGCGCGCGGCGCGGGCGCGGACATCGTCAGCGAGGGCGAGCTGCTGCGCGCGCTCGCGGCCGGCGTGCCGGCGGACAAGATCGTCTACCCCGGGGTCGGCAAGACCCGCCACGAGATCGCCGCGGCGCTCAAGGCCGGGATCCACCAGTTCAACGCGGAATCGCTGCCGGAACTGGAGCTGATCGACGCGGTCGCGCGCGCGCTGGGGGTGCGCGCGCCGGTCGCGCTGAGGATCAACCCGGACGTCGACGCCAAGACCCACCACAAGATTTCGACCGGCCGGGCGGAGGACAAGTTCGGCATCGACGCCGACGCCCTGCCGGAGGTGGTCGAGCGCCTGCGCGCCCTCGACGCGGTCGACCTCAAGGGGCTGGCGGTGCACATCGGCTCGCAGATCACCGAGCAGGCGCCGTTCCGGCAGGCCTATACCCGCACGGCGGAGCTGTACCGCTGGCTGCAGGACGCGGGCTGGCCGGTCGACCGGATCGACCTCGGCGGCGGGCTCGGCATCGTCTACCGCGACGAGCCCGCGCCGGACGTGGAGGGCTACGCCCGCTTGGTGCGCGAAACCGTGGCCGAGACCACCGACGCCCGGCTGGCGTTCGAGCCGGGGCGCCATCTGGTCGGCAACGCGGGCGTGCTGGTGACCCGCACGCTCTATCTGAAGCAGGGGCGGGTGCGCCCGATCCTGGTGGTCGACGCGGCGATGAACGACCTGATCCGCCCGGCGCTGTACGAGGCCTGGCACGAACTCAAGCCGGTCGCCCGCGGCGCTGGCGCGGACGAACTGACCCAGATGGACGTGGTCGGCCCGGTGTGCGAATCCGCCGACACCTTCGCCCGGGCGCGCCCGCTGCCGGCGATGCGGGCCGGCGACCTGCTGGCGTTTTTCTCCGCCGGGGCCTATGGCGCGGTGATGGCGTCGGGTTACAATAGCAGGCTCCCGGTGCCCGAAGTGATGGTGCAGGGCGAGCGGTTTGCCATCGTGCGTCGTCGCCCTAGTTTCCAGGAGGTACTGAGTAGCGAGCAGGTGCCCGGCTGGCTTGGCCGCCCGGCGGACGCCGCGCCGGATCGAGCGCCGCCCGATACGCCGGTCGCCGGCGATCCGGCGGCGTCTGCCGGCACCCGAAAGACCGGCTGACGCCCGTCTAAAGCGCTGGACTTCGGGGCGCGGCCGGGTGGTTTCGGTCCCAGGAGGCCCGAGCGCGGGCGCCGCGCGCGGGCCCGGGCGAACAGGAGGCCGCGATGGCAGCGAACCGGCCTGGCAGCGAGACGCGCAGCGCGCGCGACGCCGCACGCACCCCCGAGCACCCCGATCACGATCGTGTGAGCGACGCCCTGCCCGGTCTGGGCTGGCGGCTCGCGGCTGCGCGCCTGGCGCTCAGCTGGGAACGGATCTGGCCGCAGCTTTGGCCCGCCGCCGCGCTGCTCGCCCTGTTCCTCGCGGCCGGTCTGACCGGACTGCTGCCCGCGCTCGGTTTCTGGCTGCACAGCCTCAGCCTGCTCGCCTTCGCGGCCGGCTTCGGCTGGCTCCTCGCGCGCGGCCTCCGGCGGATTCGCCTGCCCGACACCGACGACGCCCGCCGCCGGCTGGAGCGGGACAGCGGCCTTGCCCACCGCCCGCTGGCCGGCCTGGACGACCAGCTCGCCACCGGCAGCCAGGACGCCGCGACCGCCGCCCTGTGGCAGGCGCACCTGGAGCGCCTGCGCGCGACCATCCGCCGGCTGCGGGTCAAGCCGCCGCGCGGCTCGCTCGCCACGGTCGACCCCGCGGGCCTGCGTGCGGTGCCCGTGCTGCTGCTGGTTGTTGGCCTTGCGGTCGCCGGCGGCAACGCGCCGGAGCGGCTGGCGCGCGCGGTCGTGCCGGTCTATCCGAGCGCCGAGGTGCCGGCCCCCCAGGTCGACGTCTGGATCGACCCGCCGGCCTACACCGGCCAGGCGCCGCGCTACCTGGCGACCGCGCCTGAAAAAACGGCCAAGCGCGTCGACCTGCCCGACGGCAGCCGGCTGCTGGCGCAGGTGTCCGGCGGCACGGGCGACCCGGTGCTGCAGCTGGGCGACCGCACGGTTCGGCTGGAGCGCGCCGCCGAGGGCGCCTGGAAGGCCGAGATCGAACTCGACATGACCGCCGGTCGGGACCTCGCGGTCCGGCAGGGCGGGCAGGTGCTCGCCAGTTGGCGGCTGGGCATCACGCCGGACATCAGCCCGCGCGTGTCGTTCCAGGAGCCGCCCACCGGCAGCGAGCGCAACGCCCTCAAGGTCGCCTATCAGGCGACCGACGATTACGGCGTCGAGCACGTGCGCCTGCGCCTGACCCGCGCTTCCGGCGACCACAAGGGGCGCGACCAGCCGAATGCTGACCAGCCGGATTCTGGCCAGATGGATTCTAGCCAGGCGGATTCCAGCCAGATGGCGGGCGACGACGCCGGCGCGGCCGGCGGCTCGACGTCTGAGGGCACAGCCGGCGCCGCTGGCGGCAAGAACGCCAAGCAGAACGGCGGCGCCGGCAAGGCGATCGTGCTCGACCTGCCGCTGGCGGGCGGCGAACCCGGCGCGGTGGAGAACACCAGCTACCACGACCTGACCGCCCACCGCTGGGCCGGCACCGAGGTGCGCGCGACCCTGATCGCGGAGGACGCGCGCGGCCAGCAGGCGACCAGCGACACCCTGACCGTGACCCTGCCCCAGCGCACCTTCACCCACCCGGTGGCCAAGCGGCTGGTCGAGCTGCGCCGGCAGCTGACGCTCAAGCCCGACAACCGCTATCCGGTGATCCGGGAATTGAACCAGATCGGCCAGCGCCCGCAGCTGTTCAACGGCGACGTCGTGGTGACGCTGGGCATCCGCGCGGCCGAGCGCCGGCTGATCTACGACGACAGCGACCAGGCGGTGTCAGAGGTCCAGGACATCCTCTGGCAGACCGCGCTGCGCCTGGAGCAAGGCGACCTCGCGATCGCCGAGCGCGATCTGCGCCGGGCGCAGCAGGCGCTCGAGCAGGCGCTGAACGATCCCGACGCCACGCAGGCAGAGCTGAACCGCCTGATGGACCAGCTGCAGCAGGCGATGGACCGCTTCCTGCAGGCGATGGCCGAGCGGATGCAGCGCCAGATGGAGCAGGGCGTCCAGCCGCAGCAGCTGCCGGAGAACGCCCAGATCATGCGCGCCGAGGACCTGCAGAAGATGGTCGAGCGGATGCGCGAGATGACCGAGACCGGGGCGCGCGAGGCCGCGAAACAGATGCTCTCGCAGCTGCAGAACATGCTGGAGAATCTGCGCAACGCTCAGCCGATGACCGCCCAGCAGAGCCAGCGGGCCCAGCAGGCGCAGGAGATGATGGAGAACATGCGCGCGCTCGCCGAACGCCAGCGCGAGCTGCTCGACCAGTCGTTCCGCATGCAACAGCAGCAAGGCCAGCAGCAGGGCCAACGGGGCATGCGGCAGGGCCAGCCCGGCCAGCAGGGCCAACAGGGCATGCGGCAGGGCCAACGCGGCCAGCAGGGTCAGCAGGGCCAGATCGGGCAGGGCCGGCAGAGCGGCCCGGGTGCCGCGGCCCGGCAGGAGGCGCTGCGGCGCAGCCTGGGCCGGCTGATGCGCGATCTGGCGAACCAGCTGGGCGAGATCCCCGGCCCGCTGGGCCGGGCCGAGCGGGAGATGCGCGACGCCGCCCGCGCCCTGCGGCAGGGTCAGCCGGGCCAGGCCACCGGCCCGCAGCAGAACGCCCTGGACCAGCTGCAGCAGGGCATGCAGGCGATGCAGCAGGCGATGCAGCAGCAGTTGGGCAACCAGCCCGGCCAGGGCAGCGCGCCCGCGATGGGTCAGCGGGGTCTGTCGCCCGGCCAGCAGCGCGACCCGCTGGGGCGCAGCCGGCAGGACGGCGGCCGCGCCGCCAGTAACCAGGACGTTGAGATTCCCGACGAGATGCAGATGCAGCGCGCCCGGGAGATCCTGAACGAACTGCGCGAGCGCTCCGGCGACCGCAACCGGCCCGAATTCGAACGCGATTACATCGACCGGCTGCTGAACCGGTTTTAGAGCAAAATCGATGAAGGTCGAGTCGACCTTGATCGTGAACTTTGCTCGAACGGCTTGAAGAGAGAGCAAGAGTCAGCTGAAAGGTGGCTTCACCTTGCAGCATCTTGCTCTAGATCCGGCAGGTCGCTGGCCGCGCGTCCCCCTCGAGGAAGAGGGACCCGCCAAGACCCCGTGCCGCCCCTCTACCGCTCCGGGTCCAGGCCCATCAACGAGCGGGCGAAGGCGCGGGCGGAGAAGGGGCGCAGGTCGTCGGCGGTTTCGCCGACGCCGACCGCGTGCACGGGCAGGCCGTACTTGTCGGCGAGCGGGACCAGCACGCCGCCGCGCGCCGAGCCGTCCAGCTTGGTCACGGTCAGGCCGGTGACGTTGATCAGTTGCTTGAACGTCTCGACCTGGCTGAGCGCGTTCTGCCCGGTGGTGGCGTCGAGCACCAGCAGCACGTCGTGCGGCGCGTCGGGCGCCAGTTTCTGGATCACCCGCACGACCTTCTGCAGCTCGGCCATCAGGTTGGACTTGTTGTGTAGCCGCCCCGCGGTATCGATCAGCAGCAGGTTCGCGCCGTCCTTCTGCGCCTTCGCCACCGCGTCGTAGGCAAGCCCCGCGGCGTCCGCGCCGGTCTCCTTGGCGGTCACCGGGCAGCCGGTGCGCTCGCCCCAGACCTGCAGCTGTTCGACCGCGGCGGCGCGGAAGGTGTCGCCGGCGGCGAACTGCACCTTGTAGCCCTGGTCGACGTACTGCTTGCCGAGCTTGCCGATCGTGGTGGTCTTGCCGGAGCCGTTGACGCCGACCACCAGCACGATGTGCGGTTTGGCGGCCGGCTGGATCTCCAGCGGCTGGGCGACCGGCTTGAGGATCTCCTCGATGTCCTCGGCCAGCGCGGCGCGGACCTCCTCCGGGCCGGCTTCCTTGGGGAACCGCTCTTTGCGCAGGCCGCCGGCCAGCTTGGCCGAGGTGCTGACGCCGAGGTCGGACGCGATCAGCAGATCTTCCAGCTCCTCCAGCGCCTCGGCGTCGAGCTTGCGCTTGGTGAAGATCGAGCCGATGCCGTCGCCGAGCTTGCTGGACGAGCGCCACAGCCCGTCGCGCAGCCGCGCGACCCAGCTCTTGCGCGTTTGCCCGCCGGTGTCGCCGGCCTGCCTGGACTTGGCCGGCTGCTCCGGCACGGCCGCGGGCTGCGGCTCGGACGCCGCCTCCGCCTCCGGCTCCGGCTGGCGTGCGGCGGGCTGGTCCGGCGCGCGCTCCGCGGCCGGTGGCTTGGAGGCGGGCTCGGCCTCGCGCGCCGTCTGCTTGGCGTCGGTTTCCGACGCCGGCTTGGCGGGCGACGGCACCCAGCCGTAGCGGCGCTTGGCCGGTTTCTCCTGCTTGGCCGGCCCTTCGGCGGCCTGGGCGCCGGCGGTCCCGGTCTCGGCCGTCTCTGTGTTGGCTGTCTCGGTTTGGGCCGTCCCGGTTTTGTTTGGCGGGCCCTCGGCCTGCCCGTTCTGCTTCTTACGCTTGCGTCTCGGCCACAAGGCTGCCCCCTTCGACATGGGTCACGCGGGCGCGCACGATCTCCCCGGCCCGCCCATTCGAGCCGTCCGACCCCGGGACCACGCGCATCGGCGCGAACTGCTCGCTGCGGCCCTTCATCCGGCCGTGCGCGTCGGCGTCCTCCAGCAGCACCGTCTCGACCCGGCCGATCCGGCTCTGCAGGAACGCCTGGACGCGCTTGTCGCCGGCCGCGCGCAGGCGCCGCGCCCGGTCCTTGCGTTCGGCCTTGGGGACCGCCGGCATCTTAGCCGCCGGCGTGCCCGGCCGCTCGGAATAGGGGAAGACGTGCAGCCAGGTCAGGTCGAGCCGGTCGACCGCGTTCAGCGTGGTCCGGAAGCGCGCCGCGTCCTCGGTCGGGAAGCCGGCGATGATGTCGGCGCCGAATACCACGTCCGGCCGCGCGGCGCGGGCGCTTTCGACGCAGGCCAGCGCGTCGGCCAGGGAATGGCGGCGCTTCATGCGCTTCAGGATCAGATCGTCGCCCGCCTGTAGGCTCAGGTGCAGGTGACCCATCAGCCGGGGCTCGTGCTCCAGCAGACGGAACACGTCGTCGTCCAGCTCCACCGGATCGACGCTGGTCAGCCGCAGGCGCGGCAGCTCTGGCACCAGCTGCAAGAGCCGACGGCACAGCTGGCCCAGGGTCGGCTGGCCCGGCAGGTCCGGGCCGTAGCCGGTGATGTCGACGCCGGTCAGCACCACCTCGCGCACGCCGTTTTGGACCAGCTGACGGACCTCCTGGACGATCTGCCCGATCGGCACGGAGCGGTTGTTGCCGCGCGCGAACGGGATGATGCAGAAGGTGCAGCGGTGGTCGCAGCCCTGCTGGATCTGCACGAACGCCCGCGTGCGCGCCTCGAACGACTGCACCAGGTGGGACGCGGTCTCGCGCGCCGCCATGATGTCCTCGACCACGATCTTCGCCGGGGCCTCCGGCGCGTAGCTTTCCAGACGCAGCTTCGCCTGGTTGCCCAGCACGCGGTCGACCTCGGGCATCTGGGCGAAGCCCTCGGGGTGCAGCTGCGCGGCGCAGCCGGCGACCACGATCTTCGCCTCGGGATGCTCGCGCTTGGCCCGGCGGATCGCCTGGCGGGCCTGGCGCTCGGCCTCGCCGGTGACGGCACAGGTGTTGACGATCACCGCGTCGCCCAGACCGGCGAGCCGGGCCTGGCGCAGCATCACCTCGGACTCGTAGGCGTTCAGCCGGCAGCCGAAGGTCATCACCTGCGGGTCCGCCGCCGGGGTCGCCGGCGCGGTCTCCGCCGCAGGCGCCTGTGGCTGGTCCGGCTTGTGTCGGGTCGCCGTGGTCATGCCGCCAGCATCCGTCCGTTGAGTTGGCCGGTGAAGCTCTCCGCGACCGGGCCGGTCATCAGCACGTGGTTGTCGTCCTGCCAGTGGATGTCGATGTCGCCGCCGTCCAGCCGCAGGGTCGCCCGCCGGCCGGTCAGGCCGCGGCGCACGGCGGCGACCAGCGCGGCGCACGCGCCGGTGCCGCAGGCCTGGGTGATCCCGGCGCCGCGCTCCCACACCCGCAGTCGGATGGTGTCCGGGTCCAGCACCTGGGCGGCGGAGATGTTGGCGCGCTCGGGAAACAGCCGGTCGTGCTCCAGCCGCGGCCCGTGGGTCCCGAGGTCCACACCTTGCGCGTCGTCGACGAAGAAGACGGCGTGCGGGTTGCCCATCGAGACGCCGACCGGGTCCCGAAGCGGCCCGCTCTCCAGCAGGAGGTGGGCCGTGTCGACCTCCCTGGAAAGCGGGATCTCGTCCCAGCGGGTGCGCGCTTCGCCCATGTCGACGGCGATCCGGCGGGTGCCGTCGCTGTCCGCGCCGGCGTCCCAGGCGGGCAGCAGGCCGGCCATGGTCTCCACCACCACCTTGTCGCCGCTCCGGCCGGCGGCGCGCGCCTCGTCCAGCACCCGCGCGGCGACGCAGCGGGTGGCGTTGCCGCAGGCCTTGACCTCGCCGCCGTCGGCGTTGCGGATGCGCATGAACACGTCGGCGCGCGGGTCCTGCGCGGGCTCCAGCACGATCAGCTGGTCGCAGCCCACGCCGGTGCGCCGGTCGGCGATCCGCCGCGCGGTCGCGTCGTCCAGGTCGAACGGCACACGCCGGGCATCGACGACGACGAAGTCGTTGCCCAGCCCATGCATCTTGGTGAACGCGCGCTCCATGGCGCGGGTTATATGGGTGCGCGCGTTCACCAAGATGCATGGG
>NZ_NRRL01000105.1 GCF_016583645.1 Rhodovibrio sodomensis | reverse complement strand
GAGGAATCGCTGACTGTACTCGATCTTTTTTTAAGCTTGTTGTCGGGATGCACTGCCACGGCTCGGCCTGGAAGGCATCGAGGGACTCAGTGTGCGCACGGACACACCCACCGGATCCGCAGCGCTCTACATTGGAGACGTCCCATGGAAGGAGACAGCCGATGCTGACTAAGCCAATCCGAAGAAGCGCCGTCTGGCTTGGGGTTCCCCTTGCAATGGCCCTCGCAATGCAACTAACCGCACCGCCAGCCTCGGCGGAGGACCTGACGATCCACTTCAACTCAAGACACTATGGCAAGAGCCATCATACCGACCGCCACCATTTCGAGCGCGAACACCATAGGCCTGGCCATGCTCATAGCCGCAGTCGGGACCGACATCGCAGCACTCATCAAAATAAAGGGCACCATTTTACTGAACGGCAGCATGAGCACGAAGGGCGTGACCTTTATTCATCGCGCAAATGCCGAACGGTGACGAAACAGGCGTACCAAAATGGGCGGCTCGCAAAGATCGCCGGAAAGCTGTGCTATGACCGCTACGGCAACCCCTACATCGTAAGAGGAAGCCGTCATGTGGTCAGTTACTACGACTAAAGATGCGCCCTGATAATGGCGGGTCATGACCGCTTTGGGTCAGCTCCCGAAGCGCGCTTACACGACGTCGTCGTCAGGTGTCGAGGGCATTCCGGCCGCCGACTCTTACGTGCTAACAGGCAGCCTCGGGTCGATGCTGTTGAAAAAGGGGCTCTGATGGACGGCCTTTCGGGCCGGTGCCGCAGAGTGGGGTCGAGGATAGGTCTTGGGGCGATGCTTCTCACGGCCTGTAGGAGTCCCTTCCAGTCATCCTGGGATCTATCTTCGGTGGCTCCTACATCGCCGAGGCCGGTTCAGGTGGTGGCGTTAGGCGCTTGGCCAGCCGGCTGAGGTTCTGAAGCGTTGCGGCGAGCAGAAACTTGTCGGTGGTGCCGGACAGGCCGCGTAGGCGCAAGCATTTGGAAGCCCATGTGCCGGTTGAGGTGAGCGAACATATATCGACCTTCTTGCGCTTGCGGGCCGACTGGCGAAACGTCTTTGTGCACGCCAAGGCGCGGGCATCGTCCCGGGCGTCTTCGTTGATGTCGCGCGTAACCTTGCGGTGGATAATGTTCGGGCCGCACTTGGGCTTCAGCGGATATGCTCGGCAATCCGGCATACTGGCGAGACACCGGTTGGTGTTGTCGGCCAGGACCTTGCCCGTGGTGCGCAGCATGTTGCCGGCCGGGCAGGTGTAGACATCGCGCTCGGGCTCTTAGGTGAACTCGCTGAGCGAGAACGCGACGTGGCGGTGTCGCCGTCCAGGCGCCCTGGCTTGAGGTCGAACCGGCGATGGGTGAGTAAGCCTGTGGTGCTGAAGACGGTACGCGGCGGCTACGTAGGCAAGGGCCACGTGACCATCGATCCGGAGACGGGCACCACGGCCGCCTCGGCCAAGTTGGCCGAAAGCGCGGACGAGCCGGTGGGTATCCTGGAGGCGTTCCTCGACTACGCGCTCGAGGCCTCGTTAATCGTGGCGCGCGCGGCGGACGGCGAGATCCGCAGCTACGCGCCGGTCGAGAACCGGCACGAGAACCACGTCCTGACCCGGACGATCGCGCCCGCCGAGCTGTCCCGGCTGGTCGCCTGGCAGGCGTGCGACGTGGCGCAGGCGGTGGCGCACGCGCTCGACCTCGTCCGTCATCGGGCTCGAGCTGGTCGTCACCCCCGAAGGCGAGGTGCTGGTCAACGAATACGCCCCGCGCCCGCACAACACCTGCCACTGGACGCTCGATGCCTGCCCCGCCTCGCAGTTCGGACAGTTCATACGCGCCATCGCCGGCTTGCCGCTGGCCAGCGGCGAGCGCCACTCGGACGCGGTGATGGACAGCCTGCTGGGCGACGACGCCGCCCGCTGGCTTGGCCTCGCCCGCGCCCCCTTATGCCCGCCTCCACCTCTACGGCAAAGCTGACGCTCGCCCGGGGGCGGAAGATGGGGCACGTGACGTGGCTAAAGCGGTTAAGCTCGTTTGACACAACCGCGTTATACGTGCGCGTGCGCCGCGGCCCTGACCCGAGGGCCTGTCCCTGCAAGGGATTCACCCTCTGCTCGCGCCCCGGTCTGATAGTCACAATTCGGGGCGCGCATACAGAGTCCCCGGCACTGGCCTTGCTGGCGATCCAGGTGCATTGCTTCCCGTGGGTTAACTTTCTAAACTGGTCAGTAAACTGGGCCGGCAGATAAGGCCAACGCCGACACCCTGGGGAGGAGCTGTCATGAAGAAGCTGATCAACACCCCGTCGGAGAGTGTTCGAGAGAGCCTCGAGGGCTTCGCACAAGCGCATCCGGACCGTATCAAATACGTTGCGGACCCGTGCTATCTCGTCCGCGCGGACGCTCCGGTCCAGGGAAAGGTTGCCCTCGTCTCAGGCGGGGGGAGCGGGCACGAGCCGCTGCACGCCGGCTTTCTAGGTCCCGGCATGCTGGATGCTGCCTGCCCTGGCCCCACCTTCACTTCGCCCGGCCCCGAACAGCCGCAGGCTGCGGCGAAAGCCGTCGACGCGGGTGCCGGCGTGCTGTTCATCGTCAAGAACTATTCCGGCGACGTCATGAACTTCGAGATGGCGGCCGAGATGCACGACAGCGAAAGCGCCACCGTGCTGGTCAACGACGACGTCGCCGTCGAGGACAGCTCGTTCACCTCCGGCCGGCGCGGGGTCGCGGGGACGGTCGGCGTCGAGAAGATCGTCGGCGCCGCGGCGGAGGCTGGGCAGGACCTGGCCTCGCTCAAGTCGCTCGGCGAGCGGGTGAACGCGCAGAGCGGCTCGATGGGCGTGGCGCTGACCTCTTGCACCATGCCGGAGACCGGCAAGCCCACCTTCGACTTGCCGGCCGACGAGATGGAGATCGGCATCGGCATCCACGGCGAGCCGGGCCGTCGGCGGGAAAAGCTCGCCGGCGCGGACGAGATCGCCCGAACCCTGCTGGAGGCGGTGATCGAGGACCTGAAGCCAGCCGGGGGTCAGCGCGTCCTGCTGCTGGTCAACGGTATGGGTGCCACGCCGCTGATGGAACTCAATCTGATGCACGCGGCCGCGCTGCGCGCGCTCGAGCCGCACGGGCTAGACGTGGCGCGCAGTCTGGTCGGGAACTACGTCACCTCGCTCGACATGGCGGGCTGCTCCCTCACCCTCACCCTGCTGGACGACGAGATGATCCGTTTCTGGGACGCGCCGGTGAACACCCCCGCCCTGCGCTGGGGCTGCTGAGGCGCCGCGTCCAGCGGGTCAGTCGTCCTTTCCGCGGGCGAGCGCGGCCGCGCGGCGGGCGAAGTCGCGAATGAGCTCCTCCAGATCCCGCTGCCGGTCAGCGTCCGCCAGCACTGGGACGTCGACGTGGAGGGTCTTGACGTAGCCCGGCCGCCCGGCGGCCACACCAGAGACGTGCTCGGGATGCGCCGCGGCGTAGAGCGCCAGAAAATCCTCGCGTTCGCTCTGCGAGAGCTGGCAGATGTCGAAGATGGCGTTCAAGTGGCGCGCAGGCACCGGCGTGGGGTCGGCCGGGTTGGTGATCTGGGAGACGAAGCTCTTGTGCGTACCCAGGACACGCGCGATGCGCAAGCGCGCGCCCGACGGGCGGCGGTCGAGGTAGTCCCGGAGCCGCTGCTTGTAGGCGGCCACACGATCCTGCCGCCTGTCGTTACGGGGCGTCCCAGTCCTAGGCGCCATTGCCTGACCGGGTACGGTGGCCAGCGACCGCGCGTTTGGTCCGTCCGACGGCGGCCGGCGGCACCGAGAGTGCCCGGACTTCCGCGTCCAGGAGGCACGGAATGCTCTCGGCGTCGCCAGCCGCCTCGCCGCACACGCTGCACTCGACGCCGCGCTGCCGGGCCGCCTCCGCGACCCGCGCGATCAGCTCAAGCACGGCCGAATCGCGGGCGTCCTGGAGCTGGGCGACCGCGTCGACATCGCGCGCCGCGGCCATGACGTACTGCACAAGGTCGTTCGTGCCGATCGAGTAGAAGTCGGCGTCGAAGTCAAAGGGACGTAAGGCGGCGGACGGCGTTTCTACCATAATGCCGAGCGGCGTGTCGGGCACGTCGATCCCTTCCGCGGCGAGGTCACGGCGCGCGTCCGCGAGCATCTCTCGCGCCGCGGCCAGCTCTCGCGGCAGTGTGACCATGGGCAGCAAAATCTTCAACGGGCCGTCGGCCGCCGCACGCAGCAGCGCGCGCAACTGCGTGCGGAACAGATCCGGCCGGGCAAGCGACAGGCGCAGCCCGCGCTGACCCAGGAACGGGTTGCTCTCGCCCGCCGGGGTTACCCCGGGCACAGGTTTGTCGCCACCGGCATCGAGGGTGCGAATCGTCACCGGGCGCCCGTCGGCCCACGCCATAATCCGACGGTAGGCCGCCAGCTGCGTCGCCTCGTCGGCCGGGCCGTCGCGGAACAGGAACTCCGTGCGCGTCAGCCCGATGCCGTCGCAAATCCCCGGGTCGGACGCGGCGAGCACGGCCGGGTCGTCGACATTCACGTACACGCGGACGGGGGTGCCGTCGGCTGTCGTGGCCGGCCGGGCGCTGTACGCGCGGTCGGCTTCGTCGGCCGCGGCGCGTTCGGACAGGCGTTCGTCGTAAGCCACGCGCGTCTGCTGGGAGGGGTCGACGATCAGCCGGCCATCGACGGCGTCAAGCACCGCCGGCACGTCGGCCGGCAGGTCGCGCAGCCCTTCGCCGAGGCCCGTGACCAGCGGCACGCCGCGGGCCCGCGCGAGCATCGCCACGTGGCTGGTTGCACTGCCGTGGATCAGGGCGGCTCCGCGCACCTGTGTCCAATCGATCTCTAGGAAGCACGACGGCGACAGCGTCTCGGCTATCACTACCGCCCGCTGTGGGACCTCGGTCGCGGCAGCATCGCCGCTGGCGAGCGCGCCCAGCACGCGCTGGCGCAGATCGCGCAAATCCTCCGCGCGCGCCTGGAAATACTCGTCCTCGTCCCTGGCGTAAAGGTCGATGAGCTCCCCGATCGCTGCTTCCCAAGCGGCCTGCGCGCCTGCGCCGCGGGCCAGCACCGGCTCCGCAGGCTCGAGCAGCTCCGGATCGTCCAAGAGCGCGATCTGAAAGCCCAGCACTTCACCGCCGAGATCGCCGGCGTTGTCGGCGCTCAAAAGCTCGAGCTCCCGACGGGCCTGCGCGACAGCCGCACTCAGGCGTTCGCGACCGTCCTCGGTCCCGGTCGCGGCGCTTTCGGCGTGCGGGTCTGGCCGCGCCGGATCCAGCCGGGCCAACGGCCCGATCGCCAGCCCGGGTGAGGCAGCCTGGCCAAGCAGGACCTGTTCGCCTGGACCACCCGGTGCGTCCGGGTCATTGCGTGTCGTCACCGAACCCCCGTTCGACCAGTCCCTTGAGCGCCGCCACGGCTTCGTCGGCATCGTCGCCTTCCGCGCGGAAGTGAAGGGTCTTGCCGGTCCGTGCCTTGAGCCGCATGACCTTGGAGACGCTCTTGGCGTTGATCCAGTCCCCGTCCGCCCCGACGCGAAGGCGTACGTTGCTCTCGAACCGCGACGCCAGCTGAGTCAGCTTCACAGCCGGGCGCGCGTGCAGTCCGATCGCATGGGTGAGTTCCTGCGCGCCTTCCGCGACCGCCATGTAAATCCAACCTCCTGTCGTGGCTCGCCGGCCCGAACCGTCAGCCGATGGCGTCCTCGGCGGCCTGCTGCACCTCTTGCAGTCCGCTGCCGGTGGACGCCTGCGTCGCTGCCATGACAGCGCCCTCGACTATGGCTGCGTTGCAGATGGTGAAACCGGCGCGCTTGTCTTCGGACAGCATCTCGATCGCCATTTCCGTGTTCATCTCGGCGCCGCCCAGGTCGACCAGCACGGCAACGCCAGCGTGTGTCCAAACGTCCTCTAGCATGGCCCGGATCGTCTCGACATCCGTGCCCAGACCGCCGTCGGCATTGCCGCCGCAGTAGCCGACGCGGACGTCGCTTCCAACCATCTGATGTACCATCGCCGCCGTGCCCCGGGCGATCTCCGGGGAGTGCGAGACGATCGCCACGGCGACCTGCGCCGGCGCGCTCATGTCCGGTCCTCCGCGAGGTCGGCGAGCGCGCCGATCAGCAGGCACGCTGAAGCAGCCCCCGGGTCCAGATGACCCGCGCTGCGCTCGCCCAGATAGGAGGCGCGGCCCTTGGTCGCGGTCATCGCGCGC
Source organism: Rhodovibrio sodomensis (assembly GCF_016583645.1). Classification (GTDB taxonomy): domain Bacteria; phylum Pseudomonadota; class Alphaproteobacteria; order Kiloniellales; family Rhodovibrionaceae; genus Rhodovibrio; species Rhodovibrio sodomensis. The sequence goes on along the minus strand of NZ_NRRL01000105.1, from coordinate 9,272 downwards.
GTGCTCTCCAGCGCGTTGTCCGCGCACGCCCGCAGACGGTGGGCGAGATCGGCGCGGTCGCCCTCGCCCGCGTCGACCGCCCGGTCGAGTTCGCGCTGCACGGGCACCAGGACGTCGAGCAGCGTCTTTTCGCCCGCCTCCGCGCGGCCGCGCTTCTTGACCATTTCCACGCCCTGGCCGAGCGCTTCGGCCAGCGTCGCCGGGTCGAGCGGCCGGCCGCCCAGCTGTCTGCCCATCATCATCAACAGACTGCCGTAAAGCGCGCCCGAGGCGCCGCCGACCTTGTTCGCCAGCGTCGTGCCCGCGCGCTGCAGCATCGCGCCCGTCGGCTGGTCAGCGAGCGTGTCGGCCTCGGCAGCGAGGGCATCGAAGCCGCGTTTCAGGTTGGTGCCGTGGTCGCCGTCGCCGATCGCGGAGTCCAGCTCCGTCAAGGTATCGGCCTCGGCCGCGATCGTGGCCACGCAGGCATCGATCGCCGCGCGATGCCAGGCGGGGGGTGTCGCATCAGCCGGCATTCCGGACTCCCGTGTCCGCTCTCTGGGACATCGGTCCAGCGCCGTGGCCGGCCGCGGTATTGCGGTCAGCGCCCCGGCGCACCCGCCGCCCGCGCGCGTCGAACAGCATGATCTTGTCGGGTTCGAAGCGCAGCGCAACGACGTCGCCGCGGCTGATCGCCTGGCCCGGGGTCAGAAGCGCCCGCAGCGTGTGGCCGTGCCAGTCGAAGACCGCGACGTCCTCGGGTCCCAGGCGTTCCACCTGCGTGACCGTCGCGTCCACGGCGGGCACCGAACCGTCGGCGGGCGCGTCGGCTGCGATCAGCGTGACGTCTTCCGGCCGCACCGCGCCGCTCGCGACACCCGGGGTGTCGAGCCCAAGCGCGTCTGCGGGCAGGAAATTGATCGCCGGCGCCCCCAACTGGTAGGCAACCACGGCGTCATCCGGGTCGTTGTAGATTTGCCTCGGCGTGTCGACCTGAAGCAGCCGGCCCTCGTGAAGCACGCCGATCCGGTCGGCCAGGGTCAGGGCCTCGACCTGGTCGTGGGTTACGTAGAGGATGGTGGCGCCGAGATCGACCTGCAGGTGCTTCAGTTCCACCCGCAGACCCTCGCGCAGTTTGGCGTCGAGCGAGGACAGCGGCTCGTCCATCAGGTAAACCGCGGGTTCGCGTACCAGCGCCCGGCCGATCGATACGCGTTGCATCTCCCCGCCCGACAGGCGTGTCGCCTGGTTGCCGAGCTTTGGGGTGATGTGGAGTTGCTCGGCGACCTTGCGCACGCGCCGGTCGATCTCCGCCTCCGCCATCCGCCGGGCCGGCGCGCGCAGGGGAAAGGCCAGATTGTCGTAGACGGTGTAGTGCGGGTAGAGCGAGAACTGCTGGAAGACGAACGCCACGTCGCGCTCCGCCGGCGCCGCGCGCGTGACGTCCTCGCCGCCGATCGTGACCCGGCCGCGCTCCGGCATCTCCAGGCCTGCGATCGTGCGCAGGGTCGTCGTCTTGCCCGCGCCCGTCGGTCCCAACAGGACGAAGAACTCCCCGTCGCCCACGCGCAGGCTGACGTCGTCCACGGCGACGGTCGCATTGTAGCTTTTGGTGATGGCGTCGAGGCCGATCTCAGCCACTGGCCGCCTCCTTCCGTGCGACGTGGATGTCGGGCCCGCCGGGGTGACTGTCGCTGGCGAGCGCGCGCTCGCTGTCGGGATCGAACAGGACCACGTGGGCCGGGTCGATCTCCAGGCCCACCGTCTCGCCGATCCGCAGCGGGTCGCGGTGGCTGGTGCGCACGTGCATGCGCCCGGCCGGCGTATCGACCGTGAGCAGCTGGTGGGAGCCCAGGTATTCCGCGCCGAACACGACCCCGCGCAGGCCGCCTTCGCTGGTCAGGCGTAGGTGCTCCGGCCGGATGCCCAGGATAGCGTGCCGGCCGGACAGACCCTCGCGCAGCGCAGGCATCCCGACCTCGACGTCGGCGACCCGCAGCCAGTCGGCGCTGGGGGCGATCTCGCCTTGGGCGTCGAGGAAATTCATCGCCGGCGCGCCCACGAAGCCCGCCACGAACTTCGTCGCCGGTCGGGCGTAGATCTCCATCGGCGGCGCGGCCTGCAGCACCACGCCCTGGTACATCACCGCGATCCGGTCGGCCATGCTCATCGCCTCGACCTGATCGTGGGTGACGTAGATCGTCGTGGCGCCGATCCGGTCGTGGAGCGCGCGCAGCTCCTCGCGCATCAGACTGCGCAGCTCGGCGTCCAGCGTGCCCAGCGGCTCGTCCATCAAGAACGCCTGCGGACGGCGGACGATCGCCCGGGCGAGCGCCACCCGCTGCCGGTCGCCGCCCGGCAGCGCGGAAATGCGCCGCGGCAGCAACGGCTCGATCTGGAGCAGGCGCGCGACCTCGTCGACGCGCTGCCGGACCGCGCGGCCGCTCATGCCCTGCGACTTCAGCGGATAGGCGATGTTGTCGCGGACGTTCATGTGTGGGTAGAGGGCGAACATCTGGAACACGAAGGCGATGTCCCGCCGGCCGGCGCGCAGCTGCGTCACGTCGCGTCCGCCGAGCGTGATTCGGCCCGACGTGGGCATTTCCAGCCCCGCGATCATGCGCAGCGTGGTCGTCTTGCCGCAGCCGGACGGCCCGAGCAGGGCGAAGTATTCCCCGTCGGCGATCGTCAGATTGGTGTTCTGCACCGCGACGAAATCGTCGAAACTCTTGTGCAGTTGGCTTAGCCCGATCTCCGCCATGGCGCTACTCCGGGAAGTGGCTGACCACGAGGTAGCCGAGCGTGCCGGCCAGGATGAACGTGAAGGAGTTGCTGTAGAGCCAAAGCGAAACCGGCTGGGTCATCATCACGACCCCGATCCCGATCAGTGTCATCGCCACCGGCTCCCACAACCCGCGGCGCAGAAGCCGGCGGATCGGGCCGCGCTCCAACTGCCCACGCCCGCGCTCGCGCTGCTGACTCATCGCCGAACGGCTCCGAAGGTGATGCCGGCCAGCAGGTACTTGCGCAGCAGCACGGTGAAGATCACCGCCGGCAGGATGAAAAGGGTGGCCGCCGCGCCGACCGCAGGCCAATCCTGGCCGCCCACACCGATGATCAGGGGGATGAACGGCGGGGCGGTCTGCGCGTTGCCGCTCGTCAGCAGGATGGCGAAGTTGTACTCGTTCCAGGAGAAGATCAGGCAGAAGATCGCCGCCGCGGCGATGCCGGCCTTGGCCTGCGGCAGCACCACCTTCACGAAGGCTTGCAGACGGGTGTAACCGTCGACCATCGCGGCCTCCTCGTATTCCCGGGGGATCTCGTCCATGAAGCCCTTCAGGATCCAGACCGACAGGCTGAGGTTCACCGCCGTGTAGAGGATGATCATCCCGAGGTGCGTGTCGTTCAGCCCGAGTTCCCGGTACATCAGGAAGACGGGGATGGCGATCGCGACTGGGGGAAACATCCGCGTCGACAGGATGAAGAACATCAGGTCGTCGCGCAGCGGCACCTTGAAGCGCGAGAAGGCGTAGGCTGCCAGCGCGCCGAAGAAGACCGACAGGAAGGTCGCGCCGAAACCGATGACCAGCGAGTTCAGGTAACGGTCGGCGAACCGCGAGGGACCCGTGATCACCATGTTGTCCTCGCGCACGATCTCCTGCCACCAGTGCTCCGCCGGCGGCAGGTCCTGCATGTACTCCTCCGTCTGCCGGGAGCGGTTGGTGAACAGGTGGACGTAGCCCTCCAACGTCGGATCGAAGACCACCTTGGGGGGATAGGCGATGGCGTCTTCGGTCGTCTTGAAGCTGGTCATGACGATCCAGGCCATCGGCACCACGGCGAACAGCGCGTAGAGCGCCACAAGGACGACCGCGACGCGCTTGCTCAGTCGCCCCGGTTCGACGATTGAATGCGCCTGTGCGGAGCCCATCCGCCGGCTCCTGGGCGGAGGGTCCTCCTGTGCGACGGCCGTCATCGCTCTTTCACCTTGGTCCAGAACTTTACGTAGATGTTCGCCGCGCCGAAGGTAGTGACGAACAGGATCACAGCGAAAGCGGCCGCGTAGCCGGTCCGCCACGTCTCGAACGCCTGGCGTTTCAGGAAGATGTTGGCAAGCTCGGTCGCCGAACCGGGCCCGCCCGAGGTGAGCTCCGCCACCATGTCGAACAGCTTGAAGCACTCGATCGAGCGGAACAGCACCGCGAGCATCAGGAACGGCAATACCATCGGCACGGTGATCGTCCAGAACTGCCGCCAGGAGGAGGCGCCGTCGACCTCCGCGGCCTCGTAGAGGTCCTGGGGCACCGAGCGCAGGCCCGCCAGGACGATCAGCATGATGAACGGCGTCCACATCCAGGTGTCGACCAGGATCAGCGCCCAGGGCGCCAGGTCGGCGTTGCCCAGCATGGTGAATTCGCCGACGTCGGCGAAGAAGTTGACGATGTAGTTGAAGATCCCGGACTGCGGCTGAAAGATGTAGGTCCAGAAGGTGCCGACGACCGCCTTGGACAGCATCATCGGCAGCGCGATCAGGGTGATGAACAGCCCGGCGCCCTTGAACTTGCGGTTCAGCAGCCAAGCCAGCCCGAACCCAAGGATCACCTGGATCAGCATCGCCCAGCCGACGAAGTGGGCGGTGTGCTGCATCGCCGCCCAAACATCCTCGCTGCCCAGCAGCCGGGCATAGTTCAGGTCGCCCACCCAGCGCACCGGGAAGCCCGGCATGTTGGCGCGGTAGTTCGTGAAGCTGAGATAGATGTTCCAGGCCAGCGGGAAGATGTTGATCGCCAGCAGAAGCAGCAGCGACGGCAGCACGAAGTAGAAGGCGAGCGCCCGGTCGGACAGACCACGCACCCGCTGGCGCGGGCCCGTGCCGCCACCGAGCCGCCGGATCGCCGGCGCTTTAAGGGAAACCTGGGTCATCTCGGAAACCGCCTGGATTGGACTACGCCGAATGAACGCGCGGCGTGGGGCCCGGCCGGGCCGCCCCTGGACGCTGAGCCAGGACGGCGGCCGGCCGGGCGCGCCGGCGCTCAGTACTTGCCGACCGACTGGAAGGTGAACTTCCAGTCCGTGATCAGATTATCCAGGGCCTCCTTGGCGGTGCCCTTGTCGGCGACGATGTAGTCGTGCATGCGCTTCTGGGTGGATTGCAGGAGCTGGGCGTACGTCGGCTCCTGCCAGAAGTCGCGGACGGTGCTCATGGCCGTCAGGAACTCCGAGGCGAACGGCGCGGAGTCCTTGAACCAGGGCGCGTTCACCACCGCCTTGTGCACCGAGTAGCCGCCGAGCTTCCACCACCGCTTCTGGACCTCCGGCTGTGCGAACCACTTGATGTACTCGAGCGCCATGTCCTGCTTGTCGGAATACTTGACGACCGAGATGCCCTGTCCGCCCAGCACCGACGCGCGCGGCTTGTCGCCGTGGGTCGGGTTGACGAAGTAGCCCGACGTGTCGCCGCCGACCCGGTCGTTCTTGTGGATGCCCGGGAAGAACGCGAAGAAGTTCATCTGCATCGCCACCTGGCCGGACTTGTAGGCGTCCAGATTAGCGGTCATGTAGGCGTTGGAGTGACCGGGCGGGGTGCAGCACTCGTAAAGCTTCTTGTAGAACTTGACGGCTTCGACGGCCTTGTCCGAGTTGACGTACCCGTCCATGCGGTAATCGTTGTTCGGATCGTCGTACTCGAAGCCCCAGGCGTACAAGGCGTTGGTGACGCCCATCGTGATGCCCTCGGAGCCGCGCTCAGTGTAGAGGGCAATGCCGTAGCGCTTCTTGCCGTCGATTGTCCGGCCCTGAAAGAACTGGGCGACGTCCATCAGCTCCTGCCAGGTCTTGGGCACGCCCAGCTCGTAGCCGTACTCCTGTTCGAACGACTTGCGGATCTCCGGGCGCTGGAACCAGTCCTTGCGGTAGACGTAGCCAACCGCGTCGCCCATCGCCGGCAGCGCCCAGTAGTTGTCGGTTCCCTTCGGCCACGTGGCATAGTTGTACACCGCCGCGTCCAGAAACCGGTCCATGCTGATCTCTTCTTCGCTAAAGAAGTCGTTCAGCTTAACGTAGTGCCCGAACTCCGCGCCGATGCCGAGCCACTGGCTATCGCCGATGATCAGGTCGCACAGGTCGCCCTGCGAGTTGAGAACGGTCAGAAAGCGATCGGCATAGTTCGTCCAGGGGACGAACTCGTAGTTCATCTCGATGCCGGTCTCTTCGGTGAAATCCTTGGACAGCTGGCGCAGGGCGTTGGCCGGATCCCACGATGCCCAGCACAAGGTCAGCGACTTATCCTGAGCGCGCGCCGGCTCCGCCGTCGTCCCAGCAACTGCGACTGTTGCGAAAAGCCCAGCGGCCAATACGGCCGCGAACCGTCGAACCATGACTACCTCCCCAAGATCATCTTTATAGCAGCGCCGTCGGACGACGCCATTCGGACCGGATCGGGCTTCTTCGGCCCCTTGGTCCGGTCGGCGTGGGGCGCGTATTGCAAACGGGCCACCTAACCGGTCCGGTCTAGTAACCAGTTTACCTACTGAACCAACGCCGTCAACTCTCGTTTTGCGACCGGGCCGCGCCTCTCGGTCCAGACACCGCCGTACCGCCAATAACGCTTGTCAATCAGCACAGGGTCACGATCCGATGCCGATCGGCGCTGCACAAGCTACTGAAATCCCAAATTTGAGGGGTTCCGGCCGAGCGCCGGTTCACACCAACCCAATCCTATCCCTCTGCGCCGTCCGAACTTCGGCTCCGGGTCATCCCTCGCCGATCCGCATCGCACAGGCTGCGTCTGGTGTAGAAGGTACTCCTGCCGACCGGCCAACGGCCCTAACTGTCAACCCGGCCGCGCGAGATTGCCTGCGCCAACCGACGCCCAGAACCTGCTGATGTTACAGGCTGGAAGCATAATCTCGCATGATCTGAACCAGGCATCTGTGGGCTGCGAACGGGTCGTAAGGCAGGCCGGATGTGTCCGTTGCGGCGGTGATCGAAACTTCCGTTAAAGAGCCTGTTGTTGAATAGCCCCGAGCGCGCCGCAGGGTGGGCGTGACGTCGGGGGCGAGCCGCGGGACGCAGCCAGGCCGTCCTATTCTTCGCCTTTCCGGGCGTTATCCGGGGCGTTTTCTCGCCCCTTCGTTGGTATTCGCCGCCCGCTGGACAGACTCCCGGTGCAGTTTGCGTAAGTTGTAGACGGCGGCGTCCAGATGCCACTCGCCGCGGCAGGCATCCAGCCCACGCATGGAGAACCGGCCGGCGCCCTGGCTGTCCTTCATGTGCCCGAACACGGGCTCGACCGTCTGGCTGCGCTGGGCGTAGACCGCCCGCCCGCGCTTGGTCCGGAGCTTGCGGTCCATGCGCTCGCGGGCGGAGATGTTTTTCGGGATCCGACCGCGCGGCGGTGGGGCGTCGCGCAGCTCCGCACGCTGCTCATGGTCCTTCTTCGTCGCGATGAACAGCTCGCGGCCAGGCTGCTCGGCCTTCACGTTGTCTTGGGACCAGTAGCCGGCGTCCGCGACGACGGTGCCCAGCTCGGCGTCCGCATCGCGCGCCACGGCGGCGTTCCCCTCCGCCTGCGCCAGCATGCCGCCGAGCTGCTGGACGTCGTTCGCCGCGTTGGTGATGTCGGCGGCGAGGATGATCTGATCGCGCGTCACCACGGCCTGGGCGTTGTAGCCCTGCACCCAGCCCCGGCGGGTCTTCATGATCCCGCTATCGGGATCGGTCGGATTGGCGACGGCCTTCGGATCGACGCTGTTATCCGGCGCCTTTGGCTTGCGGCCGCGCTTGCGCTTGCCGCTGGCCTGCTCCTCGGCCGCCCGGGCGTCCAGCTTCGCCTGCTGCTGCGCCGCCTGCGCCTCGGCGTCCTGCTGAAGGCGCTGCTGGCACGCCTTCAACCGCGCCAGGCGGTCCTGGCGGTTTCGCAGCTCCGCGGGGACCTCGTCGCCGCGCTCGGCGCCGTACCGGTCGTCCTCCTGCTGGTCGGTGGTCTCGGCCTCGTCCATCATCCGCTTGATCTGCGCGTCGATGCTCTCCGCCGTCCGGTTGGCATCCAGCGCCGCGTTCGCCTGCACCTTGGTGCCGTCGAGCGCGACCAGGCCCAGCCGCACCAGTCCAGCCTCATGGCACATCTTCAGAACGTGCCGGAACACCTCCGCCATGCGGGCGCTGTGGCGCCGACGGAAGCGCGCGATCACCGTGTGATCCGGCACCTGCTCGCCGACGATGAAGCGGTAGCCGGCGTCCCGCTCGCACAAACGCTCGATCTTGCGGCTTCTCTATCGCGGCGGTGGATGTCAACACGGCTCGCACTTGGGTGGTGAAGACTCCGCAAGGGGTCATGCTTCTCTCCGTGGTCGGTGCGGCGACCGCCACATGATGGGATCGGAGGAGTCCGACGGGCCAATCTAAAGCGCGGGGTCAAAAAGCCCCAAGCCGCAAGGCGGCCTCATCGCACTCTCGCCCCCTGCGGGGACCTTCTCTCCGCCTTCAGCGGAAACCTGTTGTGTTCGCTTGGTGCCTACATGATCGCTGGCTTCCGTCCTCGAGTTTGTCAGCTACGGCCGCAGCCTGCCGGGTGCCTGCCGTACGGCAGTATCACGCGGCCGTCCGCTGCCACTGGAAGGTCGTGCCGTCGCACCACATCCGGTGCAGCACCTCGGCCAGGCGGCGCGCCAGCGCGACCTTCGCCTTTTCCATGCCGCGGCGCTTTGCGATCTCCATCGCCCAGGCCTTCAACCACGACCACTTCTTCGTGTTGTTCAATGTGGCGTTCGCAGCTTCGTACAGGTGCTCCCGGACCGAGCCGTCGCCGCATTTCGAGATCCGGCCGTCGTAGGCAATCTCGCCGGCCTCGTAGCGCGACGGCGTCAGCCCGAAGCGCGCGCCCACCGACTTGGATTTGGCGAAACGCTGCGGCTGGTCGACGCCGGCCTTGAAGCTCAGCGCGGTGAGTTCGCCCACGCCCTGGACGGTCATGAACAACCGGCAGATCTCGTCCTTCTTCGCCAGGCGACGGACCTGCCGGTCCTGCTCCTTGAACTGTTTGCGCAGCTCGGCGAGCGCCTCGAGTAACGGCTCGATCGCTTGCTGCAGCGCCGGCTCGCTGACGATCAGCTGGCGGACCTTCGCGGCGAACGCGTCGCCGGAGACATCGCCGACCTTCAGGCCGAAGTTCTTGAGATGGGGTATCGCGGCGGGGCCACTCTCTCAGATGTTGAGGAGAGGGTGGCGGCCCTCCGAGAGTGTTAGTACGAGCTCCATGTTGCGGGCTCAAACATTCAAGGAAAGGAGGACCG
>NZ_NRRL01000104.1 GCF_016583645.1 Rhodovibrio sodomensis | reverse complement strand
TTAGCGGCGGACCGTCTATATCCCATCTCCTCCCACGGGAGGAGAGGGGATAAATTTCGAAGCTCGTCGCTCTTTTCGCTCTTCCTCTTAACCCCGCTACTGCGCCGTCCAGCCGCCGTCGACCGGGATCACGGCGCCGGTGACGAAGCTGGCGGCCTTGGAGCAGAGGTAGAGGGCGGCGCCGGCCATCTCGGACGGCTGGGCCAGCCGCTGCATCGGGTGCAGCCCTTCGATCGTCGCTCTGCCCTCGGCTGTGGCGCAGGTGGTGCTGCGGATCAGCGGGGTGTCGACACCGCCGGGTGCGATCGCGTTCACCCGCACGCCCTGGGTGGCGTAGTCGACCGCCGCCGTGCGGGTCAGGCCGATGATCGCATGCTTGCCCGCCGTGTAGGTCGGGCACGACGGGAACCCCACAACTCCGGCGGCCGAGGAGATGTTGACGATCGAGCCGCCAGCGCCGTCGCCGGCCTCGCCGCCCGCCTGCACCGTGCGCAGCATCGCCGCGATTTCGTGCTGCATGCACCAGACGACGCTGTCCAGGTTGTTCGCCATCGCGGCCTTGTAGGCGTCGCGGTCCAGCGCGTGCAGCGGGCCGGTCGGGCCCAGGATGCCGGCGGCGTTGACGGCCGCGTCCAACCGGCCGAACGCCTGTTCGACGGCCGCCACGGCCGCCTCGGCCTGATCGGGGTCGGCCAGTTCGGCGTCGACGAAGGTCGCCGTCGCCCCGGCGTCGGCCAGCGCGTCGGCGGCCTGATTGCCCTGATCGCTGTCGCGGTCGACGATCGCGACCTTGGCGCCCGCGGCGGCCAGCGCCTGCGCGCAGGCCCAGCCGATGCCGCTCGCCCCGCCGGTCACCAGCGCGGCCTTGCCCGTCATGTCGAACATCTGTGGTTTTTCCCTCTTCATGGACATCGGCCCGACGCGCGGCCTTGTCGCGCCGGCCGGCTGGTAGGCTAGAGTTGTGCCAGTAGCACACCGGTAACCGGACCCGCGAGCCCATGGACGAACCCGAGATCGACGAGGCGCACTTCCGCCGACTGCTGGAACGGCGTCAGGCGGAGCTGGAAAAGGTGTCGGAAAGCGGGGCCGAGGCGCGCAAGACGGTCGAGCTGGACCAGACCACCCAGGGCCGGCTGAGCCGAATTGACGCAATCCAGGGGCAGGAGATGTCCAAGGCCGCCGAGCGTCGGCGCCAGCTGGAACTCAAGCGAATCCGCGCCGCCTTCAAGCGCCTTGAAGACGGCGAGTACGGCGCCTGCGTGACCTGCGGCGAGGAGATCGGGCGCAAGCGCCTGGAGGTCGATCCGGCGACCCCGACCTGCATCGACTGTGCCGAAAGCGCCGGGCGTTGAGTGCGGCCGGCCCGCCGCTCGGCGCCACCCCGGCGGCCGAGGCCGTCGTGGGACCGGACGTTCGCCTGGCGGACGCGCCCTGGCACGTGCTGCCCGCGGACGATAAGAAGTACGCCCGGGTACGGGCGCTTCAGCTGATCTTTCAGGGGCTGTCGAACGGCCTGGAGATGCGGCCGCCCGCGGTCGATCCCGAGCTGATCCGCGCCGGCACGCGGATCGGCCTCAAGGTGCCGAAGGACGCACAATGACCCTGCCATCCGGCTACTGGCACGAACTGACGACCGAGGAGCTGGCCGAGCTCGATCCCGAGCGCACGGTGGCCCTGCTGCCGGTCAGCGCGATCGAGCAGCACGGCCCGCACCTGCCGCTCTACACCGACGCCTGCATCGCCGAAGGCATCGTCGCGGAGACGCTGCAGCAGCTGGACGACGCGGCGTCGCTCCTGGTGCTGCCGGCGCTGCCGATCGGCGACAGCTGCGAGCATGCCGCCTATCCGGGCACGCTGGCGCTGTCGTCCGAGACGCTGATCCGGGTCTGGCGGGAGCTGGGCGACAGCGTCGCGGCGGCCGGGGTGCGCAAGCTGATCTTCCTGAACACCCACGGCGGCCAGCCGCAGATCGCCGACATCGTCGCGCTCGACCTGCGCCGCGCGCACGGCATGCTGGCGGTCAAGGCGAACTATTTCGCCTTCGGCGTGCCCCACGACCTGTTCGACGACGAGGAGCTGGACCACGGCATCCACGGCGGCGCGGTCGAGACGTCGATGATGCTGCACCTGCGCCCGGACCTCGTGCGCACCGAGGCGCTGGACAACTTCGAGCCGCTGTCGCTGCAGATGGCCGCCGACTACCGGCATCTGGGCCCGGAAGGCCCGATCGCCTTCGGCTGGACCGCCCAGGACATGAACCCGGCCGGCGTGGTCGGCGACGCCACCCAGGCCCAGGCCGCCAAGGGTAAGCAGGTGATCCGGCACGTCGGCCGGTGTCTGTCGGAGCTGGTCGGCGAGGTGGCGCGCTTTCCGCTGGCCAACCTGCGCGCCGGGCCAATCGACGCCGGCGGTCCGCAGTGGCCATGAGCAGCGGCGCCAGCCGGTCGGCGGAGCGCGCCTGGCCGGCGCTGCTCGACGCCGCCGCCAACGCCCGCGCCGGCCGGCCGCACCAGGCGATCGCGCCCGGCCGGACCACCGCCGCGCAGGAGCTGGTCGCGCTGCACCAGCCGCTGATCGACCGGATGGCGGACGGACCGCTCACGCTCGGCCAGCTGGGCCAAAGCCTGGACGGCCGGATCGCCACGGCCGGCGGCGACAGCTATTACGTCACCGGCGAGGCGAACCGGACCCATCTGCACCGCCTGCGCGCGCTGGTCGACGCGGTGGTCGTGGGCACGGGCACGGTGCTGCACGACGATCCCCAGCTGACCGTGCGCGCTTGCGTGGGCGACCATCCGGTGCGGGTGGTGATCGACAGCCGCGGCCAGCTGACCCCGGACCACCGCCTGTTCCAGGACGGCCAGGCGCCGACCCTGGCCTACCGCGGCGCCAACGCCGATCGCGCGCTGGGCCTGGCGGAGGTGGCCGCGCTGGAGGTCGGCGCGGACGGCTACGATCCCGAAGCGCTGCTGGCCGACCTGCACGCCCGCGGCCTGCGCCACGTTCTGGTCGAGGGCGGCGGCGTGACGGTGTCCCGGTTCCTCGCGGCCGGTCTCTTGGACCGGCTGCACGTCTGCATCGCCCCCCTCATCATCGGCTCCGGCCGGGCCGCCGTCAGCCTGCCGGAGATCGCCCGCCTGTCGGACGCCCGCCGCCCGTCCATGCGCAGCTTCGCGATGCCGCCCGACACGCTGTTCGACTGCGACCTGCGCGGCTAGAGCAAGAGTCAGCTGAAAGGTGAAGCCACCTTTCAGCTGACTCTTGCTCTCTCTTCCAGCAGTTAGAACAAAATTCACGATGAAGGCCGTTTCGGCCTTCAAGCCTGTAGCTCCCGTCATTGTCGGCCCTGCGGCTGTTTTTCGCGGTTGCGAACGTTTTTTCGGCAGCGCACATGTGCGGGAGGCACCGCAGACGCCACCGCGAAAAAACCGAAAGGGGGCGCCGCGATCATGGTCGACACCACGCGCATCCCGGGAACCGACATGCAAGCCACCCGGATCGGGCTCGGCACCTGGGCGATCGGCGGCTGGATGTGGGGCGGCACTGACGAGGAACAGTCGGTCCGCACCGTTCAGAAGGCCGTCGACCGCGGAATCAGCCTGATCGACACCGCGCCGGTCTACGGCATGGGCACGAGCGAGCGGTTCGTCGGCGAGGCGCTATTGGAGAACGGCCGGCGCGACCGGGTCGTGCTGGCGACCAAGTGCGGGCTCAACTGGTCGGGCAGCCAGCCCTACCGCGACGCCCGGCCGGAGCGCATCCGCCAGGAGGTCGACGACAGCCTGCAGCGTCTGCGCACCGACGTGATCGATATCGAGCAGGTTCACTGGCCGGACCCGAACGTGCCGGTCGAGGAGACCGCCGGGGCGCTCAAGGACGCTCTGCAGGCCGGCAAGATTCGGGCGATCGGCGTATCCAACTTTTCGCCGGAGCAGATGGACCGCTTCCGCAAGGAGGCGCCGCTCAGCGTCGTGCAGCCGCCGTATAACCTGTTCGAGCGCGGCGTCGAGGACGACGTGCTGGCTTACGTCCGCGAGCACCGCCTGACCAGCCTGACCTACGGCGCGCTGTGCCGGGGCCTGCTGACCGGGAAGATGACGCCCGACCAGACGTTCCAGGGCGACGACCTGCGCAACATGGATCCAAAGTTCCAGGGCGCGCGCTTCCAGCAGTACGTCGCGGCGGTCGACAGGCTCGATGGCTTCGCCCAGGAGCGCTTCGGCAAGCGGGCGATCCACCTGGCGCTTGCCTGGGTGCTGGCGCAGCCCGGCGTGGGCGTGGCGCTCTGGGGCGCCCGCCGGCCGGACCAGCTGGACGCGCTCGCGGAGATCGACGGCATCCAGTTGACCCAGGACGACCTGGCCGAGATCGACCGGATCGTGAGCGAAACCGTCACCGACCCGGTCGGTCCGGAGTTCATGGCCCCGCCGGCGCGGAACCAGGCAGCGGCGTAACCGCGTTCACAGGCGCCCGTGCTCTGCCCCTTCGCCGCACGGGCGGAGGGGCAAATTTCTATCAGTCCGGCGGCAGGGCGAGGACGTCCAGGTGGCCGACGGTGACCTGTCCCTGGCCGCTTTCCAGCAGGTCCATGCGGCGTTCCAGCCAGGCGCGGATCGCCTCGGCGCGGTGCGGGGCGGCCTCGCTCGCCGCCGCGGCCCAGCCAGCGTGCAGGTGCTGCTGCAGCGCCTGGTCGCCGGGGCCGAGGCGCCAGGGCGCCTGCGCGGTCTCGACCGTAAAGCCGGCGGATTCCAGTTCCGCCGCCGCGACCGCGCCGCCGTCCGGGCCCAGCGCCTGGCCGAACGTCTTCTCCCCGCGCTGGTGGCGGTTGACCAGGCGCATCACTTCGTCGTCGCCGGCAATTTGCGGCTGCCAGGCGATCTGCCCGTCGTAGCTGAGCGCGATCAGGCAGGCGGCCCCGCTGTCGCGCAGGCGCGCGGCGAACGCCTGCAGCCATTCCCGCGACACCAGATCGAGCAGCGCCGAGCCGGTCACGAGATCGACCCGGCCGACCGGCAGCGGGTCGGCGCTCAGGTCGCTCTGCTGGGAGGCGATGTCGAGGGTGAACGGCGCCTCCGCCCGGCCGGTCACTTCCAGCCCGGCGTCCTTGGGCACGACGGCGTAGCCGCGCGCCCGGGCCCAGGTGCGGATCCGCCCGGGCACGTCCGCCAACAGGACCGGGTCGGCGTCCAGCAGGGTCCAGTGCTGGACGCCGCCGCGGGCATCGGCCAACCGCGGCGCCAGATGGCGCAGGTTGCTGCCGGTGCCGGCGCCCAGGTCGGCGACCGCCAGCCGGGTGCGATCGCGCAGCCGTTCGTAGAGCAGCCGTTCCAGCGGGCGGGCGCGGGATTCGGAATCGACCGGCTCGCGCAGCTCCAGCCAGCCGGCCTCGAAGGCGTCACCCATGCGGTGCCCCCGGCATCAGGGGCCGACCTGTTCCAGATCGCTCGCCAGCTGGCGGGCGCTGTCGCTCCAGCTGGGCAGGCGGGCCCGCGCCGCCCGGGCGCCCTCGGCCAGCTGGGCGAACAGCTCCGGCGCGCCCAGCACGCGGTCGAGCGCGGCGGCCAGCGCCTCGACGTCGCCCGGCGAGGCGAGCAGGCCGGCGCCTTCCGGCAGCGTGTCCGGCACCGCGCCGCCGGCGGTCGCGACCACCGGCAGGCCGCGTGCGACCGCTTCGGTCAGCACCATGCCGTAGCCTTCGTAGTGGGAAGCGAGCACGAACAGATCGCAGGTGTGGTAGGCGGCATCCAGCGCCCGGCCGGACAGCTCGCCGCGCAACACCACGCGCGAGGTCAGGCCGAGCTCGCTGACCAGCCGGCGGATCTGCTGGGCGTGGCGCGTATCCATCGTCTCGCTGCCGACGATGTCGAGCGTCCAGGGCCGGGAGGTCAGCAGCGACAGCGCGTTCAGCAGCACGTCGTGGCCCTTGCGCGGCGTCAGCGAGCCGACGCACAGCAGCGCCGGCGCGGCCCGGCCGCTGCCTTCCGCCAGCTCGTGGCTCTCGACGCCGGGCGGAACCACGCTCATCCGCTCCTGGGTGACGTCGTAGTCGACCAGTCCCTGGGCGGTGAACGCGCTGGTCGCGATCACGTGCTGGACGTGCGACAGCGCGTCGCGCTCGCTCTCGAACAGCCGGGCGCGCTCGCCCGCGTCGAGGCCGGTTTCCTCGGCGAGTGGATGGTGCACCAGGGCGATCAGCTTGAGCCGCTTGCCCTCGCGCTCGGCCAGGCGCGGCAGCACGCCCAGCGCCAGCCCGTCGACGATCGTCCGGGCGCCGTCGGGCAGCCGGCCCAGCGTCCGGTCGGCGGCGTCGACCGCCTGGTAGCCCGGATACGGCCAGCCGTCCGGCAGGGCGTGCACCTCGACCGTCAGGCCGAGCTTGCGCAGCTCGTCGACCATCCGGCGGTCGTAAATGAAACCGCCGGTGTTGCTGTCGGGATCGCCGGGGACGACGACGTGGAGATCGGCCATCTTTGGCTGCCTCTTAACGCGCGCTCAGCCGAGATCGGCCGGCAGCGGGCCTTCGTAGCTGGCCCAGGCGACGTCGGATTCGCCAAGCGTCACCTTAAGGGCGACCAGGCCGCCCTGCTCGGGGCCGAGCGCGCCGCTGTCGATCCGGGCGGCGAGGCGGTCGTAGATCGTCCTGGCCATGAATTCGGTCGTGGTGTTCTGGCCCTCGAACGCGGGCTCGTCGTCCAGGTTGCGCATGTGCAGCCCGCCGACGACCTCGTTCAACAGGTCGCTCGCCGCGGCAATGTCCACGGCCAGCCCGTCGCGGTCCAGGCTCGGGCGGCGGAACTCGCAGTCGACCACGTAGGTGGCGCCGTGCAGGTTCTGCGCCGGCCCGAAGGTCTCGCCCTTGAAGGAGTGGGCGATCATGAAGCGGTCGCGCACGGTTACGGAAAACATCGCGTGGTTCGTCCCGTCTCTCGGCGTTTCGGGGCTGGCGGCGCGGCGGCAGCGCGCCGTCATTCGGGGTAGGCGATCCGGTGGCACAGCGTGCCGGCCGGCGGATCGCCCGCCAAGGTTTGCATGGTTCGCGGCAGGTCGTCGAACCGGCTTTCCCCGCTGACCAGATGGCCGAACATGGGATCGCGCAGCAATTCAAGCGCCTTGGCCAGGCGCTGCCGGTGTGTCCAACGCGCGCGGCGGCTGGGCGACACCGCGCCCACCTGGGACGACTGCAGCGTCAGCCGCTGGGAATGGAACGCTCCCCCGAGCGGTGCGGGCACGTCGGCGCTGCCGTACCACGACAGCTCCAGCACCGTCGCCTCGAACCCGGCGAGACCGATCGCGGTGCCGAGTCCGGCGCCCTGGCCGCTCGCGTGCACCACGATGTCGCAGTTGCCCTCGACCGTCTCGGGGGTCGCGAACGGCACCTCCAGCACCCGCGCCGTGGTCTCCTTCTTGGGGTCGACGTCGACCAGCTGCACGTGCGTGCCGGGCATGCGCGCCGCCAGGGCCGCGAACAGGAAGCCGACCACGCCGCCGCCGACCACCGCGATCCGGTCGCCGATCCGCGGGGCTGCGTCCCACAGCGCGTTCAGCGCGGCCTCCGCGTTGGCGCCCAGGACCGCGCGCTTGGCGCTTAGATCGTGGGGCAGCGGGATCACCGCATCCGCCGGCACGACGTAGCGGTCCTGGTGCGGGTACAGGCAGAACACGACTTGGTCCCGCAGCTCCGCCGGCCCGGCCTCGACCAGCCCGACGCTGGCGTAGCCGTACTTGACTGGGAACGGGAAGTCGCCGGCCTGGAACGGACAGCGCATCCGCGTCCGCTCGCTCTCGGGCACCTGGCCGGCGAACACCAGTGCCTCGCTGCCCCGGCTGACGCCGCTGTAGAGCGCGCGCACCCGGACCTCGCCCGCGCCGGGCTCCGGCAGCGGTTCGGGGCGCAGTTCGCCGGTCATGCGGTCGGTGGTCCAGAAGGCCTGCGCCTGCGTCATGGGCGGGCGGTCGCTCCGAAGCGGTGGCGGGCAGGTGAGCGGCGGTCAGCCGTGAGCCCGCGCGAAGGTAAGCCGGGTCACGACCTTGTCAATCGACGCCCGCCGACCGAGCTATGTAGCATCGGGAAAGCGGGTGCGGCCATCGGCCACAGAACGCCAGCCTGGAACGGCATCCGCCGACGCCCCCGCCGACATCCCCGCTGACATCGGGGAAGCTTCACGTCGAAAAGGACCGCAACAGATGCTCTTCCGCCGTTTCGCCGCCGTCCTGGCGGTCGCCGCCGTCGCCGGCCTTGCCGCCTTGCAGCCCGCCAAGGCGGAGCCGCGGCAGTACAAGATGGACCCGGATCACTTCGCCATCGTGTTCATGGTCCACCACCTCGGTCTCGCCGACACGGTGGGGATGTTCCGAGAGGCGAGCGGCTCGTTCACCTACGACGCGGCGGCCCAGACGATCTCCGACGTCAAGATCACGGTGCAGACCGACAGCGTGTTCACCAACCACGAGGCACGCGACAGCCACCTGCGCGGCACCGACTTCCTGAACGTCCAGGAGTTCCCGACCATGACCTTCACCGCCGACAAGGCGGAGGTCACCGGCGAGAACACCGGCAAGATCCACGGGCAACTGACCTTGCTGGGTAAGACCCGCCCGCTGACCCTGGATGTCACCTTCAAGGGTGCACGCAAGTATCCCTTCGGCGACGGCCACTACGCCATCGGCGTCTCCGCCCGCGGCACGATCGAGCGCAGCGACTACGGCATGACCTATGCCGTGGAGAACGACATCGTCGGCGACGAGGTGCACCTGATCATCGAATTCGAGGGCATCCGCCAACCCAAGGAGGGGTAGCGGCGCGTGCCGTCGCCTGGACCTGAAGATGGCCGTATCGGAGCATCCCTCTCCCTTGAGGGGAGAGGATAGGTGAGGGTGAGACTCCTCGGCGTACGGCGGGGAGTTCCACCCTCATCCTCCCACGCCCTGACGGGCGCGGGCCCCTCCCTCTCCCCTCGAGGGCGAGGGGATTAGGTGCCGTAGGGTGGATTTACCGCGACACGCCGAAATCCACCGAGACGGCCGTCCCAGTCGGAAATACCCGCGGTGGGTTGCTTCGCGAACCCACCCTACCGCAGACTGATCTTCCCAGCCGCAAGAAACCGCCTGGACCCGGGCTTGCGCGGCAATCCGCGGCGGCGTTGGCCGCGTAGAAGCGGGTATGACCGATCGAGTTCTGATTTTCGGCGCGACGGGCGGCGTGGGCAGCGCGCTCGCCCGGCGCTTGGCGGGCGAGCGACGCGCGCTGCACCTCGCCGGCCGCGACGGCGATGCGCTCGCCGCGCTGGGGCGCGAGCTGAACGCCCCGACCAGCCAGGTCGACGCGCTGGACCCGGAGCAGGTCCAGGCCGCCGTCGATGCCGCCGCGTCGAACGGCCGGCTGGGCGGCGTCGCCTACTGCGTTGGCTCGATCGTGTTGAAGACGCTGAAGCGCGCCAGCGCCCAGGACTTCGAGGAAACATACCGGCTCAACGTCGTCGGTGCCGCGATCGCCCTTCAGCGCGCGGAGGCCGCGCTCAAGGCGGCGGGCGGCGCGGCGGTGCTGTTCTCCACCGTCGCCGCGCAGCACGGCTTTCCCAGCCACAGCGTGATCGCCAGCGCCAAGGCGGGCGTCGAGGGCCTGACGCGGGCGCTGTCGGCCGAGTGGGCGCCCAAGGTTCGGGTCAACTGCATCGCGCCGTCGGTCACCCGGACCCGGATGGCAGAGCCCCTGACCCAGAACGCGACGATGGCGAGCGGCCTCGCCAAGGCGCATCCGATGCAGCGCCTGGGCGATCCCGACGACATCGCGGCGGCCGCGCAGTTCCTGTTGGACCCCGGCAAGGCCGGCTGGATCACTGGGCAGATCCTGGGCGTCGACGGCGGCCGCGGGCCGCTGCACGTGAAGGGGTAGGCCATGGCCGGCACGCTGCGCGTCGTCCTGGGCGACCAGCTGTCCCGCGGGCTGGCGAGCCTGCAGGACCTCGACCCCGACACGGACACGGTGCTGATGGCCGAGGTGACGGCGGAGGCGACCTACGTCCGCCATCACCCCAAGAAGATCGCCCTGATCTTCTCCGCCATGCGCCACTTCGCCGACAGCCTCGAAGGCGAGGGGATCGCCGTCGCCTACACCAAGCTCGACGATCCGGACAACGCAGGCGATCTGACCGGCGAGGTGGCGCGTGCCGTCGCGCGGTTCGCGCCGGACCGGGTCGTCGCCGTGTCGGCGCAGGAATACCGCCTGGCCCAGGAGATGCAGCGCTGGCGGACGGCCTGCGGCGTGCCGGTCGAGCTGCGCGCCGACGAGCGCTTCTACTGTTCGATCCCCTGGTTCGAAAGCTGGGCCGCCGGGCGCAAGTCGCTGCGCATGGAGTTCTTCTACCGCAAGATGCGCCGGGCGACCGGCTTGCTGATCGAGGCCGACGGCCAGCCGACCGGCGGGCAGTGGAACTACGACCACGACAACCGCAAGCGCGCGCCGGACGCCATCGGCCAGCCGGACCGGATGCGCTTCCAGCAGGACGCGATCACCCGCGAGGTCGTCGAGCTGGTGCGCGCGCGCTTCGGCCACCACTTCGGCGCGATCGACGGCTTCGACTACGCCGTGACGGCGCAGCAGGCGGAGCAGGCGTTCGAGGCGTTCGTGGCCGACAAGCTGCCCAGTTTCGGCGACTATCAGGACGCCATGAAGGTCGGCCAGCCGATGCTGTTCCACGCCCAGATCGGCGCCTATCTGAACTGCGGGCTGCTCGACCCCCACGCGGTCTGCGCGCGGGCGGAAAAGGCGTACCGCGACGGCCACGCGCCGTTGAACGCGGCCGAGGGGTTCATCCGGCAGATCCTGGGCTGGCGGGAGTTCATTCGCGGCATCTACTGGCTGAAGATGCCCGAGTACGCCGAAGAGAACCGGCTGAACGCCAAACGCCCGCTGCCGCGCTTCTTCTGGACCGGCGAGACGGACATGCGCTGCATCTCCGAAGTCGTGCGGCAGACCCACGAGGAAGCCTACGCCCACCACATCCAGCGGCTGATGGTCACCGGCGTGTTCGCGCTGATCGCGGGGCTGGACCCGCGGTCGGTTAACTATTGGTATCTGGTGGTGTACGCCGACGCCTACGAATGGGTCGAACTGCCCAACGTCACCGGCATGGCGCTCTACGCCGACGGCGGGGTGCTGGGCAGCAAGCCGTATGCCGCCAGCGGCAAGTACATCGATCGGATGTCGGATTACTGCCGGCACTGCCGGTACGACGTGAAGCAGCAGACCGGACCCGATGCCTGCCCGTTCAACGCGCTTTACTGGGACTTCATCGCCCGCAACCGCGACAAGCTCGAGGGCAATGCGCGGATGACCATGCCGTACGCCACGCTGAACAAGATGAAGCCGGAAAAGCTCGACGGCCTGCGCCAGCAGGCGCAAGCGTTCCTGAATTCACTCGACTACGCCGAGGAGGGCGAATGGTAGCCCCGCACCCGTCCCAGGGGGTCGCCTGGATCACCGGCGCGTCCAGCGGCATCGGCCGCGGGCTCGCCATGCAGCTGGCCTCCGAAGGCTGGCAAGTCTGCGCTTCCGCCCGCCGGCAGGGCGAGCTGGACAAAATGGCGGAGGAGGCGCGCGAGATGGCGGGCGCGGTCATTCCGGTGCCGCTCGACGTGACCGACGTCGCGGGGGTGCGGGCGGCCGTCGACCGGATCGAGCGCGAGCACGGGCCGATCGCGCTCACCGTGCTCAACGCCGGCACCCACCAGCCGATCAGCGCCTGGGATTTCGACGCCGGCGCGGTGCAGAAGCTGCTGACCCTGAACGTGATGGGCCAGGCCTATCCGCTGGAGGTGCTGCTGCCGCGGATGATCGCGCGCGGGGCCGGGCGGATCGCCGTGGTCGCCTCGGTCGCGGGCTATCGCGGCCTGCCCACGGCGGCCGGCTACGGCGCCAGCAAGGCGGGCGTGATCAACATGTGCGAGTCGCTGCGCCCGGAACTGTCCGGCACCGGCGTCACGCTGCAGCTGGTGAACCCCGGGTTCGTGCGCACGCCGCTGACCGACAAGAACGCGTTCAACATGCCCATGCTGATGGAGCTGGAGGACGCCGTGGCGTCGTTCCGCCGGCAGCTGGACCGGGACAAGTTCGAGATCGTCTTCCCCTGGCGCTTCGCCATGATCATGAAGCTGCTGCGGATCCTGCCCTACGGGCTGCTGTTCAAGCTCACCACCCGGATGGTTCCCAAGCGGGAGCCGGCTGCCAAGGAGACCGCCCGATGACCGACCGCGCGAACGAGGGCTATCACACCGCCGGCGGCGCGGATCTGCGGCTCGCGCTCAGCCGCTACGTCGATCTGTGCGGCAACCTCAGCCGGGACCGGATCAAGGAACTGCGCGAGCTGTGCAGCCCGGACGTCCACTTCCGCGACCCGTTCAACGACGTCCGCGGGATCGAGCTGTTCGAAAAGTGCATGGACAAGATGTTCGAGGATGTCGGCGACCCCCGGTTCGACATCCACGATCATGTGTTCAGCCAGCAGCACAACGAGATCGCCTACCTGCGCTGGACCTTCCATTGCCGCCTGCCGGTGCGCGGGCCCTTGCAGATCGAGGGCATGACCGAAGTGCACTTCGACCACAAGGCGCTGGTCACCGCCCACCTGGACCACTGGGACAGCGGCCGGCAGCTGTACGAAAAGCTGCCCGGGATCGGCTTCCTCCTGCGCAAGGTGCGACGCAAGCTGGCGATCCCCGAGGCAAGGTAGGCGCAAACATGATTCCCCTCCTCCAAGTGGGAGGAGGGGCTAGGGGAGGAGGGTGCCGCGCTGTCGATGCCGTTCAATCCTCCTCTCCCTAACCCTCCCCTCCCACGGGAGGAGAGGGGATAAATGGTCGGGCTTGCATACGCGCCGCCTACTCGGCCGCTTTCTGCCCGCCGCCCTTCGCAGCGGTGCGCTGGAAGCTGATGATCAGGGTGCCGATCTGGAAGCCCCATTTGGTCACGATCGCGCGGTCGATCACCATGTCGTCGCCCTGGCGGAACATCCAGTCGTCGAAGTCAAGCGCGACCGGCTTGCCGTTGATCGGGATCATCATCCGGTAGCGCAGGTTGACCGCGTTGCCTGACGCTTCGATCTCCGCCGCGCCGACCAGATCGTCGGTCTCGGCGCGGTAGTGGGTATCGTCCAGTTTGGTGATCTGCCAGGTGCGCTCTTCCTGGCTGCCGTCGTCGTAGGTGAACGACTCGGTCAGCGCCAGCTTGTTCTGGGCCGGGTCCCAGGTGCCGCGGGTGTCGGCGACGAACTGCTTGCGCACGTTGCCGAAGCGGTCCTGGAACAGGCCCCAGGCCTTGCCCTCGCCGGCGAAGAAGTCCTCCAGCGCGAACGCCGGCCCGCGGCCTGCGAAGTCTTCCGGTTTCATGACAGTTCCTTGTTGCCCGGCGCCGCCCTGGGGTCCGCGACGGCGGGCCGTGGCGGGGAGGGCGCGCGGTGGCGGTGCCCGTGTGCTTGATACGGGTGGGACAGGCGGCGGATTTCGGCAGCCGGGCGCGGCCTATGCCTTCACCAGCGCCAATTGGCGCAGGTCGATCCGCCCGGTCCGGAAACCCGCCTCGCAGTAGGCGAGGTAGTAGCGCCACATCCGCCGGAAGCGGTCGTCGAAGCCGAGGGCCGAGATCCGCGGCCAGGATTCCTCGAAGGTGTGGCGCCAGCGCTTCAGCGTCTCGGCGTAATGCAGGCCGTAGCACTCCTCCCCGGCCGGGGCGAGGCCGGCCTGCTCGACCTTTTCCTTGATCACCGCGGGCGCCGGCAGCATGCCGCCGGGGAAGATGTAGCGCTGGATGAAGTCGGCGCTGCGGCGGTAGCTGTCCCACTGGCTATCGTCGATCGTGATCGCCTGCAGCGCCGCGCGGCCGCCGGCGGTCAGCAGGTCGCGCAGCCGGGCGAAATAGGTCGGCCACCAGCTCTCGCCGACCGCCTCGATCATCTCGATCGACACGATCCGGTCGTACTGCCCTTCCAGATCGCGGTAGTCGACCAGGCGGACCTGCGCCCGGTCGTCGAGGCCCGCCTCGGCGAGGCGCTTGGCGGTGTAGTCCCGCTGCGCCTGAGAGATCGTGATCGCGGTCACCCGGCAGCCGATCTCGCGCGCCGCGTATTCGGCGAAGCCGCCCCAGCCGCAGCCGATCTCGAGCACGTGGTGCTCGGGCCGGAGGTCGGCCATCTCGGCCATCCGACGGTACTTCTCGGTCTGCGCGCTCGCCAGATCGGCCTCCGGCCGCGGGAACACCGCGGAGGAGTAGGTCATCGTGCGGTCGAGCCAGAGGCCGTAGAACGCGTTGCCCAGGTCGTAGTGCGCGGCGATGTTCCTGCGCGCCCCGCGCCGTGTGTTCGGCCGCATCAGGTGGGCGAAACGCGACAGCGCGCGGCTGGTCGTCTGACCGCGCAGCGTGGCGCCCAGGGCGGCGTCGTTGCGCGCGGCGAGTTCCATCACCGAGACCAGGTCGTCGGTTTCGCAGTCGCCGTCGAGATAGGCCTCCGCGAACCCGAGCGCGCCGCCGAACAGCATTTTCCGGGCGAACCGGGGATGCCGGATGGTCAGGCGCGCGTGCGGTCCGGGCAGGCTGCCGTGGGTCACGATCTCCCGGCCGTCGGGGAAGGTCAGCTCCAGCCGGCCGGCCGACAGCCGGCGGGCCAGCGTCTCGATGACGCGCAAGCTGGCGCGCCCGCGCCCGGGGAAGGGAACGCTCGGAAGTCCGGTGCGCTCGCTCGTACTCATTCGGCGGCCTCACGTGTGGGATCGACGATGGTCACCGGGTTCGCTGGCGCTGGCGGCGACTTGTGGAAGCTGGCGCCGCGGCGCCAGAGCTTCAGCGCCTGCCAGTGGATCGCCCCGATCACCTTGAAGGTCATCAGCGGATGCGCGGCGACCGCGCGCAGCAGGTTGCGGTCGTTCAGCGGCACGCGGTGTCCAACCTGGCTCGCAACCAGGATTTCGCCAGCCTGGACGTGCTGACGGATCACGGTCGCCTGCTTTGCGCCGGGCTCGCTGACGCGGAAGTCGTAGCCGCCCTCGATCGGCAGGAAGGGCGAGACGTGGAAGTCCTTGCGGCAGGACTGGTGCAACGCCTGGCCGGCGCTGTGCCCGGCCGGTACCGGGATCAGATAGTGGTGGTACTGGCCGAAGGTGTTCGACACCTCGTAGTCCACCGCCATCAGCCGGCCGTCGCGGTGGTAGCAGAACCACACCGTCAGCGGATTGAAGGCGTAGCCCCACAGCCGCGGGTAGGCGATCAGCCGGACCGGTCCGCCCGCCAGATCGATGCCGGCTTCGGCCAGGCGTGCGTCGATCCACGGGCGCAAGGGCGTGCCGTCGCGCGGCCCGTGATCCTTCTGGTGGAACGAAAAGACGTTGAACCGGTCGAGCGAAAAGAAGCGGAGCCGCCGCGCCAGCGCCGGCAGTTCGTCAAGGTCGGCCAGCAGCGTCACCACCTTGTAGTCGAAGCGATGGCGGAACGGCATCAGCCGCTTGTGCATCACCCCTGAGAAATAGAGCGCCGAGGCGGGGGCGTCGTCGGGGGCGGCCGTGGCTGTCGGC
>NZ_NRRL01000103.1 GCF_016583645.1 Rhodovibrio sodomensis | reverse complement strand
CTCGGGTTTTCGCACATGACGGCCCGGCCGCAGCACGTGGGCCAGGACCCGGAGACGATCGAGACGTTCAAAAAAACTTCCCGGCGACCGTCGCAGAGATCATCGCCAAGCTGCCCGGCGGGGTGACGCCGGAGATCTGGTTCCAGGACGAGATGCGGGTGGGGCAGAAGAACCCGCAGGTGCGCCAGTGGGCGCCCACCAGCACGCGTCCCCGTCAGCCCGCCGACCAACGGACCAGCTCGGGCTACGTTTTCGGCGCGGTCGCGCCGGAGCGCGGGGTTGGAGCGGCCGTGGTGATGCCGCGGGCGAACACGCGGGGGATGCAAGAACATCTGGCCGAGATCAGCCGACAGGTCGGGTCAGAACGCCACGCCATCCTGGTCATGGACCAGGCCAGTTGGCACACAACAGAATCGCTCCGTGTGCCCGCTAACATTTCGATCGTGCTTCTGCCGCCGAAGTCTCCGGAACTGAACCCTGTCGAGAAGGTCTGGCAGTATCTGCGCCAGACGTTTCTCTCAAACCGTGTTTTCGAAGGCTACGATACGATTGTCGATGCCTGCTGCGACGCTTGGAACATATTCATGGAGATGCCGGAAACGGTTACCTCGATAAGCTACCGTAGCTGGGCCGCGATAACGACATCTCCATGACCGCTGGTATTAAGAACAACCGGGCCTTAATAGGGCGAAACCCGCACGCAGCGCATCTGCATCGTTCGTGCGTAGCCTCTCCACGCTTGAACGAGCGGGACGGGCTGATGAGCGACGGTGTGCAACGTAATGGGCAAGCTGATGGGCCCACGTACCAGCGGATGGAGCTTGCGACGGGCACGTCGCGGCGGCGGTCCTGGACGCCGGCCGGCAAGGCGGATCGTTTTGCCTCAGGTATCAAGACCACGAACAACCACAAGATGTGCGCAATCATAAGGCGATGGATCGCAGAACTTGGCGAATCGACCTGAAAACGCGATAATGGGGGTGTGTTTTACGGCGAACAGTTCGGGAGGGGACGATGAGCCTCAGCGCCGAGGCGACGGCGACGGCGACGGCGACGGCGACGGCGACGGCTGCGGCGGAGCTGACCGATCCCGAGGTGCGCACGGCTGCGATGGCGGCGGTGCAGGAGCGTGTTACGGCGCGCGTGCCGGAGGCGCGCCTTCAGCAACAGATCAAGCGACTGTGGCCGCGCCGCCTGGGCCCCCCGGAGGCCGGCGACCACGTTTATTTGCTTGACTTGGCATACGACTTGGTGCTGTTCGCGCGCGATCCGAAGGGCCGGAACGCCTTCGACCGGCTGGCGCGCGCCCGGCCGTTCTCCGCGGGGTCGGCCGAGGCGGCGGCCTTGGAGTTGATGCGCGGCGCGCGTCCCGTGGCCATGGAAGTGATGGACGTGGACATGCTCGGCCGTGTCGAGGCCCGCGATCTCGTCTCGGACGAGCCCGTTCATCTTGACCCGTGCGTGGTCGCGCCAGGCGACCGGCTGTTCGGGCGCATTGCGCGTCTCAGCGACGGGCAGATCGTCGACATCGGCCCGCTTCTCTGGCTGCCCGATGCCACGTGGCCGACGCTCGACCGGCACCTCCAGGACACCGCGGCCGGCACCTTCAAGCGCCCCGAGCGCAGCGCGGACGCGGTCTGTGCGGCCGCGGTCGTCGCCGCCGTCGAGACGTTCGGCCGATTGGGCGACATCTGTCTTGACCTCTTCCAGGTGGAGACGACAGGGCCCGCCGATGTCGCGTTCGTCGACGGCGGCTGGCGCACCGGGGCCAACACGCCGGAACCGGTCCGCGAGCTCCTCGGCGTGGCGGACCGGTGGGCGGCGCGCGACAGCGCGGCGCCGGAGCGCGCCGATCCGGCCGGCGCCCGCTGGGTGCGGGGCCATGTGACGCCGAACGAGGTCTACTGCCTGGCGGCGCTGAGCGATCACGTGCCCGCCGATCACCCGCAACTCCGGGCGATCGAGGCCCTCATGCGGATCGCGCTGGATACCATCGAGCGCCGGGCCGAGGTCGGGCTCGGCGACGGCATGGCGGGGCTGGAGCGCGAGCTCGACCGCCCGGGCGAGGGCCTGACCGAGACCGCATGGGCCCGCCTGCAGCGCTTGCGCGCACAAGTCGGCGGGCGCGCCGCCGCGCCCGATCCGGACCTCGACCGGGTGATCGCGCGGATCAAGGCGCTTCAGGCCAAGACCCAGGCGGCCGGCTGCACCGAAGCGGAGGCGATGGCGGCCGCCGAGAAAGCCGAGGAGCTCCTGCGGCGCTACGACATCGACCAGGCGCCGGCGATTGCGGAGAGTTCCTGCGTGCTCGCGCGCATCCCGACCGACCGCAAGCGCCGGGACGGGCTGGACGCCTGCGGGCCCGCGATCGCCACGTTCACGGCCTGTCGCCACTGGTTACAGGAGGCGGCCGACGGGCGGCTCACCCACGTTTTCTTCGGCATGCCCGCCGACGTCGAAGCCGCGCGCGTGCTGTACGACGTGATCGCCGAGACGTTCGCGGTCGAGACAGCGGCGTTCAAGGCCGGGGCGACGTACCGGGCGACGCCGAGCCCGGACCGCGGACAGGCGACCAAGTCGTTTCGCTACGGCCTCGCGGACGGCATCTGCGGCAAACTGCACGCGCTGGCCGACCAACGCGCGCAGCAGACGCAGAACTCGACCGGGCGTGACCTCGTGCCGTTAAAGGCCGAAGCGATCGACGCGGCGTTGGAGCGCCTGGGGATCGCCTTCCGGTCCAAACCCGCCGGCAAGCGCTACGTCGACCCGGACGCCTACGCGCGCGGCCGCACGAGCGGCGCGGCCTTCCAGCCGGAACACGCGGTGGATGGGTCCGTCGAGCGCGCGACTGGTTGAGGCGGCGCAGCCGCTGCGCACGGGCAAGCTCCACCGTTCCTAGACCCCGTATCCGACGTATAGGCCCGGGTCGCTGGGGAACGGCAGCCCCGGCTGATGTCCGGCCGGACCTGGTCAACCCAGCGGGTATTGGATCCACCGCGCAGGCCCGGCTCTACAGAGCCGCCCCGGTCCGGTTGCCTCCGGACCCGGATGCCGCTGTGTGCTATTGATTCTTCGACGGACGCCGCGCGCGTCCCGCCATCGGCGCCATACCTGACTCGGCTCAGGCTGCGCGGCTGAGACGTGCGGGCGAGCGTGCGACCCGAAAAAATACACCTGCATTTAGGAGATTGTAGCGCTGATCGGGTCGAGGCCTTGGGCCACGGACACGTCGCCTTGCGACAGTCGCATTCGATGCCTACAGTGCTGTCAACGATTGCAGGAGTAAGCCATGGGAACGATGACGATCCGCGGACTGGATGACGACCTGAAAAAGCGCCTGCGTTTGCGTGCGGCTGAGAACGGCCGCTCGATGGAGACTGAGTTACGCGAGATCCTCAGGGCCGCGCTGGCCGAGCCAGCCGATGCCCCGTTCGATCTGGGGTCTCGGATCCATCGCCGCTTCGCCGAGGTTGGCGGTGTGGATCTGCCAGAGGTCGAGCGCGGGGCCCCGCGGGATGTTCCGGATTTCTCGAGCAGGCCGGATTGATGTTCGTCCTGGACACCAACGTCCTCTCGGAGGTCATGCGTGACGTGCCCGCGCCGGAGGTCATGCGCTGGATGGGGCGTCATCCGGATCAGGGCTTGTTCACGACGACGATTTGCGAGGCGGAGATTCTGTTCGGCCTGCAGACCATGGCCGACGGGCGGCGTCGCCGGTCGTTGTTGGACGTGGCTTCCACCGTCTTCTCCGTAGATTTTCGGGATCGTGTTCTGCCGTTCGATCGCTGGGCCGCGAAGGCCTATGCGGAAGTCCGATCCGATGTCCGGCGCCTGGGGCTGGGGGAAAGCGGCAAAGAGGCCGACTTCCAGGTGGCTGCGATCGCGAAGTCACGTGGCGCGACGGTCGTGACGCGCAACGTGAACGATTTTGACGGCGGTGGCGTCGATGTCGTCAATCCGTGGGAGGCCTAGCTGTTCCAAGTATCGGTCGCTCACAGCGACGCGCGCGGACGTCCGGCTCGACGGAGCGCGACATCCGCCGCCCGGTTGCCCGCCGGAAGCTCTACGGCGGCACCGCCAGCGACCGCGGACGTGATTGCCGGGACGGTTTCTTCGGGCTGATCGACACCTGCGACAAGCTGGGTGTCTCGTCCTGTGATTACCGCGGCGATCGGCTCGCGATCCCGGATGCCCCGGACATCCGTCCGCTGCCCGACCTCATCCGAGCCCGGGCCAACCAATGTCTGCGGGCACCGGTTCTTGAGCGTTGACAGCCGCTGGGCGTCTACGTCGCTGAGGGCGTATAATGAAATGTTCGGTACGATCAAGTCACTGGGCTTCTGAACCCGGCGTTTCCAAGATGACGGCGTGGCGGATGGCGTCCAATGGGCGCATTGACGGCGCGTTCCGGAACGACGCCGGTCGCTGGAGGGTCGAGATCGACGATCCTGAGACG
Organism: Rhodovibrio sodomensis; assembly: GCF_016583645.1. Taxonomy (GTDB): domain Bacteria; phylum Pseudomonadota; class Alphaproteobacteria; order Kiloniellales; family Rhodovibrionaceae; genus Rhodovibrio; species Rhodovibrio sodomensis. Next base: position 11,233 of record NZ_NRRL01000103.1, on the reverse strand, counting down.
GAGACGGTCGCCTACGCCCGAGTGTCGTCGCACGAGCAGAAGAGCGACCTGGATCGGCAGATCGCCCGGATTGCGGAGTGGGCGGCCGGCAATGACATCAAGATCGACCGGTTCGTCCGTGAAGTCGGGTCGGGCTGGAACGATCAGCGCAAGCAGCTGACCAAGCTGCTGCGCGATCCCCGGTTCGTTCAGCTCGTCGTCGAGCACCGGGAACGTCGAGCGCGCTTCGGCATCCATGAGCTCGAGCACGCATTGGCCGCCTGCGGCCGCCATATCCGGGTCGTCGAGGACAAGGAGATCGACGACGATCCGGTCCGGGACAGACTACAGCATGCGCGCGTTCGACCGTGACATCGAACGCCAGGCGCAGGAAGGCAGCCGGGCCCTCATGAGTCGGATGGGATGGATCCCGTTCAAGGGCACGGCCGTGGAAGAGCTCTCGCGCTGGCACGCCTTCCGAACGGATCGACCGACGGGCCGCCGACCCGCGGCGGCAACCGCAACGCCGAGCCCAACGTGGGCCGAAACGAACCGGGCTTGTGCGGCGGCGGTCGGACGTATGTCCGGGGTGCCCTGGCCGACGCTGGCTGACGCTTAGCGCCCCCTCTGGAGTGGGGTCAGCGATCGCCGCGGGGCCGCAGCCTCCGGGGGATGCCGCGCGGCGACCGACCGGGGTTGGGCAAGCGGCGCGATCGGCGGTGGGGCGCGGCGACCCTCGGGACCGGAGACCGTCACTTCCCAAGACGCCGACCCAGTCTCTATGCTGATGCCCGTACCGCGCGAACGCGCGCAGATGGGAGCCGCGCGATGGCACTCTTCGGCCATCTGAACGATGACATCTTCCAGCTCTTCAGCGGATCCAATCGCCATCTCTACGCCCGCGTTCTGACGGCCGTGTACAACGAGTTCTACGGCGGGACGAGCTTCAGTTCGCCCTTGCGGGAAGACGTCATCTACTTCGTCGTCGACAAGGTCCGCGAGAACGCCGACCTGTGGGCCGACGAGGAAACGCTGGAGGATCTGCCCCCGCCGCCCGGCCGGCGCGGCAAGCGCCTGCGCCGCAAGGGCGCGCTCAACCCCGCGGGCGCCGACCTGCTCGCGCGCAAGGGCCATCACGTCTACGCCCGTCTTCTGCGCACGGGCTGGCTGGAGGAGGAGGATCACTTCCTGCGCACGCAGGTGGAGATGCCCCCCGCCGCGATGGCGCTGATGGACCAGCTCATCCAGATCGACCAGGGGCTGGACCAGCTCTTCGCCGGGGTGATCGCCGAGATCCGCGCCGCCCTCACGGCGATCAAGAACGGCGACGAGCGTTCGCTGCTCGCCCTGCCGAAGGCGTGCGAGACCGCGCTGGCGTTCGTCAAACGCCTCAGGGCCATCAAGTCGCAACTCCGCTACGTCCGCCGGGCGCTGATGGAAAGCGAGAACCTCGACGAGCGCCTGCGCTATTTCGTCGAGGAGTTCATCGGTCAGATCGTGATCACCGATTACCGCGCGATCATGACCACCGACCATCCCTACAATCACCGGGGCGACATCTTGCGGGCGATCGACGAGATCCGTGCGGACGACGTCGTCTTCAACGATCTCGCGCGCAAGTACATGGATGCCTCGATCGCGCACACGTACGCGGACGCCAGCGCGGAGGTCGCAAGCCACTTAACCCAGATCGAGAGCACCCTGAGTTCCGTCGAGGAGTTCATGTACCAGCTCGAACGGTTCCGCCGTCAGCTGGAGGACAAGCTGCGCAATACGGTTGAGTACATGGACCGGGCCGACGACCGCTACTGCGATCAGCTCGTCGGGCTCATCCAGCGGCTGGACCGCGTCGATCAGCGCAGCAAGGCCCTCGACCGGGCGCCCGGCGAGCCGCCGCTCGGCCTTCTGCCGGCCCCGCGGCTGTTCGCGCCCGGGCTCCTGGCGGGGCCACGGGAGAAGGCCGCGATCGTCAAGCCGCGCACGATCAAGAAGCGCAAGCCGGATCCGGTCCAGACGCTTTACAAGACCCTGTCCCGGGAGTTCGCCAACCTGTTCGCGCCGCAGCCCGACGAGAAGGTCGTGCGCTTCCTGGAGCGACGCGTCCCGCCGGACGGTACGGAGGCGCGGGACATCCACCCGACCACGCTCGACGAGTTCCTCGTCCTCGACGACGTCCGGCGCCGCCGGCTTGAAAGCAAGCCCCGGCCGCAGCCCGGCGCCAAGCGACCGTTCGGCCAGGGGTGGCCGATCCTGGAGGGGCGGTTCAGCGTCGTGCCCGCCCCGGGCTGGCACGACAGCGACTGGATGCGCTGCCCGAACTTCAAGATCCTGCGCCACGACAAAGTGGCCGGAGAGGAACGCCGCGATGCTTGATTTCCTGGAACTCGCCGGCTTTCAGGTCGACGAGCGGACCGCGCGCCGCATCCAGCAGGCCGCCCACGAGCTTTTGGACCGGCAGTTCATCCACGCCGGCGACCGCGGCGGCATGAAGCACTGGGAGGTGCTGACGTCGCCCCGGCACGAGCGGATCTTCGCCGCCTTCTTCGAGATGTGCGGGCGGAAATTCGTCAAGAACGAGCGCGAGCGCTGGGTCGGGGTGGTTCCGGACCTGGAGGCGATCGCGCTGCCCAACATGCTCCTCGGCCAGACCATCGTCGCCCTGGTCCTCGCCCTCGTCTACCAGGAGCACCTCAACGACGGCGAGGTGGAGAGCGGGGCGATCGTCCACACGGACACGGCCCAGGTGTTCGAACGGCTGGCATACGTTCTGGGGCGGGAACGCATGAAGCCGGCCGAGCTGCACGATCAGCTGCAGGAGTTCAAGCGGCGCGGCATCGTCGCCTTCGGCGAGCGTGACGACGAAACCGAGGCCATCGAGCTCTACATCCGGCCGGTGGTGAAATACCTCGTCTCCGAAGACGCCGCCGCGGCGCTGCGGAAGTTCGCCGGCGACGCCGAACGCGGCCTGGACGCGGCGGAAGACGAGGTGGCCGGTGGCGATCACCCGGACACCGCCACCGGCGAGGAAGCCGCAACCGACGGCACGGAGGCCGCCTGATGTTCGAACTCGTCAAGGCGTCGATCGTCAACTGGCACAACTTCGATCCGCAAGACGTCCCGTTCGGCCGCTTCTCCGCCATCGTCGGCCAGAACAAGGCGGGCAAGAGCACGCTTCTCGACGCCATCCAGGTCGCCCTTCTCGGCAACCACGGGAACTGGCGGGGCCTCAACAAGGCGGCCGGGGAAGACGGTGTCCGCAGCAAGCGCAGCGTGAAGGCGTACTGCCTGGGCTACGTGACGCCGCAACACCCGCCCCTGCGCGACGATGCGATCACCTGGGTGACGCTGCACTTCCAGGACACGGACACCCACTACGACTGCTCGATCGGCTGCTGCTTCGTCGCGTCGAAAGCGAGCGGGCAGAACGAGACGACGTATCTCTTCGTCGCCCGCGGCCTGGAGGTCGGCTACCGGGACGTCGTGCAGGACGTTGTCGACGCCGACGGCGAGGAGGCCCTGGAGCCGCTTCCCTTCGAGACGGTGATGAGCCGGCTGGAGCGGAAGCGCCGCGACCGGCCGAAGTCGGAGATCCTAAAGCCGCGGCGGGCCGAACACTACATGGGCGAATACATGAAGGCGATGAACGCCGGCGGCCGGACGCCGCAGCCCAAGCAGCTCGCCAAGGCCCTGGTGAACGCGGTCGCCTTCCAGACGGTTCCCTCGGACGATGCCTTCTTCAAGACCTACCTGCTCGAGGACAACCCGATCCGGATCACCGAGCTGCGGGAAGCCATCAAGACCTATCAGGGCGTGAACCAGCGCATCCAGCGGGTGAAGGAGCAACTCGGCCAGCTGAGAGAGGCCGACAGCGTGGCGGAGGAGCACCTGCAGGCGCAGGCCGACGGCGACGTGGAAACCTGGATGGCGGCCCGGGCGGGCGCGGCCGCCGCGGCTGAGTCCCTGCGCCGCCAGCGCCGCACGCGCCGGCGCAAGCGCCAGGAAGAGCAGGACAACAAGGACGAGAAAGCGCGCCTGGAGGCCTACCTCGAGGAGCTCGACAGCCAGCTGGACGACGTCAAGGCACGCATTTACGGCCACGGCGGCGATGCCCGCGGCACGCTGGATGCCCAGATGCGCGAGAAGAAACTGGAACGGACGCGGATCCGCGAACGCCTCGACGCGTGGTTCCAGGTCTGCACCCGTCTCAAGGTCATCGCGGGCGAGAACCTCCTGCCCGAGACCTCGACCTTCGCCCGCTTGCGCGGCCAGATCGACACGATCGCCGGCCTGACCGGCCGCGACCGCGACGGTTTTCCGCGCGACGCGGGGGCGCTGGCCGACGCGCTGCGGCGGCTGGCGGGCCTGGATCAGCTGCGGTCGTACCTCGGCGACCAGGCCGAGAGCGCGTTTTCCGAGGCGCGCGGGTTCGATCAGCAGCGGGCGACCAAGGAGAACCAGCTGCAGCGGGTACGGGCGGGCGGCGCCCCGGTCTCCGAGGACACCGTCGGGCTGATGGACGCGCTCGCCGAGCACGGCATGGCGCCGCAGGTGCTCTGCAGCCTGGTGCGCGTCACCGACCCGGAATGGCGGGAGGCGGCGGAAGCGCTGCTCGGCGCCGAACGCGAGGCGATCATTCTGCCCCCGGACCAGGTCGAGGGGGCGATCCGCTTGTGGCGGCGGCACAAGGACCGTTACCGGGCCTGCCGGATCGCGCGCACGGACAAGGTCGACGGGACGGACATCGCGCAGGAGCCGGGCGTGATGAGCTCGATCGTCGTCTCCGACGCGCCCCTGGTCATGGCGTACTTGCGCCGGCGGATCGGAAACGTCCGCCTTTGCCACCGGGTTGAGGACCTGCGTCAGCCCGGCCGTGCGATCATGCCGGACTGTCTCTACGACGACGGCTTGAGCGTTCGCCGCCTCAGCCGGAAGGGGCCCCCGATCCTCGGGCGCGATGTCCAACAGGGCGCGGCCCGCGAACTCGCGGCTGAGATCGACACGCTCACCCGGCAGGCTTCCGACCGCCGGACGGAAGGGCGCACGTTCAGCGCCGCGGAGCAGGCCGTGCGCAGTCTGGCGGAGATGCTGGGCGAGGCGGATCGCGAGCCCGTGGACCGTCTGGACGAGGCGCTGACGGCCGTGGACAGTCGCCTGGAAGAGCTGCGGCGACAGCGCGACAAGCTCGAGAGCGAGATCAATCCGGAGTGGGGGGAGGAGAAAAAGGCCCTCGAAGACCGGATCGCGAACGTGCGGGCGGATATCGCCGCGGCGCAGAGTGCCGCCGAGCGGGCGCGGTACGACGCCGAGCAGGCCCTCGAGCGGCTGAGGGCGGGCCAGGACACCGTGGGCTCCTACATGTGCTGGCGGATGCGCTACCAGGCGTTCTGTCGGGCCCGGCAAACGATCCCGAGCGCAGCGACCGCCTATCTGCCCGGATACCGGCAGGCGCTGGCGGCCTATGCGCGCCGGCTGGAAAAGACGCGCGAAGGTCACGCCGGGCTGGCCGCGGACGCGCGCAAGTACGCCGAGGCCAAGGCCGAGGCCGCGAAGAAGGCGGAACAGGCCTTCTTCGAGCGTCTGACTGACTACACCCGCGCCAACCCGGACAGCGAGGCGGTCAACTTCCGCCCCTCCACGCATACCGTAACGACCGTCAAGGCGTGGATCGACGACCGGATCGGCCAACTCGAAAACGACCGGCTGGTTCGCTACGACGCGGAGATGCAGGCGGCGTCGAAACAGCTCACGGAGGCCTTCCAGTCGTCCTTCATCTCCGAGATCCGCGGCCGGATCGAGCTGGTGAACCGTGAACTGGAGCGCATCAACGATATCCTGAAGGACCGCAAGTTCCTCAACGGGGAGCGCTACAAGTGGCGCAGCCGGCGCAACGACGATGCCGGCGAACCGTTCGCCCATCTGTTCCGGCTCGCCGATCTCGGCGGCGAAGACCAGCAGCGGTTGCTCAAGCTGTTCGACGACCACGACGCGAGCGAGGACGCGCTCCGGCCGGACGCGGAGTACGTGAAGGAGCTGCTGTTGTCCGAGGACCTCGACCTGGAGCGCCTCGAGCGCTACCAGAACTACTGGACCTTCTGGGTCGAGGTCGAGGACGAGGCCACCGGCAAGAAGTTCAAGCTGTCCGACCGGAAGGGGATCGAGTCCGGCGCCGAAGGGCAGACGCCGTTCTACATCATCATGGCGGCGGCCATCGCGGCGGCGTACCGCGGTGGCCGGCGACAGCAGACGACCGGCGGCATGGGCGTTGCGTTGTTCGACGAGGCGTTCTCCAAGATGGACCCGGCCAACCAGAAGCGCATGCTCGACTATTTCGGGGACGTGGGCCTGCAGCCGATCATCGCGGCCCCGATGTCCGGCTCCACCGCCCTGATGACGCGCATGGATACCGTCAACGAGGTCTGGCGGCACGGTGATTACGGGGAGATCGAGCCCCGTCATCCGCGCAAGCGCTTGCGCGAGGAGGTCGACAAGCGCGACCCGTCGGATCTCACGCGGGCGGAGCTGGAGCGCCTCCTGAACGCCGGCCGGGATGACGGTCAGGAGGCCGCGGAGTAGTGTCGGCCCGCACCGGTTTCAGCGACCCGTACCGGCTGCTGAACTGGATGCTCGACGTCCGCGAGCAACAACCCGAGCGCGGCCGGGATATCCTGGCCAAGGTCGATTACGATGCCCTGAGTTACGACGGCCTGCAGCGCTTCGACGCGGTCTTGGCGGCGGCCGAGCGGGTGGGGGCCGTCCGGCGGGAGTACGTGCGATCACGCCGGCCGGAGGAGGGGATCAAGAACGTCCGCTTGCTGGACGCCGCCAAGCTCTACGCGCATCTGGGCCGATCGCCGGCCGCGCACGAAGCCGAACGCGCGGCCGCCCCGCTTTTCGATCTGGTCGACGGGCGTCCGGCCTACATCCGAGAGGTTGCCAGGGACCTTTTAGATGCCTGGACCCGGCGCACGCGCGCCCACCAGATCGACTACTGCGACACGGCGACCGCGCGCACGTTTCTCGGATTGCTGTGCGGTTTCGACGACAACCTGCATGAGGGCGTGGATGAAAAGACCTTCTGCGCCCGCGCCGTGCGTGACAGCAAGGCGATCCGGCAGGGCGGACACGCCTCCCGTCTGGCGCGGGTCCTCGGACCGATCCACGGGGTCACGGGACCCCCAGAGGAGGTGCTGGAGACCCTGGGCATCCGGAAGTTCCCGACCCCGCTTTGCTTCCGCGGTCCGGTGGTCTCCGCGGGGATCCCGATGGACGGCTTCCGACCGTACGCCGCGATACCGCCGGACGCGGCCGATTCCGCCCACCCGAAGCTGACGCCGCGTTACGTGCTCTCCATCGAGAACTTCGCCAGTTTCAACCGTTACGTCAGAGAGGCCGGCGACGACGGCCTGATCGTTTACGCCGCCGGCTATCCGTCGCGGGCCACGATTACGTTTCTACAACGCATGGACGCCGCGTTGGACCCGGCCGTCGCGTTTTTTCACTGGGGGGATATCGAGGAAGGCGGGCTGCAGGCCTTCCGGGTGATCGAAAGCGCCTTGAACCGGCCGCTCACCCCCCACGCGATGGACATCGAGAGCGCCATCAAGCTCGGCTCGCCGACAGACAACAAGCCCCGTCTCAAGGGCCTTGGTGAAAGCGATAGTGCGATTGCGCCGCTTGCTGCATGGCTCGCAGGCGGCGAAAACCCGCACTTGCTGGAACAGGAAATGCTCGATCCCGTGCCTCCGATGGGATCTTGACCCGGCCTGAAAGCACGCGGCCAACCGGGCCCGAGTGCGATAGAAGTGATCCGGCCTTTTGCACACGTCTCTATGCGACAGGTTCAGGTTCAGGTGACCGCGCGCCGACCACCGGCTGGCGTGAACCTGGCCGGCGGCTCAGGTCCGAGTGCGTCAAGTCCAGGCGCTTGACGATCAGCGTCTCGGGTCGTTTGAGGCGTAACAGCTGCTCTAGCACCCGGCTGATCTCGGTGGCGACGTAACCCTGGAGCTGGCGCACCCGGGCGATATGATCGATCTGCCGGTCGAGCCTGGCGAGGTGACCCAGAACGTCGTTACCCTTGCGGTTCCGTGTTTTCACGCAGCCAGGCATCTAGAACATCAAAGCTGAAGGTGCCCGCGCTGTAGTGGTGGTCGAGAAACACCCATAGGTCATCGTCCCCGGCGGTCATGCGGATACCGTTTATGGCAAGGAGGGTGTAGGCTGCCGCCAGAGCGGTGCGCTTGTTGCCGTCCACGAAGGGATGGTTCTGCGACAAGCTCTCCCAGAGGGCCGCGGCCTCGGCGATCAGATCCGCGTAATAGCCGGTTTGAGGCCGGTACAAGGCGGCTTCAAGTTGTCCGGGATCGCGCAAACCCGGGGATCCGCCGTAGCGTTCTATCTGGTCAGCGTGGATGGTTTTGATCTCGGCGAGCGTGAGATAATCAGTCACCGCCTAGCGCGCCAACTTCTTGTACACGGACGCATAACGGGCATGGCTACCCTCGTAGGCAGCCATAACGTGCGGACGGGCACGCTGCTGGTGCCGATGCTCGACGTAGTCGGCGAACGCCTCGTTCACGAGCGCCTGGAGATGACGCCCCTCGCTTTGGGCAAGCGCGCGCATTTGCTTTAGCAACTCCGAGTCCACCTGAGTGGCGAATTTCTCGCGAGCCATGTTTCAACTCCGTGTTTAACCAGTCACTCGCCTGATATCATGATGTATCATGAAACGTCAAGGTAGCGACAGCAACGGGCTGCAGGACAGGGATTTTACAGGCTCAGACCGTGGGTCTGGCTCGATTTGTGGATCGGCTGTCAAACGGCGTGCGGTAACGGCGCTGATCGGGCATCACAAGCTGTTGAATTGAATCGATTTCGACGGCTTGAGGCTGTGGATCGGCGTGGGGTCACCCCGCCGATCGGCGCCGCAACTTACTGCGAGAGAACACTTTTGCGGGGCGAGACGCTGTGCCGTTTCACACCCGCCGGGCGATGGGATACGGCGAGCGTCTCGTCTGCACGCGCCGTGGTGCCCTCGTCTCAGCCGCGCAGCATGAGTCGAGGCAGGTATGGCGCCGATGGCGGGGCGCTCACCCGAGGCGTTCGCGGGAGACACACCGTCCCGCCGCGATGTCGGCGTCCGGACGCAACCGGAGCGGGGCGGCTCACCGGAGCCGGGCCTGCGCCGTGGTCTCGCCACCCGCTGTGTCCACCCGGCCCGGCCGGACGTCAGCCGGGGCTGCTGTTCCCCGGCGGCCCCTGTCTGATACGTCAGGTGTGGGATTCAGGAACGGTCTTAAAGGCCGCACCCGTCGCCAGCTCGTCCAGGATCTCGTCGGCCAGTTCCTGGTCCGACGGCGCGAGCGATGGACGAATGCGTCGGAGGACGACAGCGCTTTCGCGGTCGGCGACGTGCCCCAATGCTTCTAGCAGACGGGTCGGACAGTTGCCCGCTCGTGTCGCCGATTCGAGGCGCTCTTCCACCGCGCCCCGGACCGATGCGTCGCCCAGGTCCGCGCACGCCAGCACGGCCGCCGTTCGCACCCATGGGGCCCGGTCGTGGACGCGTACGCGGATCGCCTCCAGGAGCCGACCGACCCCGCGCAGGCCGGCGACGCGACAGGCCGCCTCGCGTATGTGCGCGCTCGGGTCGTCGAGCAGCGCGCGAAGCGGCCGGTCGTCGGGTGTCGCCGCCGCGGCGACTTCGGCGCGGAGGAGGGCCGGCAGGGACGGCTCCGCGACCGGCCGGCGTCGGGCCAGTTCGGCCGCCGCCCGACGCCGCGCCGGGGCGTCGAGGCGTTCGAGCCCAGCGAGAGCGGTTTGCACCTCGGGCATCGGGCCAACGCTGCTCTCCCACGGACCGTAGTGGAGGCACACGGCCAGCAGGAGCGGCGCTGTGTCAGGGGCCGCGGTTGCGGCGAGCTCGCGCACCGTTTCTTGCAGCGTACGCAGAGGCAGGCGCCGGGTTCCCGCGAAATGCGCCCGAAGCGCGGCCGCCGCCCCGTCCGGCCTTGGCGGGGCGGCCGGCGGGCCTTCGGCCACGAGGTGGATCGGGTCGAAGAGGTCGAGTTGCACCGTGCGGTCTTCCATATCAAAAGCCCCCGCGACTCGCGCTAACGGCCCGTGTCCGTCCGGACCACCAGCAGTCTACGGGACCGCCGGCTGCCCGTCATCGTGCATGCGCGCGGCTAACGACCGGGCAGTGGAGACGGTGCCGTTCTTCCCATCCTAGACGGTTGGGATCACGAAGGCCCGTGGTGAGCCGACCCAGGCTCGGCCTTCCCGAGAATGCGTATCGACCGGCAGTTGGCTTGCGGCAAAGCACCAGCCGATGGCATAGGGTCACGGCATATCGATGGTGCCGGATGAATGGATGCTCCGGATAGATGGTGACCGGCCAAGGTTAAGGAAACTGTCGAATGGAAGGCTTGCCCGTGGATCAGCCCGATAGCGCCGATCTCATACGCGTCGGTGTCGCGAGCCACCAGGATCGCTTCTACCGCACGGTCGTGTGGGCGGACTTGTTCGGTGGCGTGTCGCTGGTCAGGGAATTCGGGCCGATGGGTCGACCGGGCCAAATGCGCCTGGACGCGCACGGCGATCACGACAGCGCGCGCAAGCGCATGGCCCGCCTCATCCGCGAAAAGGAGCGCCGGGGCTACCGACGGATCGCCTGAGCCCGCATCATGACAGGTCCTTAAACCAGCGGGTTGGTAACAACGGCCCCATCACATAGCCCGCGCATCGTTAAGCGACGGTTGGTCCACCCAGGAACACCGCGGCTTGACCGATGCCCATGTACATCCCGATCATCCTCCATTACCGGATGATCAGATTTTATCATCTATCTTGCCGGCTGCTGACAGCCCCTGGCGGTCGACGTCGCTGTAGCCCCGCGGCCGCGCAGCAATCGCTTCCTTGCATTTCGCCTGCTGAAACGCCCGGCCACGGCGCGTCCGCGCGGTTCATGCGGCTGACTGTACGCGCCCCTGCTCCGGATGCGCGCCGGCGCTGGCGGACTCGCCGACGGCCGCGCGTGCGGCCGCGGCCACCGCGCGCACGGTCGCCCGCAGGCCGTCGATCTCGCCGCTCGCCAAGGTTTCGCTCGCGCCCAGCGCCGCGGCGGTCCCGGCGGGCAGGTCGGCGCTGACGCTCGTGCGCTCGGCGAGGTCGAGGGCGTCCTGCTCGTCGAGCCCGTCAACCTCGACGTCCGGGTCGCGCATCAGCGCGATGGCGCGTACGGCCGCCGCCGCGG
>NZ_NRRL01000102.1 GCF_016583645.1 Rhodovibrio sodomensis | reverse complement strand
GGGCGTCCTGCTCGTCGAGCCCGTCAACCTCGACGTCCGGGTCGCGCATCAGCGCGATGGCGCGTACGGCCGCCGCCGCGGCCGCCCGGAGCGGATCCACGGCTTCCGCCTCGAAGCCGCCGCCGGCCAGGTGCTCGGCCATGCGCACCTTCCGGTCCGCCGTCTCGAGCCAGGGCCGCGCCGCCGCGCGGCGGCGCGCGGCTTGGTCGGCCTCGGCCGCCCGGGTGTCGGGGCCGTCGTGCGTTTGCAGGGTCTCGACCTCGCCGGCGAACTGCAGGACCCCGGCGTCCGCGAGCTGGCGGATGGTCTCCCAGCTCGCCCGGTCGAGCACGCGGACGCCCGCGAACCCGGCCGCGGTGGCCGCGTCGTCGAGGGCGCGCCGTGCGGTCTCGTCCGGGAGGTCGTCGACCACGACGAGCGCCGTTTCCTGGCCGTCGCCGTCCCGGCATCGCGCCACCGCCACGACCGCCCGGTCGAGGTGCCGCCCGGCGGTCTCGGCGAACCTGCGCGCCGGGTCGGGCATCTGCGCAGCCGGCGTCTCTTGACGTTCGATCATGGCCGCCATCTGCTCGACCCGACCGGACCGGTTGGAGGGCATCTTCAGCTGGTCCAGGTCGCCTTGGCCGTCCAGCACGCCGTCGGCCAGCGCCTGCTTGGCCTGAACGAGGTGCTGGATGCGGTGCTCGATGCTGTCCTCGCAGACGAGGTTGATCACGCTCACCGCCCGCGTCTGGTCGCGGCGCCAGGCCCGCGCGATGCGCTGCTCCAGCTGGGCCGGGTTCCAGGGCAGGTCGACGTTGACCACGGCCGAGGCCACCTGGAGGTTCAGGCCCAGCCCGCCGGAACTCGTCGACAGCAGGATCCGGCACGCGGGATCCTGCTTGAACCGCCGGATCTCGCGCCGGCGCCGGTCCTGCGGGATCTTGCCCGTGTGCCAGGCCGCCTCATGGCCCATCTCCGAGACGCGTTCGCCCACCAGCTCCAGCATGCGGACCCATTCCGAGAAGACGATCACCTTCATGCCGGGATCCGAGAGCAGATCCGTCAGCACGCTCTCGAGCTCGGCGAGCTTGGGCGCGTCGCGGCAGTTGGGGTCGAGGATATAGGGGCTGTCGCAGATCATGCGCATGCACGCCAGCCACTGCTGCAGCCGGTCGAACTCGGCTTTCGTGAGCGGCCGGCGGCGCGCGATCTGCACCAGGCGCGCGGCCTGCGCCTCGTAGTCGGCGTAGCGCAGCTGCTGCTCCGGCGTCATGCCGACGTAATAGGTGTTGATCGTCCGCCCGGGCAGCTGAGCCTGGACGTCCGCCTTGCGCCGGCGGAGCATGACCGGGGCCAGACGGGCGTGCAGCCGGTCCAGGTTCTGGTAGTCCACGGGGCGGCCCTGCGCGTCGAGCACGTAGAACTCGCGGTTGAAGCGGAACAGCGGCCCCAGAAGCTTCGGGTCGAGGTACTGGACGATCGAGTAGATCTCGTCGATCCGGTTCTCCAGCGGCGTTCCGGTGAGAACGAACGCGTAGGGGCTGGCGAGCTGCTTGACCGCGCGGGCGGTCTTGGTCTCCCAGTTCTTGATCCGCTGCGCCTCGTCGAGCACGACGATGTCCGGGGCGACGATCCGGTTGATGTCGTCCGGCTCCTGGCGGACCTGCTCGTAGTTGACCAGCACGAAGAACGCGTCGCTCGCGTAGCCCTTCAGGCGTTGGGCGCGCCGCCCGGCCACGATGGCGGTCGACCGGTCGGTGAAGCGCGCGATCTGGTCCTCCCATTCCGCCTTCAGGGAGGCCGGCGCGACGACCAGGACCTTGCGCACGCCGCGGCGCCGGCGCAGCAGCTCGCAGGCGGCGATGGCCTGCACGGTCTTGCCCAGGCCCATCTCGTCCGCGATCAGCGCGCGTTCGCCGAAGGCCAGATGCAGCATGCCCGCGTGCTGGTAGGGCATGAGCGGATGGTGAAGCACGTCCAGAGTGGCCTGCCCGGCGTCGACCTCGGCCAGCAAGGCGTCGCGATCGGCCCGGCGGCGGCGCCGGCGGCGCTCCTCCTCGAGCCGGGGCTCGAGGTGACGGGAGACACGCACGGGGACCGCGGTTCCCGTCAGCGCGGCGTGGACCCGCGCGGGGGCGTCGAGGGGATCGCCGCCCACCGTGCCGTCGGCGTCGTCGACCAGATCGCCGAGCGCGCGCTCGGCGCTCGATCCCGCCGGCCAGCGCACGCGCACGGTGGCCGACCCGTCGGGGGCGGGAAAGACCTCGACCCGGTCGGACCCGGTACGGGCGGCGGCCCGGAAAGCCCGGACCCCCTTGCGCCGCAGCGCGACGATCGCGCCTTCGATGTGCTTGCACGTACCCAACCCGTTGGTCTGCCAGTCCAGGCAGTCGCAGGAGTTCTCACGCCGCGCCAGGTCGCGTATCTCGACGAGGTACCGGCGCCCGCTCGCCGATCGGACCGCGAAGGCGCCGAAGTACGGCCGCTCGGGCTCCAGGGGGTCGACCTGGTCGATCTCCGTCGCGCCGCGCCAGCGGCGGCGTTCGATCTCGTCCGTGTCGGTCGTCGCCCAGCCCTGGAAAACCGGCGGGTTCTTCCGAACGGTTTCCGCCTGCCGCGGCGTGCGGTTCCTGGCCGGCTTGCCCCGGCGGCGTTGCGATCCGGTCTTTTTGGTCGATCGCGCGCTTGCGGTCATGGTCCGTCGCCGTCCTTGGTCGTCTCGATCGCGTGCACCCGCGCGCCAGCATAGGGGCTGCCCGGCAGCCGCGCCACCGGGGTCGATGGACGGGTGGGCGTCTGCCGGGTGGCCGGTTCCGCCAAGATGCCCGGCCGCCGCCGCTGGCACGGGTTCAGCCCGCGGCGTCTGCGTCCGCAGCGCACGGCGAAACCGGATCGAGTTCCTCCTGTTCCAGCGTGCGGGCGTCTGCCCCGCGCAGATAGGCGGCGAGGCGGCGCGTCTCCGCCGGCGCGTCGTCCGGGAGCGTGCCCGGAGCGCCCGCGCCGGCCCGGCGCGCCGAGCGTTCGGCGAGGTTGGGGGCCATGATCCGGCGCCGGACCGGCCGTCCCTCGTGATGTGCAGACCGGTCGCGTCATGGTCCGTGGTAGTGTTGGTATGGCCGTATCCCCCGGTGCTGCCTAGCCGTGTGATCCAGGAAAACAGTCAACCAGACATGGTCGATGAGACTGACGATCGACATGGTTTCGGCCGCCATAGCGGTACCGAAGCTTCGAACGGTCCCGGCCGCTTGCCGGCACGCGGCAAAACGGGACCGGGCGGCGAGGCGCGCGACCTGCGTCGGCGACTGGCCGAGCTCGATCGCGAACGCGCCGCGCTCGTCACGCGTCTAGCCGAACTGGAGCAAGCGCCGCCAGAGGACGGTCCCGGCGATTCAATGCCCGTGGGAGACGCGGAAGGCGCCGTCACCCGGACCTCCCCGCCGGCGGCGAAGATCGCTCTTTTCCGGGAGCTGTTCCGAGGCCGGCCGGACGTTTTCCCCGCGCGCTGGGAGAACCCGCGCAGCGGCAAAGCCGGCTACGCCCCGGTGTGCCGGAACGAGTGGGTGCCAAGTGTTTGCGGGAAGCCCCGCGTGAAGTGCGGGGCCTGCCCGAACCAGGCGTTCGTGGCGGTCACCGACACGGTGATCCGCGACCATCTGCTCGGCCGCCGTGAGACTGACGGCGCTGCCTTTACCGCCGGCGTCTATCCGATGCTGGCGGACGACACCTGCTGGTTCGTGGCCATCGACTTCGACAAGGGGGCGTGGATGCGTGACGTCGCCGCGCTGCGTGAGACCGCGCGATGCCTCGGCGTCCCCGTGGCGGTCGAGCGCTCGCGCTCCGGCAACGGCGCCCACGTCTGGATTTTCTTCAGCGAGGCCGTGCCAGCCCGCCGGGCGCGGCGGTTGGCGAGCCTGCTCGTAAGCGAAACGCAGGAGCGCCGCCCGGACATCGGCTTCGGATCGTACGACCGCTTCTTCCCGAGCCAGGACACGGTGCCCACTGGCGGCTTCGGCAATCTGATCGCGCTGCCCCTGCAGCGGGCGCCGCGGGCGGCGGACAACAGCGTGTTCGTCGACGCGAGCTTCCGTGCTTACCAGGATCAGTGGGCCCACCTGTCCGGCCTGCGACGGCTGTCACGAGAAGAGGTTGACCAGTTCGTCGCCAGCGGCCCGGACGATGGCGATGTGCCGGGCGTTCGGGCGCCGGCCCGAGACCCGGACGACCCCGAGCCATGGTCGGCGCCGCCTTCGGGCCGCACTAAGGACCCGCCGATCGCCGAGCCGGTCCCGGAAGACGTCGAGCTCGTCCTGGGCAATCAGGTCTACATCGACCGCACAGCCCTGCCGCCCGCCCTCGTGGCCCGGCTCGCGCGGCTGGCCGCTTTCCAGAACCCGGCCTTCCACGCCGCCCAGGCCATGCGCCTGTCGACGCACGGCAAGCCGCGCGTGATCGCGTGCGGCGAGCTGTTCGCCGATCACCTCGCGCTTCCGCGCGGCTGCCTCGACGAAGCCCGGGCGCTTCTGGATCGGCACGGGGTGGCGGTGCGCGTGCGTGACGCGCGCACGCACGGTACGGTGCTCGATGTTGCTTTCCAGGGCCGGCTCACGGCCGAACAGGAAGCCGCCGTCGCGGCCTTGCGCCCCTTCGACACGGGCGTGCTGGCGGCGACGACCGCGTTCGGCAAGACGGTCGTCGCCGCGCACCTGATCGCCGAGCGCCAGACCAACACGCTCGTCCTGGTTCACCGCCGCCATCTGCTGCAGCAGTGGGTAGACCGGCTGGGCACCTTCCTGGGCGTTGGCCCGGAGGCGATCGGGGTCATCGGCGGCGGCAAACGGCGGCCCACCGGCCGCCTGGATGTCGCCGTCATCCAGAGCCTGAACCGGAAAGGCGTGGTCGACGATCTCGTGGCGAACTACGGCCAGATCGTGGTCGACGAGTGCCATCACGTCTCCGCGGTGCGCTTCGAGGCCGTGGCGCAGGCGGCGAAGGCGCGCTACGTGCTGGGCCTTTCCGCGACGGTCACCCGCAAGGACGGCCATCACCCGATCGTTCTGATGCAATGCGGACCGGTGCGCCACCGCGTGGACGCACGCCGGCAGGCCAGGGACCGACCGTTCGGCCACCGGGTCGTGTCGCGCCATACGGATTTCGTGTATCCGCGCGGAGACGGCGCGGCCGAGCCGCGGATCACCGATCTCTACGCGGCGATCGCGGCCGACGCGGCTCGAAACGCGCTGATCGCCGGCGACGTCCGGGCGGCGGTGGAAGCTGGCCGCGTACCTGTCGTCATGACCGAACGCCGCGAGCACGCCGACCGGCTGGCCGCGTTGCTGATGCCGCATGTTCCCCGCGTCGTGAGGCTCAGGGCCGGGCTGCCGGCGGCGGAATTGCGGGCCGCACGCCTTGCGCTCGCCGACGACGACGCGGCGGTCGGGCGCGTGCTCGTGGCGACCGGCCGGTATCTCGGCGAGGGCTTCGACAACGCCCGTCTGGATACGCTGTTCCTGGCCATGCCGATCTCCTGGCGCGGCACGCTGGCGCAGTACGCCGGCCGGCTCCACCGTCTTCACGCGGCCAAGCGCGAGGTGGTGATCTACGACTACGTGGACGCGTCCGCGCCCGTTTTCGCCCGGATGGCCGAGCGCCGGCACGCCGGTTACCGGGGGCTCGGCTACACGATCGCTTCCGGGACACCGCTGGGCGTGTGACGGGAAGGGCGAACACAGCGCGGTTAACGCTCTGGCGTCGATCCTGATCTGCGTGACCGTTGGCCCGATCCTTCTCAACGCGATGCCCGCCCCGGCGACCGGGGCGTGGCAACCCGTCAGCCTCAGACGGCCCTATCAGGTGTCGCGCTTGGGAACGCTGGCACGTTCGGCGCCGGCGTCACGAACGGGCCGCGTTTCGGCATGGGCGCGGTCCATGTCCGGCAAGCCGGTTTCAGCGTCGCCGACGTGCCGTTCTTCATGGGGGTGGTGATGGCCGGCACGTCCTCCTGCGGTGGCCCGTCGGCAAAGCTTGGACCTCGTCGACTGGCGGAAAGTCATCCTGGCCAGCACATTGGCGGCGCGCGCAATGACCCTTATCGTCGATCGGCTGGCCGATGACTCCGATCTGTCGCGGTTTCGGTGTACGCCTCGCCCGCCGCCAGGCTGCCGCGGCAGAGGAGGCCCATGCCGACCCCGAGACGTCGGCCCGGCTGTCAGCTTGGGTGTCTGGCCGGGCACCTTGCCGTCGATCAGGCCCGTCGGGCCGTCGGCGTTGAAGGCCAACACCCAGTCGCGCACCGTCTGCACCCCGACCCCGCCGATCCGCGCGGCGTCGCCGCGCGATGCGCCGTCGTAGATCGCCGCGAGGGCCAGCAGCCGCCGGGTCTGGGCGGCATCCTTCGCCTGCTTGGCGGCCTTTCTCGCATCATTCGCTATGTAGTTGTCCCGAAGCCGAACCGGCGCAGCCCATGGCCAACTTCCCAGTTTGCCATCTTGAATCACGAAACGATCCAGCGGGAAGACCCTTTCGCGAGTCGCGCTCAGCGGGCGTTGGTATGAGGTCCGGACCGGGATCGAAACGTGTCCGCGACCGGCGAATCTGGAGCGTTCAATCCCCGAGTCCGACAGCGATTAACGTTACAAGAGCGAACTCTATTTCGTTTCAGTTGCATCGCTACTCCTGGAGAACTTCTTCCGCCCACTCCGCAAACCGCTGGAGATCATCGACGAGGCGGTTGGCTTCGTCCTGCGATATGATCCGGGCGCCGTACTGCGCCGCATCCTTGTTCGCTATAAGGTGGCCGAGCCGCTTCTCCTGTTCCCGCGGCAAGGCGTTGCCAAGCGCCTGGCGCAATAGCTTCACGATGCCACGGTGATCCTGTTGATTGATCAAACCGATCCGTTTGGCCGTAATCGCGTCGGCGTAGGCGATCGCGGCGGTCACAACGTTCGAGACGATCGCGTTGCCGCCGTCGTCCGGATCCAGCATTGCCCGTCGCTCTTCGGCGGCTTCATGGTAATCGCGCGCGATGCGAAGCCGTTGGTCGCCATGATTCGCATCGACCTGCTTACCTGGCCCGGTTCGAGTCATCGCCTAACCGTCGATGCCTGTGATGCAATCTCGACCTCAAAGGCTGTCGGCCGTCGGCCGTACAAGGTCTGCGCCTCGTTGCGAAGGTTCTGCCACCACGGATCCTCGTCGGCGACGACCCGCTTGATGTCCGCTCTCGTCAGGACGATCGGTGAGATACTGACGGCGAACCGATCGCCCACGCGCTCAAGCTCATCCAAGACGTTCTCGCGAACGGCCGCAGTTTTCGAAGCGTCGACGACAACGACAATGTCGAGGTCACTGTCGAACCGGTCTTCCTTTCGCGCGACCGACCCGTACAGCCAGATCGCCGTGACGTAAGGAGTTTGCGTCTCGGCGACCTCGGATATTCCCTGGACGAGACCCCGGAAACGCGCGGCCTCGCTCACAAACACCCCACGGATCGCCTGGGTAAGGGGATGCGCGGACGCGAGGGTGTACAGCCGAACGTTGCTGGTCCCCGCCGTTTTCAGAACCCCGGCCTCAGCGAGGCGACCCAGCGTATGGTTCACTGTCCGCGTCGGCATTCTGGTCGCCGTCTCGATTTGCGATCGGCTCATGAGGTCGCCATGCTGCACGAGTGCCCGCAAGACGCGTACATGCGTTTCACGCCCCAGGATCTGGTCCAGGGGTTGCCTGAGAGCGCTTGTCTGTGTCCGACTTTCCCGCATGCCCATGTCCGCTAACCACCGTCGAGGCTGGTGTATGTTTTGCCAAAGTTGGCAAAAGATTGCCAGCGTGACGCCCGAGGTAGACACGAAAAAGGCGCCGGCAACGGAGGCGACGAAAAACCGGCGCGTCTTAAGCGGCCTGTTCGGCGGCTGGCTTATGATCCCAGGATCGCCTCCTGTTTTCGGAGCCGATCGCTGTCTGGAAACCGTTCTCTAAGACGCGTGCTCGTACCTTGGGCAAAAGTCCGGTGAATGACCGCCTCGCAAACGCGTTCGCGGCCAGCTACTCCGCCACCCGGGCCGCACATGCCGCGCACGCGGGCCTGGCGCTCGGCGTAGTTGCGGCTGTGGGTGTGGGGCGGCGCGGGTCAAGCACGCCGATTGGCGCTCTAAACAATTGGGCGCTATGACGCTTCAAATGGATTTCGAGATATCACCGATCGGGGCTGCGAGCAGGTAGATCATGGCGATGAAGTTGGCGGCGCTGCTATAGCCGCGGGCCCGGTGGCGGGCGGCTTGAAAGATCGAGTTCAGGCCCTCCAAGCGGGCGTTGGAATGGGTTGAGTACCAGCGCTGGATGA
Organism: Rhodovibrio sodomensis; assembly: GCF_016583645.1. GTDB lineage: Bacteria > Pseudomonadota > Alphaproteobacteria > Kiloniellales > Rhodovibrionaceae > Rhodovibrio > Rhodovibrio sodomensis. Next base: position 7,389 of record NZ_NRRL01000102.1, on the reverse strand, counting down.
TCCGGTCGATCTGCTGCCGGACGGTCGCGATCGCCTTGCGGACGGGCTCCAGCGCGTCGTCGCCGGCGGCCATCTCGTCGGCATGGTTCAGGAAGCGTGTCAGGCGCCAGCGGGCGGCCTGCGGGGTCGCGGCCTTGCGCACCCAACGCAGCTTGTCCTTGATCTTGTACGCCTCCCCGGTGGCCAGGCCGAGGCGCTCAAGTTCGTCCAGCGCATCGCGATCACGATCCTTCAGCGGGCCGTCGCCGCCTTGGGCATGCAGAAAGCGCCGGAACTGGCGAACGCAGTCCTTGCCCTTGCCGACCATGGTGCGCAGCCCGGTTCTGCTTGTGTCTAGGGCGTCGGCGCGCCTTCGGTTCCGGGAAACTCGTCAAGAGCCTCCGCGATGGACTCCAATCCCTCTCGGAGCGTCTCGACGCTCGCCTCCCGTGCCTTTTCCGGCATCAGGTCGAGGCCCTTCCTGATCGCGCTCCTCCAGGACGGGCCTCTGTTCCACGCCTCGGTCAGGACTTCGGCGAGGTCGTCCTGACGACGAGTGGTCGCCAGCGCCTCAATCAGCAGGCTGGCCTGGAGGAGGTCCTTTTCACGTTTCGCCTGGCCATCCGAATTGGATTGCCGTTGCGAGGCCACGATCAGTTTGTGAACGGCATATCGCTCCGGCGCGGGGACCGTGACCGGAACGCCCGCCCGATGCAGCATGACTGTCCGAATGGGTTCGTGGATCAGGAAGTCCAGGTAACGCAAGGGTTGCGCGGAGGCCCCGCCCAGCGCCGGCATTTGGCTGGCCCGATCGCTGTATTCGTCAGATCCCCGGTTCGGCGTCAGGAACTCGACCTTGTAACGGGAGGCGTTCTGAAACTGCGTCACGCGCATCGGATCCGATTTATGCGGGATACCCCGGAAAGTGGGATCGACGTCGTGCAGGACGTCGACGACGTTTGGAATGCTGTCCTCGACGGCGGAGGAGATCGAACAATGTTGCGCGAAATCCGTGTCGCCCGTCTGTAGTGACGACCCCGGCAATTTGACGCCAAGGTGCCCCGAGTATGTCTGGAACGCCACCGTGCCGATCAGGATACCGCGAAGACGAAAGATGCCGGCTTTCCCCATGGCATCCACGACGTCGCCCGTGAAGCGGTCCGGCGCAGTCAATCTGCCTTCGCGGGTGAGCGTCGACACGAGCTTGCGCCGGCTCCGGATATCGTCCTTGATTTCCCTGAATTTTTCGACCCGTTCGGCGATATCGGGGTCGTCGGCGGGGCCGACGTATTTGCGCGTCTTCTCAGGCTTGGTCCTTTCGAAGTACCAGTAGTCTCTTCCCTTTACGGGAACCCGGACAAAGTTCCCTTCTGGCGTGAATTCGCTTTCGAATGATGCGTCCAGGCATCGTTGCGCCAATTCGGCGAACATCGTTCGGTATGCGAGGTCGATGGTCTTCATGTGAGGCACTCCGTTATAAGCGTTTCCCAACTTTCTTATAACGGCTCCGCGGGCATGCGGCAAGCCGAAGTTATAAGAAAAATGCGATATTCATATAACTGCGCTGATGGTCCGGGGTTGGCCGCGAGGCCATAGCGCCTGATACACGGCAGGTTCTGCGTAATGCCGCAATTTCTCAACGAGCTCTGAAGCGGGGTGACCCCGACACCTGTCCATGCGGGCGACCGCCCGGTGGACGTAGAACAGCACCACCCGCCACAGGCGCTTGTCGGTGACCGCCATCTGCCGGGCCGCCGCCGCGACCGGCATCTCGCGCACCAGCGCCAGGGCGGCCTGCTCGAACAGCACCGTGAAGCTGCTGCCCTCGCGCGCCCAGGGCACCTGGATCCGTTTGACGCCGTGGTCCGGGCAATTCACCCGCGGCACCGGGGCGGTGAGATAGCAGTGGTGTTGGAAGAAGTTCAGATGCCGCCAGGTCATCTCCTTGAAGTCGTGCGCCTTGCACGACCGCCCGCAGGTCGGACACGGGAACTGCGCGCCGCGGCGTGCCCACGCGCAGGTGCAGCTCATGCGGCTGCTTGCTGGTGTCGAGGTGCTGGTCGAGGAGCGTCCAAGGCTCCTCCAGACCAAGACCGAGCGCGAAGATGTCCTGGCTGCTGCTCACCGGAGCCTCCCGACCGCTGCTGCCGTTGGCCGCCGCGGCTGGCGGGCTCCGCCTTATGGAGGGGCTCCGCCCGCCAGCCGCGGCTCTACCCGTTCAACTCGCGGACCAACCTGCCGTGCAGCCGGGGCGAAGCGCCACCCGAAATCCATTCGCAGCATCGAGGAGCCAACAATTGATCTCGCCTGGTTCTGAGGGGGTCAAAGGCTCGCGCCTATCCACAGTCCCGCGACCATATGGCTGCTACGGTACCTGGCCTACGTGGTCCGGCCGCCGACGAGCGAGCGCTGGATTTTGGACATCGACTTTAGCGTGAAGCCAATCTACGGCCATCCGGAAGGCGCGGAGGTCGGCGACAATCCGACGAAGCCGGGCCGGCTGAATGGTTTGACACGATCCGGGGTGAACAAGTCCCATGACGGGGTTAGGGCTCGATAGAGGTGTCCGGTGAGCGAACCCGCTACGAAATCCCCCGGTGACACGTCTGCGGAAAGCCGGGACATCATCCGGGTCGAGAACGTGCACAAGGTCTTCCGCGGCGCCAAGGACCACCGGATCGTGGCGCTCGCCGGCGTTTCGGAAGTCGTCGCACGCGGCGAGGTGCTTGTCCTGCTGGGCCAAAGCGGCTCCGGCAAAAGCACGCTGCTGCGCAGCCTGAACGGCCTCGAAGCGGTCGATAGCGGGCGCATCGTCGTCGACGGCCGCGACGTCACCGACCGGAAAACCGACCTCAACGCGCTGCGCGAGGAGGTCGGGATGGTTTTCCAGAACTTCAATCTCTTCAAACACAAGACCGCGCTGGAGAACATCACGCTGCCGCTCGAGGTCGTCCGGCGGACCAGCCGCCAAGAGGCGCGCGAGCGCGCCGAGCGGATGCTGGCGCGTGTTGGCCTCGCCGACTGGGCCGGCAGCTATCCCAGCCAGCTCTCCGGCGGCCAGCAGCAGCGCGTGGCGATCGCCCGCTCGCTCGCCATGGAGCCGAAGGTGATGCTGTTCGACGAGGTCACGTCGGCGCTTGACCCCGAGACCGTGGGGGGTGTGCTGCGGCTGATGGAAGAACTGGCGGGGGAAGGCATGACGATGGTCGTCGTCACGCACGAGATCGGCTTTGCGAAGCGCGCGGCGCACCGCATCGCGTTCATGGATCAGGGGCAGGTCGTCGAGCGGGGAGACCCGCAAGGCTTCTTCGCCGCGCCCCAATCTGAACGGGCGCAACAGTTTCTGGAGCAAATTCTCTAGAGCTGTGGCCCGCCATTCCGCGCGCCGGACGCTCCGTCTCGCGTGCGGGACAAACCGGAAAGATGACAAAGGGAGGCTTTACGTTGAAAGGGCCTATCCGAAATCTACTCACCGTCGCCGGAGCCATCGCGCTTAGCCTGAGTATCGCCGCCGGGACTGCGCGCGCGGACCTGGTCGATGACATCGTTCAGCGGGGCACGCTGCGGGTCGCCGTCCAGACCCAAGGCCCCCCGATCAGCTTCGTGAACAAGGAGGGCAAGCGCACCGGCTTCGCCGTCGAGATCGCCCGCCGGCTGGCAAACGACATGGGCGTCGAGTTGAAGCTGATGTCGTACGAATGGAAGGGGCTGATCCCGGCGCTGTTGTCCAACAAGGCGGACATGATCGCGGCCGACATGACCCCCTCGGTGCAACGCTCGCTCAAGATCAGCTTCACCGAGCCGGTGTTCTTCGAGAAGGTCGTCGCCTTCACGACCGCGGGATCAGGTATCACGAACATGTCGGACATCAACGCGGAAAACGTGGCCGTCGCGGCGACCCAGGGGAGCACGCATTACCAGATCGCTCAGGAAAAGTTCCCGAAAGCCGAGGTCAAGGAGTACGCCGGCGGCGGTCCGGCCGTCGCCCACGCCGTGGCAGCCGGGCGCGCGGAAGTTGGCGTGAACAACAGCGGCAGCGTCCGTGGTTTCCTGCGCGAGTACACGGATCTGCGTCGGATCGAGGGGACGTTGCGGCGCGACCCGCTCTCCTTCGCCGTCCGGCCGGAGAACACGCACATGATGCAGGTCCTGAACAACTACATCACCTTGCTCAAGGTGCGCGGCCAGCTCGAGGACATTCGGGCCTACTGGTGGAACAGCGACGCTTGGCGTCAGGACCACATGTAGGTTCGCGGCGGTCGCTTGACTCAACGCGGGGCCCCGATCGCCCGGCGATCGGGGCCCGTCTTTGCGGGTGGCCGCCGTCGGTCTCTTTCTTTCGGGGGATGAGCGGGGCGTCTCGTGTTTGACTGGCTGCTCGATGTCTACAACTACCGGGTTGTTGCCGACTATGCTTCGACCTTTGCATTCGGCATCTGGCGCACGGTGTGGATTTCGACGGTCTCGCTGCTCGCGGCCCTCGTTCTCGGCACGGGCATCGCTCTGATGCGTCGGTCCAGGCGCCGCTTGGCGCGCTGGCCGGCGACGGTCTACGTCGAAGCGCTGCGCGGAACGCCGCTACTCGTCCAGATCTACCTCGTGTATTACGGCCTGCCGGAGATCCCGTTGCTGGGGCGCCGCCTCGACGAACTGGAGGGCGGCGTACTCGCGCTGAGCGTCCACACGGCGGCTTACATGGCGGAGATCATTCGGGCCGGCATCGGCAGCGTGCCGGAAGGTCAGGCGGAAGGTGCGCGCAGCGTTGGCATGACGCGCTGGCAAACGCTGCGCTACGTCGTGCTGCCGCAGGCCTTCGCCAACGCGACACCCCCCATTATTGGCCAGACGGCCGTGCTGATTAAGGACAGCTCGCTCCTGTCCATCATCGCCGTCTTCGAGACGATGAGCGCCGGCCTGCGTCTGATGTCGGATCGCTACATGCCCAACGAAGCCTTCCTGACCTCGGCGGCCTGCTTCCTGGCGATCTATGCGGTCATGCTCGGGGTGTCGAACTTCGCACAGCGGCGCCTCGGCGGCGCGACCTGAGGATCCGAAGCCATGCTGGATGCGCTGCAGCAGCACATGCCGTTCCTGCTCGCCGGGCTCTGGATGACCGTGCAGGTCACCCTGCTCGGGATCTGCTTCGGCACGCTCTTCGGAACGCTCGTCGGAATCGCCCGGGCGCTCGGCCCGCGGCCCGCGTTCTGGATCCTGGGCGCTTACATCCACCTCTGGCGCGGTACGCCGTTCCTTTGCCAGATTTACATCGTCTACTTCGTCTTGCCGCAAACAGGAATCGCTTGGCTTCAGTTCGATTCCTTCCAAGCGTCCGTCGTGGCGCTCACGATCTACAGCTCGAGCTACATCGCCGAAATCGTTCGCGCCGCCATCAACGCGGTGCCCCGGGGTCAAGTCGAAGGCGCGCGCTCGGTCGGTATGACGTCCGGTCAGACGTTGCGCTACGTGATCGCGCCCCAGGCGTTGCGCATGGTCTTGCCGCCGCTGGGCGGCGTGTACGTCATCATGGTGAAGGTGACGGCCGTCCTCTCGGTCATCGGGACGACCGAGCTCGTGCGTCAGGCCAACCTCGTGATACAGCGCGATCCGGCGAACATCATGCCGATCTTCCTGGTTGTGGCGGGGCTGTACTTCGTCTTCTGCTATCCCATGCTCCTTCTGACGCAGTGGGCCGAGCGGCGATACGGAGGGCTCCATCTGGAAGCCTGACCCGCAGGTTGTCGACGTGGCTCGGCGCAGGGCATGGCTGCGGCCAGTTCATGATCGCGTCGGCGTAGGCGATCGCGGCGGTCACAACGTTCGAGACGATCGCGTTGCCGCCGTCGCCCGGATCCAGCATTGCCCGTCGCTCTTGGGCGGCTTCATGGTAATCGCGCGCGATGCGAAGCCGTTGGTCGCCATGATGCGCATCGACCTGCTTACCTGGCCCGGTTCAAGTCATCGCCTAACCGTCGATACCTGTGATGCAATCTCGACCTCAAAGGCTGTCGGCCGTCGGCCGTACAAAGTCCGCGCCTCGTTGCGAAGGTTCTGCCACCACGGATCCTCGTCGGCGACGACCCGCTCGACGTCCGCTCTCGTCAGGACGATCAGTGGGATACTGTGTGGGTCGGCGCGGCATTGGCGGCGATTGAGAGGCTTCCGTCGCCGAAAACTGTAAGCGAGTTTGTCGAGCGCTCAGGCTTATGGCAACCTTTGCCAAAAGATGAGGAGGTTCCTGAGATGCCGACCATGAACATTTCTCTGCCGGAATCCCTGCGGGATTTCGTGGAGCGCCAAGTGTCGATCGGTGGCTTCGGTAGCTCCAGCGAATACATGCGCGACCTTATCCGCCGCGACCAGGCGCGGTCCGAGAAGATCGCCGCGATGCAGGAGCGCGTCGACGAAGCGCGCAACAGTCCGGACGACACGCGGACCAGGAGTGATCTGGAAGCCGAGGGTCTCCGGCGCGCCCGGGAGCGCGCACGTACCTCGTGAGGTACACTGTCGCGGAAGCGGCCGCCGAAGATCTCATCGACATCCTCGCCCACGGCGCTGAAGCGTACGGCGAGACGATCGCATGCGCATATCACAACGGGCTTCACGAGACCTTCGAGCTGCTCGGATCCTTTCCCGAATTAGCCCGCCTTCGCACCGCGCTGGCCCCGCCCGCCCGCATTCACCCTTACGGTGCCCACTTGATCGTTTACGAAGCCCTACCGGACGGCGGCGTGCGCATTCTGCGCGTCCGCCACGCCAGTGAGGACTGGATCAACGCTTAGGCGTCCGCCGCGCGGGTTCCGGCAAGGAGATTTTCTGGTCGGCCTCGTTCCCTCAGTTTTGGGCATTGCTGGGTCGCGCGAGGCCGGCGGCGGGGCGCTCACGCACACGGCCGGGCCCGGAGAAAGTCCCCCAGCTTCTCATCGGTGTTGGCCGGCGCGGGTCAAGCAAGCCGATCAGCGCTCTAGACACGTGATCTCGCCTGGTTCTGAGGGGTCACAGGCCGGCGCCTGTCTACATTGGTCAGCATCACCTGACAGAGGTGGTCGCGATGAAGTGAAATGCGCAACTGGTTTCGGAGAAACTGAGAAGGGCCGCGCGTCTCCGGCATGGGACCCTGGCACGGGTCCACACTCTTCAGGGTTTATGGGGCAGTTTCGATAATCCCGCTTTATGGGATTTGGCCCATAAATCCTTAATATGGGCCAGGTCCGATATTGCCGTTTTATCGGATTTGGTGCATAGTGAGGGTCAGGGACTGACCATGACCGACCTTGCCCGCACACCGCAACAAATCGGCACGCTTGTGCGCCGTACCCGCAAGAAAGCCGGCCTTAGCCAGACAAAGCTCGGCGATGCCGCCGGCCTGCGTCAGGAGACGATCTCGCTGATCGAGACCGGCAATCCGGCCAC
>NZ_NRRL01000101.1 GCF_016583645.1 Rhodovibrio sodomensis | reverse complement strand
CGAGCGGGGCCGAACAGGCCGGCCGCCCGCGCGCCCCACATAGCGCGCAAGGGCGGCCGGCCGTCGGTGAGGCCCCGACTTGGGGAGCGCGCCGCCAACGACCCTTTGACAAAAATCACGGTATCTCCGCCGCGTTCGCCGGCACGCGCAGCAGCTTTCTGGCAACCGGCGCGTTCAGCTTCTTCATCAACCTGCTGATGTTCGTCGGTCCGCTCTACATGCTGCAGGTCTACGACCGCGTGCCGACCAGCCGCAACGAGATGACGCTGATCCTGCTGAGCGCGATCGCGCTCGGCATGCTGGCGGTGTTCGGCGCGCTGGAGCTGGTGCGCTCGCGCATCCTGGTGCGGATCGGCTGCAAGCTGGACCGCCAGCTAAGCGACAAGGTGTTCGCCGGCGTGTTCGCCAACACGCGCAGCGGGGGCGGCAGGTCGGCCCAGGCGCTGCGCGACCTGGACAGCGTGCGGGAATTCCTGACCGGCGCGGGCCTGATCCCCTTTTTCGACGCCCCCTGGGTGCCTTTGTTCCTGGCCGTGGTGTTCCTGTTCCACCCGCTGCTGGGCCTGGTCGCGCTGGTGGGTGCGTTGATCATCCTGGGCCTGGCACTCGCCAACGAGCTGACGACGCGCGCCCCGCTCAGCGACTCCTATCAGGCGAGCGGGACCGCCAACGGCTTCGTCCAGACCAGCCTGCGCAACGCCGAGGCGGTGCACCCCATGGGCATGCAGCCGGGCGTGCAGGCCCGCTGGGCCGACCAGCACGCCAAGGCGATCGGCCAGCAGGCGCGCGCCAGCGACCGCGGCGGCGTGGTCCTGTCCAGCTCCAAGACGGTGCGCATGGTGCTGCAGGTGGCGATGCTGGGCGTCGGCGCGTCGCTCGCCCTGACCGGCACGATCACCCCCGGCGCCATGATCGCGGCGTCGATCATCATGGGCCGCGCACTCGCGCCGGTGGAGCAGGCGGTCGGGCAGTGGCGCGGCTTCGTCAACGCGCGCACCGCCTACCAGCGCCTGAACGACCTGCTGCTGGCGAGCGACAACGCCCGCCAGCCGATGCCCCTGCCAGTCCCGCAGGGCGACCTCGCGGTCGAACAGCTGGTCGTGGTCCCGCCGGAAAGCCGGACCCCGGTGCTCAAGGGCGTCAGCTTCCAGCTGACCCACGGCACCGCGCTGGGGGGGGGTGATCGGCGCCTCGGGCGCGGGCAAGTCCAGCCTGGCGCGCGCGCTGGTCGGCGTCTGGCCGGCCGCGGGCGGGGCGGTGCGCCTCGACACCGCCAACATCAACGACTGGGACCCGCTGGCGCTCGGCCCCTACGTCGGGTACCTGCCGCAGGATGTCGAGCTGTTCGACGCCAGCGTCGCCGAGAACATCGCCCGGCTGGGCGCGGTCGATCCGGAAGCTGTGGTCTGCGCGGCCAAGCTCGCTGGGGTCCACGAGATGATCCTGCGCCTGCCCGACGGCTACGACACCCAGATCGGGACCGGCGGGCACGCGCTCTCCGGCGGCCAGCGCCAGCGCGTCGCCCTCGCCCGCGCGGTCTACGGCGACGTGCGTCTGGTCCTGCTCGACGAACCCAACGCCTTCCTGGACGCCGAGGGCGAGGCCGCCCTGGCCGAGGCGATCGCCCGGCTGAAGGCCGAGGGACGCACGATCGTGGTGATCACCCACCGCCCGCAGATCCTGGCTTCGGTCGACCGGGTGCTGGCGCTGGCCCACGGGCAGGTGAAGAACTTCGGCCCGCGCGACGAGGTGCTCGCCGCCTACACCCGTCCGGCCGTGGTCGCCGGCCGACAGCAAGCCGCCCAAAGCAAGCGCCCCCAGGCCGATTCCCCGGCGACGACGAGCGCGCCGGCGGACGCCGCGGCGGATCGCGACGCCGGCCCCGCCGCCGCGGCCAAGGCCGCCGTACCGGCCGAGCCCCGGTTCATCCAGCGCAGCCGGAGGTAGCGCCCGTGTCACGCCAACAAGCCAAGCCCGCCGACAAGCCCCAAACCCATGCGTCCCGGAACGGCCCGTACCAGGTCGACCCGTCCCAGCCCGACGTCCCAAGACCGTACGAACCGTCGAGCCCGGCACGGTTCGTCGTTATCGGCAGCGCGATCGTCGTGCTCGCGTTCGGCGTCCTCGGCACCTGGGCGGCGACCGCGCCGCTGGACAGCGCCGCCGCCGCCCCCGGAACCGTCACGGTGGAGAGCAACCGCAAGCTGGTGCAGCACCCGGACGGCGGCGTGGTCACACGGATCGCCGTCACCGACGGCGACGTCGTGCGCCGGAACGACGTTCTCCTGGAGCTGGACACCACGGAATCGCAGGCGCGCTTCGACGCCGTCCGCCAGAGCCTCATGGCCGCGCTGCTGAGCAAGGCCCGGCTGGAAGCCGAGCGCGCCCGGGCCGAGGAGATGCAACTCCCCAAAGAGCTGCGCACCCCGGCGAGCGACGCCGAGGCGCGCGAGATCGAGGTCGCCTTCGCCGCCGAACGCGCGCAGTTTCGCGACCGTCAACGCTCGCTCGCCGGGAAGGTCGCGATCCAGAACGAGAAGATCGGCCAGCTGCGGGACCAGATCGCCGGCATCGAAGCGGAAAAACGCAGCGCCGAGCGGCAGATCGCGATCATGCGCGACGAGCTGGTCGGCCTGCGCGAGCTGCACGAAAAGGGCTACTACCCGCGCACCCGGATCCTGGAAATGGAGCGCCAGCTGGCCAAGCTGGGCGGCCAGGTCGGCTCGGCCGACGCCAGCATCGCAAGCGCGCACCCGGATCGGGGAGGCGCGCCCGCAGATCGCGCAGGTCCGCCAGCAGTTCGCCGAACAGGTCTCGAGCGACCTGACCGACACGCAGATCCGGGTCTCCGAACTGCGCCAGCGCTTCGTCATGGCGGCGCACCGGCTGACCGTCGACAATCCCAGATCTTGTGGGACCGGGCTCAATGCCGCCGCAGGGTTCGAGAAGGGGTGCGTCGGTCAGAGTCGCTCACCCGCCCAGCAAGAGACAGTGCTTGATGCCTGGCCACCCTCACGTCGCGCGGCAATTGCGCCCGCCTGCCCGTTCGACTTCAAGTACCGTTCGTGGGCCGGCTTGCGGGCATGGCCCCTAACGTCTCCGCGCTCTCTTGTGCGCAATCCAGTCGGCGCTGGCGTAGCTGACGACATGGATGAACACCTCTTGCGTGTCGTCATCCACCGTGAAAGCGATGACCGCCTTGCGCCCAGCCGGGATCGCGCGCAAACCGGGCGCGATCTCGTCGCGAATGCTGCCTTTGTGGGGCAGGTCCTGCAGGCTGGCGATGACCTCGTCAATCTCGGCCAACCTGCGCGCAGCCGTCTCGTAGCCGGCATGGTCGACGAGCCAGCGCAGGATTGCGTCGAGGTCTTCCGAAACGGCTGGATGGAACCACAGGCGGTATCTCACGTTTTGCGCGAGGTCTGCAGCTGTGCTCGCGCCGCCGCGAAGGCATCATCACCCTCCACATAGTCCTTGCGCGGCGTTTGTAGGCGTGACCGGACCTCGCCGGCCAACGTGCCGAGAGCCATGTCGCGCTCTTCTTCGTCGCGGATCATCTGTTCGAGCGCAGCCGCAACGGCCGAACTTTGCGAGGCAAACACACCCTGTCCCACCTTTTCGGTCAGGAACCGGTGGTGGCGGTCGGTGAAGCTGAGGGTCGTTTTAACGGTCATGCCAACCTCCTTGTTATGACTTCTTCATATAGTCTACGAATACTTGAATCGTAATGTCTTACGCGGAGCCCGCTGCGGGTTCGTTTCCTAGCGGCTTGCACTTCAAGCGACCAACACGGTCTGCAGACATTCCATCGGGGATAGCCCCGATGGCTGGTTGGCGCTGGACGAGCGGGCGGGCATAAACTAAGCCGAAAGGCATCATACCACGCCTTCGTCGACCCTGCCCGGAAGCCGTCCATGCCCACCCTTGTCGCGCCCGTCCCCACGGCCTGCCGCCCGCTCCTTCGATCCGCAACCGGGAGCGTGCGGCCATGACCGTCCTGGTCACCGGAGCGGCGGGGTTCATCGGCTCGCACGTCGCCGGCGCCCTGTTGGACCGCGGCGAACGGGTGGTCGGGCTGGACAACCTGAACGCCTATTACGACCCCGCCTTGAAGCAGGCACGGCTGGAGCGCCTGCAGGCGCGCGACGGCTTTACCTTCCACAAGGCCGATGCCCACGTCGCCGAGGCGGTCAACGCGGTGGTCGACCGCTATCCCGACATGGACCGGCTGATCCACCTGGCGGCCCAGGCAGGCGTGCGCTACTCGCTGGAAAACCCCTGGGCCTACATCGACGCCAACGTGCACTCCCAGGTCAGCGTGATGGAGGCGGCGCGACGGCTGCCGCGGCTGCGCCACCTGGTCTACGCCTCCTCCTCCAGCGTCTACGGCGGCAACACCAAGCTGCCGTTCTCGGTCGACGATCCCGTGGACCAGCCGGTTTCGACCTACGCCGCCAGCAAGCGTGCGGCCGAGCTCTTGGCGGAGACCTACGCCCACCTCTACCGGCTGCCGATGACCGGCCTGCGGTTCTTCACCGTCTACGGGCCGTGGGGCCGGCCGGACATGGCGGCCTATCTGTTCGTCAAGGCGATGCTCGAGGACCGGCCGATCCAGGTGTTCAACGCCGGCCGGATGAAGCGCGACTTCACCTACATCGACGACATCGTCGCCGGCGTCCTGGGCGCGCTCGACAACCCGCCCGCCGATCCCGGCGCGCCGGCGCGCCCGCACCGCCTGTACAACCTGGGCAACCACCGCTCGGAAGACCTCAGCGAGTTCATCCAGGTGCTCGAACGCGCCGTCGGCAAGACCGCGCGGAAGGACATGCGCGAGATGCAGCCGGGCGACGTGCCGGCGACCTACGCCGACATCGACGCCTCGATCCGCGATCTGGGCTTCCAGCCGAAGACCACGATCGAGGAGGGGCTGCCCAAGTTCGTCCAGTGGTTCCGCGACTATCACGGCGTCTGAGCGCCCCCGATCGCGCAGGCGGTTGGCGATGAAGCTCTGCAGCGTGCGCGCCACCTGGTGACGCACCATCTGGCGGCGTTGTGCCCCGATCCGCTCTTTCGCCGCGCGGACGGCCGGTATCGCCGCCGGTTGGTTGGCGGCGAGGTGCTTGTGGGAGGTGCCCGTCTCGAAACAACGCCGCCACTGGCCGGCGGCGGCCGCTTCGGCCGCCTCGCGCCATGCCGTCAGCATCGTCCGGATCGCCTGATCCTTTCCGGGGTTCGGGAACGCCAGCGCTTGACAGAGTTCGCCGGCACCATCAATCGGGCTCTACAATGGCGGCCGTCGGACGTCTCCACGAACGGGTATCCTCCAGAAGCGCTCGGGGTGCCCCGACAGGGTCGTTCAGGCGTATCGCGGGACGGCTATACTGCCCTTCGGATCGGTTCGGACGACCCGACGCCAGAAAACAAGGTAGGACGATGCAGAACACCGCGGCTAATGCGACCAACGGTCTGGGCGACCTGCTCCGCCGCATCGAAACGCGGGACTTCACGGTCGGCATCGTCGGCATGGGCTACGTCGGCCTGCCGCTCGCCATGACCTTCGCCGCCAACGGCTTCCACGTCACGGGTTTCGATTCCGACCCGAAGAAGGTCGAGGCGCTGGTCGCGGGGCGGTCCTACATCAAGCACATCACCCACGCGCAGGTCGCCGAGGCGCGGGCCGGCGACCGCCTGTCCGCCACCGCCGAGTTCGACCGCCTGGGCGAGCCGGACGCGGTGCTGCTGTGCGTCCCCACCCCGCTGAACCGCAACCGCGAGCCCGACATGACCTACGTCGAGGCGAGCGCGCGCGCGCTCGCCCGCACGCTGCGCCCGGGCCAGCTGGTGGTGCTCGAGTCGACCACCTATCCGGGCACCAGCGACGAGCTGATCCGCCCGATCCTGGAGGCGGGCGGCCTGACATCGGGCACCGACTTCTACCTCGCCTACTCGCCCGAGCGCGAGGACCCCGGCAACAAGGACTTCGCCACCGGCAAGATCCCCAAGGTGGTCGGCGGCGACGGCGCGGACGCGCTGAAGCTCGCCCAGGCGATGTACGACGCGATCGTGCCGCAGACCGTGCCGGTGCGCGACCTGCGCACGGCCGAGGCGGTCAAGCTGACCGAGAACATCTTCCGTTCGGTCAACATCGCGCTGGTCAACGAGCTCAAGCAGGTCTACGGCGCGATGGACATCGACGTCTGGGAGGTGATCGACGCCGCCAAGACTAAGCCGTTCGGCTTCATGGCGTTCTATCCGGGCCCGGGGCTGGGCGGGCACTGCATCCCGATCGACCCGTTCTACCTGACCTGGAAGGCGCGCGAGTACGACATGTCGACCCGCTTCATCGAGCTGGCCGGCGAGGTGAACGTCTCCATGCCCCGGCAAGTCGTGACCAAGCTCGGCGAGGCGTTGAACGCCCGTCAGCGCCGCGCGCTCAACGGCGCGCGCATCCTGCTGGTCGGGTTGGCGTACAAGAAGAACGTCGACGACCCGCGCGAGAGCCCGTCGTTCAAGCTGCTCGACCTGCTGACCGATAAGGGCGCGGAGGTCGCCTACCACGACCCCTATATCCCGAAGATCCCGTCGATGCGCGAGTACCCGCAGTACGCCGGCAAGGCATCGGTCGCGCTTAACGCGGAAACACTCGCCGAGTTCGACGCGGTCCTGATCGCGACCGACCACGACGAGATCGACTACGCGACCATCGCCGACTCGGCCGCCCTGGTGATCGACACCCGCAACGCCATGGCCAAGCACGGCTACAGCAACCCGCGGATCGTGAAGGCGTAGGGCTGGGCCCACGCGAACACAGACGGCCGCAAGAAGCGGCCGGAAGGGCACGACGCCTTCCGGCCGCGTGCGCTCAGGCGTTCGGGCGCAGCCAGGCTCGGGCCAGGAAGTAGCTCAGGATCAGGACACCGGTTCCGAGGCCCCAGATGCCGTTGAGGATCAGGCCGGCGACGACCTTGGTCGCGTCGACCGAAATGCCCTTCAGCGGAAACACCACCAGCATCGCCACGGCCGTCGGCCCGACCGCGCCGGTCAAGAGGCACAGGCCCCAATACTTGAGGCCGCGGGTGTTGCGGATCACCGCCCAGAGAACCAGCCCCCAGACGCCGCCCCAGAAGGCGAGCGAGATCACCTGCGGCACGCCGAACGGCCAGGTCGGCGCGCCCGGATAGGGCGCCACCGGAATCGCGCCGGCGGCGTGCAGCAGCGCGATCGCGCCCTGGTGGAAGATCAGCGTCGCGAGAAAGCCGGCGACGAAAGCGGCGAGCAAGCGCATGTCGGCGCTCCGCGGAAACGTGGGAGAGTGTTGGCTGCTGGCCGGGCGCGACCTCGGCGGCCCGGGCGCGCCGGCGGGACCTCAGCGGCGGCCGGCGTCGCCGCCCTGCTGGGCGCGCACGAACGCCACCGCCGCGGCCAGTCCCGCCACGATGAACGCGCCGGCGACCGCGATCACGACCGCCCAGGCGGCCGCCCAGATCAGGCCGACCGCCAGCACGACCCCGGCGACCGCCAGGCCGATCAGCACGAACGGCAGCAGCGCGATCCCGGCCACCACCGAAGCCCCCTGGAAGCGGGCGCTGGCGCGGCTCGGCTGTTTGCGTTCATGCGGCGGGGTAACGTTCTTCATCGCAGGACACTCGGCAATGGGCACCGACCGTGATGTGGGGACGCCGGGCGGCCGAGGCAACGTGCCCACGGCTGACAATCGACGAGATCCGCTCCCCCCAGCGTCGCTTCGCCGCCGACCCGCCGGGTCGTCCGGCCGCGCGGCTCGGCCCGAGACGGGCGCGCGGCACGCCGGTTCAGGCGCTTTCCGCGACCCGGCGGTCGGGGCGTGCTCGACGCGTTCCCAGGCGAGGGCGGTCGCGATGATGTCGGACACCGCGCGGTAGCGCGGCTGCCACGGCAGCGCCGCGCGCAGGGCCCGGGCGTTGGCGACCACGCTGGGCGCGTCGACCGGCCGCTTGGCGCGGCGGTCCGCGATCGGGCCGGCCAGCGCCCGCCGCGCAAACGGATCGCATGGCGCACATTGACCCGCTTTTCCCCGATCCGCCCCTGGCGCTTTACCCGTATCCAGACCTGCGTATCGTCTATCCTCGGTCGTTCGACCCAGCCGCGCGCCTTACCAACATCGGCGGCTTGCCGGCGGATCCTCGTCAACTTGTCGCCCGACAGATAGACCGAAACGTCGCGCTCGCGTTTGGATCTGAACTGCGGAAAATCCTTGGCCTTGGCAGCGGTCTTGCGCCCGCCTCGGACCGCACGACGGTCGTCCAGAAAGTCCCGCAGCGCCTTGTCGAACCGGCGCGAAACGTCGACCAAGTGAATCCCGGTTGCTCCTTCAGCCAAGCTTTCCGCCGATTTCATCTCCGGCAACAGCGCGGACAGTTCGCCGTGAAAGGCGAAGCGACCCTCGAGGGCGTAAAGCTGCTGGTTGCTCTCGACGCACTTGTTCCAGAACCAACGGCCCGCGCCAGCCCATTGTGGAAGCGCTTCTTCCTGAGCCTTGTTTGGGTAGATGCGGAAAACTGTCGCTTGCCTGACGACCGCAGGCTTCTCCGGGTCCTCCGGCAACGCCGGGAATTCTCCGACGATCTCCAGATGGCGCCGGCGCGCGGCGTCATTCGCT
The DNA here is from genome assembly GCF_016583645.1 of Rhodovibrio sodomensis. GTDB lineage: Bacteria > Pseudomonadota > Alphaproteobacteria > Kiloniellales > Rhodovibrionaceae > Rhodovibrio > Rhodovibrio sodomensis. The sequence continues at coordinate 7,141 of NZ_NRRL01000101.1, read as the reverse complement.
TCCGTCAACCGCACGCCACGAGCTCGCGATCGCCGAGCGGCCCGGCGTCCAGGCCACCGAGCGCCTGAATGAACTTCGTAGCAGCGGAGACGCCGCGGCCATTGTGCCGCCATGTGCATTCGGTCGTGTAAGAATCCAGGTGCTTTCAGGACACCCTGTGCCAGGTGCCCTGCAGGCTGCGCCGGAACAGACCGATGGATAGGCCCTCGGCGGCCGCCAAGCCCTCAGCGGTGTTGACGCGACCGCCAGCCCCATCGGGACAGCCCCGCTCGCGCGCCGAAGGCGCGCAAAAGCGCCGCCGCCCGTGATCGACGGTCACGTGCGCGGTCATCATGCGTCCGACGGTACGATAGGCTGGAAGCCCGTCAGTGACGACAGGCGCAGACGGATCGATCAACTCCCGCCAAGCGTTGCCGACCTCGATCGATGAGTGCGTCGCGATCCGCCGGACCCGGACTTCGCCGGCACGCTCTGCGGCGACCAGAACCACCGCGCGACCGGGGCCGCGTTCCCGCCTCGAGCCGCCGGAGCGGACCCCGGATCGTCGTCCTCGGGATTCTTGCGGCCACCGTCATACATCTGCCTTGGAGCGCCGACTGCGTGTCCGTTGGCTTCGACCATCCCGGACAGCTTTCGCCAATCCGGATCGGCCAGCAGCCGCCGGATGCGATGGTCCATATACCAGGCGGTTCGGTCGTCGATGTCGAGCCACTCCGCCAGCTTGCGCGCGGAGACGCGCGACTGCGTGGCGATGCCGCTGATCCCTTTCGACGATGTCGAGATCAGCCAGATCGCCAAAAACCACTTAGTCAGCGGAACTCGCGTGCGATGAAGCGGCGTGCCTGCGGTCACCGAAAAGTGCGCCCTGCACGACCCGACACAGCAACGCCAGGTGCCCGGGCGGCCACGCAATCGGGAGGCCCGTTCGACCGACCCGCACTTCGGGCAAACGGGGCCATTCGGCCAGCGAACCTGTTCCAGGAATGCGCAGGCAGGCTTCATCCGTCGAAAAACACTGCATGCACGTGACCATATCCATACCCGCAATGCAGGGTATATGGGCGGTTTGTTTCAAAATTCCGGGTGATCAAACTTTGTTATGCACGCGCGTCGCCCTGAACGTGGCATCCTAGGGACGGTTACTTCACTGTATCGCCGATCGGGGGCCGCGGCATGCGGCCCCACGCGCTTCGAGGGTACGTCCACCGCCCGATACTGCGGGGCCCACGACCACAGGCCATGACGCGCAAGGCGTGGACCGGCCGCCAGCACGTCGCCTGCGCCGCACCTCACACCGCCTGCCTGCCAAAACCGATGGTCTACCGATCGTTAACCCAAGCCAACGACATTCGTGTTGACGGGAGTATCACTTGTACAAAGCTACGGATCGATGATCGCAATTCAGGCCGGACTCACCGGCGTGACAAGGTCAGGCGTCAGCGACATTGCGCAGCGGCGAGGCCAGCAGCCAGAGGGCGCCGGCCAGACCGGTGCAGCCATCCGGCTCAGCTACGCTGCCGCGGTCGCGCTGTGGATTGGGGCGGGCCTGCTCGGCTGAGACCTGATCGCCGGGCTTGTGCTCGCCCTGAACTAGGGCCTGCGGCCCACCGTCATTGTCCCCGGCTTTCCCGCCCTACCCGCTCAGCGCGTCGCGCACTGCCTGGACGACCCGGTCGGCCTGCACCTGCGTCATCTCGGCGGTGAGGGGCAGGCTGAGCACGCGCTCGGCCAGCCGTTCGCTCACGGGCAGGCTTCCTGGCCCGTTACCGAACGCCCGATAGGCCGGATGCAGGTGCACAGGCACGGTATAATAGACCGCTGCGGCGATGCGCCGATCGCTCAAGGATCTCTGGATCGCATCCCGTCGCCCGCTGCGGATGGTGTAGAGCGCCCAAGCACTGTCGCATCCGCTGTCGCGCGGCGCGGGGTCCACGATCTCCGCCAGGTCTGCGTCGTAACGTTCCGCGAGCCGCTCCCGCTCCTGCCGCTCGGGGGCGAGATGCGACAGCTTGGCCAACAGGATGGCGGCCTGCAGCGTATCCAGCCGGTTATTCATGCCAAGCTCGACGGCCGTGCGGCTGGCGTCGGTGCCGTGGGTGCGCAGCACACGCAGGCGCTGGGCGAGCTCGGCGTCCTGGGTCAGGATCGCCCCGCCATCGCCGGCACAGCCGAGCGGCTTGGTCGGAAAGAACGACACGCAGGTCATGCGCGCCAGCGCGCCCGCGGGGACGCCGTCGCGCGCCGCGCCCATTGACTGCGCAGCGTCAGCGATCACCAGCAGCCGGTTTGCCAGCACAACCTCGTGGATCCGCGCGTAGTCCGCCGGCAGGCCGTACAGATCGACCGGTAGCACGGCGCGCGGGGTCAGCTCGCCGGCCTTGCGGACGCGCGCAATCTGCCGGTCCAGGTCAGCCGGATCCAGGTTCGCGGTGGCTTCCAGAACGTCGCAGAAAACCGGGGTCGCGCCGGTCAGGCGCACCGCGCCCGCGGTGGCGACGTAGGTGAAGGCGGGCACGAACACGGCGTCGCCGGGGCCGATGCCGTGCGCCAACATGCTCATTACCAGCGCGTCGGTGCCGTTGGCACAAGCGACGCAGGCCGCCGCCCCGGTCCAGCGGCACAACGCGTCCTCCAGCTCGCCGACCTCGGGCCCGTTGACGTAGGCGCCGTGCGCCAGCACGGCCGCGACCCGGGCATCGATATCGGCCTGGAGGCGCAGGTACTGTCCGCGCGGATCGAACAGCGCGATCGGATCGTCGGTATGCGCGGCCGCCGCGGCTGCGGCGGCGGAATCGGATGCGGACATGCGACAGGTTACATCGGGAATGAGCTGTGACTGCGTTGCTGACCACCTAACCTAAAGCCGCGCCCTCACCCCGGCAACCGGGCACCGGGTGATCCGCGCCGTGACAGATTTTGCTGGCGCCCGCATGCTGACGAGCGTCACCAAAGCAGTGCGGGAAAACCGCACGCTGCGTTTGATGAGCGGGGGAGGAGAACCGGAGCGACCATCCGGATAAGGCACCGGCATCGGGAGAAAGCCGCCGGCCAACGGCTGCTCCTCCCCGACGCCCACTGCTACCCCGCGGCTCCCGCCCCTACTGGGAGCCCGGGACGTCCGGACCAACGGCCGGACGGTGGCCCAGGCACGGGATCGAAGCAACTGGCTGGCGTCCCGCAAGCGAAGCGCTTGATCACCTCGAACCACCGCATCACGGCGGTTCACTCACTATCCACGTCTAAACAAGACCATCGATACCCGGGTTGCGGAGGTGCGGTGCCGTCCGGACCTGCACCGCGAAGGTGTCCTCCTTGTGATAGCGGTCATTCCCTTGGCACACCGGACACCGACAGAGACGATCCCTGTCGGCATCGGCCACAATCACGCCCTCGCGATCGAAACACGTCTTGCAGTTCGCCATGACGATCCCCCGTTGCTAGATTTAAGGTCCGGTAAACGCCCGACCTTCACAAGCGCCAACTGTTGGTAGTGCTACCGCCGCCTGGTTCAGGCCGACGACAAATTCGGCCCAAGGCGCACCCGTTTTCGACCAACGTGCACAGGCAGCGCTGGGGCGTGCCGCCGGCTGCGGACAATAGGCCCAGAACACGTTCCTGGCCCAAAAGGCCAGGTTGAGCCCGGCTACGACACACCTGCGATCTTGAGGTAAACATCGACTCATTCCGGGCTGCAAGAATTAGGTACTAAGCGCCCGAAACGTGTATATGTATAACAGCCCTACCACGAACGTTCAGATCGCATGCTCGAACGGATGCGCGCCGAGGGCTGAACGGCGGAGCGCGCTACGTCTTCTGCGCAGTATCGAGTAGGCGATCGGAATGAAAACCGATCACCGGTGATTGAGGCAATCGAATGACTTGTATCCGGGCCTATCTGATCGACCCGAACCCGCTTTGCCGCGAAGGTTTGACAGCCGTACTTGAGGGCGGTGGTATCAAAGTGGTCGGTTATAGCAATACTCCGGACTCAGCGCAGCAGGCGGGCGATCGCCAGCACGACGTGACGATCGTGGATTGCACGGCATATCCGCAAGACATCCGGTCTGCGATGCTTGAAAACCTGCGTAGCTGCTTTGCCGGCAGCTACCTTGTCGCTTTAATCCACGACGACGATCTCGACGCACTGAGAAACTGCTTCCACATGAAGTTCGCTGGTGCCGTGCCGAAAACCTTCTCCGGATCGGTTTTTATCAAGGTCCTACACGTGATTGTGGAAGGCGAACGTTACTTCCCTTCGAGCATGCTGCCAGCCGATGCAGGGGCACACGCCAATTGGGTACACACCCCTTCAAACTTCGATCCACCAAAGTTCCCTGATAGAGCCGAGTTGCGTCAGTTTACGCCGCGCGACCGACAGATCCTGCAACAGTTGGCTGCTGGTGAATCCAACAAGGCGATCGCCAGCGCCCTCGGCTGCGCGGAAGCGACGATCAAGGTGCACATGAAGCGCATCCTACGCATGATCAACGTGCACAACCGCACGCAGGCGGCGATCTGGGCGTTGAACAATGGCGTCGCATCCCCAGGGCACGTGGGGCGACGTGATCCGGTCAGTGACGTGCTGGAGGCGCCGCGCTGATCCGATCGCTCCCGGTGCCTCCGCGTGGTGTGCGCTGGTGGCGGACGGGTCGGCCCAGACGGGTCGGCCGACCCTGTCAACGCGTGGCGACGTGGAACTAGATTATCAAAGCAGCAGACTTTACTGCAGGCTTTCAGGGTACGAGACCGGGGCCACGACCGAGGTAGCTCCCGTTCACAGCCTGCTCGATTGCCTGACCATGCAGCTGGAAGCCCGGCAGGGCCCGTGCGAGCGGCACGGTCACGCCGTCCTTCAGACCCGGCGCGCTGGTCCCGACGACCAAGATCCGGCCCCGGATCCGCGCGGGCGGCACACCACCCGCCAGAACGTCGGCCGCTGCGACCGTGCGCCCGGGCCGGCTGCGGCCGCTGTGGAGCCATACCTGCCCGTTGACATCGGTGCGCAAGGTCGCCCCGCCGATGCGCACGGAGTCGATCCCGCTGTTCTGACCGAAGCTCTGCACTTGCCTAGCGCCGGCGCTACGCACGATGAAACTGCTTTCGCCCTGGGCACACGAAGGGCATCCGCTAAAGCCGGAACGACCGTCTCGCTTTGGCGCAGAAGCATCGGCAGGCGCCTGACCACACTGTCGTGGTCGGGAATGACGTTCGGCGTGACCAGCCCCTGCGCCGCCGATTCCAGGACCTGCAGATTGGTGTCCGCGCCGTCGAAGGCGTAGAGGAACGGCCGCGGGTTCGCGCCCAGGGTGGCGACGCCAAACAGCGTGTCGTCGAAGCCGTCGCCGCCGTCGGCGGACAGGATGTTGCCGAGCACGCTGGGCGCCCGGCCGATCGCGTCCGCCAGCAGGTCGTCGTGATCCGGCACTGCGCTGCGCGCCAGGAATTCCGCGGCCGGGCGCATCGCCGGCACTTCGCGCCAGGCTTCGATCAGTTCGTCCGGAGACGACATGTCCGGTTCCGCCAACACGATGTCGAGCGCAATCGCGGCCGCCCCAGCCTGGGTCAGGCGATCGAGCAGCTCCGCGCTCTTGGTCCGCGCCCACGGCCATTGGCCGATCCGCGCTAGGCTGGCCTCGTCGATGTCGACTAGCAGCACCGAGGCCGGCTGCGATGGCCGTGGCTGGATACGCTGATAGCTGTCGAACACCGTGTTGCGCAGATCGCGGACCATCGGCGGATCCCAGACGCGCACCGCCAGCGCGCCCAGCAACTCGAGCAACGGCAGCACGGCGGTGGTCCAGGGCAGGCGCGTCAGGCGGGGCTCATGGCATGTCTGCTCGGTTTTCCGGGGCGACGGCCGGACACGCCCTTATCACGTGGTTTACTTCGTCCCAGCGAACGTACCGGACGCGCGGTATTCTGGGCCTTCCAGACGGAACTGGCCGCCCGTTTCGGCCGCGGGGTCGCCGCCACCCTTGAAGAAGGAGCCGTCGATCCGTCCGCTGAACCCCTCCGGTCCCGTGATGGGCCCGCCGTAGTCCCTGCCGCCTTCATCAGACTCTGCGGTCCCGGCGAAATCCCGTCCGTCGAACCCGTCGATGCGTACCTGACCGCTCCGCGTGCCAAAGTCCCAGGTGTTTGAGAAGGCGCCGGTTGCGATGTACTGACGGCTCCCGTTGGCTACCTCGCCGATCGCGTGGCCGGTGTACTCGGCCACGCCACTGGTCGGCAGGTCTCCGGGTTCGGGAAGATCCCCCGCCACTCAGGAGCCGAGGTGCATGTGCTCGCGGCGGGTGTCGTCGGCGTTGCGGTACTCCGCCGACCAGAAGCCCCAGGACAGGTATTCGCACGCGCAGGTCGGCTGGCCGAGGATCTCGGTGCCGGAAGCCATGAGCGTCTCCGAGCTGACGAACGCGCCGCGCATGCCGAAAGGTGCGAAAATCGAGTCCGGACTGCCCGTCGTCCCGTTTAGGGACGACGGGATCGCGCGGGATTGCCGGGCGGCGAAAACCCGGTCATCGATGAAGCTCCCGTTGGACGTCCCGTCGCCGCCGAACGCCATGGTTGCTGTGTCTACGAAGGACGAGTCCTGGGGCTCTCGTTCAACCGGAAGATGGCGCTAGTGGTGTTCTCCAAGTGGTTGGTGATTTCGACGGCATCCGGGTCGCCGTTCGCGCCCTGCAGTACGTAGGGCGCCGACACAACATCGTCGACGAAGTCGGCCGACTGGCCCATCCCGGCCGCGTAGCCGCTGAGCGTCTGTTCCAGGGTCCGCCGCGTCCCGAGGTCCGCCGCAGGGCTGTTCAGTGTTCTTCATGAGCCGGCATAGTCGAAGAGTTTGTCGGGGTTGAGCGCGGTTGCGTAGCGCGCTTGAGCGACGTTGCGCACGCCGTTCGCCCGGAGGATGTTGAGCGCGAAGCTGCGGATACGAGTGAAGGGCCCGGGTGGGATACGGATCCGGCTGTGATCTTCGCCCAGGGTCACGTCGCGGACGTGATGGTTGCGGTTCTCGACGGTCCAATGCGCGCGCACGGCCTTGGCGAAGTCGGCGGCGGACAGCGGGATCTGGCAGACGTAGAACGCGGTTTCGCTGCGTTCAGTCCAGCGGCCTGTGGCCGGCTGCTTCACCCAGGTAAGGCGA
>NZ_NRRL01000100.1 GCF_016583645.1 Rhodovibrio sodomensis | reverse complement strand
GCTTGGACGGGTAGAACGCCTTCATCGCCAGGTGCAGCAGCACCGTCGAATCCTTGCCGATCGAATAGAGGATCACCGGGCTGCGGAACTGCGCCGCGACCTCCCGGAAGATCTGGATCGCCTCCGCCTCAAGGCGCTGCAGATGGGTCATCCGCGCGGGCGAGAGGTGCTGGGCGGCGGCGAGGGTCTCCGACATAAGAACGATCCGACGTTGTAGAATGGGCCAATTCCAGCCTTTAGACCGCGGGAACCTACGTATTCGTGAATGATCCTGCAACCGGTGCGAACGCGCGTCATCCGTCCTTGGCGGGGTACCCCAAGCGCCCTTGCAGGCGCACGCCCGGACGCCCGACCCGTCGCCGCGGCGGGATGGAAAATCGACGAATCAAGCATTGCCCCGGCGGCGGGCGATATGCAATACGTCTAGCCGCGTTTGCGCGGGCGGCTTTTGGCGCCGCCACGACACGCAGTCTGGTCCCGGGTAGCTCAGTGGTAGAGCAATCGGCTGTTAACCGATTAGTCGGGGGTTCGAATCCCTCCCCGGGAGCCACCTTGTCATCGATTCCGACGTGTTGACATAAACCTCGGAAAGTCCGCCGGCGGGGTTTGGGCGGCAGGCGCCCATGTGTATCCAGCGCCGGCCGCGTGTGCCCGCGGGGCGCGGCCGGGTGTCGTTTCCGCGCGGTCGCTGTGACGTGATCCAACTATTTGGGGTCGCTGAAAGGGAAGGGCGGCCGGCAACGCCTCGGCAATATAAAGCTAGCTATATATATCGGCGCGGCCGATCCGTCAGGCAGCTTGGACCGGGGACACAAGACGATGAGCCAGACCGCCCAGATCCGCGACTATCCCGTGGCGACCGCGCTTTCGATCGGGCTGAGCGTGGACGGGCGTACCGTCTTCGCGGCGGCCGACACCCGCGCGCATGGCCGCCGCGCCGTCCTGCTGGCGGAGAGCACGCTGCAGAAACTGCTCGACCACGCGGGCGATGCGCTGCGCGGTCTGAGCCCGGCCTCGGCCGACCAGCCGGTGCCGGCCGACCGCCTGCCGGGCGAGCGGATCGGCGCGGCCGCGGCGGATGGCGGCCGCTTCGCGCCCTACGCGGACTGGGAGGACGCGCCCACCGTGCTCGCCAACGAGGTCACGGTGAGCCAGCAGGACGGTCATCTGCTGCTCGCCTTCGCCGGGACGCGCCAGAGCTTCGGCCGCGGCCGCGCCCACGACGGCGAGCCGGCGTTCAAGCTGCTGCTGGACCGGGATACGGCCTACCGTCTGCTCGGCATCCTGGGGCAGCGGGCCCGCGGGGCCGGCCTGATCCAGGAGACCGCGGCGGCGTGGCTGTTCGAGATGGCGCCGGCCGCCCCGACCTGGGTGCACTAGCTGCTCGGCGTTTGCCGGTTCGCGCGTGCCGGTTCGCGCGCCGGGAGCCTGGATATAATCGAAAGCCGCCCCTCGGCACGTCGGGGGTGTTGTCCCGTGGGCGGTGCCGCCGAAAACGCGTGACAGGTCCGCTGTCCGCCGGCTAGCGTCGTAACGACCGTTGCAGGCGGTTGCATGGGATGGCGGCACGGGGCAGCGCATGCGCAAGTCGGCGGCAGTTCGCGACTGGCCGGCCGGGCCGCGGGCCTGACGCGGCGATGCCGGTGCTGGCGCGCGCCCGCGAGGCCGGGCGGATTTCCGGGACCGCACCAAGCGGGCGGTTGATTTGACGGTGGCCGCCGCGCTGCTCGTCGCCGCCACGCCCGTGCTGCTGCTGGCCGCGCTGGCGATCCGGCTGGACACGCCGGGACCGGCGCTGTTCCTGCAGACCCGGGTCGGCCAGCACGGCCGGCGGTTTCGGATCTTCAAGCTGCGCACCCTGCACGCGCGCGCCGGCGGCGGTCAGGTCTGGCCCGGCGATCCGCGGGTCACCCGCATCGGCCGTTGGCTGCGCCGAAGCGGCCTGGACGAGCTGCCGCAACTGATCAACGTGCTGCGCGGGGAGATGTCGCTGGTCGGCCCGCGCCCGCACGCGCTGCGGGACGACCTGCGCTTCGCGCGCCTGCTGCCGGGCTATGCCGCCCGGCGGCAGGCGCGCCCCGGCCTGACCGGGCGGGCGCAGGTCAACGGCTGCCGCGGCGCGGTCCGCCGGCCGGACGAATTGTACCGCAGGACCCGCCACGACCTCGCCTATGTCGCTGGCCGCACAGGCTTTGGGGACCTCGTGATCCTGCTGCGAACGCCGGGCGCGGTGATCGCCGGGGCCGGCGCGACCGCGCCGCGCGATTGACAAGCCGGGTGTCGGGCGCCTGAATACGGGATATTGGCGCGCCCCGCCGACGTGGCGCGTCCCGGCGCCGCCCGATCCATCGAACGCACACGACCGTGCGCCCGCCGCGCGGTCCCACGACAGTTCATCACCCGAACAGCCCGACATCTGAACAGCCCAACATCTGAACAGCAGGAGGCTCGATGACCGCCACCCTCCGGATTTCCACCGCGCTGGCGGTTGCCGGTGTGCTCGCGGCCACGGCCGCGACCCCCGCCAGCGCCCAGGACAAGACGCTCAACGTCTACAACTGGTCGGACTACATCCACGAAGACACGATCCCGATGTTCGAGGAAGAGTTCGGGATCGAGGTCAACTACGACGTCTACGACAGCAATGCCGTGCTGGAAGGCAAACTGATGGCCGGCAACACCGGCTACGACATCGTGGTGCCGACCAGCGGTTTCTTCCAGCGCCAGATCCAGGCCGGGCTGTACCAGAAGCTGGACAAGTCCAAGCTGGACAACATGAAACACCTGGACGACGGCATCATGCAACGGATGCAGCGGTTCGATCCGGGTAATCAGTACGGCATCCCCTATATGTGGGGCACCAACGGGATCGGCTACAACGTCAACATGGTCGCGGAGCGCCTGGGCGAGGACGCGCCGACGAACTCCTGGGATTTGCTGTTCGATCCCGACGTCGTGTCCAAGCTGTCCGACTGCGGCGTCGCGCTGCTGGACTCGCCGACCGAGGTCTATCCGCTGGTCAAGCACTACCTCGGCATCGACCCGGAGAGCGAGGACCCGGCGGACCTCAAGAAGGTCGAGGCGCACCTCAAGAAGATCCGGCCGCACGTGAAGTACTTCCACTCCTCGCAGTACATCAACGATCTCGCCAACGGCGATATCTGCGTCGCGCTGGGCTGGTCCGGCGACGTCTACATCGCGCAGTCGCGCGCGAGCGAGGCCGGCCAGGGGGTCGAGGTCGCCTACACCATCCCCAAGGAGGGCACGGTGCAGTGGTTCGACATCATGGCGATCCCGGCCGACGCGCCGCATCCGGATGCCGCGCACAAGTGGCTGAACTTCAACATGCGCCCGAAGATCGCGGCCCAGAACACCAACTACGTCTGGTATCCGACCGCCAACGCCGCCGCCGAGAAGTACATCGACGACGAGATCCTGAATAACCCCTCGATCTACCCGCCGCCGGAGATCAAGGATAAGCTGTTCGTCGACGTGCCGAACTCGGCGCAATACCGGCGGCTGCGCACGCGCAGCTGGACGTCGGTGAAAACCGGCCTGTAACGGCTGGACGTCAGGCCGCCCGAGCGACGCCGGCGCGGCGGGCCCGGGGCGCGGCACGTTCGCACACGTACGCGCCCGCCGGTTCCGCCGCGCCGCGTTGCGTTTCGGCCGCCGCGCCCACCGGGTTCGCCCGATAGGCCCAGGGAAGACCCGTTTGACGATGGATCGCACCCCGACCCCGTCCGAAGACCGTACGTCCCGTACGCGTACGCCGCAGGTCGGCGCGCGCGGCGCGCCCGTGCGCCCGCGCGACCCGGCGCCGGAGCCCTGGGAAGATCCGAACGCGCAGCCGTACGTGCGGATCGAGGGGGTGACCAAGCGGTTCGGCGAATTCACCGCCGTCGACAACACCGAGCTGTCGATCTACCAGGGCGAGTTGTTCTGCCTGCTGGGCGCGTCCGGCTGCGGCAAGACCACGCTGTTGCGCATGCTGGCCGGCTTCGAGCGGCCGACCAGCGGGCGGATCCTGATCGACGGGCAGGACGTGACCGACCAGGCGCCCTACGCGCGCCCGGTCAACATGATGTTCCAGTCCTACGCCCTGTTCCCGCACATGAGCGTGGAGCAGAACGTCGCCTACGGCCTGAAGCAGGACCGGGTCGGGAAAGACGAAATCAGGCGCCGGGTGCACCAGCTGCTCGATCTGGTCCAGCTGGACCCCTGGGCGAAGCGCAAGCCCCACCAGCTGTCCGGCGGGCAGCGCCAGCGCGTCGCGCTCGCCCGGGCGCTGGTCAAGCGGCCCAAGCTGCTGCTGCTGGACGAGCCGCTCGCCGCGCTGGACAAAAAGCTGCGCGAGCAGACGCAGTTCGAGCTGATGAACATCCAGGACGAGGTCGGCGTGACCTTCGTCGTGGTGACCCACGACCAGGAAGAGGCCATGACCCTGTCCACCCGGATGGCGGTGATGGACAGGGGCCGGGTCCAGCAGGTCGGCACGCCGACCGAGGTCTACGAATTCCCGCGCACCCGCTTCACCGCCGATTTCATCGGCTCGATCAACATGTTCGAGGGCACGGTCCAGGAGGTGCACGACGGCCGCGTGCGCGTCGCCGCGGATCGGGTGCCGTGCGGTCTGGAGGTCGACAGCGCCGTGCGGGTGCGCGACGGCCAGCGGGTCTGGTTCTCGGTCCGGCCGGAGAAGCTGCGCGTCCGGCCGGACGACGGCGGCGAGCTGGCGGCGACCAACGCCCTGCGCGGGACGGTGCGGGATGTCGCCTACATGGGCGACACCTCGATCTTCCGGATCGACTGCGGCCCGGGCGAGCTGGTGGAGGCGCTGCAGCCCAACGTCTTCCGGTCGCGCAAGCGCGAGATCGACTGGGACGATCCGGTGATCGTCGAGTGGTCCACCGAGGCCGGCCTGGTGCTCACGGAATGACCGAGGCGACCGCGAAGCCCGGCGACGCGACGGCGCTGGCCCGGTTGCGCACGGCCGCGCGGGCGCTCGCCCGGCGGCTTTCGGTCGACGGGCGGACGGGCGTGATCGCGCTGCCGTACGCCTGGCTGTTCGTGTTCTTCTTCGTCCCCTTCGTGATCGTCGCCAAGATCTCGCTGGCGCAGATGGTGCTGCAGCGCCCGCCCTATACGGCGTTCCTGCTGTGGCCGGACGGGCAGACCTGGCCGACCATCCAGGTGTTCTGGTCGAACTACGCCTGGCTGCTGCAGGACCCGCTGTACTGGATCGCCTACCTGAACTCGCTGAAGATCGCGCTGGTCTCGACCGTGCTGTGCCTCTTGGTCGGCTACCCGATCGCCTATGGCATCGCGCGCACGCCCGCCACGGTGCGCACACTTCTGCTGTTGATGGTGATCCTGCCGTTCTGGACGTCGTTCCTGCTGCGCGTCTACGCCTGGATCGGCATTCTGAAGCAGAAGGGGCTGATCAACGCCGCGCTGATGTCGCTCGGCATCATCGACCAGCCGCTCGACATGCTGCACAACGACTTCTCGGTCTACGTCGGGATCGTCTACAGCTACCTGCCGTTCATGATCCTGCCGCTCTACGCGACCTTGGAAAAGCTCGACGTCAGCCTGCTGGAAGCGGCGGAAGACCTGGGCGCCCGGCCGATCAGGGCGTTCTTTACCGTGACCGTGCCGCTGTCGCTGCCGGGCATCCTGGCGGGCTCGATGCTGGTGTTCATCCCGGCGGTCGGCGAGTTCGTGATCCCGTCGCTGCTCGGCGGGCCGGACACGCTGATGATCGGCAAGATCCTATGGAACGAGTTCTTCTCCAACCGCGACTGGCCGGTCGCCTCGGCGGTGACGATCGTCCTGATCCTGGTCCTGGTGATCCCGATCGTGATCCTGCAGCGCCAGCAGGTGAAGGCCCAGGAGGCGCTTGAATGACGGCGCTCGGTCAGGCGAGACACCAACTCATCCCCTCTCCTCCACCTGGGAGGAGAGGGTTAGGGAGAGGAGGTTGCCGCGCCATCTATGCCCTGCACACCACCTCACCCTGGCTCCCTCCCCCCATTGTCGGAGAGGGGACCCGCCGAGGCGCCGTGCCGACGGTCGCGAGCGGCCAGGCATGCATGCGGGACGCGCTGGTATGACCCGGCGGCTGTCGCCCTTCGTGATCACCATGATGGTGTTCGGCTTCGCCTTCCTGTACGGGCCGATCGTCTCGCTGATCGTCTATTCGTTCAACGAATCCAAGCTGGTCACCGTCTGGGGCGGGTTTTCGACCAAGTGGTACGGCGAACTGGTGCGGAACGAGCAGATCCTGGAGGCGGCCTTCCTGTCGCTGAAGATCGCGCTGATGACCGGCGCGATCGCGGTGGTGTTCGGCACGCTGGCCGGGATGGCGCTGGCGCGCTACGGCAGCTTCCGCGGCCGGACCTTCTTCACCAGCCTGGTGACCGGGCCTTTGGTGATGCCGGACGTGATCATCGGCATCTCGCTGTTGCTGATGTTCGTCTCCACCCAGCAGTGGTTCGGCTGGCCGCAGGGGCGCGGCGTGGACACGATCACGATCGCGCACGCGACCTTCTGCATGGCCTACGTCACGGTGATCGTGCAGTCGCGCATGTCCGCGCTGGACGGCTCGATTGAGGAGGCCGCGCTCGACCTCGGCGCGCGGCCGGCCAAGGTGTTCTTCACCGTGACCCTGCCGATCATCGCGCCGGCCTGCATCGCGGGCTTCCTGCTGTCGTTCACGCTGTCGCTGGACGACCTGGTGATCGCCTCGTTCGTCTCCGGGCCCGGCAGTTCGACCCTGCCGATGGTGGTGTTCTCCAAGGTGCGCCTGGGCGTCTCGCCGCAGATCAACGCGCTGGCGACGATCATCGTCGGCATCGTGACGATCGCCGTGATCCTCGCCGGGATCCTGATGCACCGTCAGGAAAAGCGCCGCCAGGCCGACATCCAGCAGGCCCTGCAGCAGGCGGGGTACTAGAGCAAAATCGATGAAGGTCGAGTCGGCCTTCACCGTGAATTTTGCGCTAACTGTTGAAGAGAGAGCAAGACTCAGCTGACAAGGTGGCTTCACCTTTCAGCACCTTGCTCTACGACAACCTCGTTGCCTTTTTCGGGACCCTGCCCTGTTATGGCGACGGTTCGGAAGCCTGTGCCGGGAAGATCCGGGCGGTCGGGGTCGCGAACGGCAGCACGTCGATCGCGAAGCCGTTCCGCCCGCCGCGCCAGCTTTCGAGGATGGCACGCTCGCCGGGCCGGTGCGCGTCGTCCAGGACGGCCATCCAGTCCGCGGCGAAGCGCTCCTGGAAGAAGGTGAGCGCGGCTTCCCGGACCCGTTTGCCGGCCGACATCGGCGGACCGTCGATCACCAACAGATCGACGTCGCGCAAATCCGCCAACTTGTCGGTGTCGTACCAGACGGCCTTGCCCGGCAGGGCCGTGTTGGCGGTCAGCGGGGCAACCCGAACCTCGACGATCCCGTCGAGCGCGTTGAGCGACACGAACGCTTGGGTGGTCGCCGCGAACCCGGCGTCGTGATCGACCGAGACGACCTGGCCGCAGCCAAGTTCCTTCAGGCGCAGGCCCAGCAGGACGGTCGACAGGCCGCCGCCGAGGTCGACGACGAGCCGCGGCCGGCGTCTTTCGACCTCGCTCAGCAGCCAGTGCAGGGTGTCGCCGCCAAGCGACCAGTTCGTCGGGCGCGGCAAACATGCGGTGGGGGGCAGCACGCGTGCGAGGTAGCTCGCGTCTGTGGCCCGGCTGGCGGCGACGTCCCGTGCCCGATCGATCCGTTGGGACAGCAGGCGGACCTTGCGGCGGACGTAGAGAGCCAGTGCCAGACCCGTCAGTCCGATCGCCGCCACGATCGCCGCGACACCCCAACCATCGATCACGCTCACCCCCCGATCGCGCCCGCGCGGTTCCCAATCACGCCGGACCAGTATCAACCGTGAACACACATCAGGCAAGCGCATTCGCGTCGAGCGCGTTGCCGCGGCGCGCCCTGTCGCGCCGACACCGATGACGGCGGCGTTACCGGGTTGGGCCCCGGGCCGACAGGGATTCGGCGATCACCGCCTGCCACGCGGCCGTCGCCCGTTCCGGGGTAAAGGCTGTTGCGCGCGCCGACGCGCCGCGCTCGAGGCGTTGGCGCAGGGCGGTATCGCGCAGCAGCCGTGTCAGAGCTTCCGAGAGGGCCTGTTCCGCCGAGGTCAGCGGGGCCGCCGCGTCGAGGTCGGCGGGCGGCATCGGCGGCACCAGGATGCCCGCGTCCGTCATCTCCAGGCCGGCGGCGACCCGGTCGACCGATGTGTCCGGGGCCAGCAGCTCGCGCGGGCCCGACGGGCAGTCGGCGGCGACGCAGGCCCGGCCCAGGTACATCGCCTCCAGCAGTGCATTGGGGAAGCCTTCCGCGCGCGAGGGCAGGGCGACCACGCCGGCCCCGGCGATCCAGGGATAGGGGTTGGCCTGGAACCCGGCCAGCCGGACCGCCGGCGCCACGCCCAGCTCGTCCGCCAGGTTGCTCAGGCGATCCCGAAGCGGACCGTCGCCGACGATGACCAGACGCGCGTCGGGACACGCCGCGCGCACGGCAGCGAACGCGCGCAGCAGCGGAACCTGGCCTTTGGCCGCAACCAGGCGGCCGACGGCGACGATCGTCTCCGGGCCGAGCATGTCGTCGCCCGGCCCATCGGGCGTTTCGCGGGCGCGGGTCGCCACATCGGGGGCGACCGGGTTGGGGATCACGCTCAGGCGGTCCGCCGGCAATCCGAAACGCCGGGCGAACTCCGTGGCCGAGCCGTGCGCGTTCAGCACGATCGCGGCGGCGCGGCGGAGCAGCAGCGGATAGGCGCGCACGACCAGCGTGCGCTTGAACGCCGACTTGTCGGCGAGCGCGACCGAGATCTGCTTGCGCACCGAGACGATCCGCGGCACCGCCCGGTTGCCCAGCAGGTTCAGCAGGTTGGCCCGTTCCATGAAGCTGACCACGACGTCCAGGCGATGCGCGGCCACCGCGGCCGCCAGGCGCCGGTGAAGGCGCGGGAAGCGCAGGCTCTTGGACAGCGTGCCGGCGCGCACGCTGGAGCCGCCCAGCACGGTCAGCCGGGCCTCCAGCGCCTGCTGCGCCTCGGAACTTCCCGGCAGCGCCATCTCGCGCTCGGGGTTGAGCAGCAGCAGGCGCACCTCCCAGCCGTCGAACAGCAGGTCGTGCGCCAGGGCGAGCGCCACCCGCTGCGCGCCGCCGGCCTCGAGCGAGCCGATCAGGATGCCCACCCGCGGCATCGCCGGGTCGGTGCCTTGAGTGGCGGCGGCGGGGTGGGTCATGCGGCCTTGCGCGGGGCCCAGCGGACCACCCGCTTGCCGCGCAAGAAATCGACCAGGCCCAGCAGCATCCCCAGCATGCCAAGCCCGGCGTAGAACGCGGATGCCCAGAGTTTGTCGGCCTTGGCCGGCAGGCGCCCGGTAACGCCGCGGCGCGCGAGCGGTGCGTAGGCCGCCGTGCCCAACCCACCCAGGAGCGCCGCCGCGATCAGCCAGCCGGCCCAGGCGTGCGCGGGCGCCAGCAGCAGCAGCGCCAGCAGGACCAGTAGACCGGCCACGGGCAAGCACCGGCGCAGCAGCTTGTTGACGATCAGCCGCGGGCCGAACAGCCCGAACCGCGGTGCGAGCAGCAGCCGCGGCCGGGCGAACAGGCCGGTCAGTCCGCGCAGCGTGACCCGGCGCCGGCGCCTCAGATCGTGACCGACGGTCCAGGCCGGGCTCGGGATGCGTGCGACCGCGGCCGGCTCGAACAGCACCCGGTAGCCCTGGGCGACCACGGTCAGCGCGTTGTACAGATCGTCGGTCGCGGCCGGGTGGATCGGCCGGAACAGCGACCGGCGCATGGCATAGAGCTTGCCGTCGTTGGAGGTGATCGCGCCCAGCCGGTTTTCCAGCAGCTTGATCCGGCTGTCCAGGTCGGTATAGGCGCGCTGCCCCGCGGCCGCGACGGCCGGGCCGCCGTCGCGCACGATCTGGCGCCGGCCGCAGACGGCGCCGACCGACGGCTCGGCGAACCAGCGGCATAGCGTGGCGAGCGCGTCGTCCGCGAGATCGGCGTCGAGGTCGGAGAACACCAGGACGTCGCCGGTCGCGTGGCCGGCACCCAGATTGAGCGCCGCTGCCTTGCCGGCCGGGGCGTCCAGGGCGCACAGCGTGACCGGCATGTCGCCGGCGGCCGCCCGTGCGCTGCGCCGGTCCGCCTCGGCGATCGGCCCGTCGCCGGCGAGCACGGTATCGACCTGCCAGCCGCTGGCTGCGGCGACAGCTGCAAGCCGTGACACCTTCGCTGCGAGCAGGGGGCCGCCGCCGGTGAACGCGACCACGACGGTGGCCCGGCCCGGCCGCGGCGTCGGGGCGACCGGCGCCGGACGCAGCGCCGCCGCCAGCCGCAGCGCGGCGGGATACAGCAGCGTCGGCAGGGCGACGATCAGGCCGGCGACGGCGAGCAGGACCCAGGCCACGGCCGGCGTCAGGCGGGACCGACCTGCGGCCTCGGCGCGTCGCCGCCCGCCCGCAGGTGTTGAATACGGTGCGCCGCAAACCGCTGCGCGGCGACCGACAGCGGCAGGGCCAGAATGAAATACTTGTGATCGATCCCGCTTTTCACCAGGAAGTAGATCAGCACCGAGAGGAACGCGATCTTGTAGGCCCCGATCAGATGGGCGCTGGTCTCGTCGCCGTGTTGGCGCAGCAGCCGCTCGGCGCCGGCATAGTTGCGGTAGGTCACCAGCAGCAGCGCCAGGAAGGCCGCCAGCCCGACGATCCCGTTACCGATCAGCACTTCGAGATAGGTGTTGTGGGCCGGCCGTTCCGACATCTCGAACCAGCGGGCCTGCCTGGAATTGGCCCAGATCTCCTTGAACGTATCCGGACCGGTGCCCAATACCGGATGCCTGGGGAACGCGTCGAAGGCGACCTGGATATAGCCGGCCCGGCGGTCCAGCGCGGCATCCGATGCGAGTTCCCGCCCATCGCCCGTGACCCATTCGACCAGCAACTGAAGGCTGGCCTGCCGCTGGATGTATTCCTGCGGTACCAGCACCACGATCAACACCATGGCCGCGCTCACGCCGCCCACGAACAGCCCGAGGTAGCGCGGATGGAAGAAATGCCGGAACTGGACCGCAAGCAGGAACACGACGGCGACCAGGTTGACGAAACCGCCCCGCGACTCCGTGCTGATCAGGCCCAGCAGCAGTAACACCGCACCGATCAGGCCAAACAGTCGGCGCGCCGGCGCGCGCCCTGGCGGCGGCGTTGCAGGCAGCCGGGCAGCACGGTCTGGCGCCGGGGGACTACGACGCCGATCGGCTGGCCCGGGCGCTTGCCCGGATCGACGCAGCCGGCGCCCGGGAACGCGCCCGCCTGGAGCTGCGTCTGACGGCGGCGTTCCTGCGCTACCTGGGCGACCTGCGCCACGGCCGGGCGCCGTTTCGGCCGGCCGGGCATGCCGAGACGCAGCTTCAGGTATCGGCCTGGCTGGCGGACGTGCGCCAGGCCCGGGCGGTCGACGTCCATCTCGCGGCGCTGGCGCCCCGGCACGCCGGTTACCGTGCGCTTGCCCGCGCCCTGACCACCCACCAGGCGATCCAAGCGGCCGGCGGCTGGCCCGAACTGGCGACCGGTCCGGTGTTGCAGGAAGGCGATCGCGGCGATCGGGTTGCGATCCTGCACCGCCGCCTGGCGGCGAGCGGCGACCTGGCCGGCTACGCGCCGGAACCGGACCGGTTCGGGCCCGCACTCGCCGCGGCCGTACAGCGGTTTCAGGCCCGCCACGGTTTGGTGCCGGACGGTGTCGTCGCCGCCCGGACGCGGGCCGCGCTCAACGTGTCCGCCGGCGCGCGGGCCGCCCAGATCGCCCGGAACCTGGAGCGGTTACGCTGGCACCGGCCGGCGGACGGCCTGTCGGTGCGGGTCAACGTGCCCGGATTCCGGATGACGCTGCTGGACGGCGGCACGCCGGTGATGCACGCCCGGGCGATCGTCGGCATGGCCGCCCGGCCGACCCCGGTATTCGCCGACCGGATCACCCATCTGGTGTTCAATCCCAGCTGGACCGTGCCGCGGTCGATCGCGCGCGCCGATCTGCTGCCGCGGATCCGGCGCGATCCGGGCTACCTGACGCGTGCGAACATGCAGGTCTACGCCGGCTGGGGGGCCGACGCGCCAACGCTGCGGCCGGCGGCCGTCTCCTGGGACCGCGCCGCCGACCGGCTGGGAAGCTACCGCTTGGTGCAGGCGCCCGGTCCGGGCAACCCGCTGGGCCGGGTCAAATTCATGTTCCCCAACCGGCACAACGTCTATATCCACGATACCCCGGAGACCGGGTTGTTCGGGCACGCGCGGCGGACCTACTCCTCGGGCTGCATCCGGATCGACCGACCGATGGCGCTTGCCCGGGCGTTGCTGGCGCGGACCGATGGCTGGACGCCCGCGCGGATCGACCGTGCGGTCGCTTCGGGCCGGACGGTGCGCGCCCGGCTTGAGACTCCGGTGCCGGTGCGGATCGTCTACCGCACCGCCTGGGTCGACGCCGACGGCACGCTGCAGCTGCGCGCCGACGTCTACGGCCGCGACGCCGAGCTTGCCCGACGGATGGCATCCGCCCAAGGCGGTTCGTGAGGGGGCGACAGCCGCGGTCGGGCGGTGCTAGGCAGCGGGGCGCGCCCACGAGGAAGGGAAGACGCCTCTCGTCATGAGCATCCGCGCCCGCATCTGGCTGCTCGCCGTCGTCGCGTTTCTGGGCGGCCTTTATCTGCTGTCCAGCATCCTGTTTCCGTTCGTCCTCGGCATGGTGATCGCCTACATGCTGGATCCGCTGTGCGACCGGCTGGAGGCGCGCGGCTTTTCCCGCAACGGCGCGACCGCGCTGGTCGTGGCCGTGTTTGGGCTGGTC
The DNA here is from genome assembly GCF_016583645.1 of Rhodovibrio sodomensis. GTDB lineage: Bacteria > Pseudomonadota > Alphaproteobacteria > Kiloniellales > Rhodovibrionaceae > Rhodovibrio > Rhodovibrio sodomensis. The sequence goes on along the minus strand of NZ_NRRL01000100.1, from coordinate 3,066 downwards.
GTCGTGGTCGTCCTGTCGACGGCGATCCCGCTGGTCTGGTCGCAGACGGTCGACCTGATCGAACGCGCCCCGGAGATCCGCGCCCGCGCGGCGGAACTGGTGCAGCCGCTGTGGGCCGACATCGAGCCCTACATGACGCCCGAGGTGCGGCAGCGGATCGAGCAGGCCGCGGCGACCTACGCCGGCACGGCCGCCGGCTGGATCGGGTCGGCCGTGCAGGCGGTGTTCTCCGGCTCGCTCGCGGCGTTCGACATCCTGTCGACCCTGCTGATCACCCCGCTGGTCGCGTTCTACCTGATCCGCGACTGGGACCGGCTGGTCGCGGCCGTGGACCGGCGGATTCCGCGCCCGGCGGTGGAGATCGTGCGCGCCCGGGCGCGCGAGATCGATGCGACGCTCGCCGCCTGGATGCGCGGGGTCGCGATGGTGGCGACGATCCTGGGGGTGTTCTACGCCGTCAGCCTGACCGCGATCGGCCTGTCGTATGGTCTGTTGATCGGGCTGTTCGCGGGCGCGATCTCGTTCATCCCGTTCGTGGGCGCGATCCTGGGCGGCGTGCTCGCGCTGATCTCCGCGGTGTTCACCTTCGCCGATCCGTGGATGTGGCTGCTCACGGTGGGCATCTTCGCGGTCGGCCAGGCCGCGGAGGGCAACGTCCTGACCCCGCGGCTGGTCGGCCGGAACGTCGAACTGCACGAACTGTGGGTGATCTTCGCCCTGATGGCGGGCGGGACGCTGTTCGGCTTCACCGGCGTCTTGCTGGCGATCCCGGTCACCGCGTCGATCGGCGTGCTGGTGCGCGCGAGCGACGACTACTACCTGCAAAGCCATCTGTACGATCCGGCGCAGCATCCGGATCGCGGGCCTGGGACCCCCCAGGACGGTTAGGCCGAGGACGGTTAGGCCGCGGCCCCGCCGCCCTTGACCAGCGCCACGCCGGCGATGATCAGCACGAAGCCCATCACCTTGGCCGCGCTCACGCTCTCGCCGAACACGGCCGCGCCCGCGATCGCCACGCCGATGATCCCGAAGCCGGACCACATGGCGTAGACGAAACCGACCGGCAGGGTCTTCAGGCTGAGCGCCAGCAGATAGAACGCGCCGGCATAACCGGCGACCACCACCAAGGCCGGGGTCAGACGCGTCATGCCGTCGGACGCCTTGAGCGCCGTGGTCGCCGCCACCTCGAACAGGATCGCAAGCGCCAGCAGGCTGTAGGTCAGGGTCGCGGACATCGGCGGCTCCTCAGGGGCTGACGGGAACGGCGATCAAACTATACCGGCTGGACGGTACAGTCAAGCGGGCGGGCGACTGGGCTTCGGCGCACCAACCAATCCCCCTCCTCCCCTGGGAGGAGGGGCTAGGGGAGGAGGGGCCACGGGCATCGATGCCGCGGGCAACCTCCTCTCCCTGGCGCTCTCCTCCCAGGGGAGGAGAGGGGACTTTCGCCGGAGGTTCGGCAGTCCCGAGCACGCATGGGCGTCGCGAAAAACGTGCCGGCTCACCCCCGCCCGACCGACCGGGCCAGGGCGGGGAAGTACCAGCCCAGCGTCAGCCCGCGGGCCGCCATGAAAACCAGCAGCGACGCCCACAGGCCGTGGTTGTCGAACAGCGGGATCAGGGTCCAGCAGGCCGCCAGGTAGATCGCCAGCGACACCAGCATGGCGTTGCGCATCGCGGTGGTGCGGGTGGCGCCGATGAAGATGCCGTCCAGCATGAACGGCCAGACCGAGACGAACGGGCTCAGCACCATCCAGGGCAGGTAGTCGCCGGCGACGCTGCGGATGTCCTCGATGTCGGTGAACAGCCGGACGATCCCGGGGCCGGCCAGCGCGAACACCAGGGCGGCGAACAGCGCGAGAGCGAGGGCGGACAGGGTCGCCGCCCGGCAGGCGCGGCGGAAGCCCGGCCGGTCTTTCGCCCCGATCGCATTGCCGGCCAGGATCTCGGCCGCGTGGGCGAAGCCGTCCAGGCCGAACGACAGGAACTGCTGCAGCTGCATCAGGATCGCGTTGGCGGCCAGCCGGGTCTCGCCCATCTCCGCGCCCTTGGCGGTGAAGTAGGCGAACGCGAAGATCAGCGACAGGGTGCGCAGGAAGATGTCGCGGTTGACCCGGAACAGCTCGGTCAGGCGCGCGCGGTCGGCGATCCGGTTCCAGGCCCAACGCCCGCCCGCGCGCCGCAGCAGGACCGCGCAGATCGACAGACCCAGCCCGGCGGCGACGATCTCCGCGATCAGGCTGGCCGCGGCGACGCCGGCGATGGTCCAGCCCAGGCCATAGACGAACGCCAGATCGAGCAGCGCGTTGGTGCCGTTCAACACCACCTGCAGCACCAGCGCCGTGCGCGCCCGCTGCGTGCCCAACAGCCAGCCGAGCACGGCGTAGTTGGTCAGCGCGAATGGCGCCGACCAGATCCGGATCGCGTAGTACTCCCGCGCGAACCCCTCGACCTGCGGGCTGGTCTCGACCAGCCAGAAGGCGAGCCCGCCGATCGGCGTCTGCACCGCGATCAGCACCGCCCCCAACAGCACGGCGAGCAGCAGCGGCCGGCCCAGGGTCGCGCGCAGCTCGTCCCGGTCGCCCGCGCCGTACGCCTGCGCGGTGAACCCGGTGGTGCCCATGCGCAGGAAGCCGAAGCCCCAGTACAGGAACGAAAACACCATCGCGCCGACCGCGACCGCGCCGACGTAGGTGGCATCCGGCAGGTGCCCCATCACCGCCGTGTCGACCGCGCCCAACAGCGGGGTCGACAGGTTGGACAGGATGATCGGCACCGCCAGCCGCCAGACGCTCTGCGCCGGCGCCTCCAGGCGCACGCGGTCGGTCATGCGGGGGTGTGCGGGACGGGGCTGTACGGATCGGAGCTGGGCATCGCGGGCGCGGTTCTAGCGCGTGCCAGCCCGTGGTGCCAGGGGTGACGGGGGGAGCCCGACGGGCGCGTCGGCGGGTTCCCTCTCCCTCGAGGGGAGCGGGCCAGGGTGAGGGTGGGACTCGCCGTCCGCTGGGGAACCCCACCCTCACCCTCCCACGGACCTACGGTTCGCGGGCCCCTCCCTCTCCCCTC
>NZ_NRRL01000099.1 GCF_016583645.1 Rhodovibrio sodomensis | reverse complement strand
ACGTACCGTTCGTGGCGGAAAATAGGGTCTGCGACATGGCTGCCTCCTGAACTTGGAGAGGTCAGCTATGCCGCGATCAGCAGGGACCGGGAAACCGTTGATCGAATGGGGTGTAGCTGGCGCTTACTTAAGCACCTTTCGGTCAGCGTACCGCAGAGCGCCCGCCGGATCGCACGCCTCGATCAGGACGCGGCTCTTGACGAGGAAGGTCGGCGGGTCCGCGTCGCGCAGCCGCTCCAGCACGCGGGCGTACCGACCCGTCCGCCGGAGATGGTTGACCGGCGAAAAATCGCCGTCGCGGCCAGAATCGAAGGGCATGCGGGTCTCGGAATCGGGGGATCGGAGAGAGGGGGTATCGGCGGCGACTCGGGTGCCCGGGAAGGCACACTGCCGAGCCTGCCGTGCGCCGGTTGCCAAAGCGTAAAGCCGGGTGTCGGAAAAGTGCGCGGCAGCGCGCACGAAGCACGCAGCCAGAGGAGATTGGAAAAGTCCGGCGCTCTCGTCGCCGGCCGGCTTTGGCGGGGCCGGCTACGACAGACGGCGGCCTCCTGTGTGACCAAGATCAGGAGAAAAATGAAATGACCGAGACGCTCTTCTCGTAGCTGGACGCGAGCCTGTCGCCCGCGTCTCTGTGGAGCCGGCTGGCGCCCGTGGCACCGGCCTTCCCGTGCCTGCTACGCGCCCGCTACTGCGCTTTCCGGCGGCCGCGTCCCATGATCCACGCCCGCCGGGACGAGGCCAACTGGAGCTGCTACGTGCTCGCGGATCTGCCGGAGGACCGGCGCGAGCGCGTCGCGGATCTCCTCGAGGATCATGTCAGGCGCATCCTCGGCTGGTTGGAGCACTCGCCGGGCTGCGCGCTGCTGATCCCCGACGTCGCGGAGCGCTCGACCCGGTCGACGCCCTTGGCATCCGGCAGGTGACGCAAGACCCCGGCGCGCCCCGCGGGTCGCGCCGCTGTCGCCGGTCAAGGCGACCTACAAAATTTTCCTTTTGGACGGCGGCGCGCGGCCCACCGTTAAGAAACTGGCTGTGAATCGGCGCCAGGGTGGTTCGATAAGAACTCCCCGACATCAAAGGCTTGGCACGCCTATCGGCACTTTGACCCCTCGCCGATCAACACGTAAACCGTTGTCAGCAAGCCGCGTCCCCAGAGACCCTTATCGACCGCGAGACGCAACACGCTCGAAGGTTTCACTCATAGGTTTCAACAAACCGCAACGTAAGACTGCCGCACCCTAAAGCACAACATGTTGTGTAGCGTTTGTCTCGCTTCCTGGGTCGAGCCTTTGTTTGGGTGATAAGCCCGATGAAAATTTTCCCTGCTGAGAGCAGTCTCCTCATGATCGGTTACCGTAACAGGCCGCCGGGGAGGCTCTCGGCCGATTACCTTACCGCGGCATCAACGAAGACCCGAATGTACGAGGTGTGCACAATCTGCTGCTCGCGATAATGGCGGGTTATCGCAAGGTGAGGCTCGCGCAGTGTCGGCGGGTGCCTGGCGACAGACGCCGCACGACCCGGCCGGACGAGCCCCGTGACGAACGCTCGCCCGGCCGGTCAGAAGACTGGCCGATTACGCCGCCAAGTCCTGCGGCGGCGTCTGCTCATCGTCCCGCGTATCCATCAGCAGCTTTTCCACGTCAATCCGGGTCCAGTTCGGGCCCAGGCGAGCGGCGATCGCGGCGCAGCTCATGCCTTCAGCCCGCAAGCTCTGGACCTCGGCCGCCTGTCGCGCCCGTGCCGCGCGCTTCACGGCGCCGCGCAGCCGGGCCGGGTCGCAAATCACCCGGTCGGCGGCCACCTCGACGCTCACCCCGGCTTCCACGAGCGCGAGCCCGTCCTTCAACGGTTGGGTCGACCCGATCCCGGCCTCGGCAAGCTTGCGGCGCACGGTTCTCTGGCTGATCTTGTCGTAACGCGCGATCCCGGCAATCGAGTGGCCCCGCTTCCAGAGCCGGGCCATGCGATCGGGTTCGATGCGGTGCCTTGGCTTCAGGTGCTTGATGATCTTGTAAATGGTGTTCTCGGAGCGCCCAAAGGTCGTCACCAAGTCCTGAACCGAGGCCCCGGCGAGATGGGCGGACCGGATCCGGGTGCGCTCCTGCTCCGAGATGGCTCCGGCGCGTGCACGCGGCTTCGGGCCGGGCTTGTTGGCCTGACGGGCGCGTTTGAGCGCCGTCTTGATCGCCGGGCGCCCACGCCCGGTCTGCCGACAGAGACCCCTGATGCTGTAGACGCCGGACTCGTACAGGCGCAGCAACCGTTTGGCCTCCTCGAGCTCGATCGGCGCCGGTGGCGGGGCCCCAGTCAGGCCGTGGCGCGCCAGCATGCTCCTGATCGTCGCGGTGCCGATCCCCAGGGCGCGCGCGATGCCCTCGGTCGTCTCCCCGGCACGCTTCATGTCGACCGCGCGGCTTTCGATCTCTCGCCACCGCGACGCGTTCGCGGAGGTATCGAGCCCCATCTTGTCCATCCAGTATCGCACAACGTATCGACTGCGGCCGATGGACAGCGCGATCCCGGAAGGGGATCGGCCGTCGGCATGCAGTTCGGCAATCTGCGCTTTTTCGCTATCCGTCACCTTGCGGCGCTGTGTTGAAGGAATCTCGCTATCTCCTTATGATCTCGTTCGTACGATCCGTGTTATCCGCCCAGCGCTCGCTGCGTTTCAGGATCGCAGGCGCTGCTGTCGGTCGCGATCGTCAAGCCGTCGTCCGTGCCGATCACAACCGCCAGGTTGAGGCGGTCTCTGGGAGGGATGAGCAGACGAAACATGTGGTATTGTTTCCGTACCAATGTCTGGATTCAGCCTTCCGGCCTGGCTGGTGGGTTTTGCGTCCGATAATCCCGGTGATCACGACATCCGGATCCGCCACGGCTGGCTCGAGCGTGCTGTATCCGGAGGCGTCCGCGAAGGCCGGGGTCGCGGTGGTGAGCAGGGCCGCAAGGCCAATGGCGCGGGCCAGGTTCATGGGGGCATCCCTCGGTTCGTGCTGATCACGACGGAGATGGGATCGAGACCCGACGACGGTCCCTCTGATCATGAGATCGGGGCGCCAGCGCCCCGCCCGAAGGGCGTATCTTCCTCATCCTTCCCCTTACTTCTCTTACTTCCCTTACTTCAGGGCCTCCGGAGTCCCGCGGAAACGCTGGGGTTTTGGCGAGTGATCCTCAGAGATGTTCGACATAATCCTCAGAGATCTTCGACATGATCCTCAGAGATGTTCGATATCGGCGCTGAGCGCACTTTTGTGTGCCCTGTGAGCGCACACAAAAGTGCGTTAACAAAAGGGAATGTCTGCAAAGCGTGTTGGTAAGCTAGGCGACCGCTAGAGGTTGTGGTAATTATCTCGCTCCTCTGGTCGGGAGCACCACCGCCATGACAACCGGGATTGCCGAGATTGAGCGCGCCATGGAGCGGCTTTCGCTGGACCAGCTCCAGCGTCTGGTCACCTCGGCCCAGACCGCGCTGGACAAGCGGGAAGCAGACGCGCTCGTCGAGGGGCGTGTTCAGGGCGCACCGGCGTGCCCACACTGCCTCAACGAGAAGGCGATGCGGTGGGGCGCGACGCGAGGCGGGTTGCAGCGCTGGCGTTGCGGATCGTGCGCAAAGACCTTCACCAAGGCGACCGGCACGGCCCTGGCCCACGTGCGCAAGCGCTCCGAGATGGCCATCGTGGCGCAGGACATGGTGTCGGCGAAACCGTCCGCGTGCCGTGCCCTGGCTGGGCGCCTGGGCGTCGATAAGATGACGGTATGGCGCTGGCGTCTACGCATGCTGGAGGCGGTCCGGGGCTATGGCCATGATGCTTTGGCCGGCCTGGTAGAGGCCGACGAGACGTTCTTCCGGGAGTCCCGCAAAGGATCTCGCGAGTGGGCGCGACATGCGGACGATCCCCAGCAGTACCCCGAGCCCCCGCGTCCGCGCTGGCGCGACTACGAGCGCCACGGCTTAAAGCTGCCACGCGGGCTGTCTCGCTGGCAGATCCCGGTTCTGGTTCTGCGCGACCGCCACGGTGCCACAGCAGCCGAGCGCCTCCAGGCGTTACGTTACCGCTACTTTGAGACTGCCCTCGACGGCTCTCTGGCAGGCGACGCGGTGCTCTGCTCGGACGGAGCCGCTGTCTACCGCCGTTATGGCCGGGCCCGCAGCCGCCGGGTGGAGCAGGTCAACACCAAGGCCGGCATCCGCGTCCGGGACGGCGTCTTTCATATCCAGAACGCCAACGCCTTCCACGCCAGGTTCCAGGACTTCATGCGGCCGTTCCGCGGGCCGGCAACGAAGAATATCGCGCTCTACACCGGATGGATGGTTTATCGCGACGCCCGCCAAGCACGCGGCCCGGCCGAAGATCCGCGAAACCCGCTGATGGCCCGCCTGCTGGCTGCAGGCTAGATATAGCGGGCCTCGATCAACCAACACGCTGTGCAGACATAGCCTAACAAAATGGTTAAGTGACTGATATAGCTGAATTGTGGGGGAACAATTGTTCCCTCGTTGCTCCTGGAAAAGGGCGCAAAGGGATCCGGTTTGGGCGTGTTCGCAGGTGCTTCACCTTATCACGGGAGGATCGGCTGGCAGTCCTCCCCCCCGCGGTCCGCGGTAGCGAGCCACCTCACGCATACCGTCAGCCCGGGTAATTCGCTAACCGTGTAGTAGCAGGACGTGGCATGACCATCGAAGCTATGGACCGGCACAGGGGGTCACGGTGTTCTGCGACAACCGGCTTGTCCGGTGAGCGTCATCCAGGTTGACCGGTGACGGCTGGCTCGGGGCGATCCACAGGTCCGGCCGAACAGGCCGGCCGACCGCGCGCCCCCAGTCGCGCGCCGTAGGTCGGCCGGCCGTCGGTGAGGCCGGGCCTCGTGGATCGCGCTGGCCCCGGTCATTTGTGCGGGATGCTGGCTGCTGGCCGGTGTGGGTCGCACCTCCCTCGGCGAGCTCTGACGGTGAAACAGCCGGAGGAGGTCGCCGTTGCCAGGCAAGACCATCACCGACCAGCAGTGGAGACTCTACATGCGCGAGCGTCAGCATCACAATCAGCGGGTCGCCGCGGCCCGCGCCGGCATGAGCGAGCGCACCGGGCGGCGGCTGGAGAAAGACCCCCGCAAGCCGTCCGAGCGGGCGCCGGTGCGCGGACGCACCATCCCCGATCCCCTGGCCGACGTCTGGGAGAGCGACCTCGTGCCGATGCTGGAGCGCGATCCCGGCCTCCGGCCGATCACGCTGCTGCATTACCTGCAGCGGACTTACCCGGATAGCTTTCCGGACGACCAGGTCCGCCGGACGCTCGAGCGCCGGGTTCGGGATTGGCGCGCGTTGCGCGGGCCGCGGCGCGACGTGATCTTTCGCCAGAACCAGGAGCCCGGGCGCCAGGCCCTGTCGGACTTCACCGACGCCGGCAAGCTCGGCGTCACCATCGCCGGCGAGCCGCTGAAACATCTGCTCTACAATTTCGTCTTACCGTTCAGCGGCTGGCAGTTCGTCCGCGTGGTCCTGGGCGGGGAGAGTTTCACCGCCCTCTCCGAGAACCTCCAGGACGCGCTCTGGACCCTGGACAAGGTACCCGGCGAGCTCCGCACCGACAGCCTTTCGGCCGCGTACAAGAACCTGAGCCGGGAGCAGCAGGCCGATCTGACCGAGCGCTACGCGGGCCTGTGCCGGCACTACGGCCTGCGGGCGAGCCGGAACAACCCCGGGGAGGCCCACGAGAACGGCGCGGTCGAGGCGCACAACGGGCATCTCAAGGACGCCCTGGAGCAGGCGCTCATCCTGCGGGGTAGCCGCGATTTCCCCGACCTCGTCAGCTACCAGCGGTTCGTCGACGAGGTCGTTGCCCGGCGCAACGCGGCGCGACGGGACGATCTCGCCGTGGAACTGCGCCACATGCAGTCGCTGCCCCGGCAGCGTACGACCGACTTCACCGAGGCGGTCGTCTCCGTGCTCTCCACCGGCGGGTTCTGGCTGCGCAACGTGTTCTACTCCGTCCCCTCGCAACTGATCGGCCACCGGCTGCGGGTGCACGTCTACGACGCGCGCATCGAGGCGTATCTCGGCAGCACGCACGTGGTGACCCATCCCCGCCGCTGCGTGGGCGATGATGGCGAGCGCAAGCACGTCGTCGACTACCGCCACGTCGTCCATGCGCTCAAGCGCAAGCCGCAGGCGCTCGCCGGTCTCACCTACCGCGACCAGCTGTTCCCGCGCGGCGAATACCGCCGGGCGTGGCAGGCCCTGAGCGCGGCGCTGCCGCAGAAGGATGCCTGCAAGCGCATGGTCGGCCTGCTGGCGATGGCGCACGAGGAATGCTGCGAGGCCGAATTGGCCGGTCTGATCGCCGCGGACCTGGAGGCCGGGCGGCTGCCCGAGCCGGCCACGCTGCGCCGGCGTCTGCGGCCCAGCACCGCCATGCCCGCCGACGTGCCGGTCGATCTCACCGACCCGCGCAAGTTCGACGCGCTCCTCACCGGGAACCGGGAGGTGGCCCGATGACCGCCGTCACCACGACCGACGTGCACAAGCTGCCGGCGCTGCTCAACAGCCTGCGCCTGCCGACGTTCAAGAAGCACTGGCAGGAGGTCACCGAGCGGGCCGATCGCGAGGGCTGGTCGACCGCCCAGGCGCTCGCCGTGCTCGCCGAGTACGAGCTCGCCGAGCGCGAGACCCGGCGGATCCACCGGAACCTCAAGGCCTCCCGGCTGCCCGCCGGCAAGACCCTGGCGACGTTCGCCTTCTCCGTCGTGCCCGAGATCTCCAAGGCGCGTGTCGATGCCCTCGCCGCCGGCGACTGGCTCGCCGGTGCGGGCAACCTGATCGCCGTGGGCAACAGCGGCAGCGGCAAAACGCATCTGCTCGCCGCCGTCGGCCACGCCCTGATCGAGGCCGGCTACAAGGTGCTCTACGCCAGCACCACCGAGATGGTGCAGCGCCTGCAGGCCGCCCGACGGGACCTGCAGCTTGAACGCGAACTCGCCAAGCTCGACCGGTTCCACCTGCTGATCCTGGACGACATCACCTACGCCCAGAAGGACCAGGCCGAGACCAGCGTGCTGTTCGAGCTGATCGCCCGGCGCTACGAGACCCGCAGCCTCGCCATCGCCGCCAACCAGCCGTTCAGCGCCTGGGAGCAGGTGTTCCCCGACAAGGCGATGACGGTCGCCGCCATCGATCGCCTCGTCCACCACGCCACGATCCTCGAACTCAACGTCGACAGCTACCGGCGACGCGCGGCGGCCAACCGTCAGCCCGAGGATGTCGTGCAGACGTCATCCTCCAGCGACAACCTCGGCGACAACCAGAACGACAACCAGAACGACAACCACGACATCAACTTGGAAGGAGGTGATAACCAGCAGACCTAACCTCTCAACATCAACGACCCGCACCGGTCACGAGGTTGTCGCTCAACCGGTCACCCTGCTTGACGCGCTACATCACGGCGCCGATCAGCGTCACAAAGCATTGACAGAACATCCTTTTTTAGGGGTTGGCGGTTCAGCGATCCAAACGCCAAACAAGAACTGGCGGCCGCGCAGGCGGACTGCCATTTCTGCGATCCATCACCCCGCCGATGGCGACGACCACGCTCTGTCAAGCGAGGTCTGGCGTGTCGGAGCGAGGCAAGTCGTGGCCGTCGTCGTCTTGGCTACAGTGCGCGATCGTAAGGCAGGCGCATTTGCGAGCGGAAATTAACCAGGCAGACAGCTTTTTTCCGACAACGCCCGCGCCCCACTACCAACTCTCCTTTCGGACAAATCCGAACGAAAGGAGTACGGCATGCCCAAGCGCAAGACGCCCGGTCCACCGCCTATTGACCCCTCTCCGCAGCAGGAGTTCATGACCGTCGCCGAAGTCGCAGCACTCCTGCGCTGCGATCCGCGCTCGGTCCTCAACCGAATTAAAGACGGCGACCTTGACGCCGTGAAGGACCGCAGGCGGTGGTTGATCCTGGTCGCATCGTACTACCGCTACAGGTCGAACCTACGCAACCGGAGGCGGTAATGAGCGCTTCCGCCGTGTCCGTCTTTTCCACTGTTTTCGGCCAGAAACTAACCCGGATAAAGACGCGCTCTCGTCTTTCACGCCGGCGGAGAGCCGGCACCTCGACGTGCTGATCCACGCCGACGAACGCCGCAGGCGCGAGCGCAAGCGCAAGGCCGAAGAGCGCCGCGCGCGCGGCTGTCGGACGCACGGCGAGCGGGCCGCTGAGCGTGAGGTCGAGGCTGACCAGGTGGCGCTCAGGATCGACGCCCTGCGTGCGCAAGGGCGCAGCTGGTCCGAGATCGCGGCCGCCCTCGGCATCTCGGCGGGCGCCGCCCGGCAACGCCTGCGACGCCTGAAAAACCGCCGTGCCGACCGCGAGACCGCGGCGGCAGTGGGCGAGGCAGCCTGACAGCGGATCGTCCGTCTCTCGAGGGGTCGAGGGGATCGTGGCCGTCTGCATTGGGCTGCAGAGCATCGCGCGCGGAAACGAGCAGAAAAGGAGGGTGAAGGCCGACGGGGCGATTCCGACGCCGGCGGGCGCCGCCTCGTGCTGGGCGGAGGCGGCGCCGCCGGCTCCGGATCGTCCCCACAAAAAGGAACATCAGAGATGAACATGGAATCCCAGACGCAGTCCCAGTCCGATGTTGTCCCGGCCCTCACCGCCTGCCTGCCGACGTCCGCAGGCCGGGCCCGGCTGATCCACGACGCCACCCTCACCCGTCCGCTCCGGGTGCGCCACAACTCCGGGACCAAGCTGCCCGCGGAGGTGTACCGGGCTCTTACCCAGTCTCTTGGCGCCGCGGCGGGTTTCCTGGATCCGCTCGAGCTCAACTACCTGCGCGCGGATCTCGCACCGCAGACGCGGTCCGCCGCCAGCCTGGACGGCCAGCGCATCGGCGCTCTGCCGCGGCTGCTCTACGCGCACGCCGCGGCGTCAGAGCATCTCCAGGACATCGAACTGACCCTCCGGTTGTCGCTCGAGGCCGTCCCATCGACGTCGACGCCGACGAGCCTGGACACGCGCTCAAGTGTGCGGGCCGAAGACGCGGCGCTCGCCGACCCAACCGTCGGTAAGGCCGTGAAGACGTATGCCGACTTCGTGGCACGCACCTGGGCCCGCTGCGTCGCGACGGCGTTCGGCCCGTGGGTGTTGGCGAGTGGCGTGCGCGAGCTGCGTCTCGTCGGCGGCTTCGTGCCGGACAGGCGGCATCAGAACGCTGTCCTCGCCGGCGCGGACATCGGCCGGATGGCGCGGCCGTAGCTCACACACGCGCCCAACGCACCGCATGAAGGCCGCCAGGGCGCGCCAGATCGGTGCCGGCTGCACCCCGGGGCCGCCGGCACTGCCGCAATCGCCCTGCTCCGCCCGCGAAACCCCGACGATACCATATCGTCGAAGCCCGGGGCCTACACCGCCGGGCGCTCAACCCATCCGCGCCCGAGAGGCGCAACAGTCTGGAGAGTTCTGCTATGACCACCACGACCCCGATGACCTGGACCCCCGAAGCCATCGCCCAGGCGCAAGGCCTGCACATGCTGTTCCTGGGCGGGCCCTTGCTCGAAGCTGACGAGCGCGCCGAACTCATGGCGGCCCCGCTCGAGGTCCGCCGGGCTGCCCGTACGATCGCCGCTTGCGTGATGCCGGTGGCAGCGCTGCCCACCGACCCTGAGCTCGGGCCGATGCTGCCGCTGCACGAAGCCCTTCGGGTCCTCGCTTCCGACAAGGCCTGGCTCGAGATGTCTGCCGACGAAGCCGACGAGGTGGCGGCAGACCAGCTGATCGCGCTGCGGCGACACTACGACGTCGACCACTTGAGCCCGGCCGACGTGATCGCAGCGACCCACCTGGTCGGCCAACAGATCGACGCCGCCCGGGACCGGTGTGCCGCGCTGGACGCCGAGCGCGATGGCGACACCGCCCTGGCCAGGGGGCTCGAACGCGCGCTTTCCGCGGTCTGAGATCGATCGCGGCACGGCCGGAGAAAAAAGTTCGGCGGTTTACATTGTGGTAAGCTGGCCCGGCCATATCTCTGTTTCAGAGACGTTCGGTACCCGTCCTGCGGACACCGACGGCTCCGTTGGCCGCCGCACAGGCGGACGCCGCCAGCCGGCTCGCGACGCAGGGGCGCCGGCTCCTGCGTCGGCCTTCTCCCCCGTTAAATCGGGGTCCCGGCACGCCCCCGCCTGGTCGGGGGTCTACCGAGACTGACCTCAGCGCGCCCACACGGCAGGGTCAGATTTTAGACGATCTCCCCCGCTCGCTCAGGGGCCCGACGTCGAGCTGGCGACCGGATCGGCCCCGTCCAAAAGGACGGGGCCGATTTCGTTCTGGCTGCCGTGCGCGTTCCGGGCCGCGCGCCGTCGTGGGCGAAAAGCGACCGGGCTCGCGATTTTTTCGAACAGCACCGTCGCGCCACTACCAGCTCCCCTTTCGGAAATGTCCGAACGAAAGGAGCACGACATGCCCAAGCGCAAAACACCCGGCCCGACCCCCAAAGAGCCCGCGCCGCAGCAGGAGCTCATAACTGTCGCCGAGGTGGCAGCACTCCTGCGTTGCGATCCGCGCTCGGTGCTCAACCGGATTCACGACGGCGACCTGGACGCCGTGAAGGACCGGCGGCGATGGCTCATCCTGGTCGCATCGTACTATCGCTACAAGTCCAACCTGCGCAATCGGCGGCCGAAATGAGCGCTTCCGCCGTTTCCGTATTTTCCGCTGTTTTCGGCCAAAACCAAAGCAGAATTAAAGACGCGCCCTCGTCTTTCGGATCTTTAGACGAGCGCGCGTTTTCAAGATTTTCGGCCGTTTCCGCATTTTCCGTCAACCGCGCCAGCTCCCGTCAATACAGCGTCAATGACCAACCCGCAAGCGGGCCTGGGCGCAGCCGCCGGCGTCGATCGCCGGGTGCGACGCCGCCGGCTGCGCCCGGCCCTTCTGAGTACCCAACCATACGTCTGGAGACCAATCGATGATCAGCATCGCCCATCTGATCGCCGCCGCCCACGTCCACCGCAGCGCCATTGGCGGCGACTACGGCTTCACGATCGCCCGCAAGGCGCTTTTCCGCATTACCGAGCAGGCCGGCGCCCTGCCCACCCAGGTGTCCGCTGAGGGAGCCCTCGCGGCCCATGCCGCGCTGCGCGACAGTCTCGACCTCAAGCCCAAGACCTTCCGGGAGGAACACAACGCGCTCCGGCGCCTCGTCGACCTCCCCAACACATGGGCGCTGACGACCGATACGGCGCTGCGGATTTTCCAGGGTGAAGCGACGCTCGCCGACGCCCTGGTCGCAATCGATGTGCAGCGGAATGCTGAAAGGTGGAAGGCGTGCCGTTCCGCCCTGGTCCGCTTTATCGCCAAGGTAAGCCCGCAGACCACCGGCGCAGATGTGCGCGCAAACCGCAAAAATGTGGAAGCCAAGCTGGACGCCTTGTCTCATCAGGACTTCGGCGTCGCACGGGCCAGCTTCCGGACCCTCAAGAGCCAGATCCGCGCGGCCTGCGTACTCGGCGATCTCCAAAAGCGCCAGTGCGTCCGCGCGTCAATGCTCACCGGCCGGTGGGCTGAGGCAGTCGGCGCCGCCACGGCACTCAAGGGCAAGCAGTCCATGATGCCGCAATCAACCAAGAACGCCGTCGGCGGCGCGCTGAGCAAAGTGTGGCCATTGCTTGATTACGCGTGGCGGGCCGGGATCGATGCCGACGCGGTCAACGACACGACCATCGCCGCCATGCAGGTCGACCTAGAGGCGCGGCAGGTCGCGAACCCGCTCGAGAGCGCCCGGAATGCGGTCTACGGCTGGGAACGGCTGCAGACGCTTGTACCGACATGGCCGCGCACCGAACTCGCCCGCGTGTATCAGAATGCCACGACCGCGTCGCCGCACGCGATCCCGTACGATCAGCTACCAGCTGAACTACGGGCTGCCTGGGAGGCTTACGACGCGCGCGCGTTCGCGCCGGCCGAAACCGATGGCCTGGCTCAGGCCAAGACCCAGCTCACGGCGATGGCCAACCAGGAAGCGGGATCGTCCAAACGCTTCAGCCGCCGGTTTCCCCCTCCCCAGCCCGCGATAACGGACGACGCCGGAGGCCGTTCCCGTAAAAGCGGTCGCGCGAACTTCCGTACAATCTTCCTCTATGCAGCCAACGCCGCGATCCGAGAGTTCGAGATGGATCCCACACAGCTCAATGAGATTTTCGTGCCCGACGTGCTGGACTGCGTCCTCGGTGAACGGTTTCACCGGCAAGAGCAGCGGGCCACCGCACGCGGAGCTACGCCACCGGACGAGAAGAACGCTACACTCAAGGCGACTGTCACAGCCTTCAAGGCGATCGCTCAGGATATCGGTCAGTCCCCCTCAACGATCGATGAGATCGACACGTTCTACGACCTGGTACATCCGGATTTCATCGGCTGGGGCGAGAAGAACGAGAAATCGGTCCGTCGGTACAAGCGCCGCTGCATGGGGCCGTCGCATAAGGCGATGCTCACCCAGTTCGACGGCGACAACGGCGAACGCAAGCTGCTCGCCTGGTTCGAGCTTCCGGAAACGCTCTACGAGCGCGTCCGCCGGAAGCTTCAGGCCATCGGAGGTAACCCCCGCAAGCTGAGCCAGAGAGACTTCTGCGCCGCCATCACCGCAGCAGTCGCGGCGATCACCCGCTCCTGCCCGCTGCGCCGTGAGAACATCGGCGAGCTACGCATCGCCTACGCCGAGGAGAAGCGTCTGGGCGCCAACCTCGCGATCCCCAACCAGCCCGGCAAGCGCGGGCGTATCCGCCTGTGGGGCGGCGAGGTCAAGCACGGCACGGACGACGTGGCCGTGTTCCTCACGCCCTACGCCACCGAGATCGTGCGCTTCTACCTGCAGGCAATTCGGCCCGCCCTCGCCGAGCGCCTGGGCGCCGATCCACAGAACCCGTGGCTTTTCCCGGCCTACGGCATGAAGCACCGCGCGCTCGAGACGATCACCCATCACTTCGGCAAGCGCTGCTGGGACGCCGGGATCAAAATGGACCTGCACGCAAACCGGCATCTGACCGCGAAGATCGTGTTGGACCGGGACGTCACGGCCATGCCGCTTATCCAGCAGATCCTCGGACACAAGAACCTGTCCACGACCGAGGCGTACTACGCCGACATCAAACAGGCCATGGCGGACATAGAGTTCCAGCAGCGTCTGGACGCCGCCGAAGCGGACCTCCGAGCCGACCTGTTGGCACGTGTCAGAAAGGTACCGTAATGTCTGTTAATACCGCGCATACGCACGCCCACGTCCTGCAGGACTGCGCCACTTGGCCAGCCCACGCGCGGACCCGCTGGCTGGCGCTCTTCGATCCGGACGATCCAAAGAGGTTGCGGCGCTGGGCATCGATGAAGCGATCACCCTGGGTTCGCCAAACCCAGTATCAGAAAGCCGCCGTCTATACGCGCTACCTCGTGACGGTGCGGGGGCGCGGGCTGGCCGACACCGTCTCGCCAAATGGTGTGCTCGCGTTCATCGAGGACCACGAGTCCATGGTGCGGCTGGACACACTAGCCGGGTATCTCAAGGAGCTGAAGGCAATCGCCGAGCTCCTCGACCCTGGGCAGGACGATGCCTACGCCTGGCTCGGCAATATCCGACGCGCAATCGCCGCGGATGCCGAGCGGCAGCCCAAGGTCAAGACCGCAAACCTGATGCGCTTCACGGCCGAGGATCTCCATCGGGTCGGCGTGGAGCTGATCCACGAAGCCCTGGACGCCGGTCCACAAGGCTGGCCGCAGATCCAGGCTTTCCGCAACGGTCTGTGTATCTTGCTGGGTGTCATGTGCCCGGAGCGCCCGCGGGCCTGGACGAACCTGACGCTCGACAACGTCAAGCTCGACACACAGCAGGTCCACTTCCCCAGCAAAGACGTGAAGACGAAGAACGCGAACGAGCGTCCGTTGCCGGCTCTGGAAGCTCTGCTCTGCGAGCTGTGGCTGACGCGCTATCGCGCGCACTACGCACCCGCGCACGACCGTTTCTGGATCGCCCGGGGCGGTCAGCCGCCGGTGCAGGCGACCCTCTACGCCGCGATCACCAGGGTCACCCGGGAGAGGCTCGGGGTCGCCGTGTCCCCGCAGCGCTTCCGGGACGCGGCGGCGACTTTCATCACGAGCGAGATGCCGGAACGCGAGAAGCTCGCCACCCACGTGCTGCGGCACGCCAGCCCCGAGATGACGCGCAAGTACACGACGACGGCCAACCAGCTGACGGCCTCACTACAGCTCGCCGAGATCCTGGACGCCGCTCACATGGATCTGCGCGGGGCAAATCGCTAATCCGTCTGGCCGATACGAAAGAGGTTGACCGATGATCCGGCAACCACATGGATCGAAGGATCTGTAGAGCACGCCCTAGAGCCGCCCGTTACACCGCCGGGGCCGCGGCGACTGGGCGCAGTCTGAAAACGGCGTGGGTAGACAAGAGCGGTCGGGCAGCCGGCCGCTCTCGCTTTATCCGGATACGAGCCGGCGCGGTCGGCTGCGCGACCCAATTCTACCGGGAGAGGTCGCAGTGAATATCCCCCTGCCGCATGACGTATCGAGCCATCGACATGTAGAAGAACGGCGTGCCGGGTTCCGCACGGTGAACGGCGTGCTGACCTACCTGGTCGCTCACGACATCCAGCTACCGGTGCGCGCACGCTGGGGGGCGCGCAAAGGCGACCTGGAGTGGCACCGCCCCAACCGTCCATCGCTTTACAACCTGTTCGTCAATCCGATCTATGCCGGGGTTTACGCCTATGGCGTCCGTCAGGTGGATCGCCGGCGACAACGGCCGGGCCGGCCGGGCACAGGCCGCGGAAGCCCGAGGCCCGAAAACGCCGAAGTGTTTCTCCTGGATCGCATGCCGGCTTACATCACCCTGGAGCACTACCAGCGCAAACGGGGCGCAGATCGCGGCGAACCGTGCTGACCGGACGGGCCCGGTGCGGGCCGGCCAGGCGCTTTTGTCGGGTCTCCTGGTGTGCGGACGGTGCGGCCTGCGGATGAACGCGCATTACAACAACAACGGCGGTGCGCTGCGCTACAGCTGCGACCGCATGGCCAGCGATTACGGCGAGGCGGTCTGTCAGTCTCTGATGGGGGCACCGGTGGACGCGCTGGTCGCGGAACTGGTGCTTCAGGCGCTACAGCCGGCGGCCCTGGAGGCCAGTCTCGCGGTCGCGAGCAACCTGGAAGTCGAGCGAGCGGAGCTGGACCGGCATTGGCGTCAGCGGCTCGAGCGCGCCCGTTACGCCAGCGAACGCGCACGGCGTCAGTACGATGCGGTTGATCCCGACAACCGTCTCGTCGCGGGGACGCTGGAACGGGTCTGGGAAGAAGCGTTGGCGGACGAAGCCAAGCCTGACTTCGCGGTCACTGGACACGCAGAGCCGGGTTCATGCGGTTTAAGTCGTTGTTCTGCCTGCATCTTAGGTTCGGGCGCGCCGCCAGCGGACTAGATACACGCTATCTACCTTCGAGGTTGACTGGAGGTGATTCGGCGCCTCAGGGTCTAGGTATGTATCTGCGGACGACCCAGCGCCGCCGGAAAGACGGCTCGACCATCCGCTACCTGGCCCTCGCCGAAAACGTCTGGAATGCCGCCAGGGGGCGCTCGGAGGTCCAGGTGGTCTACAACTTCGGCCGCGCCGACGCGCAGAGCGAGGCGCAGCTGCGCCGGTTGGTTCACAGCATCAACCGGGTTCTCGGCGAGGACACGGCCACTGGCGGCGACAGCGTGGAGATCCCGGATATCGCCATCGACGAAAGCCGCGATCTGGGCGTGGTCCACGTCGCCCGCACCTTCTGGGAGGAGCTGGGCATCGGCCCGGCGGTCCGGGAGGTGCTGGAGGCCAAGGGGCTGGGCGCGCAGCACCACACCGCGCTGTTCGCCATGGCGGCCAACCGCCTGGAGGAGCCGCGCTCCAAGCGCGGCTGCACGACGCGCTGGCTGAGCGACCGGGCGTGGCTTCCGGAGGCGGAGACGCTCGACGTCGATCGGCTCTACCGGGCGCTTGATGTCCTGGCGACGTCCGCGGAGCAGATCGAGCGACGGATCTTCCTTCAGACCGCGAACCTGTTCAGCCTCGATGCCGATCTGATCTTCTATGACACGACGACCGCCTACTGCGAGACCGATGTGGCTGACGAGGTGGAGACGGAGTGGAATGGGGAGACATACCCCGCGCTGCGCCGCCGCGGTCACAGCAAGGAGGGCCGGGACAACCAGCCCCAGGTAATCGTCGCCCTGGCGGTTACCCGCGAGGGCATGCCGATCCGGTCCTGGGTGCTGCCGGGCGACACCGCCGATGTCTCCACGGTCAAGCAGATCAAAGAGGATCTGCGCGCCTGGCATCTCGGCCGCTGCATCTTTGTCGGCGATGCCGGCATGTACTCCAAGGCCAACCTCAAGACCCTCAGCGAGGGCCTCGGCCGCTACATCGTCGCCGTGCCCATGGCGCGCGTGAAGGAGGTCCAGCAGGACGTCCTTTCCCGGCCCGGCCGCTACCGGACGGTCGCCAGCAACCTGAAGGCCAAGGACGTCTGGGTGGGCGACGGCGAGCGGCGCAAGCGCTACGTCCTGTGCTTGAACCCCGAGGAGGCGGAGCGCCAGCGCAAGCACCGCGAGGAGGTGTTGGCGGAGCTGCAGAGTGAGCTGGCGCGCATCGACCGCGGTGAGGCCGACCATCCGAAAGCCGCCTGCCGGCTGCTCAGTTCCGGGCGCTACGGCCGGTATCTGAGCACCGACAGCCGGGGCCGGCCGCGCATCGACCAGAAGAAGGTGAAGGCCGCTCAGGCGTACGACGGCAAGTTCGTCGTGGTCACCAACGACGACAGTCTGAGCGTCGAGGACATCGCCCTCGGCTACAAAGGCGCGTCGATCATCGAGTCGTGCTTCCGCAAGATGAAGCAGACGGGGCTGGAGGTTCGGCCCATGTACCACGTGGCCGCGCGCCGGATCACGGCCCACGTGAAGCTCTGCGTGCTGGCGCTGCAAATCCAGCGCGCAGCGGAGCTGCGCTGCGGACAGCCGTGGACGGCGATCGCCCACGTGCTCGGGCGGCTGAAAGTGGTGAGCTACCGAAGCCAAAAGCGCTCGATTGTGCAGCGGACCGAGGTCAGCGGCGAGCTGGCCCAAACCCTTCGGCAACTGCGGGTTCAAGCCCCTTCCAAGGTGCTCAGCGTGACGGCGGTCTCGGACGCTGCCTAGAGACACGCCACGAACCTGTTCTGTGTAACCCCCTGATTGAGGCGGCAAATTCCGGCCGTCTTTCTAGCCACCGCGAACTCGGGTCGAGCTCGCTGAGGCGTACGCGCAGTTCCAGCGTGACAGGCCGAGCGTTCCGGACGCTGCGGAACTCGCCCAACTCCGGGAGCTGGCCACCGATCTACCAGGGCTCTGGGCGGCGGAGACCACCACCCAGGCGGATGGCCAGACCATCGTGCGCATGCTGCTGGAGCGGGTTCTGGTCGAGGTGGTCGACGATAGCGAACAGGTTCGTGTTCAATGCCACTGGCACGGCGGTCATCGAACCGCTCACACCCTGATCCGGCCTGTGGCCAAGTTGAGCGCTCTCACCACCTACAACCAGTTGCTGGAGCGAGCCGCCGATCTCCGCCGCGCGGGCGGGAGTTATACCGAGATCGCCGAGACCCTCAACGCGGAGGGCTGGCGCCCGGCCAAGCGTCGGACGACCTTCAAAAAGCAGATGGTCTACCGCCTGTTATCCAAGGCCGGTGTCGTCAAACCTCGCTACCGCCGCGCACCTGTGGATCTGCAGCGTGAAGCCGACGAATGGACCGTGCGCGAACTGGCCGCCGAGATCGGGATGCCCGAACCGACGTTATACGGCTGGGTCCAGCAAGGGCGTCTACGCAGCCGGCGCATACCGCTCGGCCGCGGTTATGCCAACCTGGTCCATGCCGATGCGGCCACGATCGCCAACCTGAAGGCGATCCGTGCCACGCCCGCTCCCTGGCATCGCCGACCGCCGGTGGTCGGAGACGCCCCCTGCCAACCCTTTGAGTCTTGAGAGTCGCCATGTCTGGTCGATATCCGTGGTCCAGCGTCGAGAGTACAGATTCTTGATCTCGGCGGCCTTCGCGTCGGCATTGCTGGTGACCAGGCACCAGGGCTCCTTCATGCCCTTGGCGTGAACGCACACCACGTCGGGCACCAGCTTCCCCGCCTTGGTTATGCGGGCGTTCGATAGCTTACGGGCGCGCCCGTTTTTGCCCACCCACTGGGCGCTTTTGCGCGTCTCGCCGTTGGCGGCCTCGACCGTGATGTTGCCCCGGATGCGGATGAGATAGTCGAAGCCCAGCTCCTCCAGGAAGCCCATGAGCTTGCGGTCGCCGAAACCGCGATCGGCCAGGATGGTGACCGCCACGTCGGCCGGCAGCACCTCCCAAAGCCGGCGCAAGACGGCGTCCTCGTAATCGCTCTGGGCGTTTTCGAGCTCGTCCTTCCCGGTCAGCCAGATCAGCGGTGTGGAGCGGCCTGGCTGGTGACCAAGCTCGCTACGAGGGTAGACTGGTCGTCGGCATCGAACTCGGTCCAGTCGATCACCACAGCGATGTCCTGGGCGTTGCCCACCGCAGGGGTCAACCCGGACCACCGGCCATACCCGTCGCGAACCACGTTCGCCATCACCAGTGCGCACGGCCCGGTTTCCTGAATTCGCGAGGCGATCGTACTGGTGGCGGCGTTCCTCACCAATCTACGCTTAAAAACTTCGCAATCTAAGGCCGTTGAATGCTGGTGTCGAAGTCTTGTCCGCGCGCTGGTCGCCCCGTCGACAGCTCCAGGCGCAGACCGTCAGCTTACCACCGGCCGGCCTGAGCAAAGGAACTCAAAGTTGAAGACACCCTCCTCTCGCAAAATATCAGAGTATGCCAACCACCGCATTTCGGTTGATCATTCTCACCGTGGCCCGGTAGCCTCCTCCCCGACAAGTAACACCCGCGGGACGACCGCGGCGCCAAAACAATAGACGGGGAGGCTAAGCTGCATGGCAACCGCCTATGTGGTCGGGACCCTGGACACGAAAGGGCCCGAGATCCGCTATCTGCGCGACCGCCTCGCGGCCGCGGGCGTCGCCACCACGCTGGTCGATCTGGGTATCAAAAGTGACGCCCCAGACGCCGACGTCACTCCGCGCGACGTCGCCCAACACCATCCCGACGGCGCGGGGGCCGTACTCGGCCAGGGCGACCGCGGGGCGGCCGTCACCGCGATGACGGAGGCCTTCGAGCGGTTCGTACGCACCCGCAACGACATCGCCGGCATGGTGAGTGCCGGTGGCTCCGGCGGGACGGCGCTGGTTGCGCCCGCCATGCGGGCGCTCGACGTGGGCGTACCCAAGGTGCTCGTCTCCACCGTCGCCTCGGGCAACGTCGCGCCCTATGTGGGCCCGAGCGACATCTGCATGATGTATTCGGTGACCGACGTGCAAGGACTGAACCGGATCTCCCGCACCGTCCTCGCCAACGCCGCGCACGGGCTAGCGGGCATGGTCGCCAATCCTGTGCCTCAGGCCGTGGAGAGCAAGCCCGCCGTCGGCATCACCATGTTCGGCGTGACCACGACCTGCGTGCAGCAAGTGATCGAGCGACTGGAGGGCGACTACGACTGCCTGGTCTTTCACGCGACCGGCACGGGCGGGCAGTCGATGGAGAAGCTCGTGGAGTCCGGGCTCGTCACCTACGTCATCGACATCACGACGACCGAGGTGTGCGACGAACTGATAGGGGGAGTGTTCTCCGCTGGGCCCGACCGCTTCGGCGCGATCGCGCACACAAGCGTGCCCTACGTCGGCTCCTGCGGCGCGCTCGACATGGTGAATTTCGGCGCGAAGGATACGGTCCCGAACACTACAGGGACCGCAACCTCTACGTCCACAACCCGCAGGTGACTCTGATGCGCACGACGCCGGAGGAGAACCGGCGGATGGGAGAATGGATCGGCCAGAAGCTGAACGCCTGCCCGGGCCCGGTGCGCTTCCTGCTGCCGGAGGGCGGGGTGTCGGCGATCGATGCGCCCGGCCAGCCGTTCCACGACCCCGAGGCCGACGCCGCGCTGTTCGAGGCGCTCGAGGCCACGGTCGAACAGACCGATCGGCGCCAGCTGAAGCGCGTGCCGCACAACGTCAACGACCCTGAGTTCACTCAGGCGCTGATCCAGGCGTTCGGCGAGGTCACCGGCCGCTGACCCGCCGGCCCTGTCCGCGAGCCTGCTGACGCCACCCCTGAGGGAGTTGTGCCCGATGGCAACCCACGACCGTGCCCAATTGATGGCGAAGTTCCAGGAGATGGGCCGCAACCGCGAGCCGATCGTGGGCGGCGGGGCCGGCACCGGCCTCTCCGCCAAGTGCGAGGAGGCGGGCGGCATCGACCTGATCGTGATCTACAACTCCGGGCGCTACCGCATGGCGGGCCGCGGCTCGCTTGCCGGGCTGCTGGCCTACGGCAACGCCAACGACATCGTGGTCGAGATGGCGCGGGAGGTGCTGCCGGTGGTCAAGTACACGCCCATTCTGGCGGGCGTGAACGGCACCGACCCGTTCATGATGACCGACCGTTTCCTCCGCGAACTCAAGGACCTGGGCTTCGCCGGGGTGCAGAACTTCCCCACCGTCGGCCTGATCGACGGGACCTTCCGCGCCAATCTTGAGGAGACGGGCATGGGCTTCGACCGGGAGGTCGAGATGATCGCGCGCGCCCACGCCCACGACCTGCTGACCACGCCCTACGTCTTCTCCCGGGAGGACGCGGAGAAGATGGCGCGGGCCGGGGCGGACATCATCGTCCCGCACATGGGCCTGACCACCGGCGGATCGATCGGGGCGGAGACGGCAAAGTCGCTCGACGACTGCGTGGCGCTGATCGACGACTGGGCGGACGCCGCCCTGTCGGTGCGCGACGACGTCCTGGTGCTGTGCCACGGCGGCCCGATCGCGATGCCAGATGACGCCGCCCACGTGCTGCGCCACGCCCGGACCTGCCACGGCTTCTACGGCGCCTCCTCGATGGAACGGCTGCCGACCGAGAGGGCGCTGACCGAGCAGACCCGAACCTTCAAGGCTCTGAGCTTTTAACGGCCCAAGCCGCAACCAGCCGGCATCGCACCGACATCCAGCCGACGGAAGGAAGCCCGCCATGCCCCATGTCTTCGTCTCCAGTGTGATCCCCGCCGAGGCCGACGCGGTCTGGTCGGTGATCCGCGACTTCAACGCCCTGCCCGACTGGCACCCCGGCATCGCCGAAAGCCGGATCGAGGACAACCGGCCGTCAGACGCGGTGGGCTGCGTGCGCAACTTCCAGCTGACCGACGGCGGGACGATCCGCGAACAGTTGCTCAGCCTAGACGACCCCCACCGCACGGTCGTCTACAGCATTCTGGAGTCGCCGCTGCCGATCTCGGACTACATCGCCACGCTGCGCCTGCTGCCGATCACCGACGGCGGGCAGTGCTACGCCGAATGGTCCGCCACCTTCGCCTGCGCCGAAGAAGACCGGGAGGCCATGGTCGACACCGTCGGCAACGGCGTCTTCCAGGGCGGCTTCGACGCCCTGAAGCAGCGCGTCGCCGGCTGAACCGCAGCTCAGTGTCCGTCTGAAGGAGGCCAACGCGATGCCCACGATCACTGCCGCCGTCACGCCTGGGAAGGGCCAGGCGTTCCACCTGGAGACGCTGGAACTGGAGGACCCGCGGTCGGACGAGGTACTGGTGCGCGTGGTCGCAACCGGCCTATGCCACACCGACCTGGTCTGCCGCGACCAGGAGTACCCTGTGCCGCTCCCAGCCGTCCTCGGTCACGAGGGAGCCGGCATCGTCGAGGCCGTCGGCGGCGCAGTGAACAAGGTCAAGCCAGGCGATCCGGTCGTCCTCAGCTACAAAAGCTGCGGCCATTGTGCCTCCTGCAAAGAGGGGGCGCCCACCTACTGCCACGACCTGTTCGCCCACAACTTCGCAGCCCAGCGGCCTGACGGCAGCACGACCCTCAAGCGCAGCGACGGCAGCGCGGTGCAGAGCTGCTTTTTCGGCCAGTCGTCCTTCGCCACCCACGCGCTCGCCTACGCGGCCAACGTGGTGCCTGTGCGCGGCGACGCGCCGCTGGAGCACCTAGGCCCGCTCGGCTGCGGCCTGCAGACGGGGGCGGGCGCGGTCATGAACACCCTCAACCCGCGCGCCGGAACTTCGATCGCAGTGTTCGGCGCCGGCTCGGTGGGCCTGGCCGCGGTGATGGCCGCCCGGGCGGTCGGCTGCACGCCGATTATTACGGTCGAGCCCATCCAGGCCCGGCGCGACATGGCCGAGCAGCTGGGGGCCACCCACACGGTCGACCCCACGCAGGACGACGCGCTTGATGCGGTGCGCGAGATCACCGGCGGCGGCGCGCACTATACCCTCGAGACCTCCGCCCGGCCCGAGGTGTTCCGGCACGCGGTCGACGCGCTCACCCTGCGCGGTGTCTGCGGGCTGATTGGAGCGGCACCGCTCGGCACCGAAGCCACCTTCGATATGAACTCGATCCTGTTCGGACGAACCGTGCGCGGCGTGATCGAGGGGGATAGCGTCCCGGACCTATTCATCCCGCGGCTGGTCGAGCTCTACTTCCAGGGCCGCTTCCCGATCGACAAGCTGCTCAGCTTCTACGACCTGGACGCGATCCAGCAGGCGGCCGAGGACAGTGAGGCCGGGGGCGCCATCAAGCCGGTCATACGCATGCCGCACTGACGGGCGCACAGGGCTTGAGGGGCGCGGCGATTGTCGGCCGGGCGCTTGGCTACTGAGTTAGGAGAGCCATGCCGCCCCAAGCCGTTTGCTGTAAGTGTCGAATCTGATGTCCCGAAAAGCGAAAGCGCGCCATGTAGATTGATCGGCCTTTGATGTAACTTAGGCAAAACCCCGGGCAGCCGTTATCCAGCAGCCGTTATCCAGCGCTGCGGTCGGCTGCACGCTATGGGTGCGGAACGAGCGGGTGCTGTGTGATCTGAGGGCCGGCTAGGTTGGGGCCCGGGCCCGGATGAGATCGGCGAGTGGCGGGATCGCTTCGGCGTCCGGCAGGCCGAGGCGGCTTTTATGTTGCCGGCCAGCCGCGGTAGGCCGGAAACCGCGGCAGGGGGAGAGGTGAGCCAGGTAGACGGCTAGGGTCCGAACACCGAACCCGATCGGGAGATATGGCCCCTCTCCCCCAACGCGCGGCTTCAAAGCTGGACGGTATGATAGGCCCCGCAACAAGGCGGTGAGCCCGTATAAAAGACCGGCTTTGCCGCGTGTAAGATCAGACTCGATCAACATCCGGGAGGCGATCAATGGACGAAGCGACGCTGGGTGTCGATACCGGCAAGACCAAGCTGCAGCTGCATCTGATCCGCGGCGACGGACGCAAGCGCAAAAAGGGCGTCGACAACACCGCCGACGGTCATGCCCATCTCAAGGACTGGCTGGCCAAGCACGCAGACGCCCCTGTGCGCGTCGTTCTCGAGGCGACCGGCCGTTACTGGATGGACCTCGCCATGACCCTCCACGAGGCCGGCTACATCGTCAGCGTCGTCAATCCAGCACGGGTCAAGCACTTCCAGCGGGTCCAGCTCGGTCGCGGCAAGTCCGACCGCATCGACGCGCATGCCGTCGCCCAGTTCGGCCGGCTGCTGCGCCCGACGGCCTGGACGCCGCCGCCCGCCGCCGTCCTGCGGCTGCGCGACCTGGTGCGCATCCGCGAGCAGCTCGTCGAGGACCTGACCGCCCATCGCAACCAGTTGCAGGCCGGCCGGCTGTGTGATGCGGCCCGGCGGGTCACCGAGCAGACGATCGCTGATCTCGAGCAGCGTCTCGCCGGGGTCGAGCGGGCCATCCGTGACGAGATCCCCGCGGACCCGGAACTGGCTCGCCGTCACGCCCTGCTCGTCTCCATCCCCGGCATCGCCACCGAGACCGCCGCCGGGATCCTCGTCGAGCTGCCGGACGTCAGCCTGTTCCAGCACGCCAAGCAGGTCGCCGCCTATGCCGGCGTGAGCCCGGCGCCGAACCAATCCGGCGACAGCCTCGACAAGCCCGCCCGGATCTGCCGCATCGGCAACGCCAACCTGCGGCGCATGCTCTACATGCCGGCGCTGGCCGCCCGGCGGCAAAACTCCTGCGTCCGCGCCCTCGACGACCGCCTCGCAGCGAAGGGGCGTCTGGCCGGCAAGCAGCGCGTCGCCGCCGCCATGCGCAAGCTGCTCGTGCTTTGCTACGGCGTCCTCAAGACCGGCCAGCCGTTCGACCCGAACTGGGCCGCAACGCCCGCATGATGGTCCGCGCACCGACGCCGGGGTCGGTCGTCACCGTGACGGCTTTTGCCGCGCGCTCCCCGAGCGGGGCCGAACAGGCCGGCCGCCCGCGCGCCCACATAGCGCGCAAGGGCGGCCGGCCGTCGGTGAGGCCCCGACTTGGGGAGCGCGCCGCCAACGACCCTTTGACAAGAATCACGGTATCCCGAGGTACTGCCAGTACGAGATCCCGAGCTTATCGCAGGTCTTCATCAGACCGAGGTGTGCGTCCCGACAGTCCCGGCCGTGGTCGCTGCGGGTGCCGCCGGAGATCTTCCGGCGGGTGACGTGGCTGCGGATGTCGTTCTCCGAGCCGTTGGTGTGCAGCGGCACCTCGGGCCGGTCCAGGACCGTCAGCAGCTCTTCCTTGCGCCGGTACAGGCGTTGCAACAGCCGGTCGAGCGGCGCGAAGTCGGTCTTGCGGCGAAAGATCCGATCGAAACGCTGGCGCAGTTGCTTGCGGCGCTCGGCCGAGGGCGCTTTCGCGTAGCCCTTCAACGCGTCATAGAACTCCCAGATCAGCCTGCGGAGCTTCTTCACCGCGGCGCGCTCGCGCGCCGTGAACGCGTCCAGCCCCTTGATCAGACGCTCTGCGTGGATCCAGCACAGCGCGTGGTCGCCGACCCGGAACTGACCGGCATCATCGGACAGCACCACGGTCTCTTCGAGGAGCCTGTGGTGCGTGATCGCGCCGTAGAGCGCCGCCTCCGTCGCGAGGCGGGCGTGGCGCTCCTGCCGGTCCAGGCCGAGTGCGCTCAGGTGCGCCAACCAGCTGGCCTTATCAGGAAAGTGGGTGGGACCGTCGGCCAGGCGCTCGATCGCCTGTTGGGCAAGGTTGTGCTCGGCCATATAGGCCAGCGCCTCGACGTTGATAACGTAGTCGGTGTGGCCCGCCCGGAGGATCTCCAGGAAGTCCAGCCGGCTCTTCGCGTCCGTCGTGGCGAAGCCGGTGAACCGGCTGTCGCCGATCTGGGTGCAGTAGCCGTTCTGGCCGCGATGGCGGGCCCCCGTGCCGTCGACACTGACCCACGCCGCGCTGGCGACGCCGGCATGCAGAACCTCTCGGGACTCCGGCACGAACACATCCCCCGGGTCCGCCAACAGCCGCTGCACCTGGCGCTGATCGATCAGCAAGCCGAGGTCGCTCAGCTGCCGGGTAAGCCGCGGGACCGTCATCTGACCGCGATGATAGAGCGACAACACCAACCGCCGCAGCTCGCCGCCGTAATGCCCGCGTGTGTCCGCCGGCAAGTCGGCGGTGAGCGTCGTCCCGTCCGGCAGTTCCCAGCGCTCCCTACAATACCGGATGTTGCGCGGGCGCACCTCCAGATCCTGGACGACGTAGTCCTCGTATCCCTTGAAGCGCGCATTGTCGGGAATGCCGTCCGGCCTGAGGTGACGGTCTTCGTCAATCGTCAGCCGGCTGCGCTTGCTGCCGCGCCTGCGTGACTTGCCCTGGCCCTTGCCCGACGGCTTGCCGCCGCTGCCGGCGTTCTCCGCCATCCGGCTCGGCTTCACGTCTGGCCGCGGCGGCTTGCCCTTCAGACGGGCGTTCTCATCGCGAAGCGCCGCATTCTCACGCTTGAGCTCGGCGACCTCCTGGCGCAGCAACTGAACCAGCTCTTTGAGGTCCTCATACGACGCATCGTCCATATCTGGGGGATCATCGGCCATACCCCCACATCACCAGCCGTGACTCCGAGATTCAACCCCTGATGAGTCTTGCCGCCCCGCTATGCCCGGGGTTTTGCCTAACCTACCCTTTGATCACGTCTACACGGTTTGGCTTGTGTCGGCATCCAAGTGCTCCGCTAGCTGGTTCAGGGCGCTGTCGATTTTGTTCTGCGTGGGGTCGCGACGCTGATCGGCGCCACAACGTCCTGAAAGTCCGCCCCTCTCAGAGATAGACCCCATCGCCGATCGACATCTGCCCCTGCCCAGCATTGGGCGGTCACGCACGCGCACCGGGCTTGAAGACAACGTCCGTCTGGACCGCAACACCGTGGCCCCTCGAACGCCGCCCTCGCCGTCTGGGAGATCGATCTCTGTTAGCGCCACGGCCGGCCAGTCGCGACACCGGCGCAGGCGCGGCGTATGCTTGGCCTCGCTGCCCCGCAGACCCCGGACGGCGCGGCTGCCAGATCACCGATCGCCGTTCGCAGCAGCGCTGGATCCATGCGCGAAGGCGCCGTCGGCGAGCTTGGCGCTGAGCTCGTCGTTGAGGGCGTCGACTTTTCCGCCGGCCTGCTGCAGGGCGGCCCCGTATTCCGAGCGTAGGGTGATCGCCATGCTGATGTTTTCGGTTTTGACGTCGACGATGGCCAACCCGCCATCGCCGGCTCGCACATGCCAGACGATGTTGACCTTTTGGTCTTCGGGCGCATCGGGACGCGTGACAAGTGTTTCGATCATATAGCGGTCTTTACGGCTGGTGTGTGCACGCACGCGTGTCACGGTAAAGTCGTCTTGCATGAAGCCTTCGAAGAACGGCAGGAAGCGCTGGGCTAGGGTCCGGACGAAAACGTCCTGGAACCGCCGCTGCTCATCTGTGCTCGCCACACGCCAATAGCGCCCGAGGATAAAGCGGCTGATGTCCTCGACGGCGAAATATGATCGGAAAAGCCGCAAAAAGGCTTGTCGGCGTTCGGTGCGTGGGACGTCGGTGTCGGCGAGTTCATCGATGGCTTTCTGGCCGAGCTCGGCGACAAACGCCTTGGCTTGCGTGGCCTGGTCGGGCGCCGCAACGGCCTGTGGCGCGGGCGCCGCGGCCACCAGAAGGATGGCGGCGAACGCGAGTGCCAACTGGCGCCGGCCCCTCGGTTCCCCAGCAGTGTTAGGTCGCATGACATGCTCTCCCGGTTACGCTGAATGACCCGCCAGCACGTGCGTGGTTCATTGACTTTTATCGCGCTCAGTATCCGCCTGCGGCCCGACACCAGATAGGTCCCCTGAGGTGTCCCGGGTTTCTCGGAGGCTGCGGTGGTTGGACGATCAGGCCGCCATGGCGGCCTGATCGTCCAGCTCGAAAAATTTCGCCTCCGCCTCTGCTGGCGGAATGTGACCGAGCGGTTCCAGCAGGCGCCGGTTGTTGAACCAGTCGATCCATTCGAGGGTGGTCAGCTCCAGCTCTCCCAAACTGCGCCAGGGACCGAGGCGGCGGATCACCTCCGTCTTGTACAGCCCGATCACCGTCTCCGCGAGGGCGTTGTCGTAGCTGTCGCCGACGCTGCCCACCGACGGCTGCAGCCCGGCGTCTGCAAGCCGGTCGGTGTACTTCAGCGACAGGTACTGGACGCCGCGATCGCTATGATGAATGAGGCCCTTGTCCTTGCCCGGCTGACGGGCGTGCAGGGCCTGCTCCAGGGCATCCAGCACGAAGCCGGTCTCGGCGCTGTGCGAGCCCCGCCAGCCGACGATCTTTCGCGCGAACGCGTCGATCACGAAGGCGACGTAGGCGAAGCCGTGCCAAGTGGCGACGTACGTGAAGTCGGAAACCCACAAAGCGTTGGGTCGGGCCGGTTGGAAGTCCCGGTTCACGTGATCGAGCGGGCACGGCTGGGCCTTGTCGCTCACCGTGGTCCGCTTGACCTTGCCGCGGACTGCGCCCTGCAGATCCATCTCCTGCATCAGGCGTTCGACCGTGCAGCGCGCGACCTCGAAGCCATCCCGGCGAAGCTGCTGCCAGACCTTGCGCACACCGTAGACCTGGAAGTTCTCGTCCCAGACCCGGCGAATCTCCGTGCGCAGTCGCGCATCGCGTTGGATACGCGCCGGCGCCGTCGACGGCGCCGCCTGGCGGGCCGCGTGGAGACGGTAGGTCGACGGGGCGATCGGCAGCTGCCGGCAGATCGGCTCGACCCCGTAGACCGTGCGGTGATCGTCGATGAACGCGATCATGACTTGTTGCGGCGGTCGAGCTCCGCCTGAGCAAAATAAGCCGAAGCTTTGCGCAGGATTGAGGTGGACCCGTTGTCTGCAACAGCGGTCGGGCTTCAGAGCGTTAGGCGGTGGGGCCCTCGGTGTGTGCCGGCGTCTCGCCAGGGGCGAGCGTAGCCGACGTGGGTGGCGGATTGTCCAGCCCTGGTGCGGCTTGCACCACCGGCTGATTGGCGTGCGGGCTTGTGGTCGCAGGCTGGGCGGGCCCCGGAGCATCTAGGACTCCGGGGCCCGCCCAGCCGGCCGGCGGAGCCGGGCGTCCACATGCCCGCACGTCTGAGCCGCCGGCGTAGATCGCCGCCGGCGTGCAGTTGCCCAGCGCCTGGTGCGGGCGTTCGTCGTTGTAGAACGCCATCCAGGCGCCGATGCCGGTCTCGGCGTCGCCCACGGTGTCGTAGGCGTGCAGGTAGACCTCCTCGTACTTCAGGCTGCGCCAGAGGCGCTCGACGAAAATGTTGTCCTGGCAGCGGCCACGGCCGTCCATCGAGATCCGGATGTCGTGGTCGCTCAGCAGGCCCGTGAACGCCTCGCTCGTGAACTGGGCGCCCTGGTCGGTGTTAAAGATTTCGGGCCGGCGCCCGGTCTCCAACGCTCGCTGCAGCGCCGCCACGCAGAAGCTGGCGTCCATCGTGTTCGACAGTTGCCACGCGAGCACCTTCCGGCTCGCCCAGTCCATGATCGCGACCAGGTACAGGAAGCCGCGGGCCATCGGGATATACGTGATGTCCGCGGCCCAAACCTGGTCGACCCGGTCGATCGTCATCCCGCGCAGCAGGTAAGGATAGACCTTGTGCTCGGGATGCGGCCGCGTCGTGCGCGGCTTCGGGTAGATCGGCTTCAGCCCCATCTCCCGCATCAGCCGCTGGATGCGCTTGCGGTTTACCGGATAACCGAGCTGACGCAGCCACGCCGTCATCCGGCGGCTGCCGTAGAACGGACAGGACAGGTACTGCCGGTCGATCAAGTCCATGAGCTCCAGATCGCGGGCGTGACGCGCCTTCCGGCGCCGATACACCGACGTCCGGCTGATGCCGAGCAGCCGGCACTGCCGGGCGACGGAGAGCTCAGGGTGCTCCCGATCCACCATCGCCCGGCGCTCGGCCGGCGTTACTTGGGCGAGCGTTTCTGCAGAAAATCCCGCTCGACCGTCAGCTGGCCGATCTGC
This sequence comes from Rhodovibrio sodomensis, assembly GCF_016583645.1. Classification (GTDB taxonomy): domain Bacteria; phylum Pseudomonadota; class Alphaproteobacteria; order Kiloniellales; family Rhodovibrionaceae; genus Rhodovibrio; species Rhodovibrio sodomensis. Next base: position 26,667 of record NZ_NRRL01000099.1, on the reverse strand, counting down.
CGGTACAGATCGTCGATCAGCGCCTGGTTCTCCCGCTCTTGCTTGCCGTCGCCCTTCTCGAAGGCGGCAGAGGCGCCTTCCTCCACGGCCCTCCGCCAGGCGTGGATCTGGTTCGGATGAACCTCGTACCGCGCCGCCAGCTCCTGGATCGTTGCCTCGCCCTTCAACGCGGCCAGGCCGACCTTGGACTTGAACTGCGGCGTCAGCTTGCGCGGGCTCTTCTTCGACATCGTCTCCTCCTTCAGGTCAGGAGGGCCCGCCCTACGCTAACGCTCGCCCCTGTTCCAAAACCAGGGTCCACTTCAGCTGTTCCCTCATCACGCTCCGCCTGCCGCAGCCAGTTGCGCAGCGTCTCAGGGTTGCAGCCGAACTTCTCGGCGATCGAGGTGAGCGCCGCCCATCGTGAGGCGTACTCGCCCTCATGCTCGCGCACCATCCGAACGGCGCGCTCGCGTAGTTCCCGCGGATACGGCTTCCGGTTCGTCGTCTTTCCCATGGGCTCCAGTCTCCCAGACGTTGGAGCCTCCGGAAAGCTCGGGGCGGTTCAGCCCTTCTGGCAGAGTTCGTTCGCAAGCGTGCCGCCGCCGGCGCCGGAGCCGATGATGACGACCGCGCCGTCGTCGTTCAGGTCGATACGTGCCATGTCTGTGTGCCCTCCGCGTTAGGCCTTGCCGTCCTTGGGTGGACTAGCTTCCGGCGGCGGGTTGGGCAGCCAGGACAGGTCGTCGAACCCGCGATTGATGTAGCCGCCGTAGCGGAACGACGGCCCCTCGTATCCGAAGTGGCGCCAGACGAGTTCATCGTTGTACAGCGCGACCACTTGGGTCGAGCGGACCTTTTCGAAGAAGGGCTCGTCCTGCAGGCTTTCCAGCACCTGAACCTGATAGCCGGGCGACAGGTCCATGAAGCGCACGTGCTTGGCCCTATCCAACTTGCGCACGCCTTCGGTCAGCCTCTGCGCCAAGTCGCGGTCGGCCTTGGCGGCGCGATCGAGCGCCTCGACCACCCGGCCGTAATACATGTCGTTCAGCGTACGGTGCGGGTACAGCTGACGCGCCATGACCAGCAAGGTATCGGCGGTGTGCTGGTCGAGCGTGCCCGACAATTCGAGCGCCCAGGACCTGTCGGGCGCCATGATGATCGGCAGGCCAAACGCCACCGCACCGGCAGCGGTAGTGCTGGACTGCAAGAACTGCCGTCGGTTGAGTCCTCCTGGTGAACGTCTCATCGCGAGCGCTTGACCTCCCTCATGCGCGTGACATCGGCCTTGCGCGGGCATTTTTAGCTGTCGTTGTCGACGCACACGAACGTGCGCCGGCCCGCGCGAGACCCGGACACGGTCGCCACCGCGCGCTGCGAGCGGCGCCGGCCCGGATATCCAAGTCTAGCCGCCCCCTTACGGGAAGGGTATTAGCCGGGTACTACATCGCCAGCTGCGGTGGCGGCCGGCGCTGTAGAATCACACGGATTCAAGAAGATCGCGGGCGTCCGGTACGCTCTGCGACTGGCGCAGGTAGATCACGCAGGCGTTTCGCAGCAACGACGTGAAGTTGCCGACCTCGCCGTGGATCTCCAGGGCCTCGTCGTACAGCTTCGACAGGAAGCGCGGCGTTGTCAGCCCCTGATAGCGCGCGATCTCATCCAGGATGTCCCAAAACTGCGCTTCCAGACGGATGCTGGTGACGTGACCGGATAAGCGCACGGAACGCGTCACGCAAGCATACGTGGCCGGATCCTGCCCCGCGAAAATATTGCACATGAGCCTTTAACCTCCCTTGGGACCGCGACCGGCATTCTGACGGCCGGTTCGGGTGGTACGGCAGCAAGCCCGTACGCGGGCTGAGCCGTTCAGTATCCAACAGCTCGCCGGGGGGTTCAAACGAAACCCGGCTGCACGCGCATGCCCCTTAGAACCCTTCCAAAACATCGGGTTTGACAGAGGCGTGCCGGCCGGGCAGCTTATTATTGCGAATGATTTGCAATTGCATAAGGCGAGGCCCGGCATGGCGGCGATGCATGCGGACGCTTTCCAGGGATGCGCGACACGGGATCTGGCCAGCGGCGCGCAGTTCACCGTCTGGTGTCTGCGCACGCGCCTGGTGTGCAAGCGCAAGGGCGACGACCCGCGCCCGCGGATCGACCACGGCTTTCAGGTCGCGGACGTGCCCGAGGCGGCGCGCGACTTCGACCAGATCTTCGACTGGCTGGACGGCGCCGCGGTCAGGCCGGTGGCGATCGGCTGCTTCTGCTGCAAGCAGGTCAGCCCGGACGAGGCCCAGGTGCTGGCCGCCCTCGCCGCCGCGCAGGCGGGCGACCGCGCGGGCTGCGAGCGCGGGCTGGGCAGCCTGTTGTCCGCCGTCGCCGCGCACGAGGCAACGCGCGCGGCGATGCGCCTGGCGCACGCGTTGAACGCGGTCGACCTACCGGTCGGTGTCGACCGGGAACGCGCCCCGCGGGCCGCCGTGCCCAAGGCGGCCAACGACCCCCCGGGCACGGCGCGCAGCTGGCCGGCCGCGACCGCCCCCGGCAGCGCGGCGGTTCATTGAGCGGCGGCCCCGGCGTGCCGTCGGCGGATCAGCGATCGGGAGACGCGGCGATGGCCGGTCTGAGCGTCAACGAGATCATCGAGCTGTCGGTGCTGTTGATCGCGCGCGAGGAACGCCCGCGCGCGGGCGACCTGCCCGGCCGGCTGGGCGACCTGAGCGGACAGTGGTTCACCCCCACGACCGAGGTCGTCGAGGGCCGGCTGCGCGCGCTCGACGAGGCCGGCTTGGTGACCCTGGAGCGCCGCGGCCTGCCGGCCGACTGGCGGGTCGCGATCACCGACTGGGGTGCCACGCACGCCCGCGAGCTCAGCGCCAAGGCCGCGCCCGGCCGCTGCGCGGCGGCGATGCTTTGGCACGGCCTGCGGCTGTCGCTGCACGGCCTGCGCCCGCCCGCCGACCGCGGCCTCAGCTTTCTCGACATGGCCGCCGCCGATGCCGGCCTCCCGGCGATGACCCCGCTCGCCCGGGAGCTGGCGAATACCCGGCTGGCGGCGGAGTAGCGGGCGCTTCGATACCCGTCGGGCTTGCTTCGACACGCCAGCCTGCGGCCGACCCCCCGAGCTTGTCGCAGGTCCTGAACACGCCCGGGAAGCCATCGCGACAGTCGCGTCCGCGATCACTGCGGGTGCTCCCGGAGATTTTCCGCCGGATCACGTGGCTGCGGATGTCGTTCTCCGAGGCGTTGGTGTGCAGCGGCACCTCGGGTCGTTCGAGGACCATCAGCAGGGCGTCCTGGTGGGCGAGCAGCCGTTGCAGGAGACGGTCGAGCGTGGCGACGCCGGCGCGCAGCACGTCCTGCGCTGCTTGCACAATCCCGCCCGTCCGCCCTTCGCCATGACCCAACAGAATCACGCCCCCATACCGGATGCACCCAAAGATGAGTCCCAACACCCCCAGATGCCCGGCGTTTTGCCCCTGTTACAAAATTCACGATGAAGGTCGACCAGACCTTCATCGATTTTGCTCTAGCCCCCATTTTGCACGGAGGCAGGGCGGGCCTCCCTTGAACCCGCGGATTCGTGCGGGTTATGGGCGCTGAGGCAATACACGAAATCAGCGTGGAGGCCCGCCCATGGCAGAGGGTAACCAAGAACAGCTGCGATTTCATCCCGTCGAGGGCTGCACGGTCCGGGCCGAGTTCAACGGCGGGGCCATGTCCTCGGACTTTGGCCCGATGCTGCTTCGGGGTGTCGACCGGCAGATCGGCCTGAGCGACCGTCTGGCCGCGGCGATCGCCGATTGGCGTCATTCTTCCTACACCGACCATGAGCTTGGGGATCTTCTCGCGTACCGGGCCTTCCTGCACGCCTGCGGCTACGCTGACGGCAACGACGCCGACGCGCTCAGCACCGATCCGGTGTTCCAACTCGCTCTGGACCGCTATCCGCTTGCCGAGAAGAGCCGCCTAGCGAGCGGGTCCACCTTCTGCCGCCTGGAGAACGGCGTCTCCAAAAAGGACATCTACCGCCTCGGCCAGGCGTTCGTGGACCAGTTCATCGCCAGCTACGCGCAAGAGCCCGAGGCGATCGTGCTGGACCTGGATCACACCGTCGATCCGACCCACGGCCAGCAGGCGTTCAGCTTCTACAACCATCATTACCGAACGCACTGCTTCTTGCCGCTGGCGATCTTCGAAGGTCAGACAGGACGCTTGGTCACGGCGGTGCTGCGCCCGGGCAAGACCCCGACCGGCGCGGAGAACGCCAGCATCCTGCGGCGCGTGCTCGACCGCCTGCGCGTGGCCTGGCCGGACACCCATATCCTGGTCCGGGGCGACGGCCACTTCGCCAACCCGGAAATCATGAGCCTGATCGCCGAACGGCCGAACACCGATTTCCTTCTCGGCCTGACCGGCAACAACCGGCTGTACGAGCAAGCCCGTCCCGACCTCGACGCAGCGGCCGAAGAGCACACGGCCCGCTGCGCGGAGGCCCGGCGGATGAGCCTCACACCGCCCCAGGCCACACGTCACTACTGTGAGCTGTCCTACGCCGCGGGCTCCTGGCCGATCACCCCGCGGGTGATCCTCAAGGCCGAGGTCATGGCTGCCGGCCGGAACCCCCGGTTCGTCGTCACCTCCCTGCAGCAGCCCGAGCCGGAGTACCTCTATGCCGCGCTCTACACCGCGCGCGGACAGGACGAAAACTTCATCAAACACTGGAAGAACGACCTGTTCGCCGAGCGCACCTCCGACCGCAGCTTCCTGGCCAACCACCTGCGGCTGTTCTACGCCTGCGCCGCGTACGTCCTGCACCATGCCCTGCGCACGCAGGTCCTGGCGCACACCGAACTCGCCCGCGCCGAGCCCGGCACCGTGATCGTCAAGCTGTTCAAGCGCGCCGTGCGGGTGGTACCCAAAAAGCGACGCGTGGATCTGCACCTGCCCACCAGCTGTCCAGTGAAGGGCTTGCTGCACCGGGCAAGCGAGATCCTCTACCGCATCAAGCCACCGCCGCCTCGGCCGGCCTGAGCCACCGGCGAGCGGCCCGACAACCAACCCTGCGCCACGCGCGGGCCAGCGCCGACGATGCCGCGCGTCCATCAGGACTCGCCTGACGCGCAGCTCGCCGCCGGCCTGAATCGAGACACGAAAAACACCACATCCACATCGTACAATACCCCGCCAAGACCCTTACGCGAACGGCTCGCGGCGGCTACCAGACGGCATCAAGCAGCTGCGTGCAAAATCCAGGCTAGGGGAGGAGGTTGCCGGGATGCCGATGCCGCAGGAAACCTGATCTGCCGAACCCTCTCCTCGCAGTGGAAGAGAGGGAACATGCTCCTCACGCCTCGTCGAACACGGCCCCGGGGTCGCGTTCCTGGTTGGCCGGCAGCAGGCGGCTGGCAAAGGCGAGCAGCGCGCGGTCGCCGCCCTGCGGGCCGATCAGGCCGAGGCCGAGCGGCAAGCCGTCCAGGCGCGCCACCGGCAGCGACACTTGCGGGCAGCCGCTCAAGCTGGCGATGCACGACAGCGCGAGCACGCGCGCCCGGTGATCCGCCCAGGCGTCGGCGTCGCCGTTGATCGGCGGCGCCACGCCGGGCGCGCTGGGCAGCGCGATCACCCCGCCGTTCGCGGTCAGCGCCTGCACACGCGCCGCCGCCGTGCGCACCGTCGCCCAGGCCGCGTCGGCGTCCGCGTCGCTGACGCTGCGCACCCAGGTCCAGCGCTGCGCCAGTTCGGGGCCGAGCGGAACCTCGCTCTCGGCGATCCAGGCGCCGTGCTGGGCGAACGCCTCGCGCGCCTGCACCGATCGGAATGCCTCGCGCCAGGCGGCGAGCCCGCCGCTGTCGTCGGCGAGGCGTCGGGCGTCCCCGCCGGTCAGGCGCTGCCGGAGCCGGTCCTGCCACGAGGCGAGCGTTCGCTGGGTCTCCGGCTCCGCCAGGTCCCAGGCATCCTGTGCGATCGTCAGGTGGCCGATCTCGGCGCCGTCGGTATCCAGCGGCAGCAGATGCTCGCTGACCGCCTGCAGCACTTCGGTGTCGCGGGCGAACCAGCCGACGGTGTCGAAACTGGGCGCCAGCGCCATCGCGCCGTCGAGCGAGACCGCGCCGTGGCTGGGCCGCAGGCCGGGCACGCCGCAATAGCTGGCCGGCACCCGCACCGATCCCCCGGTGTCGGTGCCGAGCGCAAGGTCGCACAGCCCGCCGGCCACCGCCGCGGCGGAGCCGCTGGAGGAGCCGCCCGGGGTGCGCCCAGGCGCGTCGCTGTTGGTCGGGGTGCCGTGGTGCGGGTTGGCGCCGGTCAGGCTGTAGGCGAGCTCGTCCATCACCGTCCGCCCGGTCAGGCGCGCGCCCGCGGTCAGCAGCGCGGCGACCGCCGGCGCGTTAGCTGCCGCGGGCTCGCCGAAGCGCGCGGCATAGGCGGGGCAGCCGCAGGTCTTGGCCACCCCGGCGATGTCGAACAGGTCCTTGACCGCGAACGTCAGGTTGGCGAGTGCGCCGATCTCGTTGTCCTGCCGATCGAGCCGGCCGCCGGGCACGTAAACGCCGAGCGGATCGTCCATGTCGCGCGGGTATCCTTGATCTCACGGGGAAGCGGGGAGCGGTCGGCGTGGTCCGCAAGATAGCAGCGCGCCGCCACCCCTCAAGACCGGCGCAATAGTAAAAGCGGCGCCCGTTCATCCCCTCTCCCTTGAGGGGAGAGGGAGGGGCCCGCGCCCGCCAGGGCGTGGGAGGGTGAGGGTGGGACTCCCCGGCGTACGGCGAGGATTTCCACCCTCACCTATCCTCTCCCCTCAAGGGAGAGGGACCCGCCGCTACGCTTGTTACATCTCAGCGACGGCGCGGGCTAAACCTGCCCCGCCTAAATCTCCGTCACGCCGCCGTCGCCGTTGGGCGATTGGTCGGGCTTGTCCGGCTTGCGTTCGGGGGTGCGGTCGGGTTGGTCGCCGTTATCCAGGCGCGGAATCACGATGTTGCCGTCCTCGTCGATCCGCGGCGCGCCGTACATCGGCAGGGAGTGGACGAAGGTCTCGATCGCGTTCATCAGCTGCTCGACCCCCTCAAGCGCCATCTCGCCGGGGCTGTCTCCCGAGGGGCTGTCTTCCGGCGCCGGCTCCTGCGCGGCCGCCGGCGGGACGGCGAGCGCGAGGGTCAGTCCGGTCGCGAGGGTCAGGGTGCGGATGGCCATGGCGGGATGTCTCCTGAACAAGCGGCATCTGTCACATCATTTGGGCGGTCGAGCAGACCTGCGCAATGTGACCGCACGAGGGCGCGGCTACCTGCTTGAAGAGAGAGCAAGATTCAGCTGAAAGGTGAGCCCGCCTTTCGGCATCTTGCCCTAGCCGGATCCGCCGCCCCGCCGGCGCCAGGCGACCAGGGCGGCGAAGCTGGCGCCGAACCCACTCAGCGCCAGCAGATAGCCGTGCGGTGCCCACAGCTCCATCCCCGCCCCGGCGAACGCCGGCCCGGCGGTCGTGCCGGTTTCGTACAGCACCATGAAGCCTGCGTTGGCGACCGCCAGCTCCCCAGGCGCGAAGCGCGCGCCCAGGTGCGCCAGGCCAACCGTGTAGTAGCCGAGCGCGATCCCGCCGTAGAGGAACAGCAGCGGCCAGACCACCCAGCTGCCCGGCACCACTGCGAGCAGCAGCAGCGGCACCAGTGCGCCCGCCAGGCCCGCCATGCCGAGCAGGCGCTGCCGGTCGACCCGGTCGGCCAGCCAGCCCAGCGGGAACTGCCAGGCGACCGCGCCCAGGATCAGCACGGTGAGCCAGGTCAGCGCCGTCGCCTCCCCGACCCCGGCACGGACGCCGTAGACCGGCAGCAGCATGTAGCAGGCGCTTTCGCTCAAGCCCGCGATCAGCGCCGCGCCCGCCACGGTGGGTGCGCGCGCCAGCACCTGATGGATCCGCAGGCCCGGCGGAATCTCGAGGCTGGGCAGCAGGCCGCGCGCCGCCACCATCGGCAGCGGCGCCAGCGCCAGTGCAGCCGCGCAGACCGCGAACGGCAGCACGCCCGTCCGGCCGGTCAGCTGCAGCAGCTGCGGGCCCAGCGCCAGGCCGGCGAACAGCGCGATCGAGTAGACCGCGATCACGCGCGCGCGGCTGGCCTCCCGGGCGATCGCGTTGACCCAGGTCTCCGCCACCAGCCATGGCAGCGCCATCCCGGCGCCGATCAGAAAACGCAGCACGAACCACGGGCCGAGTTCCGGGAACAGCGGCAAGGCCAGTATCCCCAGGGCGCCGACCGCAGTGCCCAGGAGCAGGGCCGGCACCGGGCCCAGCCGGCGCACCCAGCCGGCCAGGAACGGGCCGCACACCAGCATCGCCAACGCCTGCATCGAGCTGTTCAGCCCGATCAGGGTCGCCGACATCTCCCAGCCCTCCAGCGTCAGGCTGGCGAGCGGCATCAGCATGCCGAGCGTCATCCCCGCGCCCACACTGGCCACCACGACGGCGCTGAGGCCGAGTGTACGCTGGCGCGCGGTCAGCTGAGCGGCGGCGGTCATGCGGTGGCGGTCATCTGGGAGAAATCCTGAATGGCTTGCGACGGTCGCCGCTGTCACCCCTCTCCCTCGAGGGGAGAGCGAGGGGCCCGCGCCGCAAAGCGGCGTGGGAGGGTGAGGGTGGGACTTCCCGGCGCTGGCGGGGAGTCCCACCCTCACCTATCCTCTCCCCTCGAGGGAGAGGGACCCGCCGGTACGGTGGTCTCAGCTTGCCACCCGCCACCCACTAGCCTGTCGGCACCCGCAGTGCTAGACCCCGGCGCCATGACGCACGCGGGACACGGCACCACGGGCAAGGGCACCACAGGAAGCGCGGCGGTCGCGGCGGCCAGCGTGGCGGAGCCGCTGCTGTGTTCGCTGGGCGGCGGCGGCTTTCTGCTCGCCCATCCGGCCGACCGGGTGCCCGTTCTGTACGACTTTTTCGCCCAGACGCCGGGCCGGGCCCGCGACGGCGCCGACTTCCGCGCGGTCGAGGTCGACTTCGGCCCGGCGACGCAGGAGTTCCATGTCGGCCTCGGCGCGGCGGCCGTGCCGGGCGCGATCCGGGGCATCGCGGCGGTGCACGCCGACCTTGCCAGCCGGCCGTTGAGCGCCCTGGTCGCCCCGGCCGCAGAGCTCGCGCGCGCCGGCGTGCCGCTGCGCGACTTCGACGCCTATGCCGGGCGCATCCTGGCACCGATCCTGGCCACCACGCCGGAGATCGCAGGCGTGTTCCAGGACCCCGCCGGCACGCCGCGCGCACCCGGCGAACGGCCGGTGCAGCCGCAGCTGGCGGAGACGCTCGACCGCCTGGGCGTGGAGGGCGACCGGCCGTTCCACGAAGGCGACCTGGCGCAGGCGCTGGGCGAACTGTCGCGCGCCGCTGGCGGGCACCTGAGCGCCGACGATCTGGCACGCTACCGGGTCGAACGGCGCCAGCCGCTCGCCCGCGGCTACCGCGACGCCCGGCTGCTGACCAACCCGGCACCGTCGAGCGGCGGCATGCTGGTCGCCTTCGCCCTCGACCTGCTGCAGGCGGCGGGGCCGGCCGGGTCCGCCGGCAGCGCGGCGCAGACGGGTGCGCTCGCCCGCGCGATGCGGCTGACCTCCGACGCGCGGGGCGAGGCCGAACGCCTGAGCGCGCGCGAGACGCCGGAACGCGCGCTGTTCGACCCCGGGCTGCTGGCCCGTTACCGCGCGGCGATGGCGGGCCGGCCGCGCTGCGGCCGCGGCACCACCCACATCTCGGTCGCCGACGCCGCCGGCAACCTGGCCGCGGTCACGCTGTCCAACGGCGAAGGCTGCGGGCACGCCTGGCCCGGCACCGGCATCCACTTGAACAACATGCTGGGGGAAGAGGACCTGCACCCCGACGGCTTCGACGCCTGGCCGACGGATACGCGGATCGCCTCGATGATGGCGCCCAGCGTGCTGGAGCTGGGCTGCGGCCGGCAGGTCGCGTTCGGCTCCGGCGGGTCGAACCGGATCCGGACCGCGCTGGTGCAGGTGGCAAGCCTGCTGGTGGATTACGGCCTATCCGCGGCCGAAGCGGTCGCGGCCGCCCGGCTGCACGTCGACCGCGGCCTGGTCAGCATCGAGCCCGGCTTTACCGAGCCGGCAATCGCCGCGGCGGCTGCCGAAGGCCAAGCGCTCAAGCGCTGGCCGGAACGCAACATGTTCTTCGGCGGCGTCCACGCGGTCGAGCGCCTGCCCGACGGCCGCGTGACCGGTGCCGGCGACCCGCGGCGCGGCGGCACGGCGGCGGTGCTGGCGTGACAGGGCCGCGGTCTCAGCCGACCGGCCAGGTCTCGTTGGCGTGTCGCAGCAGTTCGGGCGCGCCGCGGCAGCGGTGGATGAAGTCGGCGACCTCGGCGCTGCGCCAGGCCTGCTGATAGCGCGACCAGGCCTGCAGCAGGGTCTGCCGACGCAGGTCGCCGGGGGCGAACGGCAGCGCGTTGAGCAGCTTCACCCGGCCGTTCGGCACGATCAGCATCATCGCCTGCGGGCTTGCCAGCCGGTCGGCGATTTCCCGTTCGATGTCGTGGGGATAGATCGACAGCCGGGTCGGCGCGTCGCGTCGGCCGGCCGCGCGGGCGCGCAGATCGGTCGTCGCCTCGGCCCAGGCGTCGGGATCCGGCGCCAGCGTCTGCCAATCGGCGGCTGCCCGGCCGAGGCGCATCAGCGGCCCGGTCACGAACGCGCTGCAACCGAGCTCGACCGCGAGGTCGAAAGCGTCGGCCATCTCCGCCAGGTTGTGCCGGGTCGGCGTGAACACCAGCTCGGCCGGCACGCCGTGGGCGCTCAGATGGCGCAGGGCTCCGGTTGCCTGGTCGAAACTGGCGGACCCGGGGCGGAGCCGTTCGTGCGTTCCCGCCCGGGCGCCATCGACCGAGATCTGGGCGTTGTCGACCCGCAGCCGCGCCATCCGGGCGGCCGCCGCCGCGTCCACGTAGCGCCCGTCGGTCTCGATCTTGATCGACGTGCCGGCGGCGGAGAGGGTGTCGAAGATCTCCCAGACGTGCGGCACCCCGAGCGGCTCGCCGCCGCCGAACGCAGCATAGGGGATGCCGGCCCCGGCGATCTCGCGGGCGACGCGCAGCGCCTCGTCCCGGGTCAGCTCGTCCGGCCAGCCGTGGTTCGGGCCGGAGTCCTCGCAGCACGTCGGGCAGCGGCCGGCACAGCTGTTGGTCAGCTGCCAGGCGATGAACAGCGGGGCGCGAAAATCCTCGACAGCGGCTCCAGGGCGCATCGCGGGCGGGCTCGGCTCAGGGTTGCGGCGGGGGACGGCCGTGGTGACCGGCGGCGAAGGAGCCGGGACCGGCCGACCGCGGCCAGCCGGCCCCGACCGGTCTTTAGGTGAAGCGGATGTACGGCTGCGCCATGACCTGCTCGGAGACGTCCTCCATCTGGGGGGTCTCCCAGGTCATCTTGTCGTGCGCGTCCGTGGACCGCTCCTCCTGACGCGCGTCGCGCGTCTCGCTCACGCTCTCGCTCATGCGTCACCTCCTTTCGGGGTTGCTCAGGCGGGGGATTCCGCCAGCTCCTGCCAAGCGTTGGCGTCGGCATGCCGGGCTTCGTCGGTGGCCGCCGCCTCGACGGCAGCCCGAAGCTCCGGCCCGTGCCAGGCTTGGCAGTACGATCGCCAGGCATGCGCCAGCCCGTCCCGGCGCACGTCGGCAACGACGTAGGGCAGCGCCGCGCACGCCTTGACCCGGCCGTCGGGCAGGACGAGCAGCGTCGCCGGCGGCTCCGCCGCCATCTGGCGCAGTCCGTCTTGCATCCGGAACGGCAGGTAGGCGAGCTCCATCGCCGCATCGCCGGCCGCGGCCTCTCGATCCAGGATCGCCCGGAAGGCGGCGTACTGCTCCGCGCTCGGTTGCAGTTTGCGCCAGTTGCGGGCGGCGTTGCCGATGCGCATCAGTGCGCCGGTGTTGAACCGGAAGGCGCCCAGCTCCCGCGCCCGGCGGATCGCCGCGGGCAGTTCGGCGATCGTGATCCGGGTCGGCGCGAAGGTGACTTCCAGCGGCAGCCCGGCGCCCCGCGCCGCCCGGCAGGCGGCGTGCACCTTCGCCAGCGACGCGCCCGGACGCTGGCGGGCGTAGGTCGCCGGATCGTCGGCATCCAGACTGATCTGCACGCTGCGTACCGGAAGCTCGGCCAGCCGCGCCGCCTGGTCGGTCCCGAACCGCTGGCCGTTGGTCTCGATCTTCAGCTGCACCCCGCCCTGGCCCAGACGCTCGGCGACCTCCAGGAAATGCGGCACGACCATCGGCTCGCCGCCGCACAGCATGGCGTAGGGCACCCCCGCGGCGACGATGTCGTCGGCGAGCGCCAGCGCCTCCTCACGGCTCAACTCACCCGGCATCGGCTTGCCGGGCGCGCTTTCGGTGCAGCAGTGGACGCACGCCAGATCGCAGTCGCGCGTCAGCTGCCAGGAAACGAACAGCGGCGCGCCCAGGCGGTCGATCTGATGCCTGCGGCGTGGCTCGGCCGCGTGCCGGGTCATCGCGCGCCTCCCCTAACCGGCCAGCCAGGGCTGGCTCAGCAGCCCAAGGGTGAACAGCCCGGCGGCGACGATGTAGCAGCGCACGATCGCGCGCACCGCGGGCAGGAACTGCCGCGGCGTCTGCCAGCCGGTGCGGCCGTGCTGCAGGCTGCGCCACAGCAGCGGCGCTGCGGCCAGTGCGGCCAGGGTCGGCCAGGGAAACCAACCGCCGGCGACCCCGACGGCCACCACGCCCAAGGCCAGCGCGGCGAGCCCGTTGTACAGCCAGACCGCGCGCGCCCGACCCAGCCGGACGACCAGGTTGCGCTTGCCGACCAGGCGGTCCTGATGGAAGTCCGGGATCGCGTTGGTCACCGCGAGGGCCATGATCAGCAATCCCGGCACCAGCGAGGCCAGCAGGGCGGGCCCGATCACCGCCGGGTCGCGCGGCTGGGCATGCAGGTGCAGGCTGCCGAGCACCATCAGAGGGCCGTAGGACAGCGCGATCACCGTCTCGCCCAGCCCGCGGTAGGCGAACCGGATCGGCGGGGCGACGTAGAACGCCGCGGCCAGTCCGCCCAGGCCGGCGTAGACCAGGATCGGCCAGCCGGTCCGGGCCGCCAGGTAGAGCCCGACGGCCAGCGCACCGGCGAACGCGGCGACGCCGAGCCACAGCACAGCCCGCGACATCGGCGGCGTGTCCTCGGGATCGAACACCCGGTCGGTCCCCATCCGGCTGTCGAAATACTCGTTGAACGCCTCGACGCCGATCACCGACAGCACGATGCCGCACAGCCCGGTCCAGAACACGCCGGCGTCGAACGTACCGACGATCGCCCACGCCCAGGCGGCGCCCAACAAGAAAGGGAGCAGGCCGGCGTAGAGGAAGAAACGGTAGCGCACCAGGCTGGCGATCCGGCCCATGAGGGCGGCCGGGCCGGCCGGGCGCGCGGGGTATGCCTGGGCGGGTTCGCTCACCTGCGCCTCGCTCGCCGGGTCAGACGTAGATCCAGTGGTGCAGCTCGGCCGTCTTGGCCGGGTCCTGTTCCAGCGCGGCAACGAACTCGGCGACGCGCGGGTCCTGCCAGGCGTTCTGGAAGTTCGCCCAGACCTGCGCCAGCGAGTCCGTGCGCAGATCGCCGCAGACGAACGGCAGGGCGTTGATCAGCTTGACCAGACCGTTCGGCAGCACGACCAGAAGCGCGGCCGGGTTTTCCAGGCGCTCGCGCATCTCCTGCAGCAGGCCCATCTCGTGGAAGTGCACCCGCATCCGCCCGGCGTACTCGATCCGCTTCAGATGCAGCGTGTTGAAGCAGTGCATGTACTGGTCGTTGCTCGGCACCAGCATGTGCCAGGTCTTGACCGCGTTGCCGGTATACATCGTCCGGCCGGTGTAGAAGTTCTGCGCGCCCAGCTCGTACGCCAGATCGATGGCGCGGCCGATCTCGTGGGTGTTGAACTTGGTGGGCGAGTAGTTAATCTCCAGCGGGACGCCCGCCTCGACCAGGTTGCGGATGCCCTGCACGACCGCGTCGAAGTCGCCGCGCACCCGCATCTTGTTGAAGGTCTCGCGGCTGGCGCCGTCCATCGAGACCTGGACCGACTTGACCTCCAGCTGCTTCAGGCGCTGGCAGGCATCCTTGGTCAGGTATTGGCCGTTGGTCTCGATCTTCAGCTGCGCGCCACGCTCGCTCGCGTAGGCGACCAGGTCGAAAAAGCGCGGGTGGACCATCGGCTCGCCGCCGGACAGCGAGATGTAGGGAACGTCCAGGTCGATCGCCTGGCGCAGCGTGGCGAACACCTGCTGGTCCGTCATCTCGTCCTTGAACGCCCGGCCGGGCCCGCTCTCCTCGATGCAGTGCAGGCAGGCGAAATTGCACTCGTTGGTCAGCTGCCACGCGAGATAGAGCGGCGCTCCCAGCGCGCCCGAGGTGGTCGCGCCCGGCGTCGCGGTTTGCGGACGAATACCGGCGGTCTCCGCGCTGCCGCCCTGGCCCGGGTGTTGGTCCATCGCGGCTACTCCTCCACCACCAGGCCCTGCTCGCGCAGCTGATCCGCGAAGGCGGCCGCCTCTCGGTCGATCTGGGCGGCCTCATCGGCGTCGAAGTCGGCCTTGAGGCGCGCGGGAATCGCGTCTTCCGGCGTGCCGGCCTGGATCTCGCGCACGACCGCGGCCGCCGTGGGGTTCAGTGCGTAGACCTTTTCCGACCGGGTTTCGAACAGCACCCCGCCAAACTTTTCTTGGCGAAACTTAACATACTTCGCGAGTTTCATGACACGACCACCCGATCCGCAATCAACACCACCCAGGTGACGTTGGTGGATCGGTCCGCATGTGTCAAGCCTACCTTACAGTCGGGATGTCTATTCAAACTGACAGATACGCAGGCCGGACGACACTTGGGACAACAAGCCGCACCGAGGCTTCCGGGAAGACATCGACGGCTGGCTTCGGGAGACATCCGGGTGCCGGAAACCGGCGGAACTCAGGTCGCCGCCAGCACCTCTTCCGCGATCAGGCTCAACAGGTCGCCGAAGTAGCCGCCGCTGCGTGCGGGCTGGGTCGGGTCGCTGGTGATCGCGACGACGGCCTCGGCGTCCGGCGCCACGGCGATGATCTGCCCGCCGTAGCCGCGCGCCAGCCCGAGCCGCCCGGCCGAGGTTTGGGTCACGAACCAGCCGTAGCCGTAACCGAGCCCAGAATACGGCGACGTCGTGACCGGGGTCAGGCAGGCCTCGACCCAGGCGCGCGGCAGAATCCGCGCGTCCTGCCAGCGCCCGCCGCGGCGCATCAGGTTGCCGATCCGGAGCATCGCGCGCGGGCTCAGCGCCATCTGGTTGCCGCCCATGTAGTAGCCCTGCGGATCCCGGGTCCACGGCGGCACCTGGATCCCCAGCGGATCGCCCAGCCAGTCGCGCGTCAGGGTCAAGAGGTCGCGCCCGCTGGCTTCCGCCAGCGCGGCGCCCAGCACGTGGAAACTGCCGGTCGAATACAGCATCCGCCCGCCCGGCTCCGCCACGAACGGCCGGGACAACGCGTCGGCGACCCAGTTGTCGGAGGCGATCCATGCGCCGTAATTCGAACCGGACGTGCGCTCCAGCCCGGCGCGCAGGGTGACCAGGTCCTGCAGCGTCAGCTCGTACACCTGCGGCTCGGCGTCCGTCGGGATCAACCGCGGCGCCACCTCGGCCAGACGCGCCTCCACCGACGGCACCACACCCCGGTCGATCGCCGCGCCCAGCAGCAGCGCCACGATCGACTTGGAGACCGACTTGACGTTCGCCGGCGCGTCCAGCCCGTCGCCGCGGAAAGCCTCGGCAACCACCGTGCGGCCGCGATGCGCGACCAGGATCGCGTGCAGCTGGTCGTACCGCCGCGCCGCCGCGACCACGCGCGCCCAGCGGTCCGCGCGGGCAAGCGCCGGCCCGGCGACCAGGGCCGAAGCGCCGGCCAAAACCGTGCGGCGTGAAATCGGTTGCATGCGCGATTCCGTCCCCAGGGCGTTCAGGCCACGGCGTTCAGGCCACGGCGTTCAGGCCGGGGCGTTCAATCGCTACGCCGGCGATATTGGTCGCGCAGCTACGGCATGTAGTCCCGCAGCCGGTACCACAGCATGCCGAGCGCGAGCAGCGGGGTGCGCAGCAGCTTGCCGCCGGGAAAGGTGGTGTGCGGCAGCTTTTCCATGACGTCGAAGCGCTCGGCCTGGCCGGCCACCGTCTCCGCCAGCATCCGCCCGACGACGCCGGTCAGCGCCACGCCGTGACCGGAGAAGCCCTGGGCGAACAGCACGTTGGTGCCCAGCCGGCCGATGTGCGGCGTGCGCTCGGCGGTGATCGCGACGTAGCCGCCCCAGCAGTATTCGAACGTCTGATCTTCCAGCTGCGGGAACACCGTCAGCATCTTCGCCCGCATCGCCTTGGGCAGGTTGGGCGGCATCACCGTCGAATAGCTGACCCGGCCGCCGAACAGCAGGCGCCGGTCGGCCGACAGGCGGTAGTAGTTCAGCACGAAGTTGCTGTCGCACACGCTGGCGTTGGTCGGCAACAGGGCGTTCGCCCGGTTCTCGCCCAGAGGATGGGTGGCGCCGATGTAGGTGCCGACCGGCATGACCTTGGGCCGGATCTGCGGCACCAGGTCGCCCAGGTAGGCGTTGCCGCAGAGCAGCAGCGTGTCGGCCTCGACCGCCCCGTGGCCGGTCACCGCGCGCGGTCGGGCCCGATCGGTCTCCAACCGGGTGACCTGGCTGTCTTCGTGCAGCACCGCGCCCGCCGCCTCCGCCGCGCGGGCCAGGCCCAGACAATAGTTCAGCGGATGCAGATGACCGCTGCCGTAATCCGCCATGCCGCCGACGTAGGCGTCGCTGTCGACCCACTCCTTCAAACGGTCGCGGTCGATGATCTCGGTCTTGTCGTAGCCGCAGAAGCGGGACCAGACCTCCGATTCCGCCTTCAGATCGTCCAGGTGGCGCGGCTTGTTGGCGGCGTTGAAGTGCGACCAGGTGAGATCGCAATCGATGCCGTGCTTGGCGACCCGCTCGGCGATGATCCGCTTGGATTCCTCGGCCAACTCGAACAGCCGGCGCGTGTCGTCGTCGCCGACCCAGCGGCGCAGCTTGTCGATGTCGGCGTTGAACCCGGTCGACGCCTGCCCTCCGTTGCGCCCGGTCGCGCCCCAGCCGATCCGCATGCCCTCCAGCAGCACGACCGCATAGCCGCGCTCCGCCAGCTCCAGGGCGGCGGTCACGCCGGTGAAGCCGCCGCCGACGATGCAGACGTCCGCGCGCACCTCGCCCGCAAGCGGCCGGCGCTCGGGCGCCGGCTGGGCGGTGGCGGCGTAGTAGGAGCTGATGTGCGCATCGGCGCTCACGGGCGGGCGGGCTTTCGGCTGTGGTTCTGGAGAAGACCGGGCGACGGGCTGGTGCGTCCAACACTGGCGATCCGGCCCGCCGGGTCAAGAGCCCGGCTGCCTTGCCACCTTTTCCGGGCGCCCGTAGGATGCCCGCGGCCTCGCTGCGGGCGGCCGGACACGCCGGTTCAGCGCCCGATGCGAGCGCCCCGGCGCGGCCGCCCGGCCTGCGACGGACGATCCAAGCGGACCCGAGAGTTCCTTTTCCGCATGACATCCGACAACGGCGACGACCAAGTCGCAAGCGACTTCCTCGACCGCTTCACGATCGACGAAGTCGAGTGCCTGGTGCCCGACCTGGCCGGGATCGCGCGCGGCAAGATCCTGCCGGCGCAGAAATTCCTCAAGGGCATGCGCGAGACCGGCCTCAGGATCCCCGAGCAGATCTTCATCCAGACCGTGACCGGCGACTACGGCGAGAACGACGGCGTCACCTCGCCGGCGACGATCGACGTCTACTTGAAGCCGGACGTGCAGACGATCCGCCGGGTGCCCTGGTACGACGACCCGACCGCCCAGGTGATCTGCGACGCCTACTACTTCGACGGCTCGCCGGTCGAGATCGCGCCCCGGCGTACCCTGCAGCGCGTCCTGGAGCTGTTCCGCGCGCGCGGCTGGACGCCGGTGGTGGCGCCGGAGCTGGAGTTCTTCCTGGTCGACGTGAACACCGACCCGGACTACCCGCTGGAGCCGCCGATCGGCCGCTCCGGCCGGCGCGAGACGGCGCGCCAGTCCTACGGCGTCGACGCGGTCAACGAGTTCGATCCGCTGTTCGAGGAGGTCTACGACTTCTGCGAGGCGCAGGGCATCGACATCGACACCCTGACCCACGAGTCCGGGGCGGCGCAGATGGAGATGAACTTCAACCACGGCGACCCGCTGGAACTCGCCGACCAGACCTTCCTGTTCAAGCGCACCGTCCGCGAGACGGCGATGCGCCACAAGGTCTACGCCACCTTCATGGCCAAGCCGATGGAGAACGAGCCCGGCAGCTCGATGCACATCCACCAGTCGGTGCTGGACGCCAACAGCGGGCGCAACCTGTTCGCCAACGCGAGCGACGGCGAGAACAGCGCGCAGTTCCTGTCCTACATCGCCGGGCTGCAGAAATACCTGCCCGCGGTGATGCCGCTCTTGGCGCCCAACGTGAATTCCTACCGCCGGCTGATGCGCCACTCCGACGCGCCGATCAACACCCACTGGGGCCTGGACAACCGCACCGTCGGCTTCCGCGTGCCGGTCTCCGGGGCGGAAAGCCGCCGGGTGGAGAACCGCTGCGCGGGCGCGGACTGCAACCCCTATCTGGCGATGGCGGCCTCGCTGGCCTGCGGCTATCTGGGGATGGTGGAGGAGCTGGAGCCGACCCGCCCGGTCGAAGGCAGCGGCTACCGCCTCGCCCACACCCTGCCGCGCACGCTGTACGACGCGCTGCACCGCTTTTCCCGCTCCAGCGGCCTGAAGCGCGTGCTGGGCGAGGACTTCGTCCAGGTTGTCACGAGCGTGAAGGACGCCGAGTTGGAAGCCTACCAGCGCGTGATCTCGAGCTGGGAGCGCGAGCACCTGCTGCTCAACGTATGAGCGACCCGATGACCAGCCCACGCCACCATCCCCTGCCCCGCGGCCCACGCGACATCGCCGCGGACGTCCTGATCACCTGCGCCCGGATCGGCTTCAACCCCTGAGGGACGGGTTTCAACCCCCTCTCCTCCACCTGCGAGGAGAGGGCCGGGGAGAGGAGGTAGCCTCGGGTATCGCCGTGGGGCCTCCTCACCCTGTCCCTCTCCTCCCAGTGGAGGAGAGGGAACCCGCCGACACGTTCGTCGATACCCCCAGGCCTTCCCGTTCGGAGCCGACAATCATGACCGCCCACGACGACCAGACCGCGCGCTGGCGCGAGACCGATACCCGCCACCACCTGCATCCCTTCACCGACTACCAGGGCTTGGCCGCCGAGGGCGGCAGCCGGATCATCACGCATGCCGACGGCCTGCACCTGAAAGACAGCGAGGGCCGGCGGATCCTGGACGGCATGGCCGGGCTGTGGTGCGTCAACGTCGGCTACGGCCGGCCGGAACTGGCGCGGGCGGCCTACGACCAGATGATGCAGCTGCCCTACTACAACGCCTTCTTCAAGACCGCCACGCCGCCGTCGATCGAGCTGGCGGCCAAGCTGGCGGAGCTCACGCCCAAGGGGCTGGATCGGGCGTTCTTCGGCTCTTCCGGCTCGGATGCGAACGACACCATGGTGCGCATGGTCCGGCACTACTGGGCGCTCAAGGGGAAGCCGGAGAAGACCGTGTTCGTCTCCCGCGAGCACGCCTACCACGGCTCCACCATGGCCTCGGCGTCGCTCGGCGGCCAGGCGGCGATGCACGGCCAGGGCGGCCTGCCGCTGCCGGGCTTCGAGCACGTCATGCCGCCCTACTGGTTCGACTACGGCGGCGAGCTGTCGCCGGAAACCTTCGGCGCGGCGGCCGCGCAGGCGGTCGAGGACAAGATCCTGTCGATCGGCCCGGAAAACGTCGCGGCCTTCGTCGGCGAGCCGCTGCAGGGCGCGGGCGGCGTGATCATCCCGCCGGAGAGCTACTGGCCGCGGGTGCAGGAGATCTGCCGCAAGCACGACGTGCTGCTGGTCGCCGACGAGGTGATCACCGGCTTCGGGCGCACCGGCCACTGGTTCGCCAGCGAGTATTACGGCCTGGAACCCGACCTGATGATCCTGGCCAAGGGGATCACCAGCGGCTACCTGCCGCTGTCCGCCGTGATGGTCGGCCCGCGCGTCGCCGACACCCTGATCGCCGAGGGCGGCGAGTTCTTCCACGGCTTCACCTACTCCGGCCACCCGGTCGCCTGCGCGGTCGCGCTGGAGAACCTGGCGATCATCGAGCGCGAGGGCCTGGTCGAGAAGGTCCGCGCGGACACCGGGCCCTACCTCGCCCGGCGCCTGAGCGAGCTGCGCGATCACAGGATCGTCGGCGAGACCCGCACCCTGGGCCTGGTCGGCGCGGTCGAGCTGTGCGCGGACCCCGCGACCCGCCGGCATTTCGAGCCGCTGGGCAAGGCCGGCGGGATTTGCCGTGACCACTGCTTCAACAGCGACGTGATCCTGCGCGCGGTGCGCGACGCGATGATCGTCTCGCCGCCGCTGACGGCCGAGCGGGCGCACATCGACACGATGGTCGACACGCTGCGCACCTGCATCGACCGAACGGCGCGCGAGCTGGGAATGCTATAGCCCCGCGGATCGCGGCAGGCCGGGTCAGCTTGGGCGATCCAGCCCTCTGTCGACGAAGTCAGGGCGCAATTCACGGCGAAGGTCGGTCCGACTTGCAGCGATTTCGCGCGCGCGACCGGCGCCAGTTCGGCGAATCGTCTGCGGCGGTCCCGTAACCTTAACGTGTACCCTCGCGCGAAATCGGGCTTCTGTAACGGGCCTATGGTGGTCAACCCCCTTTCGTCAAAACCCCGCCGCCGGTGACTTGCTTCTGTCCGCAGTCGGCGCGTGGGCCGCTGCTGTATGGGGTCCGGAACAGGACCGGCCGGTCAATCTAGGAACGCGCAGTGGCTTGGCCCTGCTCCCCGATTTGCGACCTGGCCGGATCCCGCGTCCCGGCGACGGGACCTCGGGGACGGAGTTGCTCGCTCAGCTCCCCGCCGCGTCTATGTTCTCCTTGTCGAACCGAGCCCCCGGCTCATGCCGCCGCCTCGAATCGGAAGGTGGTCTCGTCCGCCATCATCCGGTGCAGGATGACCGCGAGCTTGCGCGCCACGGCCACCTTGGCCTTGCGCATGCCGGCGCGCTTGGCGACGGCAAGGCCCCAGCGCTTGAGCGCGCCGCCCTTGACCGGCCGGGTCAGCAGGACGTTCGCCGCCTCGTAGAGGGCGACGCGCACCCAGTGGTCGCCCACCTTGCTGATCCGCCCGGTCACGTCGGTCTCGCCCGACTGGTACTTACCAGGGGTCAACCCGAAGTGCGCGCCCACCGCGCGTGATGAGGCGAACCGGGCCGGATCGTCCACGGCCGTCTTGTAGGTCAGCGCCACCAGCGCCCCCACGCCCGGCGCCGAGGTCAACCGGCGCACCGTCCGGTCCGCTGTGGCGGCCTTGCTGACGGCCTTGTCGAGCTTCCGGAACTCCATGTCCAGGGCGCTGCGGCTGCGTAGCAGCGCCTCCACGACCGTGCTCAACGTCGGATGCCCGTCGACAAGCTCACGTACGCGGTGTTCGAAGGTTTTAGGTGTCGTCCTGCCCACCTTGAGCCCGAACCCCCGGAGGATCCCGCGGATCGACATCTCAATGTCGTGGCGTTTGGTCTGTACCTGCCGCCGTGCCGTCAGCAGCGCTCGCGCCTCCTGGGCGCCGAGCGACTTGCAATGCACCGGCTTGAACCAGCCCAGCCGCAGCAGCTGCGCGATGCCGCGTGCGTCCTTGCGGTCCGTCTTGACCGGCATCGACCGGAAGGCATCGGCCACCTGTCGGGTCTCCAGCAGCTCGACCGCGAAGCCAGCCTCGCGCAGACCGGCGTAGAGCCACTGCGAGAGCGGGCCCGCCTCCAGGCCAATCCGCGTCACCGGTGCATCCAGACCGCGGAACCAGGCGATCAGCGCCTCGGGCTCGCTGGCCACCTTCGCCTCGCGGCTCACCTTGCCCGCACTGTCCACCACGCAAACGCTGGAGGTTTCCAGCGACACGTCGATTCCGGCATACTGGTCCATGGTCATCCCTCCTCTGTTTGGCGCAGGTCCGCCCTGACGCCGGTTTTAATCACCAACAGTGTGAGGGATGACCACCCCGACCGCTACGGCCTGGCTCGCGCCGGCCCGTTACCCCATCTAGACCTCCCGTCTCGATCGTTGTTGGGGACGGGGAGTTCACCCATGCGTTACTTGTTTGCGAAAAGCTGCGCCGCCATCGCGGGGACCGCGATGCTGGCGGGCCTGGCCACGCCGGCGCAGGCGCAGATCGATCTGCCGAGCGACGTGCAGCAGACCTGCACGGTCTCACCGGACACCTTCACGAGCTGGTTCCTGGAGGGCACGCCGCGCGCCAACGGGCCGGTCCGCCCGGCGGACAGCGTCGCCTTCCCGGAGCACAACACCGTCTGCGACTTCTACACCTGGGGGGCGCAGATGTTCCTGTGGCTGACCTCCCCGGACTACAACACCGGCGATCCACTGGTGCTGGACGGGCCGGCGGTGTTTACCGTGCTGCCGGTCAACCACCAAGGCTACCGCCGGCTGGTCGACAACGCGCCCGACGCGGGGCCGCTGCAACTCGCGGTGCGCAGCGAAAAGGCGGACGAGATCGGCGAGCTTGGCCAGGCCGGCGGCAGCGGCGTGCTGATGTCGCAAAACGGGTCGCTGGTCTACTACGGCGTGCACGTCAACGACATCTACGCCTACTTCCTGACCGGTCAGAAGACCGGCCAGTTCCCGCGCGAGACCAAGTTTCCGCGCGACGCGAGCGACCTGCAGGCGGTCACCGACTATACCGAGGCGCAGTTTCCGGCCGCCCTGGTGCCGGCCCCGGAAGCGCTGGTGATGGAACTGAAGACCTCCTGGGTGGCGGCGAACACGGTCGACGACCCGGACCGCTACGTCACCATCGAGGCGGTGGTGCCGACCTTCGACCGCGGCGCAACCGAGTGGACCCGCGACGGCAGCCGGACGACCGAACTGGCGCTGGTCGGCATGCACGTCGTGGGCACGGTGCAGCACCACCAGGAATTCGTCTGGGCCAGCTTCGAGCACATCGATAACGCCCCGAACGCGCCGTACTACTACACCGATTCCGAGGGCAATCTGCAGATCCACCGCGACCCCTCGGACGTCGGCTATCAGTTCATGGCGGCGGGCGACCACATGTTCCGGACGCGCGAGAACGTGGAATGCATGAAGGAGGATCAGGGCAACATCGTCGCCAACCGCGACGACCAGGGCAACCTCGTCTGCCGGAACGGCATCGCGCCCTCCAACACGATGCGCATGAACCCCTGGGGCAGCGCGCCGGACAAGAGCTCGGCGGAGAACAACACGCTGCTGCTGTCGATCAACAACTCGATCCGCAGCCAGCTGAAGGACGGCGACCGGCGCGCCAACTACGTCCAGATCGGCGGCATCTGGACCTCCCAGGGCTCGGACACCAAGGCCGACGCGCCGATCCCGGACACCGCCGACTTCTCCGACACCGACCTGCGCGGCTCGCTCAGCCTCGCCAACGCGACGATGGAGACCTACAACCAGGACACCAGCTGCTTCAGCTGCCACCAGCAGTCGAAGTCCGCGCCGAACAGCTTCCAGGCGTTCCAGCTGTCGCACATCTATTCCCAGATCGTGCCGCTCAACGTCGGCCTGAACGACAACTGACCGGCTGGCTGTTCGACGGGTTGAAGGCCGGGCGCCGCGAGGCGCCCGGCCTTGTGTTCCTGAAAAACCCGGGCCGGGCGGCGACCGGGGCTTGGTCTTTCGGCGCCTGGGTGGTGGAATCGCTCGCACCACGCCAACCGGATGAAGACCCGCCTCCATGCGCGAGATCACCGTCGCCGCCACCCAGATGGCCTGCAGCTGGGACACCCACGACAACCTGGATCGGGCGGAGGCGCTGGTGCGCCAGGCCGCGTCCGACGGCGCCAACGCGATCCTGCTGCAGGAACTGTTCGAGACGCCGTACTTCTGCAAAGACCAGAAGGCCGAGCTGTTCAAGCTCGCCCGCCCGTTCGAGGGGCATCCGGTGATCGCGCGCTTCGCCGAACTCGCCCGCGAACTGGGCGTGGTGCTGCCGATCTCGTTTTTCGAGCGGGCCAACAACGCGCACTACAATTCGCTGGCGATGGTCGATGCCGACGGCGCGATCCTGGGCGTCTACCGCAAGAGCCACATCCCCGACGGGCCGGGCTACCAGGAGAAGTTCTACTTCAACCCGGGCGACACCGGCTTCATGGTGTTCGACACCCACTTCGGGCGGATGGGCACGGCGATCTGCTGGGACCAATGGTTCCCGGAAGCCGCGCGGGCGATGGCGCTGCAGGGGGCGGAGGTGCTGTTCTACCCGACCGCGATCGGCAGCGAGCCGCAGGACCCGACCCTGGACAGCCGCGGCCACTGGCAGCGGGTGATGCAGGGCCATGCCGGCGCCAACCTGATGCCGCTGGTCGCCAGCAACCGGATCGGCGCGGAGCCGGGCGACAGCTGCACGGTCACCTTCTACGGCCGCTCGTTCGTCGCCGACCCGACCGGCGCCCTGCTGGCCGAAGCCGGCGAGGACCGCGAGACGGCCGTCGCGGCCACCTTCGATCTGGACGCGCTGGCCAACCAGCGCGCCGCCTGGGGCCTGTTCCGCGACCGCCGGCCGGAGCTCTACGACCCGCTCTTGACGCTGGACGGGGAGCTGTAGGCCACGCCAACGGCGCCCGGCGCGCGTTCCTTGCGAGGGCCCCGGCGCCCGGATATCTTGCGCCCGGCGCCGAACCGGGCCGGACGCCGGCGTAGCTCAACTGGCAGAGCAACCGATTTGTAATCGGTAGGGTGGGAGTTCGAATCTCTCCGCCGGCACCATTGTTTTTCAGAGACTTAACCCCCACCCCTTAAGTCCCCTGCGATATTTGTTCTGGTTCTGTTGCGGCTAGCTGCGGCGCGAAATCCTGCGGTTGCGGCTGCGTGCGGCACCCAGTTGGGGACAAGAATCGGGGACAAAAAACGCGCTGAGACGCTGCCGGCGAGACCAACCGAATCCCGTTCTGATCTACTCCGCGGCCTCCGCCGGCGCCGCCGGCTTCGTCATGCCAGCTACTGCGTCCGCTGCGGCGATCATCGCGCCGACGTCTTCGCGATGGATCCGCGCGTAGATCGCGAATGTCGTGCGCGGATCCTCGTGGCCCATGATCTTCATCAGCGCATTCGGCTCAGTCCCCCGGCTCGCGTGGCAGGTCGCGTAGTAAGCGCGCAGTCCGTGCCAGCGTAGCTGTCGCTCGATACCTGCGTAGCCCAGCAGCCGGCCCCAGGCCTTGTAGACTTGCTCAATGCGCAGCGGGCCCCCGCTGGTGCTCCAGACGTACGATTTCGGGTCTGTGTCGACATCGGTCAGGCGCTCGCGCAGGATCTCGACGAGCGGCTCGGGGATCGGGACGATGCGCCGGCCGGCCTCGCTTTTCGGGCGATTGATCCGGCCCTTCTTGTCCGCAGAGCGGCGCACTTTGATGGTCCGCTGCTCGAGATCGACGTCGCGCCGCTGCAGCGCGCAGCTCCGACATCCGAAGACCAGTCCAGATCGCCGCGGCGACGAGCGGGTAGTAGCGCCGCCAGGCCTTGGCGAGCTGTGCATGCCCTCGTCCGCCGGCGACCGCTGCGTGCGCAAGCCACCGGCGCCACGGCGCGTCGTCAGGCTGCCAGCCGAGTACGGCGTTCGGCTCGTCCCGCAGGCGCCTGGCCGTCTCGATCAGATGCGCGGCCTCGGCGTGCGACGGAATGTCCGCCCAGACGTCGTCTTCGTCTTCGTCTTCGTCCGCGCCGACGGCATCGCTCTCGGCTTTGCGCGCGACAAGATCCGACCAGAAATCCTGGTGCAAATCGCCGCGCAGGCGGGCCTCGGCCAGGGCTGCCTTCAGGTGCTGAAAGACCAGCTCGAGCTCGCGCGCGCCGGCGCCGCTCTGCGTCATCAGCCAGTCGGCGTAGCCGGAGACGTCCCGACGCGTCAGCTGGCTCAGCAGGCGATCGCCGATGTCGTGAGCGTAGAGCCAGAGCGTCAGCCGGGCACGCATCTGCTCGATCGTCTGCTCGCGCAAGGCCTTTTTCGCGCGCTTGCTCTGCCGCGTCCCCGTCGCACAAGCGCGCAGGTATGTCTCGCAGGCCTGGTGCACCGTTGGGCTCGTGTCGTGCGCGAGCACCTCGCCGCGGAGATCCTGATCCTCGACTTTGACCTTGAATCGCTCGGCCGCGCGCTTGCTGTCGAAGGTCTGGTACTGCCGCGTGCGGGCGCCTGGGGGGCCGGCATAGTAGCTCACGATCCAGCGCTCGCGGATGCGCCCGCTCTTCAGCGTGCGGCGCTCGTGCTTGATAGATGCCATCGTGTCGATCTCCAGGTGCAACGGGCACGCGCACGCGCAGAATACGCGGCCGCTACGGGTAGAGCGAGGGCCACCGACGGCGCGCTGACCGTGTCGCTCAAGAAAAAGGCCGGCCACTGAGAGATGGGGTATCGCGGCGGCCACCCTCTGAGATGTTGAGGAGAGGGTGGCGGCCCTCCAGGGATGTCAGCACGAACTCCGCTCAGCGGGTTCAAACATTCAGCAGAAGGAGGACCGCCATGCCCA
>NZ_NRRL01000098.1 GCF_016583645.1 Rhodovibrio sodomensis | reverse complement strand
CGACACCCCGAAGCAGCATCGGGCCAAAGTCCGAGGACATGGCCCCGCCGTTGAACTCGGCCCGGACCGTGCAGCCCTCGACGGGATGAAATCGCAGCTGTTCTTGGTTACCCTCTGCCATGGGCGGGCCTCCACGCTGATTTCGTGTATTGCCTCAGCGCCCATAACCCGCACGAATCCGCGGGTTCAAGGGAGGCCCGCCCTGCCTCCGTGCAAAATGGGGGTTAGGGCGAGATCCACGATGAGGGCCTATTTGGCTGTCATCGCGTTTGCTCCGGGGCCGCAGGTCCGCGCTCGACGCACGCGGTCGCGCGGGGTCCGCGCACCTACCCGCGGTGGGGCCGGGGCCGGCGGCACGGCCGGGGACGGCGGCGCTACGCGCTCTCGGCCAGCACCCGGACGCCGGGGAGGTCCTTGCCCTCCAGCCACTCCAGGAACGCGCCGCCGGCGGCGGAGACGTAGGAGAAGTCCTGCAGCACGCCGGCGTGGGTGAGTGCGGAGACGGTGTCGCCGCCGCCGGCGACCGACAGCAGCCGGTCCGCCTTGGTCAGTTCCGCCGCCTTGGCGGCGACCTGGTTGGTCGCCCGGTCGAACGGCGGCGTCTCGAACGTGCCGAGCGGGCCGTTCCAGACGATTGTCCGGCAATCCTCCAGCCGGCGGCACAGCCGGTCGACCGTTTCCGGGCCGGCGTCCAGGATCATCTTGTCGCCGGGCACGCGGTCGACCGGGCAGGTCTCGGTCTCGACGCCGGCCTCGAGCTCGCGGGCGACCACCGCGTCGGTCGGCAGGATGATCTCGCCGCCCTCCGCGCGGGCCTTCTGCAGGATCCGGTTCGCGGTCTCGGCCAGCTCCTTCTCGCACAGCGAGCCGCCGACGTCGTGGCCCTGGGCGTGCAGGAAGGTGTTGGCCATGCCGCCGCCGATCACCAGCGCGTCGACCTTGGTCACCAGGTTGGACAGCAGGTCCAGCTTGGTCGACACCTTGGCGCCGCCGACCACGGCCAGCATCGGCCGCCTGGGGGTCTCCAGCGCGGCTTCCAGATGCTCCAGCTCCTCCTGCATCAGGCGGCCGGCGCCCGACGGCAGCCGCTTGGCAAGCGCGTGCACGCTGGCGTGCGCGCGGTGCGCGGCGGAGAAAGCGTCGTTCAGGTACAGTTCGCCCAGCTTGGCCAGCTGGTCGGCGAACCCCGGATCGTCCTTCTCCTCCTGCTTGTGGTAGCGCAGGTTCTCCAGCAGCACGACCTGGCCGGGCGCGAGCGCGGCGACTGCGTGCTCGGCCGGCGCGCCGACGCAGTCTTCCGCGAAGCCGACCGGCAGGCCGTCGAGCGCGTCCTGCAGCGGCTGCACGGTCGGCTTGAGCGACATCTCCGGCACCCGCTCGCCTTTCGGCCGGCCGAAGTGGGACAGCAGCACCACCTTCGCCTTGCGGTCGACCAGTTCGCGGACGGTCCGGGCGGCGCGCCGGATGCGGCTCGGATCCGTGACCTTGCCGTCGTGCATCGGCACGTTGAAGTCGACCCGCACGAGCACCGTCTTGCCGGCGACGTCGAGCGTGTCCAATGTCTGGAACTGGGCCATGAGCGCTAGTCCTCCCCCTGCTTGCTGGCCGGGCGCGCAGGCCCGGCGTCCGGATCCGCGCTTGCGGCGCCGGCGTTAGATCCCACCCGGCCGACGGCGCGCCGGCCGGCAGGTAACCCAATCCGTTTCACCCGCACAAGATCGGCCCGGTCTCGGCGCCGCCGCCAACGCCCGCTTTGGAGCGCACGCGCACCGGCCTTTGCACCGAACCAGCCAGGACGCGAGGACGCGACGACGTGACCCACCCCGACGCGCCAGCCGGCGGAACCGCCCCAATCGCCGCCCGGATTCTGGAGACCGCGGTCGCCCGCGGCGAGCAGACCGCGATCTCCAGCTTCGGGCGCAGCTGGAGTTACGCGCAGCTGACCGCCCGGGCCGGCCGGATGACCGGCGCGCTGGCCCGGCTCGAGGTCGGTCCGGACAAGCGTCTGGGCCTGTTGCTGCCGCCGGTGCCGACGGCCGCGATGGCCGCGATGGCCGGCCTGCGCCTGGGCGCGACGCTGGTGCCGTGCGATCCGCTGGCGCGCGGGAACGGGCTGGCGGACCGGCTGTCCGGCATCGCGGCGGGCGTGCTGGTGTCGCTCGACCTGACCCGGCTGCAGCACCGCTGGCTGGATCTGCTGGACGACAGCGCGCTGGACGCCGTCCTGGTCGACAAGATGGCGGAACTGCTGCCGTTTCCGCGCAACCTGATGGCCCCGCTGCTGCGCGGCGGCGAGCTCGCGACCCTGCCGCGCCATCCGCGCACCGGCGCGCTGCCGCGCCTGCTGCAGGCGGAAGGGGAACGCCCGGGCACGCTGGACGCGAGCGCTTCGGCGGGCGTGCTGCGCGCCGACGGCAGCCGGGCCGACGCCGACCAGCTGGCGGACGCGGTCGACCGGCTGCTTGACCTGGCGGGCGGTGCCGGGCGTTGGCTGATCGCCCAGCACCCCGAGGACGCCTGGGCGCTGAGCGCGCTGCTGACGCCGCTCACCGCCGGACGCGAGGTCGTCCTGCTGCCGCGCCTGGACGCGCGCACGGTCGCCGCCGCCCTGGACCAGACCGCGCCCAGAGTGGCCGTGCTGTCGCCGCGGGTCGCCGAAGCGCTGGCCGACACCCCGCCGCCGTCGGCCCCGCTTGACCTCGCCGTGGTGCCGCCAACGGTCGACGAAACGCTGCGCGACCGTCTCGCCACCGCCGTCGGCGCGCGCGTCGCCGTCTGGGACGGGCCGTGAGCCTGCGGTTTGCGGCCCCCGGTCGCGCCAGCGTGCCGCTTGCCCGATGCGCGCACTCCCGGAGACAGTCTTCCGCGTGCACGTGGGTCGGTCGCATGCGCTGCCGAGCGGCCCGGCGGAAACCGGCCTACGCCAGTTCCACCTTCACGGGCTCGCCGCCGGTCGACCCCGTGAGCTTGCGGACCGCGTCGGGGTCGGCGTCGGCGAAGATGTTGACCGGCGCGGCCAGGCGGATCTCGTCGCCCTGGCTGACCGGCGTCGGACCGTAGCCGATCGCGATCGCGTTGCCCTCCAGCCAGTAGGCGATCTCGCCGGCGTCCACGACGGCGCGCTGGCCGCTCTCCGGCGCGACGTCGAGCGCGGCGCCGAAATAGACCTCCTCGCCCCAGGTGTTGGCGCTGCCCTCGATCGGGCAGGCCGCGGCGACTGCCCTGGCGGTCGGGGTGTCGCGCAGGGTTGCGGTAAACGAAACGGCGCCCACGGTGATCTTCAGGCAGTCGGCCATGGCGTTGACCCTCCCTGATGCGTGTCGGCTTTCTCGGCTCAGGCGTCGCGGTATGCGGCGATCACCGCGGCGACCTCGCGGGCGTGCGCCTGGCGGGCGGCCTCGCCGCTGTCGGGGCCGTCGTAGCGGCCCAGTTCGCGCAGCAGCTGGAAGAACCCCGGGCCCGGCAGGCCGTCGTTGCCGCGGCCGACCGCCAGGGCCGCGATCAGCGGTCGCCCGGCGGCATGGTCGGCCCGGGTGATCGCCTCCAGCGCCTGGGTCGTCTTGTGGATCGTGTGCGGTCCCGGCACCTCCGCCGACCGGGCGAGGTCGCGGTAGCGGACCGTCTCGCCGGCGCGGGCCTGGTCCTCCAGCAGCCGGCGCAGGACCGGGCAGAGTTCGACGATCAGCGCGAGGTCGTTCATGTCCTGTCACCTGGGCCCCGGGCGCGCCGGTTGCGAGTCCCCGGTTGTCGCGGCGTGCGCATGCGGTGCCGCCGACCCGCGTGATCGCCGCCGGCGTGCGGGCCGGCATCTTGCCGCCGCCCGCGCGAGCGGGTAGGCAAGGACACGGAACCATAAACGCTTCCCCACGCGCGAGCGACGCGCCGCGACACAGGCAACGCCCGCTTGACGGGCCGGAGGGACCTCATGACCGATCAGCTCACCCACTTTATCGACGGCGCGCGCACGACCGACACCGGCGGGCGTAGCGGGGCCGTGTTCAACCCCGCCACCGGCCAGCAGACCGCCAGCGTGGCCTTCGCCGACGACGCCACGCTGCAACGCGCGGTCGCGTCCGCCAAGCAGGCGTTCCCGGAATGGGCGGGCAAGACCCCGCTGAGCCGCGCCCGGGTGCTGTTCAAGTACAAGGAACTGCTGGAACAGCACCGCGACCGGCTCGCCGAGATGATCTGCCGCGAGCACGGCAAGGTGTTCAACGACGCCCAGGGCGAGGTCACGCGCGGCATCGAGGTGGTCGAGTTCGCCACCGGCGCGCCGCACATCCTGAAGGGCGACTATACCCAGCAGGTGGGGTCGAGCGTCGACAGCTTCTCCATGCGCATGCCGCTGGGCGTGGTCGCCGGGATCACGCCGTTCAACTTCCCGGCGATGGTGCCGATGTGGATGTTCCCGGTGGCGCTCGCCTGCGGCAACACCTTCGTGCTCAAGCCCAGCGAGAAGGACCCCAGCGTCCCGCTCTACCTGGCCGAGCTGATGATGGAGGCGGGCGCGCCGAAGGGCGTGCTCAACGTCGTCAACGGCGACAAGCAGGCGGTCGACGGGCTGCTGCAGCACCCGGACGTGCAGGCGGTCTCGTTCGTCGGCTCGACCCCGATCGCCGAATACATCTACCAGCACGGCTGCGCGCACAATAAACGGGTGCAGGCGCTGGGCGGCGCCAAGAACCACATGGTGGTGATGCCCGACGCCGACATGGACCAGGCCGCCGACGCGCTGATGGGGGCTGGCTACGGCAGTGCGGGCGAGCGCTGCATGGCGGTCTCGGTCGCGGTCACGGTGGGCGAGGCCGGCGACCAGCTGGTCTCCCGCCTGGCGCCCAAGGTGGAGAACCTGCGGATCGGCCCGTGGGACGACCCGAAGGCCGACATGGGCCCGCTGGTCACGGCCGAGCACCTGCGGAAGGTCAAGGGCTACGTCGACCTGGGCGTCGAGGAGGGCGCGGAGCTGGTGGTCGACGGCCGCGGTCAGTCGCTGCAGGGCTACGAGAACGGCAACTTCATGGGCGGCTGCCTGTTCGACCGGGTCACCCCCGACATGCGGATCTACACGGAGGAGATCTTCGGCCCCGTGCTGTCGGTGGTCCGCGCCAACAGCTACGACGAGGCGGTCGAGCTGGTGAACGCGCACGAGTTCGGCAACGGCTCGGCGATCTTCACCCGCGACGGCGACGCCGCCCGGCAGTACCAGCAGGAGGCGCAGACCGGCATGGTCGGCATCAACGTGCCGATCCCGGTGCCGATGGCGTTCCACTCGTTCGGCGGCTGGAAGCGTTCGCTGTTCGGCGACCATCACATGCACGGCATGGAGGGCGTGCGCTTCTACACCCGCCTGAAGACGGTGACCCAGCGCTGGCCCACCGGCATCCGCGCCGGTGCGGAGTACACCATGCCGACGATGGAATAGGCCGGTTAGATGCGTCTGCTCAGCTTCGACAAGAACGGCCGGCCGACGCCCGGGATCGCGCGCGACGACCGGGTCCTGGACCTATCCGCGCTGGATCCCGAGATGCCGCGCGACTGGGCGACCCTGTTGGCGGAGGACAACCTGGAACGGCTGCGCGCGCTTGCCGAGCACGCCCCGGCGGAGCACTGGGTGCCGCGCGACGGGGTCAAGCTCGCGCTGCCGATCCCGGACCCGCCGAAGATCCTGTGCGCCGGGCTGAACTACCTGAGCCACGCGCGGGAAGTCGGTATGGAGCTGCCCCGGCACCCGATCCTGTTCGCCCGCTACAAGAGCTCGCTCGTCGCCGACGGCGCGCCGCTGGTCCGCCCGGCGGCGAGCGAGAAGTACGACTACGAAAGCGAGCTGGTCGCGGTGATCGGGCGCGCTGCCCGCAACGTGCCCGCGTCCCGGGCGCTCGACCACGTGATCGGCTATTCGATCCTGAACGACGGCTCGCTGCGCGACTTCCAGAAGAAGGGCGGGCAGTGGACGCTGGGCAAGAACTTCGACCGGTCGGGATCGTTCGGGCCGGAGATCGTGACCGCGGACGGGCTGCCCGACGGCGCCCGGGGCCTGCGCATCTCCGCCACGCTGAACGGCGAGACCGTGCAGGACGGCACCACCGACGACCTGATCTTCGACGTCGCGACCCTGGTCGAGGCGGCGAGCGAGGTGATGACGCTGGAGCCCGGCACGATCATTGCCACCGGCACCCCGCCCGGGGTCGGCATGGCGCGCACCCCGCCCTTGTGGCTGAAGCCCGGCGACACCATCGCCTGCACGGTGCAGGGCATCGGCACGCTGGAGAACGCGGTGGTGGCGGAGAGCTGACGGCCCCCAACCGTTGACCTGCGCACCGGCCGGCGCTTAGGTGCGGCCTCGTTACCGGCATTGGATCACGGGTGGAGCATGGCCGAGGCCGCGCACGACGGCGCCAAAGCCGCAAGCGACTTGCCCAACCAGGACGCGGTGAGCGCGGACGGGCCGCTCGCCGCCTACCGCGCGCTGCGCCGGCAGGGCGAGCTGGACGGCGATCCCGCGCAGGAGCTGGCGGCGGAGAAGCTCGAATCGCTGCACCACGCGCTGCGGAACTATCAGCCCAAGAGCCCCGGCGGCTGGAAGGCGCGCCTGGGCCTGTCGCGCCGGCCGGAGACGCCGCCGCAGGGCCTCTACCTCTACGGCGACGTCGGGCGCGGCAAGTCCATGCTGATGGACCTGTTCCACGCCCGCGCGCCGGTCACCCGCAAGCGGCGCGTCCACTTCCACGCCTTCATGGCGGAGGTGCACGACCGCCTGCACGCCTGGCGGCAGGAGACCAAGGGGTCGAAGGCCGACCCGCTGCCGCAGCTGGCGGACAAGATCGCCCAGGAAAACTGGCTGTTCTGCTTCGACGAGTTCCACGTCGTCAACGTCGCCGACGCGATGATCCTGGGCCGGCTGTTCGAGGCGCTGTTCGAACGCGGCGTGGTGGTCGTCGCCACCTCCAACTTCCCGCCCGACCGGCTGTACGAAAACGGCCTGCAGCGCGGCCGTTTCCTGCCGTTCATCGACCTGATGAAACAGCGCCTGGACGTACTCGGCCTGGAGGGCGGGCGCGACTACCGGCTGAGCCGCCTGTCGGACATCACCGTCTACCAGACCCCGCTGGGGGCGAAGGCGCGCCAGGCGATGGACCAGGCGTTTCACCGCCTGACCGAGGGCGCGGAGATCGCGCGCGACTACATCACGGTGAAGGGCCGGCGGGTCGACGTGCCGCGCTCGGCGCGCGGGGTCGCCCGGTTCAGCTTCGACGAATTGTGCGCCAAGGCGCTGGGCGCGCAGGACTATCTCGCGCTCGCCACGCACTACCACACGGTCCTGCTGGACGACGTGCCGCAGCTGACCGGCGACCAGCGCAACGAGGCCCGGCGCTTCATGATGCTGGTCGACGCGCTCTACGAGCACCGCTGCAACCTGCTGATCGCCGCCGACGCCCCGCCGGAGCGCCTCTACACCGGCGCCGACGGCGGCTTCGAGTTCCAGCGGACCGTCTCGCGGCTGATGGAAATGCAGTCCAAGGACTATATCGCCCTCCCCCACTTGACCTAGCCGTCTGATCGCCGACCTTCCTAACCCGGGAGGAGTTGCCAGCAGGTCCGCTCACAGCCTCTAACAGAGAGAGCATGGGGGGGCGGCTCCGCGCGAAACCCGAGGCTCGGGACCCACCGCCGTGCTCACGTCTCCGCCTTCGCCCGGTCCACCCGTGTGGCGGAGCGGCCGACCCGTCGGCGCGGTCTGCCCGCGGGCCTCCGGCGCCCGGACGTGGGCACCGCCGGCGCGCGCGTCGCGCGGGCATTCACCGAACCGTCATGGCTGCTGCGACGGCCGCGCGGTTGCCGGGTACCGGCGTTCGCGTGTATCCCTGAGTGGTGGGATGCGTTTTTCCGCATCGCCGGTTCGCCCGGGCCGAAGCCCAAGGGCAAGATGCTGAGAGGGCAGCCGCCTTCCAGTTGATTCTTGCCCCCTTTCAAGGAGGTAGAGCGAAAGTCAGCCGGACGGCCGATGCGGCCTTCAGGCATTTCGCTCTCGGACACAAGAGCGAGCACCATGAGCGTCCGCCCCTACCGCGACATCCACCGCCGTCAGTCCCGGCAGATCCACGTCGGCAGCGTCCCCGTCGGCGGCGACGCGCCGATCACCGTGCAGTCGATGACCAACACCGACTGCGAGGACGTCCAGGGCACGGTCGAGCAGATCAAGCGGCTGGAGGACGCCGGCTGCGACATCGTCCGCGTCTCCTGCCCGTCGGAGGAGAGCACCGCGGCGCTCAAGCAGATCGTGCCGCAGGTCGGCATCCCGATCGTCGCGGACATCCACTTCCACTACAAACGCGCCATCGAGGCGGCCCAGGCGGGCGCCGCCTGCCTGCGCATCAACCCCGGCAACATCGGCTCCCGGTCGCGCGTGCAGGAAGTCGTGAAGGCCGCCAAGGACCACGGCTGCTCGATGCGGATCGGCGTCAACGCCGGCTCGCTGGAGCGCGACATCCTGGAAAAGTACGGCGAGCCGTGTCCGGACGCGATGGTGGAAAGCGCGCTCACCCACGCGCGCATCCTGGAAGAGGAGGACTTCTACGAGTTCAAGATCTCGTGCAAGGCCTCCGACGTGTTCCTGGCGGTCGCCGCCTACATGCAGCTCGCCGACGCTTGCGATTATCCGCTGCACATCGGCATCACCGAGGCCGGCGGCCAGCGCTCCGGCACGATCAAGTCGTCGATCGGCCTGGGCAACCTGCTGTGGGCCGGGATCGGCGACACGGTCCGGGTTTCGCTGTCCTGCGATCCGGTCGAGGAGATCAAGGTCGGCTACGAGATCCTGAAGTCGCTCGGCCTGCGCCATCGCGGCGTCAACGTGATCTCCTGCCCGTCGTGCGCGCGCCAGCAGTTCGACGTGATCGAGACGGTGCGCAAGCTGGAGGACCGGCTG
Source organism: Rhodovibrio sodomensis (assembly GCF_016583645.1). Lineage (GTDB taxonomy): Bacteria > Pseudomonadota > Alphaproteobacteria > Kiloniellales > Rhodovibrionaceae > Rhodovibrio > Rhodovibrio sodomensis. The sequence continues at coordinate 7,262 of NZ_NRRL01000098.1, read as the reverse complement.
GAGCACATCTCCACGCCGCTGACCGTCTCGGTGATCGGCTGCGTGGTCAACGGCCCGGGCGAGGCGACCCTGACCGACGTCGGCTTTACCGGCGGCGGCCGCGGCACCCACCAGGTCTACGTCAACGGCCTGCCCAGCCACCGCCTGAAGGACGAGGACATCGTCGACCACCTGGTCAAGCAGGTCGAAGAGAAGGCCGCGGAGATCGAGGCCAAGAAGGACGAACAGCGCAAGACCGAGGCGGAAGACGCCGCGAGCGCCGGCAGCGCGGCGGCGGAGTAGCCCGCCGCAAGCCTGTGCGACGGCCGCCGCGGCGGGTCCCCTCTCCTTCACTGGAAGGAGAGGGCCAGGGTGAGGTAGCTCTGCACGGCCTTTCCGCGCTCACGCGCTGTTATAAAACCCGTCGTATAAACTACGTCCCGAGCAACCACCTCCCCCTGTCCCCCTCCTCCCAGTGGAGGAGGGGGAACGCGCCGCCACACCCGTCCCCATCCCAACCGGTTGCCTTTTAACCGGCGCGCGCGGTAAGTGTCCGCGGCGCGCGAGCGCGCGCCCGACCACCGCCCGGAGACCCGCCTTGGCGAAACTACAGCCGGTTCGCGGCACCCGCGACATCCTGCCGGAGGACATGCGCCGTCAGCGCGCCGTCGTGGACGCCTGCCGCCGCCTGGCCGAGCGCTACGGCTATCACGAGATGGCCACGCCGGTGTTCGAGTTCACCGATGTCTTCCGGCGCACCCTGGGCGAGACATCCGACATCGTGACCAAGGAGATGTACACCTTCCCGGTGTCGGAGGAGGGCGACAGCGTCACCCTGCGCCCGGAGGCGACCGCGGGCGTCGCGCGCGCCTTCATCACCAACGGGCTGCAGCAGGACCTGCCGCAGAAGCTGTTCTACACCGGCCCGATGTTCCGCCACGAGCGCCCGCAGAAGGGCCGCCTCAGGCAGTTCCACCAGGTCGACGTCGAGCTGATCGGGGTCGCCCAGCCGGTCGGCGACGTCGAGATGATCGCGCTCGCCCGCCACTTCCTGCGCGAAATCGGGCTGGACAGCGACCGGATCACCCTGGAGATCAACACCCTGGGCGACCTGGAAAGCCGGCAGGCCTACCGGCAAGCGCTGGTCGACTATTTTCAGCAGTACGCGGATCGGCTGTCCGACGACAGCCGCGCGCGGCTGCACCGCAATCCGCTGCGCATCCTGGATTCCAAGGATCCGGGCGACCGCCGGCTGGTGGCCGACGCGCCGCAGTTCGACGACTATCTGAACCGGGAGTCCAAGGACTTCTTCCGGCAGGTGCTGGACGGGCTGCGCACGCTCGGCATTTCCTACGAGATCAACCCGCGGCTGGTGCGCGGGCTGGACTACTATTCCCACACCTGTTTCGAGTTCACCACCGACCAGTTGGGCGCGCAGGGCACGGTCTTGGCGGGCGGGCGCTACGACGGCCTGATCGAGCAGATGGGCGGCCCCAGCACGCCCGGGATCGGCTGGGCCGCGGGGGTCGAGCGGCTAGCCATGCTGCTGAGCCAGGCGCCGCAGCCGCCCCGACCGATCGCGGTCGTGCCCGCGGGCGAGGGGCAGGAGGCGATGGCCCTGGATCTGACCCAGAAGCTGCGCCAGCAGGGCTTTCCGGTGGAGCTCGGCTATACCGGGAACCTGCGCAAGCGCCTGAAGCGCGCCGACCGGGTCAACGCCCGCGCCGCCGTGATCCTGGGCGAGGACGAGGCGGCCAAGGGCAGCGCCACCTTGCGCGACCTGGACAGCGGCGAACAGGAGACGGTGGCCCTGGACGCCCTGGGCGCGCGTCTCGCCCAGCTGGGCTAGAGCTACATGCCCGAAGTCCGAAACGGCCTTCGCGCTGAATGTAGCTCTAACTTCTTGAAGATGGGGCAAGATTCAGCTGAAAGGTGATTCCATCATTCAGCATCTTGCCCTACAGCCAAAATCCGGCAGGTCTTTCGCGCGCAGGGGTACAAGGTATGTCCGGCGACCCGGCTGCCCGTCTGGTGATCGTGGGCCTGTCCCACCGCAACGTCCCCGCGGACGTGCGCGAAAGCCTGTTCGTCGAGGACGTCGACCGCGCGCGCCTGCTGGCCAACCTGCGCGCGGCCGGTTTCGAGCAGGGCCTGGTGCTGGCGACCTGCGAGCGGGTCGAGGTCGCGACCCTGTCCGACACCCCGCAAAAGGTGGAGCTGGCCGCGGGCGAGCTGCTCGCCGGCTGGTCCGGGATGCCGGACGCGGAGGTCGGCCGGCTGCTGTCGATCCACCGCGGCCACGCCGCGCTCCGCCACCTGTTCGCGGTCGCCGCCGCGCTCGACAGCCAGGTGCTGGGCGAACCGCAGGTGCTGGGACAGCTGAAGGACAGCCACCGGGTGGCGCAGGAAGCCGGGCTGGTGTCCGGCGCGCTGGAGGCGATGCTGCAGAGCGCCTACACGGTCGCCAAGCGCGTGCGCTCGGAGACCGAGCTCGCCAGCCAGCCGGTGTCGATCGCCGCGGCGGCGATCAAGGTCGCCCGGCAGGTTCACGGCGACCTGCGCCGCTGCAACGCCCTGCTGCTCGGCCTGGGCGAGATGGGCGAGCTGATGGCCGCGCAGTTGAACGACAGCCCGGTCGCCCGCATGGTGCTGGCGCACCCGACCCAGCGCCGGGCGGAAGCCGCGGCGCGGCGGCTGGGCTGCGACGTACGGCCGTGGGCGGATCTGGACACCGCCCTCGCCGACGCGGACATCGTCGTCTCCGGGCTTGGGCGCGGCGACTACGTGCTGGCGCGCCAGGGCGTCCGGCGGGCGCTGAAACGCCGGCGCCAGCGGCCCATTTTCATCATGGACGCGGCCGTGCCGGCGGACGTCGAGCCGAAGGTGCACGAGCTGGAGTCGGCGTTCGTCTACGACCTGGGCGATCTGGAACGGGTCGCGCAGGAAGGCCGGGTGCAGCGCGAGCATGCCGCGCTCGACGCCTGGGCGATCGTCGACGCCGAGCTCGACGCCTACGCCAAGCGCGAGGCCGGGCGCGAGGCGGTGCCGTCGCTGACCGCGCTGCGCCAGCATTTCGAAACGGTGCGCGCCGAAGTGCTGTCGACCGGCAAGCTGGACGCCGACGCCGCCACGCGCCTGTTGGTCAACCGCCTGCTGCACGGGCCCACCCAGGCGCTGCGCGACGCCGCCGGCGACGGTGAGGCGCGCGCCGAGCTGGAGCGCAGCCTGCAGCGGCTGTACGGCATCGACCCGCGCCACGCCCCGGGCGCCCGCGACGATCGGGGCGAGCCCGAAGACCGCGGCGGCGGCGACCGCTGAGCCGTGCGCCGGGCGGGCGCGCAGGACCACGAAGGAAGGACGAGGGACGTGTCGCTGGAAGAAAACCTGGACCGGGTGGTCGCGCGCTACGAGGAGCTGCAGGCCCTGGTGTCGTCGCACGACAGCCCCGGCTCCAACGACTACACCGAAAAGCTGAAGGAAATCTCCGACCTCCAGCCGATCGTCGATTCGATCCAGGCGCTGCGCGCCGCGCGCCAGGAGCGCGACGAGGCGAAGGCGATGATGGACGATCCCGACAGCGACGCGGAGATGCGCGAGCTGGCCGAGGAGGAATACTACCGCCTGCGCGACCGCTGCGAGGAACTCGAGCACGACGTCCAGATGCGCCTGGTCCCGCGCGACAAGGACGACGACAAGAACGCGATCCTGGAGGTGCGCGCGGGCACCGGCGGCCAGGAGGCGGCGCTGTTCGCCGCCGAACTGTTCCGGATGTACCAGCGCTATGCCAGCGAGCAGGGCTGGACTGTCGAGGTGCTGTCCTGGCAGGAGGCCGACCAGGGCGGGGCCAAGGAAGTCAGCGCGCTGGTCAAGGGCCGCGGCGTGTTCGCCAAGCTGAAGTACGAATCCGGCGTGCACCGCGTGCAGCGCGTGCCGCAGACCGAGAGCCAGGGCCGGATCCATACCTCGGCCGCCACGGTCGCCGTGCTGCCGGAGGCGGAGGACGTCGACGTCGAGATCGAGGACAAGGATCTGCGGATCGATACCTTCCGCTCCCAGGGCGCCGGCGGGCAGCACGTCAACACCACCGACTCGGCGGTGCGGATCACCCACATCCCGACCGGCGTGGTGGTCAGCTGCCAGGACAACAAGTCCCAGCACAAGAACCGCGCCCGGGCGATGCAGGTGCTGCGCGCGCGCCTGTACGACGCCGAGCGGCAAAAGCTGGAGCAGGCGCGCGCCGACGACCGCAAGAGCCAGATCGGCAGCGGCGACCGCTCGGAGCGGATCCGCACCTACAACTTCCCGCAGGGCCGCGTGACCGACCACCGGATCGGCCTGACCCTGTACCAGCTGGAAAAGGTGATCAGCGGCGAGGGCCTGGATCAGGTGATCGACCCGCTGATCTCCGAGGATCAGGCCGCGAAGCTGGCGGAGCTGCAGTGAGCCCGGCGGACACCGCACGGAATGCGGCCGGGCCGGCCGGCCTCGTCACGGCGGACGACCTGCTGCGCGCGGCGGCCGAACGGCTGGCCACGGCCGGCGTGGACGCGCCCCGGCGCGACGCCCGCGCCCTGCTGGCGGCGGCCGCGGGCCACGACGAAGCCGCCCTGCTGGCCAGCCCGGAGCTGGGAATCGCGCGCGACGCCGCCGAGCGCTTCCGGAGCTTCGTCGACCGGCGCGCGGCGCGGATGCCGGTCGCCCGCATCCTGGGCGCGCGCGAATTCTGGAGCCTGAACTTGGCGATCGGCCCCGCCGTCCTGGACCCCCGGCCGGACAGCGAGACGCTGGTCGAGGCTGCGTTGGCGCACGTCGACGCGAGCCCTGCCGGGCGGGCCGGCGGGTGGCGGGTGCTCGACCTCGGCACCGGCAGCGGCTGCCTCTTGCTGGCGCTCTTGTCGGAGCTGCCGCGGGCGACCGGCGTGGGCCTGGAGCGCGACGCGGACGCCGCGGCGCTGGCGCGCGCCAACGCCGCGCGCCACGGCCTGGACGCCCGGGCGGCGATCCGCCGCGACGGCTGGGCGGAGCTGGACGCCGGCGCGCGGTTCGACCTGATCGTCGCCAACCCGCCCTACATCCCGACGGACGAGATCGCCCAGCTGGGCCCGGAGGTCGCGCGCTACGATCCAGCGGGCGCGCTCGACGGCGGGCCGGACGGGCTGGACGCCTACCGCGACCTGGTCCCCCGGCTGGCCGGCTGGCTCGCGCCCGGCGGGCAGGCGTTCCTGGAGGTCGGCCACGATCAGGGCCGGGCGGTACAGGACCTGCTGCGGGCGGCGGGGTTGCGTTTACCCGCTGGCGTGTGCGATTTGGCGGGCACGCTGCGCTGCGTGCGCGCGGCGGGTCCGTGATCCCGTCCGGCCGCGCCCGCACGGCGGAGCCGCGCGAAAAACGTTTGGACACGGCGCGGTTCGCCACTAGGGTAGGCGCGTGGCGATCGGGGGCCGGCGGCCATGACGAGGGGTTGGGCGCAGCGCGCGCAACCTGGGCCCCGAACAACGCGACGCGATCCCGATAGAGAGCAGCTTCCGTGACGGCGCGCCCGGATTCACGGGCATGCGTCACGTGCGAAAGCGCGAGGATCGACCTTTTCCTAGGTGATACGGATACGATGAGACAAGGTTCAAGCGGTGGTGGCAGGCGGCCCCGTGGTCGCTCCAGCGGAGGCGGCGGCGGCGGTGGCCGCAAGAACGTCCCGCTGAAGAATCAGAACTTCGACAGCAACGGCCCGGACGTGCGCGTGCGCGGTAACGCCACCCAGGTCTACGAAAAATACCTGGCGTTGGCGCGGGACGCGAGCTCGGCCGGCGACCGCGTGATCGCGGAAAGCTACTACCAGCACGCCGAGCACTATTACCGGATCATTAACGAGAACACCGACCCCTCCTACGAGGACCTCTACGGCCGCGAGCCCAACGGCTACGACGGCTACGACGAGGACGAGGAGGACGACGACGGCGGCCGGCACAGCCAGGCCCGCGGCACCCGCCAGGAACGCCGCGAGCGCTACGAGCAGGACGAGCGCCGCCGCCGGGAGCAGCCGGCCGAGGGCAACGGCCAAGCGATCCACGCCAACGGCGCCGATCCGGCCGAGGCCGGCGACGGCGCCGACGGTCAGGGCGAGCCGGAAGGCCAGGCCAAGCCCAAGCGCAGCCGTGGCCGCCCGCGCAAGAACAAGAACGCCCAGGCGGCCGACGGCGATGCCGGCGACAGCGCGGGCAACGGCGGTGACGAGTCCGCCGCCGCGACCGGCCAGCCGGGCGACAACGCCGCTTCCGAGGACAACGCGTAAACCGCTCCGGCGGCGCGTCAGAGCCCAGCGAAAAGCCCCGCCTTCCTCGTGAACGCGGGGCTTTTTCATGGCCGCTCGCGGCCGATGACCTAACTGCCTGAAGAGAGAGCAAGATTCAGCTGTATAATCTTACTGAGTCACAAGATATCGGACGATTTTTGTCGCGACCCCCACATGCTGTGGTAAATTCGGAGATTCAATCTGGATGTGGGGGTGTCGATGGATCTCCAGTGGATGGATGGGCCGCAGGCTGAGCGCTTCACGCTTTATATGGACAGTCTGGCCGCTTGTCTTCGGCACAGAGACCGGATTGAGCCGTTCCGGCGCTACTGCGTCGGGCTGCTTCTGCCCGGCGAGCGCAAGTCGGTCGAGCCCATGGCGGCGCGGCTGCGCCCGGACCGCACGGCGGCTGAACACCAGGCGCTGTTACACTTCGTCGGCCAGTCGAGCTGGGAGGCCGACGCACTCCTGCGAACCGTCCGCCATGAGGTCCTGCCGGTCATGACGGCGTCCCAACCGGTGGCCTCCTGGATCATCGACGACACCGGCTTTCCCAAGCAAGGCCCGCATTCGGTGGGCGTGGCCCGGCAGTACTGCGGTGAACTCGGCAAGCAGGACAACTGCCAGGTCGCGGTGTCGCTGTCGGTCGCCACGTCCAACGCCTCGCTGCCGATCGCCTGGCGGCTGTATCTTCCCGAGATCTGGGCGAGAGATACCGAACGGCGCAACGTGGCCAAGGTGCCCGCCAAGGTCACGTTCCAGACGAAACAGGAAATTGCGCTCGCGCAGATCCGGGCGGCCGTGGCCGACGGCGTGCCCAAGGGCGTGCTGCTTGCCGACGCCGGGTATGGCAACACCAGTTCCTTCCGAGATGCGCTCACGGAGCTGGGGCTGACCTACGTCGTCGGCGTCCAGGGCAACATCGTGGTCTGGCCGCCGGGAACCGAGCCGGCGGTTCCGGCGTGGTCCGGCCGCGGGCGTAAGCCGACGCGCC
>NZ_NRRL01000097.1 GCF_016583645.1 Rhodovibrio sodomensis | reverse complement strand
GCGCTCGGAGGGCTTGCGCGGGTCTTTCTCATGCCGCCGGGCGGTACGCTCGCTCATGCCCGCGCGCGCGGCGGCGACGGCCTGGTTGTGATGCTTGCGTTCACGCATATAGAGTGCCTTCTGCTGGTCGGTGATGGGTCTACCGGGCAACCGCACCTCCATCGACTTGATCGACAGAGTTCTTGTTTTTCCTGCGGTCGCCCTAACGATCCGCACCGGCCAGTTTCCACCAGAAAAGACGGATCCACCGGGGCCAGCGCGATCCACAAGGCCCGGCCTCACCGACGGCCGGCCGACCTACGGCGCGCGACTGGGGGCGCGCGGTCGGCCGGCCTGTTCGGCCGGGCCTGTGGATCGCCCCGAGCCAGCCGTCACCGGTCAACGTGGCTGACGCTCACCGGCCACCGTTATTGTCGCTGAACAGTTGAACCATATGATCAATGAAAGCCCGCACCTTGGCGGATAGATGCCGGCCGTGGGGATAAACAATTGAGACATCACGGTTGTAAGCCTCAAACCTTTCGAGCAGGCGAACGAGTGCGCCGGTTTCCAGTTCTTGCTTTACGGTTGGCAGTAGACAGAGCCCGATGCCATCGCCATTGACCACGAAATCTCTTACCGGGCGTCCCGAGTTCACGCGAATTTTCGGCCGTACAGTGAGATTGAACGTGCTCCCTTCCCGCTGGAACTCGAATTGGTCGGTTGGCGTAAGCGTCGTGTTCACGATGGCATTGTGATGTTGTAGGTCTTCCGGCGTTTCCGGGGTTCCCGCGTGAGCTAGATAGGAGGGGGCCGCGCACAAGACATACCGATAATCGGCGACGCGCCGCGCAATCATGCTGCTGTCGGCAAGCCGCCCGATGCGCACCGCGACGTCGAAGCCCTCGGCGACGATGTCGACGAGCCGCTCTTCCAGCATGAGATCCACGGTGACCTGTGGGTAGCGCGTGCAGAAGTCGCGCACACAAGGGACCAGAACATCCTCGCCGAATACACGGGGGCCGCTAATCCGGAGATGGCCGCACGGCTCCCGCTGGTGCGCCTGCACGGCGGCTTCCAATTCCGCCACGCGTTCGAGCACGTCGACGCACTGTTCGTAGTACGCTCGCCCAACTTCGGTCAGGGAAACGCGGCGCGTTGTTCGGTTGAGTAGCCGGGCACCGAGATACTCTTCAAGGCGCTGGATGTGTTTACTGACCAGGGCCTTTGAGATCCCCAACTCGCGCGCGCCCGCGGAGAAGCTCCCCGTTTCGGCGACGCGCGCGAAGGCCCGCATCGCGTCCAATCGATCCATGGCACCCTTCGTCAACGGTATGTTGACAGTATTATCCTAAATAGCCGTATTGTCAACAAATACCAAATCACTCACCTTCACCAAGCACGGCGCCAAGCACGGCGCTTTGATCATTCAAGTACGAGAGGTGAGTCATGTTGACGCTTCATCGCCACGCCTTGTCCGGTCATTCGCATCGCGTACAGCTCTTTCTATCCCTGACCGGGCTCGCGCACGAAATCGTCGAGGTCGATCTCCCAAACGGGGCCCACGAACAGTCCGACTTTCTGCAGAAGAGTCTGTTCGGGCAGGTCCCGGTCCTGGAGGACGGCGATGTCACGATCGCCGATTCCAACGCGATACTGGTGTATCTCGCGCGACGCTATGCCAATCCGGAATGGTGTCCCGTGGAACCGGAAACGGCGGCCCAGGTCCAGCGCTGGCTGTCGGTGGCCGCCGGTGAACTGAAGCAGGGCCCGGCCGACGCCCGGCTTGTGACCGTGCTTGGCGCCAAGCTCGATCATGCCCGCGCCAAGGCGATCGCGCAGGAGTTGTTCGGCGTGCTCGATGGCTATCTCGGTGGCAGGAGCTGGCTGGCCGCCGACCGTCCCACCATCGCCGACGTCGCCTGCTACACGTACACGGCGCACGCACCTGAGGGCGAGGTCTCGCTGACACCGTACCCGAACATCCGCGACTGGTTGCGCCGGTTGGAGAGCCTGGACGGGTTCGTGGCCATGCAGCCGACGGCCGTCGGTTACGCAGCCTGATGAAGCCCGAGGCGCCTCACGGGCCCAAGGAGCGCAAATTATGACGGGATCGAGCGGATCGCCGTTTCACCAGGGCGAGCGCTGGGTGCAAGCGCGTGTCGGTGTGCGTGAGGACACGGAACACGTCGGCCAATCACTGGTGCGGCCGCAAATGACCGCGGAACACCAGGCGTTTTTCGAAAACTTGCCGTTCGTTGCGGTCGGCTCGGTGGATCCAGACGCGCGCGTGTGGGCATCGGTCATGGTGGGCCGGCCCGGCTTCATCGACGCCCACGACCCAACCCGGCTGACCATCCAGACGCCGGCCCGCCAGGACGACCCCTTTTTCGCAGGTCTCAAGACCGGGCATCCGATTGGACTCCTTGGGATCGATCTGGAAACCCGTCGGCGCAATCGCGTCAACGGACAGGTCACGCACTGGAGCGAGACTCTGGAGATCGCGGTGACCCAAGCTTACGGAAACTGTCCGAAGTATATCCAGCGCCGCCAGCCCGAATTCGGCCAGGACCCCGAACATGCGCAACCGACGGGGAGGCTAGGCCTGGACCGTCTCGATCATTCGGCGCGCGACTGGATCAGGACGGCAGATACCTTCTTCATTGCCAGCGTCGGCCCTGGCACCGATGCTGGCGCAACGTCGAGCGCGGACGTTTCGCACCGTGGTGGACGGCCTGGCTTCGTGCGGATTGAGGACGACCGCCATCTCCTGGTCCCGGACTACGCTGGGAACAACTTCTTCAACACGCTTGGTAACCTGGTCGAGGACCCGCGCGCAGGCATCACCTTCGTGGACTTCGAGTCTGGGGACCTCCTGCAGCTAACGGGCGATGTCGAGATCATTTGGGATGGTCCCGAGGTCCGGGCTTTCAAGGGGGCGCAACGGGCATGGCGCTTGCGGATCGAGGGGGGCGTGCGTCTGAGCCAAGCGGTGCCCTTGCGCTCGACCTATCTCGACGCCGCCCCGACCACACTCGCCACCGGGACGTGGAGCGAGGCTGCGCCCTATCTGGCGGACGCGCGCGCCCGGGCCGCCTGGCGGACCTACCAGATCACGGACGTGGCGGACGAAAGCGAAACCGTCCGGTCGTTCTATCTTAGGCCGGCGGATGGCGGACAACTCCCGCCGTTCCTGGCAGGCCAGCATCTGCCGGTGCGGGTTGCTCCAGGCCAAGGCGCCCAGCGGGTCATCCGCCGGTACACGATCTCGACTGCGCCGGCCGACAACCGCATGCGAATTTCCGTGAAACGCGATCCGTCGGGGCACGGGTCGAAAACTCTCCATGACCACTATGAACCTGGCGACAGTCTCGACGCGCAGGCACCAAACGGTCGGTTCACCCTAGATACCGAAACAGGCCGCCCGCTCGTTCTGGTTTCGGCTGGGATTGGGGCGACGCCGATGGTGTCCATGCTTCGTCAGGTTGTCGCCGATGGGCTGGCTGGTCGAGGCCGCCGCCAAGTCTGGTTTTTCCACGGCGATCGCACGAGCAAGGTGCGTCCGTTCCATGCCGAGGTGAAAGCGCTCGAAGAGGCCGTCGATTGGGTTCGAACGCATTTCCGGCTCTCGCGTCCAGGGCCGTATGACCGAAGAGGGCGGGACTACGACGCGCCTGGCCATCTCACCGTTGAGTCCGTGAAAACACTTCTTCCGCCAAGTCCTTTCGACGTCTACCTGTGCGGCCCGCGTAGTTTCATGCAGGCGTTCTACGATGGTCTGCGCGAGATCGACGTGCCGGACAAACGGATCTTCACAGAGTCCTTCGGCGCACACGACATCCACCGCCGGCCTGACGGCGACGACATGGATCGCGGCGAGGCCCAGCAAGCGCGTGTCGTGTTCCAACGCAGCGACAAGCAGGTCGATTGGCGGCCTGAAAGCGGTAGCCTTCTCGACCTGGCGGAAGCAGCGGGTGTCGCGTTGCCAGCCGATTGCCGCCGCGGCGAGTGCAGTACCTGCGCAACGCGGCTGATCGACGGCGAGGTGCACTATCGCCGTCGGCCGACTGCAGCCGTCGGTCCGGATGAGGTGCTCACCTGCAGTGCGGTCCCGCGCGCACGCGATTGCGGCACGCTGCCCCAAGTGACGCTCGACGTGTAGCGATGAGCGCACTGGTCGCGGCCGTCCCGCTTCTGACCGTCGGTGTTGCGGTACTGGGGTTCAGGCGCACGCCTTTGGAAGCTGGGGCGCTTGGGACCATCGCCGCGGTCGCGGTGGTCGCGGCGATGCGGACCCAGGCCATCGCGATCGGCTCCGTGTTGGCTGGAACGACGATCCTGGCGGCCAGTGCTGGGTGCGTCCTGTTGCCGGGCCTGATGTTCCTGCAGATCAGCCAGCGCCGGGGTGCGGCGGCCGCACTCGCGGAGTGGATGCAGGCGATCCCGGCGCCCGCGCCGGCCAAGGCCGCAATCCTGGTGGTCGGGCTGGCCCCGTTCGTGGAATCCCTAACCGGCTTCGGCGTCTGCTTGGTCGTGGTTATTCCGGCTGCGCTGGCTTTTCTGCCGCGCGAAACGGCGCTTAAAACAGCGTTGGTCAGCGTCAACGTGATGCCGTGGGGCACCCTTGGCCTCGCGACTTTGGTCGGAGCAGGAATCGCTGGGGTACCGGCCAATGTGCTCGGGCTGACGTCAGCCTTTACGAGCGCTCCGGTTTTCCCTGCAGCGGCTGTCGTCGCGACCGGCTTGGCGTCGGGTTGGCAGTTGGGTTGGCAAATTCTCGGGGCCGTATTGGGCATAACTTTCGTCGGGCTTATCGTCGCCGCAAATGCCATCCTCGGCCCCGCCATCGCCGGCGTAGCGGCTGGCGGTGGCGCTATGGGCGTTGGCCTGTGCGCGCTGCGCCTCGCCGGCTGGCGCTTGCCGCGGCTGCCAACTGGGGCCTGGCCCTTTGCCGTCCTGATCATCCTGGCGGGTCTTCACCGTATTCTTCTGCAAGTCGTGCCAACGGCAAGCTCGTTCGAGATCGGCGGCGGTGGGGTGACCTGGGAACCTCTGACGTCGCCTGGTTTGGCGCTTCTTACCGCGATGTTGCTCACCGCCCGCTACGGATCTGTCGGCGCCGATCTCACCGCGGGTGTGCATCGCGCTGTCAAGCCCGTCTGCGCGCTGACCCTGTTTCTCCTGCTGGCTCAGATCATGAACCACGCCGGACTGATCCAGGAGCTGGCACGCGTGGGCCACCGATTATCAGGCGGCTTCGATTTGGCGGTCACGGCCGCTGCTGGTGCCGTTTCCGGCTATGTCTCGGGGTCCAACGTGGCGGGCAACGCCCTTTTGATGGGGTCGGCACAGGCGTTCGGCGCCGACGCCGGCGCTGGCGTCGTGTTCGCGGCGGTGCAAAACAGTGCAGCCGGCCACGCCGTTCTCGCATCCGGTCCAATCGTCGCCATGCTGGCCGGTCTGGCGCAGGCTACTGCGCCGGAACAAACACGGGTTCTTCGCTTCGGGCTTTGGATGGCGGCGTTAAATGCGCTCCTCATCTGGCTTGCTGGAAGTGTCGCCAGCGGGGTGGGTGCACTCGGATGATTGTTTTGCACAATTTCCGCTCCATTGACCCGAAGCCGACCAGGAGCTCGGGGTCAAAGGCGCCCTGGCGTGGTGAGACGGCGCGTCCAATCTTCGATGTCCTGGCGCTCGAGGCGGCTACGGGCGAGAGCACGCCAGGACTCGGCGAGATTTGGCAACTGCGCCATCGCGGCCAGCGCGTCGGCGTTCAGCATGTCCCGGTAGAGAATGTCCAGTAGTCTCGTCAGCGGCCATGCTGGGTTCGGTCGGTGAACGAGAAACAAGCGGTCGCCGGGTGTCACGAAGCCCGGGGACAGCACACGGTAGTACCAACCCGTGCGGCCGGTCGCCTGAACCCGCCGCGCCATATCGTTCGTCCCGAAACGCAGGTTGAGGCGCCAGCAGGGCTGGCGGCCCTGGGCCACCTGCACGCGGGCGGTGCCGAGTTCGAACACGTCGCCGATGCACACGCCAGCTTCGTCGAGGCCGGTCGTCGACAGGTTTTCCCCGAAGCCACCTGGCTCCGGGACCAGCGATGGCAGCTCGGGCATCTCCTGTCGCCATGCCGCGTAGTGCTCCGCTGGATAGTGGTGCAGGGCTTTCTCCGGTCCGCCGTGGCGTTTCGTGTCGCCCTGGCCGTCGCCGGCGAGGCCGGTCTCCGTCACGAAGACCGGGCCGGCGCAGGGGGTCTTATGGATGCCGCTCGGCTCGCCGTTCGGGCCGAAGGCGACCGGACGGCCCACGAGCACGGCGTCCACCGTCAGGTCGACCGTCATAGTCCGATCTCCGAGAACCAGGTTTCGAAGCAGCGGCGGCTCTGCTCGGCAAGCGCGGGGAAGTGGCGCCGGGTGTCGGCGCGCAGGCCGGCCACGTCGATCCCTGGCGTGGTGCCGATCTCGACCGTGTGGCCGATCAGCCAGCGCTCTATGTCCGGGCCGTGCGCCTCCAGATGGAACTGCAGCGCCAGGACGTTATGGCCGTAGCTGAACGCCTGTTCTGGCAGATCTCGGTTGCGGCGAGGTGCGTGACGCCACTCGGCAGGTCGAAGGTGTCGCCGTGCCAGTGCAGCACGCTGGTCCCCTCGCCAAGCGGCGCCAGACAGCTCGCTTGGCCGGCTTCGGTCAGCTCTACGGGGGCCCAGCCAATCTCCTTGGCCGGTGCTGGATAGCAGGCGGCTCCCAGAGCACGCGCGATCAACTGAGCGCCCAGGCAGATGCCGAGCGTCGGGCGCCCTGCCGCCAGCCGGCGTTCGATCAGCCGGAGCTCGTCCGCCAGCCACGGATAGGCCGCGTCGTCGGTCGCACCGATCGGGCCCCCGAGGACGACCAGCATGTCGTTGCCCAGCGGATCGACCGCAGCCAGATCGTCAACCCCGGCATCCAGCGTGCGCGCCGCGATGCCGCGCTCGGCGAGCAAAGGGGCGAGGAGGCCGAGGTCTTCGAAGGCGACGTGGCGGAGTGCGAGCGCGGTCTGACCAGTCATGACTTCCGCCAGTAGCTGTTGGCCGCCGCGATCGTGGCGAAGTTGACCGCGACCACGTGCGAGACCGCGATCAGGGCGTCGGCATCGTTGGCGTAGTCGGCGCGCAGCGCTTCGCGCGCTTCGGCGTCGGACTGGGTTTTCTTGACCGCGACCCGGGCCAGCTTGATCGCGAGCTCGTAGGCGTCTTCGGGCGTCTCGGTCTGAAGCGTCGGGAGCCATTCAGTCATCGGAAACCTCTGGCGCGGGCAATTCGGGTGGACCGGGGAACGCCGGCGGCGGTGCTGGGACCGCCGCCGGCAGGCCTGGATCAGTATGTAACTTGCCCAGGCAGACTGAGGTCGCCAGAGGCGACGTCGAACGTCCCCGCGATGCACAGGAAGGGCTTGTGCAGGTTCCCGTTGACCTTGAGGCCGGAGGTGACGCCGTCGAACGCCATTCCCCGGACCGGCCCGATCTCTTCGAACGGCACCCGCACCTCGACCGTGTCGCCAGCAAAGGTCGGGTCCCAGCCGGGGCTGTCGATCAGGATTGGAAGGCCGGGCCAAGTCTTGGGCAAGTCCGGGCTCGCCCCCTCGGGGATGTCCTTCACCTTCAGTGCGTCGGGGCCGCACTCCGGCGCGGGACCGAGCACGACCCAGTGGCTGTGCCAGGTGGCCCCGTCGTTGCCGCGCCGGCCGTCGCCGTTCTCGTCGAACAGTGGCGTGTCGTCGAAGTCTGGGTGCGCGGTCACCGCCAGCGCCAGGATGCCGGCATTTTGAGGAAAGCCGACCTTGGATGGGTCGAGGGTCGTCGGCCAGACGTAGGCGTAAACGTCCGAGCCCGCGGTTTCGCCGGTCGGCGCCGGTTTCACCGCGCCGGCCTCCCCGGCCACGGCCATGTGGAACACGGCCGTGTTGCCGTCGGTGGCGATCTTTGCGTGGACAACGTCGAAGCTGGCGCGCTCGGCGTTGCCGCGTTCGGCCTGGATGCCGCCCGCGTGAGGGTCGGCGGCCTGCTCGCCGCCGGCGGTGGCGCAGGAGGTGCTGGCGAAGAGCGCCGCCGGCATCATAAGGGACCAAAGCGCACCGCGGGCGCGGCGGGCTTGGTTCGTCACGGGAGAGCGTGTCATGTTCACGCGCTTCCTTTCTTTGGCGAGAGAGGTGGCAAAGTCGAGCGTCCGGCCCGTGGCCGCGGGCCGGGCGCTCCCGTCTACCCGGCCGGCGGCGTGCCGGCCCGGAAGCGGCTCCATATGTCCCGCCGGTCGGCTGCGTCGGCCTCCTCCTGGTCGGGACAGTCGAACAGCAGCGTCGCGTCGCCGAACGGCTGGTCGACGAAGGCGCAATGGTGCGGGGCGCGGGCGTCGGCGTGCGCGTTGGGCCGAAAGAAGCGGCAGGTGACGCACATCCGCTGCGGGGCGATCTCGCCCGCGATTTGCAGGTCGCGGATAATCGCGGCCAGCGTGCGCTTGAAGGCGGCCCGCTCGCCCGCCTCCAAGCGGTCGATCGCGCGGCTCAGGCCGGGCGGGACCCGGTCCCGCTCGGCGGCGACAGTGGCACCCTCGGGAGTTAGCGCTATCCGCATGGCCCGCCCGTCGTCCGGATCGCGTTCCTTGGCGACCAGGCCGCGCCGGACCAGGGTGGAGACCACCTCGCTCATCGTCGCGTGGCGCGTGCCCAACTGTCGGGCGAGCGCCTGAACCCGTGCCGGGCCGTTTCGGTGTAGGGCCGTCAGGACCCCAACCTGCGTCGGCGTCAGCGCCTCCGTCTGCTCCCCGCGCCACTGCGCGTTGCGCAGGTAAAGGCCCAACTGGCCCAAGGCGTGCGCAATCTGGGTACAGTCCGTGCTCATCCCTTATTGTATAGGATGCCGATATATTTTGGTCAAGCCGCTATCGAGGCAGCGCCGTCACTCACACCGACCCGGAAAGGTCAACCAACACGGAAAAGCCGTGGCGTGCATGTAAGGCCAATTGGTGCCGCAAGGGAAAAGAAGGCGAAAGCCCAGGCACGTTCACAGATTGAAGGGCCGACAGTGACAAGCGGCCGCTTTGGCCAGATGCTGCCGGTGAGGGTCGCAGCATCGAAGTCAGGAGTACCCTCGACACCGGAGGACGACGTCGAAAGAAGGCACTTCGGGACCTGCCCCACAGCCGCCTTTACACTAGCTTGCGAGGCGCACCAGCAATGTTTGCGGGTGTGCCCAGGCGCACCCGGGCTCGTGCCCTCGTTTCGCGCGCACAGCCCCCGCGGCCGTTCAGCCCGTCGCATCCATCACGAGCAACAGCCGCGCCGGCCTGTCCGTTGTGGCGTAACGGTGCCGGACATCGGCCGGAAAGTGGTAGTAGTCGCCGGGGCCGAGCCGAGCGATGGCGTCCGTCGGTCCGATGTCCGCGTAACCGTCGAGCAGCAGTGCATGTTCCATGGTGCCCGAGGGATGCGGCTCGGCCGTGCGGATTGCGCCGGCGTCGAGCGCCACGAGGTAGAGATCGCGGCGGCGTCCCGGCACCCCTGCCGACAACAAACTAGCGGCGAACGCACTGCCCTCCGCTTGCACCACTGGAGCCTGCCCCGCCCGGATCAACTGCGGCTGCTTGTCTGGGGCCTCGAACAGGAAACTAAAAGGGACGCCGAGCGCTCCAGCGATTGCCCAGAGCGTCTCGACCCCTGGGTTCCCTTGGCCCGCCTCAAGCTGCGACAGCGTTGATTTAGACAGCCCCGCTTGAGCCGCCAAGCCGGACAGACTGAGCCCGGCCCGGTTCCGCTCGCGGCGGATCGCGCTGGCGATGACGGTCGATGGGGTCATGAGGCGTTCTCTTCGGTGAACATCGTTCGAATTGACGAACGACTGTTGGTCTCGTTAGTTATATCGAACATCGTTCGCTGTGCCATGGAGGAATGTCGTGCTGTCAAACGCATCCGATCGCTGGCACACCGAGTTGTGGGCTGGCCAGCGTGACATCCTACCCCTAGCCCTCGGGGTCGCGACCTATGGTCTGGCATTTGGGGTGTTGGCCGCGCAGGCGGATTTCGGGGTGTTTGCAACGGCCGTGATGGGGACGACGGTGTTCGCCGGCTCGGCCCAGATCATGGCCGTGCAGCAACTGGTCGCCGGTGCTGGGGTCGGGGCCGCCGTCGTGGCTGGAGCGGCGCTGAACCTGCGGCTGCTGCTGGTGACCGCCTCGCTGCGTCAGGAGCTTCGCGGCCGGCCGGCTTGGCAGATCTTGTTGGGCCTGCATTTGGCAACGGACGAGAATTGGGCGCTGCTGCACGCCACCCGGGTCGCTGGACGGCCGGCGGGCTACTGGTTTCTGGTGGGCGGCGGGCTGGTCCTGCTCGCGGTCTGGGTAGTGACGACCGCCACGGCGGCCGCCTTCGCCCAGCTTATCCCGGACCCGGACGCGCTCGGCCTGGGCTTCGCCTTCACCGCGGCGTTCGTCGCGATTCTACGCAACCTCTGGCGCGGCCTGGGCGACGTCGGGCCCTGGGGAGTCTCAATCGCCACGACCGCGGGTCTGATCTGGCTGACCAGTCTGCCGCCGGCCTGGGCACTCGTTGTAGCCGGGATCGCCGGGGCCGCGACGGCGGCTGTTACCGGCGGGGGCGGACACGCCGATGACTGAGGCGGTTTCGCTGATCGCCGGGCTGGCCGGCCTGACTTTCGCAATCCGGCTGGCAGGCTATCTGGCGGGCGCGCACCTGCCGGCAACGGGGCGTTGGGCCCGGGCTTTTGACGCGCTGCCCGGCTGCCTGATAGCGGCCTTGGTCACGCTGCTTCTGGCCGAGGCCGGGCGCATCGAAGGCGTCGCGGCGGTCGTCGCGTTTACCGTCGCGGCCGCCACGCGCAGCTTGCCGGTCACGATGATCGCCGGGATCGCGACCGTGGCCGGCCTGCAAGCGGTGGTTTAGAGCGCGATCGCTAAAGCTTCAGCAACTTCAGCTTCCTCGGTCAGGGCCGGATGCACAAGCTATTGAGAGGTCACGTCTAGCGCGGGGTCGAAAGTCCCAAGCAAACTCGCGGCCACGTCGTGCCTACCGGCCCTCAGGGAACGTCTTTCCGCTGGAGCGGCGCCTGTGGCTGGATGTCCTTACATGCCTATATGATCCCGGGCTCGTGGCTGTCGCGCTGAGCGCCGCGCTCGGCGAGCGGTTCCCGAAGCCGGCGCGGTACACCGTTCTGCTGACCGCGCGTAGACGGGCACGCGACATCGCGAGTCATGCCGAGCGCACCGGTGTCAACGCGGTGCAGGTGGTCAATCACATCGAGCCTTACGAGGCGGCGCGCCTTGCGGAGCTGCTGCCGCCCTCAGTGCGTTACATCCAAGTCGTGCACGTCGATGGGGCGGACGCCCTCGATCGGCCCCGTCTCTACGCGCCTTACGTCGATGCGTTCCTGCTGGATTCCGGGCGGCCTGCGGCGCCGACGCCCGAACTGGGCGGCACCGGACAAACGCATGATTGGTCCGTCAGCGCGCGAATCGTCGAGCAGGCGACGCGACCCGTCTTCCTGGCCGGCGGCTTACGGGCCTGCAATGTGGCCGCAGCGATCCGGCAAGTGAGGCCCTATGCCCTGGACGTGTGCACCGGTGTGCGCACGTCGGACGTTCTAGACCCGAGCAAGCTGAACGCCTTCATGCGCGAGGTGCACGAGATGTCGTCATCTGCATGACTCGACGCCGAACTTCCGGGAAGGGCGCGGCACCGATGGGTCCTGGGGTTAGCGTCAAGGTCGTCGGCTTCGACGCAGACGGTACGCTTTGGCGACATATTAACTTCATCGCGTCGGCCATCGACGCGTTCGTGTGTCTGATCGATGCAGATCTTCACAATGACGCACTGCGTCGGCGGCTCGTCGCGATGACAGAGGCGAACCTCGCATACTATGAATTCGGGGCGAAGAGGCCGCACTGTCCATGATCGACACCGCGCTGGATACGGCCGCAATGCGGTGAGCGGCAACGCCGTTCCCGTCCTAATCGGTCTCGCGAACAACCTGATGCGCCATCCGATCGAGCTGATCCAGGGGTTGGCGCGGGTTCTGGCGGACCTCTCGGAAGCCTTCACGCTCATCCTGATTTCCAAGGACGGCGGCGCTCGATACTAGCCTTTACGCCAGGTAGACTCGATGGCCGAGGCAATTCATCGCTGGGCAGGGGTGCAAACCGGCGTGACGCCGAGGTTCCTCGCCTGCCGGGTGCTCTCCGGTCTCCGTAAGTGCGTCAAAGGGTGTGCGCGCACCCCACACACGCTGGAAGGGCGGCGTGTTCCGGCCACGGTGCGGCCGGTCTGCGAAAAATTTCGGCCACGGGCCCGAGGGGGCGGGGCCGCAGGCATATAGCCGACAAGCGGGATCGTGGATCGCTGACATCGACCGCGGTGCATCCTGTTCGGCGCCACTCCGAGATCGGTGATCGCGACTGAAACCGTGCCTTGCGCGGGCGGAGCAGGCGAGGTGGACGCTGGCATGCTGGCCTTGCCGACCCGGTTCCAGCCGCACGGATCGCCGGGCTGGCGGGCCCTGTGACGACGGCATCCGGCCGGGCGTCGCTCTCCTTGGCACTGGTGGCGTGGCAAGCGGTCAGCGGTGCGGTTTCGGGGCACCGGGCGCGTGGAGCTGCCGTCCGCCGGCGCGCGTCCGTCACGGTCTGGTGCGGTCCCGCGGCCATCCGTCTCCCGTTTTCGTGGCCGGCCAAGGCGCCCACCGCTCTGCTTCTGCTCTTTGGACCTATGGCGGCCGGCGGCCGTCCGAAACCGGCTGTCCGGGCTTTTTTCCCCGCCGCTGACGCGGCTCCTCGCGGCCGCTTCGCTGCAAAAAAGCCCGGCCTGCCGGTCCTCCGCTGGCGCTGCGGCCCTGCGGGTTCGGCCGGCCACCGCCCGCCATGGCCGGTCCCGCGTCAGCAGGGCGATGGGCGCCCTCGCGACAGCCACCAGGAGACGGAAAGATGGCACAGGCCCTTGGATACGTGACGAAGACCGAGACCGGCGGATACGAAGGCACGCTCGCGATGATGACCCTGAAGAAGCGCATCCGCATCCTGCCCAACCCCGCCAAGGAGAGCGACGGCCAGCCCGACTACCGGGTCTACACCGAGGACCGCGTGGAGATCGGCGGCGGCTGGAACCGGGTCGGCAAGACCAGCGGCAGCGCCTACGTCTCGCTGACCTTCTCCGCCCCGGAGCTCGGCCCCAACCGGATCTTCGCCAATCTGGGGCGAGCCGCGGGCCAGGACGATCCCGAGGTGATGGCGATCCTCTGGAACCCGCGCGGCTAGCGCACCGCCTTCGGCCCCGCGCCCTCGGGCGCGGGGCCTCCTTTTGGAGCCCAAACGTAACGCGCGTTCGCCCCCGTTTGATCACAGCCGCTACCCATTTCGAGCGATATCTTCGTCGCTGGATTGAAAAACAGACCACGCTTGCATGCAGGCGTACGACACGGCACGCGCGAAGCAGGGGCGCGCGCCGAGCGCCATCCGGAGGGGGAAGATGAGCTTGCGGCGCTGAGCGCGCCGGCCGTCCTGGTCCAGGACGAGGTGGATGCGATGACGGCCGACGACAGCGCCGCGAACGGCGGCATTGGAAACCGGCGCGCCTACGACGACGTGCGGCATCTGACGCGCTCCCGGCTCGCCTGGGAGTATCTCCGGCGCAATCAAGCTTACCTCGACGCCTGTAGATGCGCCGGCGGCGAGGCGCCGCGGCGCCGCCGCCTGGCCGACGGCACGCGGGTGCTGGCCCTTCGCCACCGGCAGCCCGAGGCGGAGGCCTGGGGCCTGTCCATGTTTCACCGATCCAAGCGTGCCGGCGCTGCGGGCCGAGGTCTTCTGGCGGGTCGAGGACTACCAGCGGGTGTTGTCCGCTTACGTCCGCCAGCGTGACGCGCCGGGTTTCGGCAGCGTGGTCGCGCTGGGCGATCTGCGCT
The DNA here is from genome assembly GCF_016583645.1 of Rhodovibrio sodomensis. Lineage (GTDB taxonomy): Bacteria > Pseudomonadota > Alphaproteobacteria > Kiloniellales > Rhodovibrionaceae > Rhodovibrio > Rhodovibrio sodomensis. The sequence goes on along the minus strand of NZ_NRRL01000097.1, from coordinate 2,573 downwards.
GCCGCAAGACGCTGCTGCGGATGCCCGACGGCACGCAGCACCTGCTTCTAAGCGACCGCAAGCGCGTCGTTCAGCTGCAGTGCGTGGGGGCTGAGATCGGCGACGATCCCTTCGCGCTGGAGATCGTGATCGACCGGTTTCCAGACGTCGAGCACCGGCTTCAGCTGATCAAGCAGCTCGCCGATCTCTACCGGCGGCGCCGGGTCGGCGACCGAACGGGCGGCTGGACGGTCGAGGCGATGCGCCATCGCGACGCCCTGATGGCGCTCGATCTGCGTCGCCAGGGCCGCTCGTATCGCGAGATCGCGACTATCCTCTACGGCGAAGACGCGGTCCGGGAGCGCTGGTCGAGCCCCGATCAGACCATGAAGAACCGGGTTATCCGCAGCGTCAAACGCGGCCTGCGGCTGTCGGCCGGCGACTACCGCGCGCTGCTGACGTGAACCGTCTCGGCGGGTGCCACGGTATCGGTGGCTGCAACGTTCGCGAACGATACTGCCGGCCGGGATCGGGCTGGCCGAGACTGCCTCCGGATAGCCGAGACGTTCTGAAACCGGAGGCGACATGACCGACCAATCCCCGATGCCGGCCGGCGACGGCCCGTTCCTGACCACCCGCGAGGCCGCGCGGTTCCTCAAGCTCCAGCCCAACACGCTGGAGAAGATGCGGGTCTACGGCGGCGGTCCGCAGTACCGCAAGCACGGCCGCCACGTGCGCTACCACATCGACGAGCTGACCGCCTGGTCGGATCGGCGCAGGCGGGACATGACGGGCGATGTGTGAGCTCTTCACGCGGGTCGAGATCGCTTTCTATCCCGAGCACCTGAACCACTGGCTGCGTTTCGGGACGCCGGACGTCGAGCATCGGCTCGACCGCCGGCGGGCGCTCGCGTTCTTTCGGCCGGGGCGTCTCTTCGGCTACGTGCGCTGGTCGGCGAACGCTTACGGTACGCAGGCTTGGCGGCTTTCGATCGTCCGCAGCGCGAGCCCGGGTGAAGATGTTCGGTGCATCGATGGGGTTGCGCCGGGCGGTATTGTGCTGCTGTTCGCCGTCGGCAAGGCGCGGGTCGAGCGCGCCCTGCAGCAGATCGATGTGCTGGAGACGGATGGCTTCGATCCGGCCGAAGTGTCGCCGGCGTATTTCCGGCACCTGCACAACCGCATCGCCGCCGGCCAGCCGGTTCGCGCCTACACGTCCGCCCAGCATGCGGCTCATCGCGCCGCGCAGGTGGTCCCGAAATGAGCCGTTTTGTCGTGGCCGCGGCCGCGGTTTCAATGATCGCGCTGGGCGTCGGATCAACCGCCAACCTGCCGACCAAGATCGTCTACAATGGCTCGCCGAGCTCGCCGATCGGGCTCTACTTGATCGATCGGGCGCCCATCGAACGCCGCGATTTCGCCCTCGTCCGCGTGCCGAAACGGGTTCGAGATCTCGTCGAGGCACGAGGTTATTTGGCTCCGGCGGTGCCGCTGATCAAGCGTGTCGTCGGCGTCGACGGCGACCGAATTTGTCGGCGCGATGGCCGGATTTCGATCAACGGAGCGGTCGTTGCGAGCGTCCAGGACCTGGATGCGATGGGGCGTCCGCTGCCCGAATGGCGGGGCTGTCATATCCTCACGCGACGCACCGTTTTCCTGCTGCAGGACCATCCGCGGTCGTTCGATGGCCGCTACTTCGGGCCCGTCGACCGACGCCAGATCCTGGGCCGGGCCCGGCTGATCATCGGCTGGTGATATGGGCACGGTCCGAGCTGATCCAGCGAGAAAGTGTGATGGAAGCGGAGAAGGGCATGAAGAGACGGGAGGGCAAGATAAAAGGACTGGCGCCAATCGCGCCTAAGGTCCTGTCTGCACATCTCTTTTCTGGCGCCATGCGGGGATATGGCGACTCCCCGGCCTGGCGTAACCCCTGGATTCAACAGGACTTTTCATGATGTTGTCTTGCATCCAGCCGGCTCCGAGCTGATCTGCGCGGCATGGCGAAAGACGGGGATGATCGCTTCGAGCCGAAGCTCGGCCGGATCCGCGCGCGCGGTGGCCGCACCGGCAAGACCTATCTGCAGCGGGTCCTGCATGCGGCGAGCCTGGCCGGGCCCGGCATCGGTCAAGCCGGCCGCTCGGCCTTCAGCGGCACCCGGATCGGGCGCGGCTGTTCTGCGACAACAACGGTGGCCGGTGAGCGTCAGCCACGTTGACCGGTGACGGCTGGCTCGGGGCGATCCACAGGCCCGGCCGAACAGGCCGGCCGACCGCGCGCCCCCAGTCGCGCGCCGTAGGTCGGCCGGCCGTCGGTGAGGCCGGGCCTTGTGGATCGCGCTGGCCCCGGTGGATCCGTCTTTTCGGGTGGAAACTGGCCGGTGCGGATCGTTAGGGCGACCGCAGGAAAAACAAGAACTCTGTCGATCAAGTCGATGGAGGTGCGGTTGCCCGGTAGACCCATCACCGACCAGCAGAAGGCACTCTATATGCGTGAACGCAAGCATCACAACCAGGCCGTCGCCGCCGCGCGCGCGGGCATGAGCGAGCGTACCGCCCGGCGGCATGAGAAAGACCCGCGCAAGCCCTCCGAGCGC
>NZ_NRRL01000096.1 GCF_016583645.1 Rhodovibrio sodomensis | reverse complement strand
GGGGGGGGAGCCGGGGCTACCACCTCACCCTAGCCCTCTCCTCCCAGTGGAGGAGAGGGAACCCGCTGTCGACGCCGCCCCCTCCCCGGTGATGGTGGGGACACTGGATGTCGCGGCGGGTCCCCTCTCCTTCACTGGAAGGAGAGGGACAGGGTGAGGTAGCTCTGCACACCATCTAAGAGCGCATCGCCTCACATCCGGAACGTCGGCGTCTTGGCCGGCTCCTCCGGCGCGTTGAGGGCGGCGGAGAGGCCCAGCGCGAGCGCGCGGCGGGTGTCCGCGGGATCGATCACGCCGTCGTCCCACAGCCGCGCCGACGCATAGGTCGGGTGGCCCTGCGCCTCGTACTGCTCGCGGATCGGCTGCTTGAACGCCGCCTCCGCGTCCGCCGGCCAGTCCTCGCCGCGCTTTTCCTTGGCGTCGCGGCGGATGGTGGCGAGCACGGTCGCCGCCTGCTCCCCGCCCATCACCGAGATCCGCGCATTCGGCCACATCCACAGGAAGCGCGGCGCGTACGCCCGGCCGCACATGGCGTAGTTGCCGGCCCCGAACGAGCCGCCGATCACGACCGTGAACTTGGGCACCCGCGCGGTCGCCACGGCGGTGACCAGCTTGGCGCCGTCGCGCGCGATGCCGCCGGCCTCGTACTTCCGGCCGACCATGAAGCCGGAGATGTTCTGCAGGAAAATCAGCGGGATGCCGCGCTGGTTGGCGAGCTCGATGAAGTGGGCGCCCTTGAGCGCCGACTCCGAGAACAGGATGCCGTTGTTCGCCAGGATCGCGACCGGATAGCCGTGCAGGTGGGCGAAACCGCAGACCAGGGTGGTGCCGTAGGTCGCCTTGAACTCGTCGAACTCGCTGGCGTCGACCAGCCGGGCGATCACCTCCTTGACGTCGAACGGCGTCTTCAGGTCCGGCGGGACGATGCCGTAGAGGTCCTCGGGATCGTAGGCGGGTTCGCGCGGTTCGCGGACCTCCAGGCCGTGCAGCTTGGGCCGGTTCAGGTTGCCGACCAGCCGGCGCAGGATCGCGAGCGCGTGGGCGTCCGACTGCGCCAGGTGGTCGGCGACGCCGGAGACGCGGGTGTGCACTTCCGCCCCGCCGAGCTCCTCGGCGCTCACCTCCTCGCCGGTCGCGGCCTTCACCAGCGGCGGCCCGCCCAGGAAGATCGTGCCCTGGTTCTTGACGATCACCGCCTCGTCCGACATCGCCGGGACGTAGGCGCCGCCGGCGGTGCAGCTGCCCATCACCGCAGCCAGCTGCGGGATCCCCTTGGCCGACATGTTGGCCTGGTTGTAGAAGATCCGGCCGAAGTGGTCGCGGTCGGGGAACACCTCGTCCTGGTTGGGCAGGTTCGCGCCGCCGGAATCCACCAGATAGACGCAGGGCAGATGGTTCGCCTCGGCGATCTCCTGGGCGCGCAGGTGCTTCTTCACCGTCATCGGATAGTAGGTGCCGCCCTTCACCGTCGCGTCGTTGGCGACGATCATCACCTCGCGGCCCATTACCCGGCCGACGCCGGCGATCACGCCGGCCGAGGGCACCTCGTCGTCGTACAGGCCATAGGCGGCGAGCTGGGAGACCTCCAGGAACGGCGCGCCCTCGTCGAGCAGGCCGCGGACCCGCTCGCGCGGCAGCATCTTGCCGCGGTCCAGGTGGCGCTGCCGCGCGCGCTCGCCGCCGCCGGCCTTGACCGTGGCCACCTTGTCGTTGAGGTCGCGCACCAGGGCGCGCATCGCCGCGGCGTTGTCCCTGAACGCCTGCGCGCGCGGATCGACCGCGCTCTTCAGCACGCTCATCGCCTCCCCTTCTTACCTGCGCCGGCTTACCTGCGCCGGCTTACCTGCGCCGGCCGGTCGATGCGCCGGTCTTGTCATGGCCTGCGAGGATGCGCGGGCGATCCCGGACGGGGCAAGGCGAAATAGCGACGGCCGCCTACCAGCCGCCGGTCTCCGCCCAGGCCTCCGCGTCGGCCAGGCGGTCGTGGCCCCAGAAAGGTTCGCCGTCGACCCGCAGGAAGGGGGAGCCGAACACCCCCTTGGTCTGGGCGGCCTGGACCTCGTCCTTCAGGCGCTGCTTGACGGCCGGGTCGTCCAGCGCGGCGCGGACCTCGCCCGGGTCGTGCCCGTGCATCGCGGCGGTCTTGGCGACCGCGTCGGGGGTGGAGATGTCGTGACCCTGACCGAAGGCGGCGTGGTACAGGCTCATCGCCAGGTCCTTGGCGGCGATCGTGTCGCGCTCGGCCAGCCAGTAGAAGGCGCGCGCCGCCGGGACGGCGGAGAAGGGAAACGGCTGCGGGATCTGGAACGGCACCCCGATCCGCCGGGCGGAACGGTCCATGTCCCGCCTGGCGTAGTCGCCCTTGAGCGGGATCTCGAGCAGCGGGGCCGCCCCGGTGGTCTTGAACACCGCGCCCAGCAGAAACGGCTTCCAGACGATCTCGCGCCCCAGGCGCCGGCCGATCCCCTCGACCTCCTGCGCGGCGAGGTAGCCGTAAGGGCTGGAAAAGTCGAAATAGAACTCGATCGCCGCCGGCATGGCCGCTGTCCTCCCGTCCGAGCGTCAAGCGGATGCTGGCACGCGCCGTCGTCGCTGGGAAGGGTCTGGCGGACCGCGGCGTCCGGCTAGGGCAAAATCGATGAAGGTCGGGTCGGCCTTCATCGTGCATTTTGCTCTAACTGCCTGAAGAGAGAACAAGATTCAGCCGAAAGGTGGCTGCGCCTTTCAGCATCTCGCTCTAGGTCGGCCGACGGGTCGGCGGCAGGCGCGGGCGCGGCTGGCGCAGCTTGGCGCCGAACCAGACCGCCACGCCGAGCGGCGGCAGCGCGGCCGCGAGGAACATCGCCACCGGGCCTTGCGCGGCGGCGAGCAGCCCGGCCAGCGTCGGCCCCAGGACGCTGCCGGCCGCCATCGCGAGCAGGGTCGCGGTGAACCCCAGCGTGCTGCGCCCGGGGAACAGGCGCACGCTCCAGAACGAGAAGACCGCGCTCACCATCATGATCGCGGCGCCGTGCAGACCGGACGCGGCGATCACCAGCGCCCAGGAGGTCGGCGCCAGCGCGATCAGCAGCAGCGACGCGGTCGCGGCCGTGAAGATCACGCAGAACAGCGGGGCGAGTCCGACCCGCGCCTCGATCCGCCCGGTCGCCAGGCCGAGCGCGCCGAACACCGCGTAGCCCAGGAAGATCACGACCGACGCGACGTCGTTCGCCAGGCCCGGCAGCCCGCCGGCGCCGACCACCCGGTCGGCGGCGAACGACAGGAAGATCGCGTTGGTCATGCCGAACACGAGCGCGCTGACATAAAGCGGGATCGCGGCGCGCTGGGTCAGGCGGGCCTTCGCCGCCGCGCTCGCCTGCGAGGCATCGTGCGTCAGCTTGGCCGGCAGGCCGGCCTGGACGATCTGGTCCACGGCCTTGCGGGTCGGCTTCTTGCCCCGGCTGGACGGCAGCCCGCACCACGCGATCGCCGCCAGCACCAGGGCGCTGAGCGCGAACCCGACGAACGCGCCGCGCCAGCCCAGCACCCCCTGGGTCACGCCCAGCGCCAGCAGCGCCGCCGCGGCGACCCCGAAGGTGGTGCCGGTGGAGACGACCGACAGCGCGGTCGCGCGCGCTTCCTCCGCCACCACCCGCTCGGCGGCGTCGTTGAACGGCGCCCAGCAGAGCCCGGCGCTGGTGCCCGCGAGCGCGATCCCCAGCGCGAGCAGGAAGCCGTCGCCCGCGAGCGCGACCGCCGCGAAGCCGACGGCCGCCGCCAGCGCGCCCGAGATCACCGAGACCCGCTCGCCGAACCGCCGGCCGACCCAGGCGCTGACCAGCAGCGCGACCAGGAACGCCAGGAAACCGCCGCTGGCGATCATCCCGGCGGTCGCGGTGGTCAGCTGGAACTCCGCCCGGAAGGCCGGCAGGAACAGGCCGAAACCCATCCGCGCGGGGCCGAAGGCGACGGCCGTGGCGACGAACCCGGCGGCGGTCAGGCGGGTGGCTGGTGTCATGCGTGTCCTTGGGCTGATGGCGGCATCAACCGCCGGAACGTTACGCTGCAGTGCGGCAGCAGCCTCACCGCTTCCAGCCCCGGACGCAATGTACGAATTTTTCGAAAGCCAAGGATGCGCGCGGAGCTACCAGGGCAGCGGGGTGCCGTCGTAGCCGTAGAAGCCGCCGTTGTCGGCGGCGCTCAGGCGCTGGGCCATGGCGAGCACGCCGGCCACGCTGTCCTCCGGGGCGACGGCGGCGTTGCGCCCGCCCATATCGGTGGCGACGTGGCCCGGGTGGACGGCGGCGACGATCACGCCGCGGCCGTCCAGGTCGATCGACAGGCATTTGGTGACCATGTTGAGCGCCGCCTTGGACGAGCGGTAGAGGTGCGCGCCCGAGGTCTCGTTCGCGTCGATCGAGCCCAGCTTGGAGGAGATGTTGAGCAGCCGGGGACTGTCCGCGCGCTCCAGGTGGCGGGCGAACGTCTCCGCCACGCGCATCGGCGCCAGGGTGTTGACGTTGAACACCTGCAGCCAGTCTTCGTAGGCGATCTTGCCGAACCCGCCGCGCGGGCCGAAGATGCCGGCGTTGTTGATCAACAGGTCGAGCGGCTCGTCCGCCAGCTCGCGTCCCAGCCCGGCCAGCTGCAGGCCGTCGGTCACGTCCAGGCGGTGGCGCACGACCTCGCCGTCGCCGGGATCGAGGCTTTTAAGCTTGCGCGCCTTCTCCGGCTGCCGGCAGCACGCGTGCACCCGCCAGCCGTCCCCGGCCAGCTGGCGCACGAACTCGTAGCCCAGCCCTCTGTTGCAGCCCGTCACCAGCGCCGTCGGCAATTGCGCGCCCCTTGGTTCGGGTGATTTGTGCGGCGCGACACTAGCGGTGGCGCGGGGGCGCGGCTAGGGGTCGATGGAAGACGGGTGCCCTCGTTAATCCCCCTCCTCCACGCGGGAGGAGGGGTTAGGGGAGGTGGGACCACGGGCGCCCATGATGTGCAGACCACCTCACCCTGTCCCTCTCCTCCCACATGGAGGAGAGGGGACCCGCCGAGGCGGCGCGGCACCCCCGCTCAGGCCGTCTCCTCGAACAACTCTCTGCCAATCAGCCAGCGGCGGATTTCGCTGGTTCCCGCACCGATCTCATACAACTTTGCGTCGCGGAGCAACCGTCCCGTGGGGGTCTCGTTGATGTAGCCCATGCCGCCCAGGGCCTGGATCGCCTGGTCGGCCATCCAGGTGGCGGTTTCGCCGGCCAGCAGGATCGCGCCGGCGGCGTCCTTGCGCACCGGCTTGCCGGCGTCGCAGGCGCGCGCGACGGCGTAGACGTAGGCGCGCGCGGCGTTCATCCGGGTGTACATGTCGGCGAGCTTGCCCTGCATCAGCTGGAACTCGCCGATCGCCTGGCCGAACTGCTTGCGCTCGTGGACGTAGGGGATCACCGCGTCCATCGCCGCCTGCATGATCCCGAGCGGCCCCGCGGCCAGCACGGCGCGCTCGTAGTCCAGGCCGCTCATCAGCACGCGCACGCCCTTGCCGACGTCGCCCAGGACGTTCTCCTCCGGCACCTCGACGTCCTCGAACACCAGTTCGCAGGTGGGCGAGCCGCGCATGCCGAGCTTGTCCAGCTTCTGCGCGATCCGGAAGCCCGGCATGTCGTGCTCGACGATGAACGCGGTGATGCCCTTGGCGCCGGCGTCGGGATCGGTCTTGGCGTAGACCACCAGCGTCTCGGCTTCGCTAGCGTTGGTGATCCACATCTTGGTGCCGTTGAGGACGTAGCGGTCGCCCTGCTTCTCCGCCTTCAGGCGCATCGAGACGACGTCCGAGCCCGCGCCCGGCTCGCTCATCGCGAGCGCGCCGACGTGCGCGCCCGAGATCAGCTTGGGCAGGTAGCGCTCTTTCTGCGCATCCGTGCCGCAGCGGCGGATCTGGTTGATGCACAGGTTGGAGTGCGCGCCGTAGGACAGCCCGACGCTGGCGGAGGCGCGCGAAACCTCCTCCATCGCGATCACGTGCTCCAGGTAGCCCATGCCGGCGCCGCCCCAGTCCTCCTCGACCGTGATGCCGTGCAGGCCGAGTTCGCCCAGCTGCGGCCACAGCTCGCGCGGGAAGCGGTCCTCCCGGTCGATCTCGTGGGCCAAGGGCGCGATCCGGTCGGCGGCGAAGGAGGCCACCGTGTCGCGCAGCATGTCGGCGGTGTCGCCCAGCTGGAAGTCGAGGCTGGGCCCCTGGTTGGCGGGCATGGCGGTTCCTCCCCGTAAGCGGCGCCCGGTCGGCGGCCGGCGGCCGGCGTTGTTGCTCGTGGGTCGCCGACGGCTTGCCGGGGAACAGTGTTACGCGGTCGCACCGGCGCTGTCAGCCCGCGCCTTGGTCTAACCGGCCTCGCCGATATCGGGGCGCGGACCGACGCGGGCAAGCGTTTGCAGGACCTTGGCGCACAGCTTGCGGCGGCCGTCGGCCGCCTCGTTGTAGACCGCGACCTCGCAGGTGGTGAGCGTGCGCCCGGGCTTCAGCACCTCGCCCACGGCGACCAGCCGGGGCCCGGTCGCCGGCGCCAGCAGATTGATCTTGTATTCGGCCGTCAGCACCGAGACGTCGGGCGGAAACAGGGTAAAGGCCGCGAAGCCGCCGGCGGTGTCGGCGATCGCGCTCGTGATGCCGGCGTGGATGAAGCCGTGCTGCTGGGTGACCTGCTCGCTGAACGGGAGGGCGATTTCGACCCGGCCCGGTTCGACGGAGGTCATCTCCGCCCCGATCAGCCGCATCGCCGCCTGCCGGGCGAACGAGTCGCGCGTTCGCCGTTCGTAATCCGCGCTGCCGGGCTCGAAGGCGGTCATGCACAAGCTCCCTCGGCGCCGGTCGCGCCGCAGGCAAAGTAAGCTTCAGCCACAGAAGGCACAGAGTTCACAGAGGATCCGGTCGCTGGCGCCATCCGGCACACCATCTCTGTGCCCTCTGTGGTTACCCTCTTCTTGCTTCTACTCGAACTCCAGGATCGCCTGGTCGACCGCCAGGTTGGCGCCAGCCTCGGCGTGGACCTTGGCGACCGTGCCGTCGCGTTCGGCGCGCAGGACGTTTTCCATCTTCATCGCCTCGACCACGGCGAGCTCCTCGCCCGCCTTGACCGGGGTGCCCTCCTCGACCAGCAGCTTGACCAACAGGCCCGGCATCGGGGACAGCAGGAACTTGGAGTAGTCCGGCGGCGCCTTCTTGGGCATCAGCGCGGCAAGCTGGGCCGCATGCGGGCGCAGCACGCGCGCCTCCACGCTGGCGCCGCCGTGGGTCAGGCGCCAGCGCGCGCCGACCCGGTCGACCTGCACCGTCACCGGCCGGCCGGAGATGCTGGCGTGGAACAGCGGCGACCCGTGTCTCCAGCCGGTCTGCACCTCGTCCTCGCCCGCGGGCGTGGCGACGCGCCAGAGCCCGTCGCCGCCATGGGTCACGGTCACCGGGACCCGTTCGTCGTCCAGGAAGACTTCCCAGTCGTCGCCGACCTCGGCGCCGTGGCCGCTCATCTGGCCGACGATCTGCGCCTCCCGGCCGGCGGCGGCGCGCTGCAGGATCGCCGCCACGATCACGACGCGCTGGCGTACCGTTTCGGTCGGCTGCGCGCCGTGGAAGCCGTCGGGGTATTCCTCGTCGATGAAGTTGGTCGACAGGTCGCCCGACTGGAAGCGCGGCTTGGCCATGACGTCGGCCAGGAACGCCATGTTGTGGTTGATGCCGCGGATGTAATAGGCGTCGAGCGCGTGCTGCATCCGCTCGATCGCCTGGTCGCGGCTGGACCCGTGGGTGCACAGCTTGGCGATCATCGGGTCGTAGTACATCGAGATCTCGGAGCCCTCGACCACGCCGGTGTCGATGCGCACGCCCGCCGCCTCGGCGGGCTCGTCGTAGTACTGCAGCCGGCCGATCGACGGCAGGAATCCGCGCAGCGGGTCCTCGGCGTAGACGCGGGTCTCGATCGCCCAGCCGTTGAAGCCGACGTCCGTCTGCGCGATCGGCAGCTTCTCCCCGGCGGTGACCCGGATCATCTGCTCGACCAGGTCCAGGCCGGTGACCAGTTCGGTCACCGGGTGCTCGACCTGCAGGCGGGTGTTCATCTCCAGGAAGAAGAACGACTTGTCCCGGTCCATGATGAACTCGACCGTGCCCGCGGTGACGTAGCCGACCGCGCGCGCCAGCGCCTTCGCCTGCTCGCCCATCTTCTCCCGGGTCTCCGGGTCCATGAACGCCGACGGCGCCTCCTCGATGACCTTCTGGTGGCGGCGCTGGATCGAGCATTCGCGCTCGCCCAGGTGGATGACGTTGCCGTGTGTGTCCGCCAGCACCTGGATCTCGATGTGCCGGGGCTGGTCGATGAACTTCTCGATGAACACCCGGTCGTCGCCGAAGCTGCCCTTGGCCTCGGAACGGGCGGCGCGGAAGCCGTCGCGCATGCCCTGCGCGTCGCGGGCGATCCGCATGCCCTTGCCGCCGCCGCCGGCGGTCGCCTTGATCATCACCGGATAGCCGATCTCCTCGGCGATCCGCACCGCCTCCTCCGGGTCCTCGATCAGGCCCATGTGACCGGGCACGGTGTTGACCCCGGCCTGGTTCGCCAGGCCCTTGGAGGTGATCTTGTCGCCCATCTTGGCGATCGCCTCGGCGGGCGGGCCGATGAACGCGATCCCGGCGTCGGCGAGCGCCTGGGCGAAGTCGGTGTTCTCCGACAGGAAGCCGTAGCCGGGGTGCACCGCCTGGGCGCCGGTGTCCTTGCAGGCCTGCACGATCCGGTCGATCACCAGGTAGCTTTCGGCCGACTGCGGCGGGCCGACGTGGACGGCCTCGTCCGCCATCTCGACGTGCAGCGCGGCCACGTCGGCGTCGGAATAGACCGCCACGGTTGCGATGCCGAGCCGCCGGCAGGTCCGGATGACGCGGCAGGCAATCTCGCCGCGGTTGGCGATCAGGATCTTGTCGAACACGGGGTACCGTCCGTCGTCTGTCGTTTCGCGGTCGCCTCACACCGTCGGCGCCCGGGCGAAAGCGGGCGCGCTGGCCGGCCTAAAGCGGGATGTTGCTGTGCTTCTTCCAGGGGGTCTGCTGCTGCTTGTTGCGCAGCATGGCGAGCGCCTTGCACAGCCGCCGGCGGGTGCCGTGCGGCATGATCACGTCGTCCAGGAAGCCGCGCGAGGCGGCGACGAAGGGGTTGGCGAACTTGGTCCGGTACTCCTCCGCGCGCTGCTCCAGCTTGTCCGGGTCCTTGGCGTCCTCGCGGAAGATGATCTCGGCGGCGCCCTTTGGGCCCATCACCGCGATTTCCGCACTCGGCCAGGCGTAGTTGACGTCGCCGCGCAGGTGCTTGGACGACATCACGTCGTAGGCGCCGCCGTAGGCCTTGCGGGTAATCACCGTCACCTTGGGCACGGTCGCCTCGGTAAAGGCGTAGAGCAGCTTGGCGCCGTGCTTGATGATCCCGCCGTACTCCTGGGTCGTGCCGGGCAGGAAGCCAGGCACGTCGACGAAGGTCATGATCGGGATGTTGAAGCAGTCGCAGAAGCGCACGAAGCGCGCGGCCTTGCGCGAGCTGTCGATATCCAGGCAGCCGGCCAGCACCATCGGCTGGTTGGCGACCACGCCGACGGTGCGCCCTTCCATGCGGGCCAGGCCGATGATGATGTTCTTGGCGTAGTCGGGCTGGATCTCGAAGAAGTCCTTCTCGTCGACGACCTTCTCGATCAGCTCCTTCATGTCGTAGGGCTTGTTCGGCGAGGCCGGCACCAGCGTGTCGAGCGACGGCTCCTGCCGGTTGGGATCGTCCGGGGTCGGGCGGACCGGCGGGTCCTGCATGTTCGACGACGGCAGGAAGTCGAAGAAGCGCCGGGTCAGCTGCAGCGCCTCGACGTCGTTGTCGAACGCGAGGTCCGCGACGCCGGAGCGCGAGGTGTGCGAGATCGCGCCGCCCAGCTGCTCCGCCGTCACCTCCTCGTGGGTCACCGTCTTCACCACCTCGGGCCCGGTGACGAACATGTACGAGCTGTCCTTCACCATGAAGATGAAGTCGGTCATCGCCGGCGAATAGACCGCGCCGCCCGCGCACGGGCCCATGATCATGGAGATCTGCGGGATCACGCCGGAGGCGTCGACGTTGCGCTCGAACACCTTGGCATAGCCGGACAGGGAATCGACGCCCTCCTGGATGCGCGCGCCGCCGGAATCGTTCAGGCCGATCACCGGCGCGCCGACCTCCAGCGCCTTGTCCATCACCTTGGCGATCTTGTCGGCGTGCGCGTCCGACAGCGCGCCGCCGAACACCGTGAAGTCCTGGGAGAACACGAACACCAGCCGGCCGTTGATGGTGCCGTGGCCGGTCACCACGCCGTCGCCCGGGATGCGCTGCTGGTCCATGCCGAAGTCGTGGCACCGGTGCTCGACGAACATGTCCCACTCCTCGAAGGAATCCTCGTCGAGCAGCAGGAGAAGGCGCTCGCGCGCGGTCAGCTTACCCTTGGCGTGCTGGCGCTCGACCCGCGCCTGGCCGCCGCCTTCCCGGGCGCGCGCACGCTTCTCGTCGAGCTGGCGAATGATCTCCTGCATGTCCTCCCCCGAAACCGTCACGACCTCGGTGTCCGGCTTTATAAGCCGCCCGCGGTCCTATTGTGCTGTGCGGTATAGGGCAATAGCACGCCGGCTCGCCGGAAACCAAGCCGACGGTTTCAGGGCGATGAATGACCGCGCCAGAGCAAGACGCTGACAGGTGAACCCACCTTTCAGCTGAATCTTGCTCTCTCTTCAAGCAGTTGGAGCAAGATCCACGATGAAGGTCGACGCGACCTTGATCGATTTTGCTCTAGGTGTCGATCCCGACCTCGATCGCCGGGCGCGACCGCCGGATCAGCCGGCCAGCAGTCCGACGAAGCGTTCCGCCGCTTCCAGGTCGCGCTTCAGCGAGTCGCGTTCGGCGGCGGCTTCCCTGTCCTCGCCCCACTGCTCGATCTGGTAGGTCCGCTCGACCTCCGCGGCGGTGAATGCCCGATCGGCCGTCAGGCGGCCTTCGATCAGGGCCAGGCCGACCACGATCGAGCCGGCGGCGTGGACGCTGGACGACAGCGCGGCCAGGTGCATGGCGTCGAACCGCTCGACCGCCGCGTGCAGCGCCTGCTTGGCTTCCGCCGGCTGCTCGATCGGCAGGATGCCGGTGGTGGTGTTGAGCCGCGCGTCGAAGGTGAGCGCCAGCCAGTCCAGCAGCGGCTGCCAGACCTCCTGCTGCCGGTCGGTCAGGACCTGCGGCTTGGGCGCGCGGTAGCACACCAGATCGGTCTCGGCGTAGCGGGCGATCGCGGTCACCAGGTCGTCCCGGCGCGGCGCGGCGACGTCGTGCGCCGTGCAGGCGAGCGCGGTCAGCGGCATGGTCCGCGGCTCCACCTTCTCGCCCTGGTCGGCCCATTCCTGCGCGACCGCCCGGGCCAGCGGCTCGGTCGGCACGCTCAGGTCGACGCGCGCGCCCGGCGTCTTGACCGGCCGGCCGTCCAGGGTCACGGCATAGCCGTCGTCGTGCGGGGCCGCGGTCGCCTCGGTGTAGAATCGCTGGAAGCTGCGCATCGTGCCTATCGCTGATCACTCTATCGGTTTTGTTCGCGATCCAGGAAGCGGTTGCCGCCGCCGTCGCCCGACTGGCCGAGGGCGCCGTCGATCGACTCGCCCATGTCGTTCAGGAAGCCGCCGATGCCGCCCTCGTCGCCCTCGACCTTGCCGGTGCCGCCCTGACGCGCCTTGGCGAGCGCGGCGACACAGGGGTTCTGGTCCTGCGTCTCGCTGGCGACCACCAGCGCGCCGACCGCGACCAGCGGGTTGATCACGGAGCCGACCACGAACGCGGTCGCCTTGACCGCGCCCAGCGGGTCCGGGCCGATCGACGGGTCCAGGAGCGGGCCGGACAGGCGGACCGGGACGGCCAGGCTCATCAGGCTGGTCTGCTTCGCCTCCGGCGTGATCCGCAGGCTCAGCTGCTCCCGGCCCAGGTCGATCTCGCCCGTACCGCCGAACGAGACCGCTTCGGTGTCCGCCAGGATCGCCCGGCTGTTGAGCACGCCGGCCTCGGCGCCGAACCGCGCGAAGGCACAGTTCAGGATCATGTCCTCGTCCTGCTCGCGCCAGACCGCGAGCAGGTCGCCCAGACCGGCGCCGGCCGCGTCGAGCAGGGCGTTGTCGATCCGGCCTTTGCCGCCGACGATCTCCAAGCCGCCGTTCAGGCTGGCGGCGATCGCGTGCGGGCTGTCGCCGCGGCCGGTCAGGTTGGCGCGCAGGTCGACTTGACCGTCGATGCCGTCGCTGACCTTGAGATCGCGCAGCACGCGGCCGTAGTCGAGATCGGCGACGTCCAGGTCGATCCTGACGTCCGCCGGCGACTGCGCCGCGTCCAGCACCAGTGCGATATCGGCCGAGCCGTCGGCCAGCTCGGCCTGCAGCGGCTTGACCTCCAACCGGCCGCCCGCGGCGTTCGCGCTCAAGCGCAGTTCGCGCACCTGGAAGTCGTCCGACAGCTTGACCACCCCGGCCTTCAGCTGGACGTCCGCGTCCAGCCCGCGCAGGGCCGCGAGCGGCAGCGGCGTGTCCGGGAACAGCCGTTGACCGCCCGCGCCGCCGCCGGTCGCCGTCTCCGCCGCCTGGGTGAAGGGGCGCAGGTCGAGGGTCGAGCTGGTCAGATTGGCGCTGAGACGGATCCGCGCGCCCGCCAGATCGACCGTCGCGCCGCCGGCGAGGTCGCTGCCGGCCAGTTCCGCCTTCAGCCCGGTGAAGCGGTAGCCGGCGTCGGTACCGCGCACCCGGCTCTCCAGCCGGGCCGGGCCGACGTCCGGCAAGGTCAGCGCGGGCAGGCCGGACAGCGCGCTCAGGTTCGCCAGGCTCCCGGTCCGCGCCGTCACCTCGACATCCGGGCTGACGTCCCGGCCGCTCTGGTCCAGGGCGCCGGCGACCTCGATCGTCGTCTCCTGCGCCGACACCTCGAGGTCCAGCGGGTAGCGCCCGCCCCCCGTCATCAGCGTCGACAGCGCGCCGATCGTGCCGTCCAGCTCGAACGGCACCGACTGGTAAGTCCCTTCGGCCGCCACGGCCAGGCGCTCGCCCGCAGCCTCCAGGCTGGCCTCCGCCACCGTCATGTCGAGGGCGATCCCGGTCTGCTTGTCGCGGTAGCGCACCGTGGCGTCCTGGATCCGCACGCCGGCGATGTCGGGCAGCCGCGTCATTCCGGTGCCCGCGTCCGGCTGGCCGCCGGTCCCGCCCAGTACCCAGTTGCCCTGGCCGTTCGGACCGGTTTCCAGCAGGATATCGGGCTTGACCAGCACCAGCCGGCTGACCTGCAGCTGTCCGGTCAACAGCGGCAGCAGCGCGACCTCGACCTCGAACCGCTCGACGGTCGCCATCTGCGCCCGGCTGCCCCAGTCCGCGTTGGCGAAGCTGACACCGGACACCTCGACCCCGGGCGACAGGCCCATGCTCAGGCTCATCGCCCCGGTCAGCGTGAGCTCGCGGCCGGTCGCCCGTTCCGCCCGCCGCTCGATCTCGCCGCGATAGCTCTCCAGATCGAGCGCGGCGAGCGCGGCGTAGCCCGCGACCAGCACCGCGACGACGGCGACCGCGAGGCCGCCGAAGATCCATTTCAAACGCTTCATGCGGCCGGGCCCTCCAGCTGGGCGTGCAGCTCATCGAACGACCGCAGGACCGTGCGCGCGCCCGCGCGCAGCAACTCCTCGCCGTCGTGATAGCCCCAGCCTACACCAAAGGCGGCGACGCCGGCATGCCCGGCCATCTCCACGTCGAACACCGTGTCGCCGATCAGCAGGGTCTCGTGCGGCGCGGCGCCGACCTCGCGCATCGCCGCCTCAAGCATGCGCGGATGCGGCTTGCCGGGCCCGCCGTCCGCCGTCTGGGTGGTGACGAAGAAGCGCGCCAGATCGTGGTGCGCTAGCGTGGCGTCCAGCCCGCGCTTCGACTTGCCGGTGGCGACCCCGAGGCAGACCTGCGGATGGTCGAGCCGGGCCAGCACCGCGCGCACCCCCGGAAACAGCCGCTCGTCGTAGTCGGGCCGGGTCCGCCGGGCCATGAACGCGCGCTTGTAGGCCGCCACGGCCCGGTCCAGCCGCGGATCGTCCAGCCCGCCCGGCAGCAGGCGCGCGACCGCCTCGTCGAGCGACAGCCCGACCACCCGGCGGGTTCGTTCCGCGCCGGGCGCATCCAGCCCAATCTCGGCGAACGCATCCGCCATCGACGCGACGATCCCCGCCTGGCTGTCGACCAGCGTGCCGTCGACATCGAACACGATCAGCGCGTAAGGGTGCGGGCGGTCCATAGGTCTCGTGTCTTTCTCAGCGTACCTGGGTCGGGCCCCTCTCCCTCGATGGGAGGCTACCCCTCTCCCTCGACGCGAGAGGGAGGGGCCCGCGACCCGCAGGGTCGTGGGGCAGGGTCGTGGGAGGGTGAGGGTGGGGGTCCCCGATCTACGCCGAGGAGTCTCACCCTCACCTGTCCTCTCCCCTCAAGGCAGAGGGACCCGCCGGGGCGGTCGTCATCCGCGCGGCCGGCGCGCGGTCTCAGTCTTCCGACGGATACACCCCGTCGCCCTGCACGGGATCGAAGCCGAGCTGCTGGAAGGCGTCGGCCATGTGGGCGGGCAGCGGCGCCTGGATGCGCAGCGTCGTGCCGTCGCCCGGGTGCGGCAGGGCGATCTCGCGGGCGTGCAGCATCAGCTGGTCGACCTCGATTCCATCGGGGAAGGCGGCGCGCGCGGCGTACTTGGCGTCGCCCAGCACCGGCGCGTCGATCTCGTGCAGGTGCGCGCGCAGCTGGTGGGTGCGCCCGGTCAGCGGGCTGAGCGCGACCCAGCCGACCGTCCGGCCCCAGGTCATCAGCGTGCGATAGCGCGTGCTTGCCGGCTTGCCGTGCTCCGGGGCGTGGCGCATCTTCTCCCCGCCGCCGCGCTTCAGCTTGGCGAGCGGCAGGTCGATCCGCCCCGCGTCCGGCCGCGGCACCCCTGCGGTCAGCGCCCAGTACAGCTTGTGCGTCGCCTGGTCCCGGAACGCGCGGGTCAGGCCATCCGCCGCCTTGGCGGTGCGGGCCAGCAGCAGGACGCCGCTGGTGTCCTTGTCCAGCCGGTGGACCAGCTTGGGCCGCTCCGCGCCCGGCTCGCACAGCGCGTCCAGCATGGCGTCCAGGTGCCGGCTGACCTTGCTGCCGCCCTGGGTCGCCAGGCGGGCCGGCTTGTCCAGCGCGATCAGCCAGTCGTCGCGGTACAGCACGCGCCCCCGGATCTCGGCGATGTCCTGGTCGCTCGGCTGCGGCGGCGTGCGCTCGGCCGCCTGCGCGGCATCGGGCAGCGGCGGCACGCGCACCTCCTGGCCGGTGGCGACCCGCGTCGCGGGCTTGGCACGCCTGCCGTCCAGGCGGATCTGCCCGGTGCGCAGCAGCTTCGCCAGACGGCCGTAGGACAGCGCCGGATAATGGCGCTTGAACCAGCGGTCCAGGCGCTGGCCGTCGTCGGGCGGCTCGACGGTGCGGGTTTCGACGCCGGTCATGGCGCTCCCGGAAACGGGTGAGGCCGGCCGTCGACGGATGGCCTGGCCAGCGAGCCGGGTCGATAGCAGAGGGGCCGCGCGGCTGCAAACGCTCGGGAACGTTCCAGAGCAAGATGAAGGTCGACCAGACCTTCATCGATTTTGCCCTAGCCGCCGGCGCCCAGCGCGATCCCGGCGAGCGCGCCCAGCGCGACGACCAGCACCGGCGACAGCTTCCAGACCGCCAGCAGCAGGAACGCGCCGGCCGCGACCGCGAAGTCCGCCGGCCGGTGCACCGCCGAAGTCCAGACCGGGTCGTAGAACGCCGCCGCCAGCAGTCCGACCACCCCGGCGTTGACCCCCATCAGCCCTGCCCGCATGTCGGTGCGCGCGCGCAGCTGCGCCCAGAACGGCAGCGTGCCGATCACCAGCAGACAGCCCGGCAGGAAGATCGCGACGAGCGCGATTGCGCTGGCTGCTACCCCGCCGGCCGCACCGCCGAGGAACGCCGCGAACGTGAACAGCGGACCCGGCACGGCCTGTGCCGCCCCGTAACCGGCCAGGAAGGTCTCGGCGTCGACCAGGCCGGTCGGCACGACTTCGGCCTGCAACAGCGGCAGGACGACGTGGCCGCCGCCGAACACCAGGGCGCCGGCGCGGTAGAAGGCGTCCAAGAGCGCCACCGCCTGCCCCTGCCCCAGCGCGGCGGCGACCGGCAGGCCGGCCAGCAGGGCGACGAACAGCACCAGACAGAAAACCGCGGTCGTCCGGCCGATGAAAACCGGCAGCTCGCCGCGCGCGCTGTCCTGCGCCTGGGCGGTCAGCAACAGCCGGCCGGCGAGCCCGGCGGCCAGGATCGCGCCGACCTGCCCCCAGACCCCCTGCAGCGCGACCGCGACCGCCAGCGCCGCGACCGCGAAGGTCGCGCGTTCGCGGTCGGGGCAGAGGTTGCGCGCCATGCCGAGCAGGGCGTTCGCGACCACCGCGACCGCCGCCAGCTTCAGGCCGGCGATCCAGCCGCCGCCGAGCGCGTCGCCGAGC
>NZ_NRRL01000095.1 GCF_016583645.1 Rhodovibrio sodomensis | reverse complement strand
CTTGGGGGCGTTTTCGGGGGCGTTGCTGCGGGGCGGTTTCGGGTCCGTCTGCGTCGCGGGCGGGCGCGGCGGATCAGAAGTACAGCGGGCCGGACTGCCAGTAGGCGACCGCGATCGCCGCACACGCCGGCACCAGCGCGAGCGCGACCACCACCAAGAGCCGCGCGCCGCGCATCCGCTCCCCGGCGGCGGTCGCCAGCTGACCCAGCCGCGGCAGCCCGGCGAGCGCACCTTCGGCCAGGAACACCGGCAGCAGCAGGATCAGCGCGAGCGGGGCCGACTGGGTGTAGAACGCCAGGATCGCCACCAGCCCGATCAGCGGCAGCGCCGCCGCCATCCGCCCGGCGGATCCGAGGCCCGCCGGCGCCGCGCCAGCGCCCGCCATCGCGCCGGTCAGCGCGGCGGTCAGCACCAGGTTGACCTGCGCCATCGAGTAGGACGAGCCGTAGAACGCGACCCCGGCGGCCGCGATCCCGCCGACCAGCAGCAACAGCGCGCCGCCCGGGCTGCCCGCGCGTTCGACCCGCGCCAGCGCCCAGATGCCGGCCCCCACCAGCAGCGCCCCGGTGACCCAGGCGGCCACGTCGGGGATCATCAGCCGCGGCCAGCCGATCCAGACCACCGCCAGCGTCAGGCCCGCGATCCCGGCCGCGCGCCGCTGACGGTCGTCGTTCAGCCGCGGCAGGCCGAGCCCGAGCGCGCCGCCCAGCAGCGCCAGCCACCACAGCTTGTCGATCGCGCCGTTCGGCGGCACGGCCGGCCAGCCCTGGAGCGCCACCTGCCCCGCGACCAGCCCGGCGATCACGCCCAGAGCCACCGCCAAGCCGTGCATGCGGGCGCGCGCCGCCATCGCCGCAAGGGCGACCGCGAGGCCGAGGGCGAACGGCATGGCAAGCGTCTCCAGCATGGCGTCGAGCACGGTGGCGTTGATGGCGGACCTCCTGACGGACCGGCGGCGTTCGGTTCTCATGCGCCGCCTCTAACGTAGGGCGCATCCGGGCGCTGACCAATCGTGGCGGGGTGAAAACACTGTCGCACCCCGGTAAACCGCGACGCTTGCAATTCAAGGACCGCGCGACGCTCGGTGCGGACCGGCAGCCGGCGGCGGGTAGGCAGCCGGCGGCGGGTAGGCAGCCGGCGGCGGGTAGGCAGGCGGCGGGCGCGGCGATACCGTGGCGTCAACCGGCCGCCTCAATTCCGCCCGCCGCCCGGGTGCTCGCCCGCCGCCGTCATCGAGGTCAACCGCCCCTTGCGCACGCCGTTCGGATCGATCGACAGCGACAAGCTGCGCCATCGCCTGATCGTGGCCCAGTTGATCGGGGCGCCGGTCGGGCTGGTCGTGCTCGGCTGGCTGTTGGTAACCGAACTGCCGATGCAGCGGGTGCGGGACAACTGGGCCGGTTTGGCGAGCGCGGTGCTGCTGGGCCTGCTGGGCTTGGAGCTGTTCGGTGTCCGGCTGTGGCTGATGGCCCGGTTGTTCGCGCTCGACGCGCCGGTGCGCGCGATCTGGCGCATCCACGTGGTGACGATGTTCTACTACTTCTTCCTGCCCACGGGCGTCGGCTACGACCTGGTCCGCGCGGCCAAGCTGGGCGCGGCCTCCGGCCAGGCGAGCGGCTGGCGGCTGGCGGCGCTGGCGTCGATGGAACGGGTCGCCGGCGGGCTGGGGCTGGCGGTGCTGCTGCTGATCGGCCTGCCGTTCGCGGATTTCGCCCAGGACAGCGACCTGCAATGGCTGTACCCGGGCCCGCGGGTCTGGTGGGGCCTGCTGGGCGGGCTCGTCGTGCTTGCGGGCGCGGTTTATCTGCTGGCGCGCAGGCGCTACCCGACGCTCCGGCTGCTGTACCCGGCCACGCTGATCTCGGCAGCCGCCTACGCCGTGCTCGCGGCGGGGATCTGGACCGCCGCCGAGACCTGGGGCGTGGCGATCGACCCGACCGAGGTACTGGTCGCGCTTTCCGGCACGCTGCTGTTTCAGTTGATCCCGGTGAACCTGGTCGGGGTCAGCTTCGGCGAGGTCGCGGCGATCGCGATCTACATGGCTTACGGCCTTAGCCGCCCGGACGCGGTGCTGCTGACCACCGTCGCCTACCTGCAGCGGCTCGGCGCCGCACTGATCGGCGCCGGCCTGGAAGGCGTGGCGAGCGCCCGCTGGCTGCTGACCAGCCGCCGCGAAATGCCCACCCCCGCCGACCGTCCGCACCCGGTCGACCTGTCCAACCCGGATCCAGAGCAGCGGCGCTAGAGCAAGATGCTGAAAGGTGAAGCCACCTTTCAGCTGAATCTTGCTCTCTCTTCAAGCCGTTGGAGCAAAATTCACGATCAAGGTCGACTCGACCTTCATCGATTTTGCTCTAGATCGCGCCGGTGCCACCGTCGAAGCGCCGCATCCCCTCTCCCTCGAGGCGAGAGGGAGGGGCCCGCGCGCCGCTCGGCGCGTGGGAGGGTGAGGGTGGGACTCCCCGCCATACGCCGAGGAATTCCACCCTCACCTATCCTCTCCCCTCAAGGGCGAGGGACCCGCCGGGGCGCCGTGCGAAGCCACACGAACCGTACGGTAGGGTGGATTCGCCGCGTCAGCGGCAATCCACCGCTCCGGCGTTGCCGGGCGCAGCACCGTTCGGCGGGTTGCTGCGCGAACCCGCCCTACCGCCCCTCGCACACGAAAACGGCCCCGGAGTCGCCTTCCGGGGCCGTATCGCGGATCGCTCGGGCAGTCGGGCGCGTTACTCGCGCATGATGCCCAGGATGTTCAGGATCCAGATGAACAGGGTGACGAAGCTGCCGTAGAGCATGAACGCGCCGAAGATCGCCTTCTTGCTCTGCACCTCGCCCATGTCGCCCTGGGAATACATGTTCTTGATCATCTGGGTCTCGTAGGCGGTCATCGCCGAGAAGACCAGCACCACACCGATGCTGACGATCAACTCGAAGCCGGTGCTCTGGATGAAGAACATGTTGACCAGCATCGCCACCAGAAGGCCGATCACGGCCATCATCAGGAACGCGCCGATCGGGCCCAGGTCGCGCTTGGTGGTGTAGCCGTACAGGCTGACGCCGGCGAACGCCGCGGCGGTGTAGAAGAACGCGCGGGCGATCATCATGGCGTCGCCCTGGGCGGCGTACATGGCGAAGATCGGGCCGAGCAGCGCGCCCCACATGCCGGCGTAGAGCCAGAAGACGCCCTGCGCCACGCCGACCGACTTGCTCATCATCAGCCGCGGCGCGAAGAAGCCCAGCCCGAGGATGCCGATGAACAGCACCCAGATCAGGCCGCCCTGGATGGCCTGGAGCAACGCCGGGCTGGTGGCGACGACCATGGAGATGGCGCCGGTGAAGGCGACGCCCAGACACATGTAGTTGTAGACGCGCAACATATAGTTGCGCAGACCGACGTCGACGCCGGCCGCCTCGGCCTGTGCGCCGGTCATATAGCGGCGATCGGGACCTTGAGCCATTTTACCCTCGTTCCTCAGTTGCCTGGCTGTCTCGTCAAAGCCTGGCGGGTGTAGCTTGGCTGAAAAGCCGTGAGCTTACGACTAATATTGTCGCCGCGACCGGCGGGTTCAAGCGATTTGCGCAAATGCCGTGCGAAAATTCGCCCGACCGCCGTGCGGCACGCACAACACGGCGCGGTTCGGCGAAGAGCCTAGCCGTTCCGCCCATGCCTGTCGATTGCTCCGAGATTCCCTATTCGTTGCGCAGCAGCGGGGCCGCCTTCTGCTGCAGGGCGCGCCAGGTGCCGGCGAAGCCGAAGGCGAGCGTGACGGCCGTCGCCGCCACCACCGTGCCGGCGATCGCCATCGGCAGCACGGCGAATGCGCCGTCCATCACTTCCGTCATCACGATCCAGGCGGCGAGCGTGCCGATCGCCGCCGCGATCGCCGCCGTCACCAGGCCGAGCAGGCCGTATTCCAGCAGGAACGCGCCGGTGACGTCGCGCTTGGTCGCGCCCAGCACCTTGAGCACCACGGAATCGTAGATCCGCCGGCGGTGCCCGGCGGCGATCGCGCCGGCCAGCACGAACGTGCCGGCGAGCACGGTGATCGACGCGGTCGACCGCACCGCGAGCGCGATGTTCCCGAGGATGTCGCCGACGCGCTCGAGGACGTCCTTGACCCGGATCGCCGAGACGTTGGGGAACTGCGCGCTCACCGCCTTCTCCAGCGCGGCTTCCCGGGCGGCGTCCATCTGGACGGTGGCGATGTGGCTCTGCGGGGCGTTGGACAGCATGCCGGGCGAGAACATCATGACGAAGTTGATCTGCAGGTCCGACCATTCGACCGCGCGCCAGTTGGCGATCTCCGCCTGGATGTTCCGGCCCAGCACGTTGACGGTGATGGTGTCGCCGGGCTGCAGGCCGACCTTGCGCGCGACCTCCGCGTCCAGCGACATCAGCGGCCTGCCGCTGTAGTCGGCGGGCCACCAGCTGCCGTTCACGATTCTGGCGTTGTCGGGGGGCGTGCGGGCCCAGGTGATGCCGCGGTCGCCCTGGAACACCCAGCGGACGTCCTCCGGGATCGTCGCCTCGCTGACCGGCGTGCCGTCGACCTTCACGATCCGCCCGCGCAGCATGGGCACCGAGTTGACCTCCTGGACGCCCTCGAAGTCGCGGACGGTGCGCTTGAACGCGTCCAGCTGGTCCGACTGGATGTCGATGAAGTAGAAGCCGGGCGCCTGATCCGGCATCTGCTCGGTCACCTGGCGCTGCAGGTTGCCCTCGATCAGCGCGATCGCGACCAGCACCGTCAGCCCGAGGCCGAGCGACATCACCACCGATCCGGTCGGCGCGCCCGGCCGGTGCAGGTTGGTGACCGCCAGGCGAAGGCCCGGCCGGCGCGCGCGCGGCGCCTTGCGGGCCAGCCAGATCACCCCCGCCGCGGCCAGCCGGAAGGCGAGCAGCGCGCCCGCCGCCGCCGCGACGAAGCCGAGCGCGAACCAACGGTCGTTGGCGTTCAGCACCGCCAGGCCCGCCAGGGCCAGCGCGCTGGCGGCCGTGGCAAGCCAGGCCCAGACCGGCACCCGGGCGGTCTGCTGGGCGACCACGTCGCGGAACAGGGCGGCCGCCGGGATGCCCTGCGCGCGCGCCAGCGGCCACAGCGTGAACGCGAGCGTGGTCAGCAGGCCGAACGCGGTCGCGATCGCCAGCGGCTGCCAGTACAGCCCGACCGCGACGTCGAAGTTCAGGCGGTTCGCCAGGATCGGCCCGCCGACGAGCGGGATCGCCGCGCCCAGCACCAAGCCCAGTCCGATCCCCAGCAGCGCCAGCACCAGCACCTGCGCCAGATAGGTGAAGAACACCAGCCTGGCGGGCGCCCCCAGGCACTTGAAGGTCGCGATCGTGGCGCGCTTGCCGTCCAGGTAGGCCTTGACCGCGTTGGCGACCCCGACCCCGCCGACCAACAGCGAGGTCAGGCCGACCAGCGTCATGAACAGCGTGACCCGCTCGACGAACCGGCTGATGCCCGGGGCGGCGTTGTCCAGCCCGCGGATCCGCCAGCCGGCTTCCGGGAAGCGCGCGGTCAGGCGCTGCTTGAAGGCGGCCTGGTCGACGCCTTCGGGCAGATCCAGGCGATAGTGGTGGTAGACCAGGCTGCCCGGCCGCACCAACCCGGTCGCGGCCAGGCTTTGGTGGCGGACCAGCACGCGCGGGCCGAGCGTGAAGGCGCGGGCGGCGCGGTCCGGCTCGCGGGTCACGGTGCCGCGGATCTCGTAGGTGAGCTCGCCCAGGCGCAGCGGATCGCCGACCGCCAGCCCCAGCTTGTTCAGCACGGCCGGGTCGACCAGCGCGCCCCAGGTCCCGTCCGTCCGGCCCAGGGCGGTGTCCAGCGGCTGCGCCGGTTTCACCCCGACGCGGCCGTAAAGCGGGTAGGCACCGTCGACGCCCTTCAGCTCGACCAGCGTCCGCCGGCTTTCGCCGGCGAAGCCGTCGGGCGTGCGCGCCATCGCCCGCAGGTCGGTGGTCTCGGACAGGCGTGTCGTGTGCTCGCGCAGGTAGGCGAGCTGGTCTTCGTTCGCCGCCTGGTGGATCAGGCGGAGCTCCATTTCCCCGCCCAGAAGGGCGCGGGCGTCGTTGTTCAGGCCCTGCAGCATCGCCTGCGACAGCGAGCCGACGCCCGCGATCGCGGCGACGCCGAGCAGCAGGCAGGCGAGAAAGATCTTGAAGCCGTTCAGCCCGCCGCGCAGCTCGCGCCGCGCCAGCCGGGCCGCCAGCGGCAGATCGTCGGCAAGGGTGGTCATGACGTTCGCGCGTTCCTCAGCCGGCCTTGCGGGCGGCGGACGTGCCGGGGTTGGCCTGCTGCGTGCTGGCCTGCTGCGGGGCGGCCTTGTGCGTGGCGGCCTTGTGCGTGGCGGCCGGGGCGCGCCCGTCGTCGGTGATGTGACCGTCGATCAGCTGCACCCGGCGGTCGCAGCGCGCCGCCAGCTCGGGATCGTGGGTGATCAGCATCAGCGTCGAGCCGTCGGTCCGGCACAGGTCGAACAAGAGGTCGATCACCTGCCGGCCGGTCTCGCCGTCCAGGTTGCCGGTCGGCTCGTCCGCCAGCAGGATCTTCGGCCCGGTCGCGAACGCGCGGGCGAGCGCGGTGCGCTGCTGCTCGCCGCCCGACAGCTGGCCCGGATAGTGGCTCAGGCGGTGGCCCAGACCGACCTTGTCCAGGCTCTCCGCCGCCCGGTCGAAGGCGTCCCGGCGCCCGGCGAATTCCAGCGGGATGGCGACGTTCTCCAGCGCCGTCATGGTCGGCACCAGGTGGAAGTCCTGGAACACGATGCCGACGTTCTCGCGGCGGAAGCGGGCCAGCGCGTCCTCGCGCATCGGCCCGAGGTCGTGGCCGGCGACCGTGACCGCGCCGCCGGTCGGCCGCTCCAGCCCGCCCACGACCATCATCATGGACGACTTGCCGGACCCCGACGGCCCCACCACCGAGACGGTCTCGCCGCCGTCGATCGCGAGGTCCAGCCCACGCAGGATGTGCACGTCGCCCGCCTGGCTGGGCAGGGTCAGTTCCAGGCGGTCGAGCCGGATCAACGGGTCAGTGCTCAAGGAAGGTCTCCTGAGTGGTTGAAAGCCGCGCGCGAGGCCGAAGCGCCAATCCCCTCTCCCTTGAGGGGAGAGGGGACCCGCCCAGACGCCCGTCGAACAGTGCCACAGCCGCGTGTTGCTCTTGTCCCCCGGGGTGCCAAACCCGATATGGCGTTGCACCCGCTGGTTTCAATTCGAGGGAACGAGGCGCCATGACCGTCCTCCGCCGCCTGCTCGCCGCCGCCGCGCTCGCCGTGCTGCCGTTCGCGTGCGCTACGGCGCAGGACGATACCATCACGATCATGGCGTTCGGCGACAGCCTGGTGCACGGCTACGGCCTGCCGGCGGGCGCGCCCTTCCCGGCCCAGCTGGAGCGGGCGCTCCGGGACAAGGGCTATCAGGTCGAGGTGATCAATGCCGGCAGCTCCGGCGACACTTCCAGATCCGGGCGGTCCCGGCTGTCCTGGGTCCTGCAGGACCGGGTGGACGCCGCGATCGTCGTGCTGGGCGCCAACGACGCCCTGCGCGGCATCGACCCGGCCGTCACGCGAAAGAACCTGGACGCCGTGCTGCGGACCCTGGACGAGCGGGGTGTCGCGACGCTGCTCGCCGGGATGAAGGCGCCGCGCAACATGGGCAAACGCTACGTCCAGGCGTTCGACAGCCTGTACCCGGAGTTGGCTAAGAAGCACGATGTCGTGTTCTACCCGTTCTTCCTGAAGGGCGTGGCCATGCAACCCGACCTGAACCAGTCCGACGGCATCCACCCCAACGCCAAGGGGGTGGCGGTGATCGTCGACAATATCCTGCCCAAGGTGGAACAGCTGATCGACCGCGTGCGTTCCAACGCCGCGAGCTGATTTCCCGCCGAACCGACCCGACCGATCCGACGGCCGCGCGGACGTACGCCCCGAACCGGGGTGTACGCGTACGCGCGGCCGACGCGTTGTTACGGAGCTAGCGCATGCACTACCGCCAGCTGGGGCGTACCGACATCCAGGTGAGCGAGGTCTGCCTCGGCACCATGACCTGGGGCACGCAGAACACCCAGGCGGAGGCGTTCGAGCAGATGGATACCGCGCTCGAGGCGGGCGTGAACTTCTTCGACTGCGCGGAGATGTACCCCACGCCCTACGCCGACGAGACGCACGGCGGGACCGAGGAGATCATCGGCAACTGGCTCGCCGCCCGCGGCACGCGGGACAGGATCGTGCTGGCGACCAAGGCGCTCGGCCCCGGGGCGCGGTTCCAGCACGTGCGCGGCGGCCCGCGGTTCAACCGGGGCCAGCTGGAGCAGGCGGTCGACGCCAGCCTGCGCCGGCTGCGGACCGACCGGATCGACCTCTACCAGCTGCACTGGCCGGAGCGGCCGGCGAACTACTTCGGCAAGCTGGGCTTCGACCTGGCCGGCGACGACGGCGACTGGACGCCGTTCGAGGAGACGCTGGCGGCGCTGCAGGCCCTGGTCGACAAGGGCAAGATCCGCCACATCGGCCTGTCGAACGAGACGCCCTGGGGCACCCTGCGCATGCTGACTGAGGCGGAGGCCGGCCGGGGCCCGCGCGCGGTCTCGGTGCAGAACCCCTATTCCCTGCTCAACCGCTCGTTCGAAGCCGGGCTGGGCGAGGTCGCGGTGCGCGAGGACTGCGGCCTGCTCGCCTACGCCCCGCTCGCCGCCGGCACGCTGACCGGCAAGTACCTGCATGGCGCCAAGCCCGCGGACGCGCGCCTGACGCTGTACCCGCAGAACAGCCGTTACTGGAAGGACCAGGGGATCAAGGCGGTCGAGGCCTACGTCGACTGCGCCAAGCGCCACGGCCTGGATCCGGCGCAGATGGCGATCCAGTACGTCCTGTCCCGCCCGTTCACCACCAGCGCGATCATCGGCGCCACCAAGCTGTGGCACCTGAAAAACAACATCGCCGCCAAGGACCTTCGGCTCAGTGACGAGCTGCTGGGCGAGCTGGAGGAGATCCACACGGTCTACACCTACCCCTGCCCGTGAGGGGGTGGGGCGCGGGCAGCCTCCTCACCCGGTCCCGCTCCGCCCGGAGGCGAAGAGGGAACCCGCCACAACATCCCCTCTCCCTTGAGGGGAGAGGGTGGGGCCCGCGCGCCGATAGGCGCGTGGGAGGGTGAGGGTGGGACTCCTCGCCGTATGCCGCGGAGTCCCACCCTCACCTGTCCTCTCCCCTCAAGGGAGAGGGACCCGCTGCCTCGCCCTGCGACCTCGCGGGCGCCCGTTCGCAGGGCATGGCGGCGGGTTCCCTCTCCGCCAATGGGGGAGAGGGACAGGGTGAGGTGGCTTGCACGTCCTTCGATACCGGACGGCCCCTCCGCCGCGCCCCGCGCTTGACCGACCTATCCGCCCGCGCCAGCGTTGCTGCCTGATGGGAGGTGGTCCGCCATGATGCGCCTGTTCGTCGCCCTGCCGCTGCCCGAAGAGCTGCGCGAGCGGATGGGCGGGTTCGCCGGCGGGCTCGACAACACGCGCTGGGTCGAGCCCCGGAACATGCACCTGACCCTGCGCTTTCTGGGCGAGCTGGACGGCCACCAGGGGCGCGATATGGCGGCCGAGCTGTCGGGCATCGATGTGCCCGCCTTCGACATGGAGCTGAAGGGCCTGGGCACGTTCGGGTCGGCTAAGAAGGTGCAGGCGCTGTGGGTCGGCGTTGAGGGGCCGGAGCCGCTCTACCGCCTGCAGACCAAGATCGAGCAGGCCGCCCAGCGGATCGGCCTGGCCGGCGAGCGGCGCAAGTTCAAACCGCACGTCACGATCGCCCGCTTCAAAGGGCCGCCGGGCCGCAAACTTGGCGATTTCCTGCAGGCCTACGGCCTGTTCAGTTCGGGCCCGATCTACGTCGACCGGTTCCAGCTGGTGTCCAGCCAGCTGACCCCCAAGGGACCGATCTACCGGGTCGAGGCGGAATATCCCCTGACCCCGCGGCCAAGCGAAGCCGAACAGGGCGTCGGCTAATTCCCCGAGACTTCGCGGCGCTTGTCACCGCCGGGCGGCCCGGCTATCACCGCGCCCGGGAACCACGACCGCAAGCAGGGGAGCGCCCACGCCATGGCGAGCAAGACCGTCCTGATCCTGCCCGGCGACGGCATCGGGCCGGAGGTGATGGCGCAGGTGCGCCGGATCGCCGACTGGCTGAACCAGCACCGCAACCTCGACGTCGGGTTCGACGAGGCGAAGGTCGGCGGGGCCGCGATCGACGACGAGGGCGCGCCGATCACCGACGCCACGATGCGCAAGGCGCAGGACGCCGACGCCGTGCTGCTGGGCGCGGTCGGCGGGCCGAAGTGGGACGGTCTGCCGTTCGACCAGAAGCCGGAGCGCGGCCTCCTGCGCCTGCGCAAGGAGATGGCGCTGTTCGCCAACCTGCGCCCGGCGCTGGTGTTCGAGCAATTGGTCGAGGCCTCATCTCTGAAGCCGGACCTGGTGCGCGGGCTCGACATCATGATCGTCCGCGAGCTGACCGGCGGCGTCTATTTCGGCGAGCCGCGCGGGATCGAGGACCTGGGCGGCGGCGAGCGCCGCGGGGTCAACACCCAGGTCTACACCACCAGCGAGATCCGGCGGGTCGCCGCGGTCGCCTTCGAGCTGGCGCGCAAGCGGCGGAACAAGGTGGTCTCGACCGAGAAGGCCAACGTCATGGAATCCGGCGTGCTGTGGCGCGAGGAGGTGGAGCGGCTGCGCCGGGAGCAGTTCGCCGACGTCGAGCTGACCCACATGTACGCCGACAACTGCGCCATGCAGCTGGTCCGCCAGCCCAAGCAGTTCGACGTCATCGTCACCGATAACCTGTTCGGCGACATGCTGTCCGACGAGGCGGCGATGCTGACCGGCTCGCTTGGCATGCTGCCCTCGGCCTCGCTCGGCGAAGCCGACGCCGGCGGCCGGCGTCAGGCGCTCTACGAGCCGGTGCACGGCTCCGCGCCCGACATCGCCGGGCAGGGTGTCGCCAACCCGCTCGCCACCCTGCTGTCGTTCGCCATGATGCTGCGCTACTCGTTCGACCGGGGCGACGACGCCCAGCTGGTCGAACGCGCGGTCGAAAACGCCCTCGCCCGCGGCCTGCGCACCGCCGACATCGTCCAGGACGGCACCACGCAGGTTTCGACCGGCCAGATGGGCGACGCGCTCTTGGAGGAGCTGGGCAAGCTCGCGTGGTAGGGGCGCTCTCGGATTCCCGCCGCCCCCAACTGAATCCCTCCTCCAGTGGGAGGAGGGGCAAGGGGACGAGGGTGCCGCGATATAGGCCGCGGGCAACCTCCTCTCCCTAGCCCTCTCCTCCCACTTGGAGGAGAGGGAACAGGGCAGTTGGAGGAGGGGGAACAAACCCCGCAGCGCAACATGCTCACGCCCCGCCGCCTTGCGTCGCGGGGGTGCGCCGCGTACCAATGCCGGTCGAGCCGAGATCGCATCCCAGCCGTTAAACGAGGACGCATTCCATGGGTTACAAGGTCGCCGTCGCCGGCGCCACGGGCAACGTGGGCCGCGAGATCCTGAAGATTCTGGCCGAGCGCGAGTTTCCCGCCGACGAGGTCGTGGCGCTCGCCTCCGGCCGGTCGGCCGGGCGCGAGGTCTCGTTCGGCGAGGACCAGACGCTGAAGATCCAGGACATGTCCAAGTTCGACTTCAAGGGCGTCGACATCGTCCTGTCCTCGCCCGGCGGCGAGGTCTCCGCGGAATATTCGCCCAAGGCCGCCAAGGCCGGCGCGGTGGTGATCGACAACACCTCGAAGTTCCGGATGGAGCCGGACGTCCCGCTGGTCGTGCCGGAGGTCAATCCCGAGGCGATCGCCGGGCACACCAAGCGCGGCATCATCGCCAACCCGAACTGCTCGACCATCCAGATGCTGGTCGCGCTGAAGCCGCTGCACGACCTGGCCGGGATCAAGCGCGTGGTGGTCTCGACCTACCAGTCGACCAGCGGCTCGGGTAAGGACGCGATGGACGAGCTGTTCAACCAGACGCGCGGCATCTACATGAACGAGCCGGCGCGCCCGTCCAAGTTCACCAAGCAGATCGCGTTCAACGCGATCCCGCACATCGATTCCTTCATGGACGACGGCGCGACCAAGGAGGAGTGGAAGATGGTCAACGAGACCAAGAAGATCCTCTCCCCCGACATCAAGGTCGCCGCGACCTGCGTGCGCATCCCGGTGTTCGTCAGCCACGGCGAATCGATCAACGTCGAGTTCACGCGCGAGGTCAGCGAGGACGCCGCCCGCGACGCGATGCGCGACTTCCCGGGCCTGACCGTGGTCGACCACCGCGCCGACGAAGGCTACGTCACGCCGGTCGAGGCCGCGGGCGAGGACGACGTCTATGTGTCCCGCATCCGCAAGGACCCGACGGTCGACAACGGCCTCGCCTTCTGGTGCGTCGCCGACAACCTGCGCAAGGGCGCAGCCCTCAACACCGTCCAGATCGCCGAGACCCTGATCGAGCGCTTCTGGGCCAAGCAGCGCGCGAACGCCTGACGGTCGTGCCCGGCGGGTGGTGCGGGCGCGCCACCGCAGAAGGCACGGCGGCGCACGAAGGGCGGCCGGCGCAATGTCCGGCCGCCCTTTTTTGGTGCGACGGGTGCCTCCAACACCCGGTCGGCGGGACGACGCGGTCGGGCGCCGAGCCGCCTACTGGGCGGCCTGCCGGGGTGCGAAGGCGCGTTCCATCTCCGCCCGGGCCGCGACCGCGCCGTCCTCGGGGTCGAGCTCGACCGCCGCGCGCGGCACCACCGCGCCCTGCGGCACGTCCTGGCGCAGCGTCAGGCCGTGGGCGAGGCCGATCGGCAGCGCGCCCGCGGCCAGGCTGTCGGACGCCGGCATCAGCCGGCCCCAGACGCAGTAGCCGCCCTCGCCGTCCAGCCGCTCGCCGGCCTTGAGGTCGCGCTTGGCGACCGCGACGACGTCGCCGTTGAACGCCGCCGGGGCGCCGGTCGGCTCGCGCCGCAGCGCCGCGCTCGCGACCGAAACGCCGAGTTCGAGCCCGATCAGGTGGTACGGCCGGTAGAGCGCGCTGTAGGTGCCGGAGACGTCGGTCACCAGGCCGTATTCCCGGAAGCATTCGCGGGTGTAGTCGCTGGGCGCCGCGAAGGTGACGTAGACGCCCCAGCGCAGGTCCCGGTCGATTTTCCGGCCGTCGCGCTCCAGCGAGGAGACCACCTCGACCTGGCCGGCGCGGTGCAGCCGGCCGCCCACCTCCGGCGGGCGCAGCACGTGGGCGAGGTCGTCGACCGAGCACGGCGGGAAGGCGAGCCCGTCCGGCGGCACGCCCAGGTCGGCCGCGTTGGCGACCGCCGCCATCTCGATCCCCGACTTGGTGCCGTCGATGAAGGAGTTGAACATCTGCGCGTTCATGCCGGCGCGTTCGGCCGCTTCGCGGGCGATGCCGTAGAGGTCCCAGACGGTGTCGGGGGTGGAGCGGTGGAAGCTCTCCAGGTACTTGGTCCCCTTGCCCGCCGCGACCACCGGCAGGCCGCTGGTCCGCGCCCAGTCGACCAGCTCGCAGATGATCGCCGGCTGGTCGCCGTAGGCGAGCGAATAGACCAGCCCCGCCCGGGCGAACTCCTGCGCCAGCAGCGGCCCGCACAGCGCGTCCGCTTCGACGTTGACATTGACCAGATGGCGGCCGTGCCGGACGCAGGCGCGGGCGTGGCGGATGCCGGCGGCCGGGTTGCCGGTCGCCTCGACCACGACGTCCAGCCCGTCGGCCGCGATCAGGCTGTCGGCATCCTCGACCACGGCGGTGGTGCCCTGGTGCAGCGCGGTGCCGAAGTCGCGGGCGCGCCGGTCGGCCGCGAAGCCGGCCTCGCCCAGCGCGCCGTGGGCGCTCGTCGGGTTCATGTCGGCGACGCCCAGCACGTGCAGCCCCGGCGTCTGACGCGCCTGGGCCAGGAACATGGTGCCGAACTTGCCCGCCCCGATCAGGCCGACCGTCACCGGCCGGCCCGCCTCGGCGCGCTGGCGCAGCATGCGATACAGGTTCATCGCCGATCCACTCCCCAGAACGTAGAACGTGGTCTTGGTGTCGTCGGGCCGGAGGCTAGACGGCCGCCGGCGGCGCGGCAAGGCGCGGCGACCCGGTTTGACCTCGCCGCGCGGCCGGCGCACCTCCCATACGAGGGCCACACAGAAGAACGATCGGGAGGGCATACGCCGATGGACGAGGAAACCTTCAACACCGGGGTCCGCAAGTTCCTGAAGAAGGTCGGCGTGACCTCGCAGCAGGAGATCGAGAAGGCCGTCCGCCAAGCGCTCGAGGATGGCCGCCTGAACGGCGACGAGACGCTCAAGGCGAACGTCAAGCTGACCATCGGGCAGCTGGACGTCGAGGTCGACATCGACGGCGACATCGACCTGACGTAGGGGCGGCTCTACACCTCTCCGCTCCCCCCGACTTTCCCCGCGCCGCCGCTGGAGGCTTTTGCACAGCTCGCGTGGGCGCCCGTAAGGGGTCCTTCGGCACGGACGCCTTCGGCGTTCCACTCAGGATGAAGGATTCGGTTTATCAGGAACTTACCGATAACTTCATGCCGAGCAGCTAGCGGCGGGCTGGCGTGTCGAAGCACGCCACACGACTGCGCATGCCCGCGTGCAAAAGTCTTTCCACGCGGAGGGAACAGGGAGAGGAGGTTGCCCGCGGCGCCGATACCCCGTGTGCGCGTGTACGCCATGCCGCGTTCGAAGGCTAAACGCCCGCACGTACACCCGTACGCGCACGGCCCGACTGCCGCGCGCGCCTGGCCGCGCCTTGCGGCTGCCGGCGGGGCAGGGCGGCCGGCTGGAGCAAGATGCTGAAAGGTGAAGCCACCTCTCAGATGAATCTTGCTCTCTCTTCAAGCAGTTAGAGCAAGATTCACGATGAAGGTCGAGCTGACCTTCATCGATTTTGCTCTAGACCCGTTCGGACGCGTGTTCGTCGAGGATCTCGCGTTTGCCGACGTGGTTGGCGGGGGAGACGATGCCCTCGTTCTCCATCCGCTCGATCAGGCGGGCGGCGCGGTTGTAGCCGATCGCGAGCTGGCGCTGCACGAACGAGGTCGACGCCTTCTTGTGCTGGCAGACCACCTGGACCGCCTGGCGGTACAGATCGTTCTCGCCGCCGTCGCCGCCGGAGTCCGAGCTGCCCGGCAAGACGGAGCCGGCGCTCTCGTCCTCCTGCGTGACGTCCTCGACGTAGTCCGGCGCGGCCTGCGCCTTCAGGTGGCCCACCACGTCCTCGACCTCGTTGTCGGCGACGAACGGGCCGTGGACGCGGGTGATCCGGCCGCCATGCGCCATGTAGAGCATGTCGCCCTGGCCCAGCAGCTGCTCCGCGCCGGTCTCGCCCAGGATCGTCCGGCTGTCGATCTTGGAGGTGACGTGGAACGAGATCCGGGTCGGGAAGTTCGCCTTGATCGTGCCGGTGATGACGTCGACCGACGGGCGCTGGGTCGCCATGATCACGTGGATGCCGGCGGCGCGCGCCATTTGCGCCAGGCGCTGGACGGTCTGCTCGATCTCCTTGCCGGCGACCAGCATCAGGTCGGCCATCTCGTCGACCACCACCACGATGTGCGGCAGCGGCTCCAGGTCGAACGGCTGCTCCTCGTGGATCGGCTGGCCGGTGTCGGGGTCGAAGCCGGTCTGCACCTTGCGGGTCAGCACCTCGCCGTTCTGGCGCGCCTGCTCGATCCGCTGGTTGTAACCGGCGATGTTGCGCACGCCGAGCTTGGACATCGCGCGGTAACGGTCCTCCATCTCGCGCACCGTCCACTTCAGCGCGACCACCGCCTTCTTCGGGTCGGTCACCACCGGCGAGAGCAGGTGCGGGATGTCGTCGTAGACCGACAGCTCCAGCATCTTGGGGTCGATCAGGATCATCCGGCAGCGCTCCGGCGGCAGCCGGTAGAGCAGGCTGAGCAGCATCGCGTTGACCGCCACCGACTTGCCGGAGCCGGTCGTGCCGGCGATCAGCAGGTGCGGCATCTTCGCCAGGTCGACGATCGTCGGGTTGCCGGAGATGTCCTTGCCCAGGGTCAGCGGCAGGGCGCCGCCGTCCTTCTCGAACTCCGCGCTCGCCAGCAGCTCGCGCAGGCCGACCTTCTCGCGCGTCTTGTTGGGCAGCTCGATGCCGATCACCGAGCTGCCGGGCACGACCGCGACGCGCACGCTGACCGCGGCCATCGAGCGGGCGATGTCGTCGGCCAGCCCGACCACCCGGCTGGTCTTGGTGCCGGGCGCGGGCTCCAGCTCGTAGCGGGTGACCACCGGACCGGGGCGGACCTTCACGATCTCGCCCTTCACGCCGAAGTCCTGCAGCACCTGTTCCAGCAGGCGCGCGTTCTTTTCCAGGGAGTCGCGCGACGGTCCGCCCTTCTCCTCCGGTGCGACCTGGCCCAGCAGCGACAGCGGCGGCAGCTCGAACCCGTCCTCGCCGAAGCGGAAGCGCTGCTGGTCGTCCTTGGCCGCCTTCTTGGACGGCTGCGCCTTGGGCGCGCGCGGCTCGACCTGGGTCTGCTTGCGCGGCGGCTCCGGCGGCTCGACTT
>NZ_NRRL01000094.1 GCF_016583645.1 Rhodovibrio sodomensis | reverse complement strand
GAACCCGATCGAGCGATTATGGGCGGTCATGCATCAGCGCGTGACGCACAACCGTCATTACCCCACCCGGAAACAATTCGCCGATGCTATCCTGGTGTTCTTTCGAGACACTATTCCAAGAGAATGGAAGACATTCAGGGAACAGGTGTCCGACAACTTCCGCATCATAACCCACCAAGATTTTCGGATTTTGGAAGGTTAGGGGTATAATTGAGCTTTATGCTGAGGAGCCCCGCGCAGCGGGGCGTCTCGACGCAGCGCTGACGGGTGCTGAAGCGCCCGTGCAAAAGCCTCCTCGACGGGCGCGGCCAGGTGAGGAGGTTTGCACAGTCTCGCAGGCCGCGGGCAACCGCCTCCCCTACCCCCTCCCAGTGGAGGGGGGATCAGTTGGTGCCGCCAGCGCACGTGTGCGGGCTTGTCTACCTCTGGAAAGCGCACGAAAAAGCGGCTTCCAGCCGCGTCAAGCCGGAAGCCGCCGATGTGCCTCTAGGTGGAAGGGGCGGGCTCAGCGCTCAGGCCGCGCGCTTCACGCTGATCCTCTTGGTCTGCTCCTTCTCGGCCGCCTTGGGCGCGGTGATGGTCAGAACGCCATCCTTGAAGGAGGCGTCGATCTGCTCCTCCTTGACGCCGTGCCCAAGCGGCAGCTGGCGCTCGAAGCGACCGTAGGCCCGCTCGGTCACATGGACGTTGCGGCCCTGGTCCTCGTGCTCCTGCTTCTTCTCGCCGGCGATCCGCAGGACGCCGTCATCGTAGGTCACCTCGACGTCGTCCTCGCTCATGCCCGGCAGCTCCGCGGTGATGTACCAGTTGGAATCGTCTTCCTTCAGGTCGACCCGCGGCGCGGCGATCACGCCTTCCGCGTTCGACGCCGGGGGGCCGAAGCCGTTCCAGACATCGTCGAACAGCCGGTTCATCTCGGTCTGCAGCGCGGCGAACGGATCGCGGAACGGCACGTTGCGGCCGGTCTGGTTGGTCAGGTCGGTGTTGGTCACCGGGAACAGGGTCCGACGCATGGCTATCACCTCCCTTGTCTGTCCTGAAGTGAACAACCCTACGTTATGCCCTGGCTCTCCCTGGAAGCCGGTTTCGCCTGCGGCGAGGGTCGCGGACGGCACGGAACCTTGCCCCGTTGCGATCTCCGCACTCCGACCTTCGCCGTCATTTATCCAGCTAGTGCAGCGGCTTAGCGTTTCAAGAGGTGGGTTGGGCCCTGCGCCTGCGACGGCCCAGCCCGGGCCTTGTTCCGGGGGGCGGTTTCGGGCACTGTCCGCGGCGCGATTCCCGGCATCGCGCCGTCGTCCCGCCCTTAGGCGCCGCCGCCGCGTGGCCGTTGTCCGCGGACGTTCGCACGCGGACCCCATCAGACCAGGGAGCAGCAAGCGCAAGCCATGAGCGATCAGTCCTACGATCTTGTCGTCATCGGCGGCGGGCCCGGCGGTTACGTGTGCGCCATCAAGGCCGCCCAGTTGGGCCTCCAGGTGGCCTGCGTGGAAAAGCGCGGTGCGCTCGGCGGCACCTGCCTTAACGTCGGCTGCATCCCGTCCAAGGCGCTGCTGCAATCGAGCGAGAAGTTCGAGGAAACCCAGGGCGAGCTGGCGCAGCACGGCATCAAGATCTCGAAGGCGGAGCTCGACCTCAAGACCATGCTGGGCCGCAAGGACCAGGTGGTGAAGTCGCTCACCCAGGGGATCGAGGGGCTGTTCAAGAAAAACAAGGTTACCTACATCGCCGGCACCGGCAAGATCACCGCGCAAGGCGAGGTCACGGTCGACGGCAAGGACAAGCTCGCCGCCGAGCACATCGTGATCGCCACCGGCTCGACCCACGCCGACCTGCCGGGGGTGGAGGTCGACGAGAAGAAGATCGTCTCGTCGACCGGCGCGCTCGAGCTCGCCAAGGTGCCCAAGCACATGGTGGTGATCGGCGGCGGCTACATCGGCCTGGAGATGGGCGCGGTCTGGCACCGTCTGGGCGCCGAGGTCACGGTCGTCGAGTACCTCGACCGCCTGCTGCCCGGGATGGACGGCGAGCTCGGCAAGCAGTTCAAGCGCTTCCTCGACAAGCAGGGCTTCAACTTCAAGCTCGGCACCAAGGTGACCGGCGCCAAGACCACCAAGTCCGGCGTCACCCTGACCGTCGAGCCCGCCAAGGGCGGCGAGCCGGAGGAAATCCAGGCCGACGTCGTGCTGGTCGCGATC
This sequence comes from Rhodovibrio sodomensis, assembly GCF_016583645.1. Classification (GTDB taxonomy): domain Bacteria; phylum Pseudomonadota; class Alphaproteobacteria; order Kiloniellales; family Rhodovibrionaceae; genus Rhodovibrio; species Rhodovibrio sodomensis. The sequence goes on along the minus strand of NZ_NRRL01000094.1, from coordinate 14,391 downwards.
GGGCGCAAGCCCTACACCCACGGCCTGGGCGCCGAGGAAATGGGGATCGAGATGGACAAGCGCGGGGTGATCCAGGTCGACGATCACTTCGCCACCAACCTCCCCGGCGTCTACGCCATCGGCGACGTCATTCCGGGCCCGATGCTGGCGCACAAGGCCGAGGAGGAGGGCGTGGCGCTGGCCGAGCAGCTGGCCGGCCACAGGGGCCACGTGAACTACGAGACCTGTCCCGGGATCGTCTATACCTGGCCCGAGATCGCCTACGTCGGCCGCAACGAGGAGGAGCTGAAGCAGCGCGGGATCGACTACAAGGTCGGCAAGTTCTCCAACGCCGCCAATTCCCGCGCCCGCGCGAACGGCTTCACCGAAGGCTTCATCAAGGTGCTGGCCGACGCCAAGACCGACCGCGTGCTGGGCGTCCACGCGATGGGGCCGGAGGCCGGCAACCTGATCCACGAGGCGGTCATGGCGATGGAGTTCCAGGCCACCAGCGAGGACATCGCGCGCGCCTTCCACGGCCACCCGACGCTGAACGAGGCGGTCAAGGAAGCCGCCATGGCGGTCAACGCCAAGCCGATCCACAGCTAGAGCAAGATTTCTCGCTCGTTCCCCAGGCGCCCCGCGCCTGGCTAACCGGTCTCACGGAGCGGACCCGATGCAACGCGCGCTCGTGCTCGTCCTCGGTTGGGGGTTCGGCATTTTCGGCGCCCTCGACCTGTTCGACGACCTGCTGCAGGGCGTCCTGCTGCTCGCCCTCGGGCTGTATCTGCTGTCGTTCGAGCAGCCCTGGGTGCGCGACCGCCGGGCGGATCTGGAGAAGCGGTTCCCGAGCGCCGCCCGGGCGCTGGCGACGGGCGAGGGCAAACTGCGCGAGCTGCACGCCAAGGTCAGCGGTACGCCGACCTCCGAACCGCCGCGCGACGGTCCCGGCGGCGGGCGGTGAACCCGCGGCCATCGACCCGAAGCTGTAACCGGCCGTGGCTAGGCTGTCGGCGCCATGGCCCGCAGCGACCCGCCACCCGCAGAGCCCCAGGGCCGGGACGCGCCGCCGTCCCGATCGGCGCGGCCGCGTAAGCCGCGGCCGCTCGCGCGCCGGCTGGCCGCGCTCGGCGCGACCGCGCTGCTGATCGCCGGGCTGGCGGTGTTCGTCACGCCGCTGCCGTTGGGCGGGCTGATGGTCGGGCTGGCGCTCGTGGTGCTGGTGCGCGTCTCGCCGACCGCCCGGCTGGTCCGACGCTCCCTGACCCGCCGCTACCCGCACACCGCCCGCCGGCTCGACGCCACCCGCCGCCGGATCGCCGCCCGGCTGCGCCGCTGAGAGGTGGCGCCGGTTGTTCGGTGAACAGCTTGCACAGCGCACCCGCTTGGACGGCGGGCGCGGGCGGGCGCCGCGCGCCCTGGACGGACCGCGGGCGGGGTGCCATAGTCCGCGCCCAGATCACCGGCTGCGACCCAGCTGCGACACGGCCTGCCGCGCTGCGGCGGCCGGCCGAAATCCAGAGCTCAGACCCGAAAACCATGCGCAACAGTCTCGTCACCCGGCTCTATACCCGGCGCCACGGCATCCACGTCGGCGAGGACCAGTTCGGCAACCAGTACTATCGCAACCCGAACGCCCACCGGGCCCCGGGGCTGCTGTCCTCCAGCGAGAAGCGCTGGGTGCTCTACAACGGCGCGCCGGAGGCCTCGCGGGTGCCGCCGGCCTGGCACGCCTGGCTGCACCACATCACCGACGAGCCGCCGGCCGACGGCGGCGTGCCCGACCGCAAGCCGTGGGAAAAGGAACATGCGCCCAACCGCACCATGACCGCGGAGGCGTATCGCCCGCCGGGCCACACGCTGCGCGGGGGTAAGCGGGCGAAAGGCACCGGGGACTACGAGCCCTGGCTGCCGTCCTGACCTGAGCACATTCACGCGCCGGCGGCTTTCGGGCCGCGGGCCGGAGGCTGGTTCAAGCGCATGCGCCGCAATATCATCGAGACCATCATGGGCGCCGCGGTGATCCTGGTCGCCGTGGGCTTCGTCGCGTTCGCCTTCTCCGCGACCGGGGTCAGTTCGGTCGACGGCTACCGCGTTACCGCGCAGTTCGATAACGCGCAGGGCGTAACCCCCGGCACCGACGTCCGGATGGCCGGGGTCAAGATCGGCTCCGTGGTGGAGCAGAGGCTGAACCCGAACACCTACTTCGCCGAAGTGACGATGGCGATCCAGAACGACATCCGCCTGCCGCGGGATACCAGCGCGCGGATCGTCCCGGAGGGTCTGCTGGGCGGCAACTACGTCAACCTTGAGCCCGGCGGGGCGCAGGAGACGATCCCGGCCGGCGGGCGGATCCAGTACACCCAGGGCGCGGTCAACCTGATCGACCTGATCGGCCGCTTCATGTTCTCCAGCGGCGATAGCGGCGCCGGCGGCGGCGGCGGTCTGCCGGGCGGCGGGTCGGCCGTGCCCGGCGGCAACTAGCATAGGGGCCCCGTGCGGGTTTTTCGATGGGCGACACTCTGGGCATCGCGGGAGGCCATGCCGGCGACGGGCCGGTGGCGCAGCACTGGAACCCGGAACGCTACCAGCGCGAGGCCGGCTTCGTCGCCGAACTCGGCCGGCCGTTGCTGGACCTGCTGGCGCCCCAGGCGGGCGAGCGGATCCTCGACCTCGGCTGCGGCGACGGCCGGCTGACGCAGGAGGCCGCGGCCGGCGGCGCGCGGCTCACCGGCGTCGACCTCAGCCCCCAGCTGGTCGCCGCCGCGCGGGGCCGCGGGCTCGATGTGCAGGTCGCCGACGCGGCGGCGCTGCCGTATCCCGACGCCAGCTTCGACGCGGTCCTTTCCAACGCGGCCCTGCACTGGATGACCGAACCGGAGCCGGTGCTGGGCGAGGTCGCGCGCGTGCTCAAACCGGGCGGCCGGTTCGTCGGCGAGTTGGGCGGGGCGGGCAACGTCGCCGCCATCGTCGGCGCGATCGCGAACGCCCTCGCCCAGCGCGGGATCGAGGTGACGCGCGCCTACCCCTGGTACTTCCCGACCCCGGCGCAGTACCGCGCGCAGCTGGAGGCGGCCGGCTTCACGGTCGGCTCGCTGGACCGCTTCGCCCGGCCGACCGACCTGCCGGCGGACATCTCCGGCTGGCTCGCGACGTTCGCCGAGAGCTTCCTGGCGCAGGTGCCCGCGGATGCGCGCGACCAGTTGGTCGACGACATCCGCACGGCGCTGGAGCCCAGCTTGCGCACGCCCGACGGCCGGTGGGTCGCAGACTATGTTCGGGTCCGGTTCGTCGTCCATAAAGCGGCCACATAGACCCGGTATTTCAACGACTTGTGCCGCGCGTCCGGGCCGCTTACCTGGGTCCCGGCAGGCGCTTATCCGAACCCGAGAGGACGCCCGTCATGGCGGACCCCAGCGACAGCCAGTTCCCGACATGGAAGCAGCCGGACGGCCAGCCCGTGGGCTGCCGCGACAAGCTCAAGGTTCTGAACGAGAATCTGGAGGAAATCCGCGAGATGGCGCAGGACGCGCTGGAAGACGCCATCCTGATGGGCTGCGACGAACGGCAGGTCCGCCGCGTTCTGCACGACCTCATGGACGGGCTGGACAACCCCTACGCCGCCCAGAAAGCCGGCGGCGGCGATACCCAGACGGAGCGGTCGTGATGCGCCGGCTCGGGTGTCGTCTCGCCGCCGCGTTGCTGGCTGCCGGCCTGCTGGCCGGCCCGTTCGCGGTGCCGGTGCGGGCGATCGAGGCCGACGTCGTCGTCCTGCAGGGCCTGGACAAGGTGACCGCGCGCACCGACACCTTCGAGGTGCCGGTCGGCTCCGCGTACCGGTTCGGCACGTTGGAGATCACCGTGCACCACTGCTGGAAAGCGCCGCCCGAGGAGCCGCCGGAGAACAAGGCGTTCCTGGAGATCGTCGACATCCGCCCGGACCGGGAGCCGAAGACGGTGTTCACCGGCTGGATGTTCTCCTCCTCGCCCGCGCTGAACGCCCTCGAGCACCCGGTCTACGACGTCTGGGTGAAGACCTGTAAGGTGCTGGAGCAACCCGGCGCCGCGACCGACGCGCCGCCCGCGCCCGAGGCGGTCCCCGAGCGGCCGTGATGCCGGAGTGGCCGTAGGCCGGGCTCGCGCCGAAAATCCCCTCTCCCCTCAAGGGAGAGGGACCCATCGGCGCAAGCGTTGCGCCCCGGCCAGGACGGGCGCCTACGCCTCTTCCTCGACCTTCTCGCGGGTCATCAGCGGCATCTGGGCCATCGCGAACAGGATCGTCAGGCCGAGCAGGCCGAACACCTTGAAGGTGACCCAGAAATCGGTCGACTGGGTGCGCCAGACCGCCTCGTTCAAGGCCGCCATGGCGGCGAAGAACACGCCCCAGCGGAAGGTCAGCTGGCGCCAGCCGCGTTCGGTGATCGTCCAGGGCATCGCCATGCCCAGGACCGGCTTCAACAGCGCCCGGCCGAACGCCAGCCCGCCCAGCAGCACCACCGCGAAGATCGCCTGCACGATCGTCGGCTTCATCTTGATGAACGCCGGGTCGTCGAGCGCCAGCGTCAGCCCGCCGAACACGGTGACGATGCCGGCGGTGATCAGCGGCAGCTTGGGCAGCGTGCGCTGGATCCCCAGCGACAGGCCGAGCACCAGCAGGGTCGCCACGATCAGCGCGGCGGTGGCGGCCATCAGCCCCTCGATCATGTAGGCGGCGAAGAAGACCGCCAGCGGGCCGTAGTCGATCGTCGGCCGAAGCCAGGCGGGGGCGCGCTGTTCGCTCAAGGCTTGGTCTCGCTCACGGGCTTGGGGTGCTCTGGCGCGGCGCCGCGCGCGCCGGCGGCCGGCGCGGACGGGGCGCCCGCAACCGGGTCCCGCTCTTCGCGCGTGGCCGCCATCTCGTCAAGCAGCCAGTCGCGGAAGGCGCGCACGCGCGGCTGCTTCATCTTCGCCGGCGGGGCGACGATCCAGTAGGTCCGGGTCTTGGTGCCCGAATCGGTCAGCTCGAACGGCTTGACCAGACGGCCGCGGGCCAGGTCCTGGCCGATCAGCACCTCCATCGTCAGCACCACGCCCTGACCCTGCATGGCGGCTTCCAGCGCGTGCGCGGTCTGGTTGAACTGCGGCCCGCGGCGCGCATCGATGTCGTCCAGCCCGGCGCTGCGCAGCCATTCGCCCCAGTCCGGGTCGGTGTGCCCGCCGCCCCATTTGGTGTGGATCAAGGTGTGATGGCGCAGATCGGCGGGTTCGCGCAGCGGCGGATCGCCGTTTGCCAGCTCGGGACTGCACACCGGCACGATGCGGCCTTCGACCAGCTTGACCGCGTCCAGTCCCGGGTAATCGCCGGCGCCGAACCGGATGCCCATGTCGATGTCCGCGTCGCGCTGGAAATCGACCAGGTCGCCGGTCGCGTCCAGGCGCACGTCGATCTGCGGATGCCTGCGCCGGAAGCGGTCGAGGCGCGGCACCAGCCACTTGGCCGACAGCGACGGCACCGCGGAGACGGTCAGGGTGCGGCTATCGGCGGTCTCGGCGCGCAGTTCGTCCGCCGCCTCGCTCAACCGTTCGAACGCCGCCCGGATGCCCGGCAGAGCGCGCTGGCCGGCGTCGGTGAGCAGCAGCGCCCGCGGTTCCCGGCGGAACAGCTGCACCTGCAGGTGCTCCTCCAATCCCTTGATCTGATGGCTGATCGCCGCCGGCGTCACGTTCAGTTCCTGCGCGGCCTTGGTGAACGACAGGTGACGGCCCGCGGCCTCGAAGGCGCGCAGGCCGTTCAGCGGGGGCAGGGCGCGGGGCATCCGTAGGTCTTTCAAAGTTTCCTAAACGCCCGGCTTAGAGATCGTCGTTTGCGGGCTTGTACGTTCCGCCGCAAATATACCCCTCAAGCGCCGGCGGGACCAGCGCCCGCCATGAGGAAAATTTGAAAGGCGCGGGTGTTCCGCGCCGGAACGGACAAGGAGATCGCCGCCATGAGCCTGCTGACCCAGCCTGTCCACACCGCCGCTGCGACCCCTCAGCCGGCGGCCGCCACGGCGGCCGGCTTCAGAACCCGCACCGCCGCCGTGCTGGCGGTGCTGGCCCGGCGGGTCGAGCGCGGGGCCCAGGCCCGCGCCCGGCGCAAGGCCGCCCGGATGAGCGCGGCGGAGCTGTCCCGCCTGCCGGAAGCCGTGCGGATGGACCTCGGCGTCAACACCCCGGACGCCGGCCGGTCCTCGCCGTTGCTGCAGGGCCTGCTGGGGCCGCAGGCCTACTGGGCGCCCAGGCCAGACGGCACGCCGGGGCAGCCGGACGCGCGCCGCTGATCGGCGGCGTCTCCGGCGGCCCGAACGAAACGGGTCCGGCCAGCGCGGTCGGGCCCGTTTTCGTGTCCGGCAGGTCGGGGCTGCGCCGCCGGCGCGTCAGCCTTCGGCGGCCTCCCCGTCGGTCTGGTCGTCGGTCCCGGGGGACTTCGCGGCAGGCGTCTCGGGGGTGGTCGCCCGGCCGTGGCGTTGCAGGAAGTCGTGCAACTGCGCGGCCCGAATCTCGCGCGGGAACTCCGCGGCGGTGGGCACGGCGTCCGACAGCCGTTGGCGGTAGTGTTCCCGGCGGATGTCGATGGCGCCGAACTGGTTCAAATGCGGCGTGGTGAACTGCGTGTCCAGCAGCTTGAAGCCGCCGGTCTCCAGCCGCGCCACCAAGTGCACCAGCGCCACCTTGCTGGCGTCGGTGACGCGGGAGAACATGCTTTCGCCGAAAAACGCCCCGCCGAGGGCGACGCCGTACAGCCCGCCGACCAGCTCGCCGTCCTGCCAGCACTCGACCGAATGGCCGAATCCGAGCTGGTGCAGGTCGCGGTACAGCCGCTCGATCGTCGGGTTGATCCAGGTATCCGGGCGGTTTTCCGACGGCTGGGCGCAGGCGGCGATGACCTCGCGGAAGGCGCGGTCGGCGGTGACCTCGAACACCCGCTTGCGCACGGTGCGCCGCAGCCGGCGCGGCACGTTGAAATTCTCCAGCGGGATGACGCCGCGCACTTCCGGATCGATCCAGTGGATTTCGTGGTCGCGGCGGCTTTCCGCCATCGGGAAGATCCCGACGGCGTAGGCGCGCAGCAACAGATCCGGGGTCAGTTCCATCGTGTCGTCGTTCGGCCCGCGTCTGGTGTCCGCTTCGCGCGCGTCTGCGCCTTTTTTCGCGCTTGCGAGTCTACCCCGATTGTCCAGGCGAGGCGAGCGGCTGTCCAGCCAGTCCGCGCCGCGCGGGCGGCCCCGCCGTCCGGCGAGCGTCATCCCCCTGTCACGCGATGGCCGCTTGCGCGCACCGGAGCAGGGCAGCGAGTCTCGACGCCGATGGGCGCCGGCTTGCCGTGCGCGGCCCGTCGTCCCCGACCATGGCCGAAGGAACCAACCGTATGCTGCACCGGACCTGGATCGCCGTCGCCCTCGCGGCGCTCCTGGCTGGCTGTGCCGGCACGCCGAAGACGACCGAGTCCAAGCCGGGCCGGACCTTGGCCTACGCGTGCGAGGACGGCAGTCATCTCGAAGTGCTGGTGACCGAGGCGGACACCGTCAAGCTGATCCCGCCGGGCCGCTCGGCGGTGCGGCTGAACCGCGTCGCCACCGCGTCCGGCGCGCGCTACACCGGTGCCGGGCTGAGCTTCTGGGACAGCGGCGACGAGGCGACCTTCACGCCGGCCGGCGGCGCGGCGGTCGACTGCGAGCTGCGGCCCGACGGGTCCGCCCCCTGGGCGGCCGCCGCGGCGCGCGGCGCGGAGTTCCGTGCGGCCGGGCAGGAGCCGGGGTGGCACGCCGAGGTCGCGCACGGTCGGATCGAGGCGACGCTCGACTACGGTGCCCGGATCGTCACCGCGCCGGTGGTGCAGTCCGAAACCGGCACCGGCGCCACCCGCTGGCGCGGCACCGCGCGCCCCGGCGACCTGCGCCTGCGCGCCCGCGACATCCCGTGCACCGATTCGATGAACGGGTGGGCCTACCCGGCGACCGTGCTGCTGACGATCGACGGCGAAACCTTCGAGGGCTGCGGGCGCTGGCTGCAGTCGCGGTGACGCCGTTCCCCCGCCGGCGCGGGCGCGGCGGGGGAACGGCGCCGCGGGCCGGCCCGGTCGGACCCTACGGCCGCGCCATCGACAACCGGTCGGCGAGCGACAGGCGGCGCTGCTCCATCGCCTGCGGCAGACCGTTCGCGCCGATCCGACGCAGCTCGTCGCGGGCCGCCGCGCTTTGACCGGCCGCGGCCAGCGCCTCGGCATAGGTCAGGCGGATATCGCCGCGGGTCGGCGCGAGCGCGACCGCCTTGCGCAGTGCGGTCACCGCCTCGGCCGGTCGGTCCAGCTTCAGCAGCACGCTGCCCAGCGTGTCCAGGATCGCCGGCTGGTCCGGCGCGGCCGCCATGGCTTTCTCGGCGGTGATCAGAGCTTCTTCCAGGGCGCCGGTCGCGGCCAGCGACCAGGCGTGGTTGTTCAGGTAGCCAGCATTGGCCGGCGCCAGCCGGACGAGCTCGCCGTAGGTCCGCGCCGCGCCGGCGTAGTCGCCGTGCGACAGCTGGATCTCGCCGGCCGCCTGGCGCGCCTGCCGCGATTCCGGGTGCTGCGCGACCCAGTCTTGCAGGGTCCGGATCGCCGCCGCGACGCGGCCGTCCTGCAGCTGGATCCGGGCGAGCGTCACCGCAAGCTGTTCGGTCGGCTGCAGGTCCAGGGCGCGCTGATAGGCCCGTTCGGCCGCCGCCGGATCGCCGTCGACCGCGAAGGCGTACCGGCCGCTCAGCGCGACTACTTCCGCGTCGTCCGGGTAGGCCGCCTGCAGGTCGGCCAGGGTCGTTCCCGCCTGGAACCCCTGGCCCGCGCGGATCTGCGCCTCGGCGAGGTTGATTGCGATCGCCTTGGACTGCGGGGCGAGCGTGCGCGCCCGGCTGAGCAGTGCCGCCGCCCGCTCGGCCTCGCCGGTCGCCAACCGCGCCTGCCCGGCGGACAGATACGCTCCCGGCTCCTCGGGCGCGACCGCGATCAGGCGGTCGAACGTCGCCGCCGCGTCCGCCGGGCGGTTCAGCCGCAGCTGCGCCTGGCCCAGCGCCTCCAGCATCTCCGGCTGCGCCGACTGCGCGGGCGGGGCCGCCTGGACCGTCGCGAGCGCCTGGTCCGGGGCGCCTTGCAGCATCTGCAGGCGGGCCAGATAGAGGCGCGCCGATGCGAACTCCGGATCGGCGTCCACGGCTTCGCCCAGCAGGCGGGCCATCGTCTGGTTGTCGCCCAGACTGCCGTGGATCAGGGCGGCCTCGAACTTGGCGCGCGGCGCATGCGGATCGGCCGCCCGCACCTTCTGGATCAGCTTGAGCGCCGCCTCCGGCCGGTCGGCCGCGCGATAGAACCGCGCCAGGTCGTAGGCCACGCCGGTGTCGCCGGGCGCGATCAGATGCGCGCTCTCAAGGCGTTCGATCGCCGCGGCGCGCCTGTCCTTCGCCCACAGGGCGAGCGCCTGCAGATGCAACGGCAGCGCGCTGCCCGGACGCTCTTCTTCCAGCGCCTGAGCCATCAGCAGGGCCTTGTCGAACGCCCGGTTGCGCAGCTGCGCGACGATCGCGGCGACGCGGTCGTCGGCGACCGCCGGGTCGCTCAGCGCCTGCGGCAGGTCGGACGACCGGATCGCCGCGTCGTCGGCCGCGGCGAGCCGGACGGCGCCAACCTGCCGCGCGCCGGCCGGCGCGCGCAGTTGAAGGGGTGCGGACGGACCCGGACGCTCGACCGCCGCGGTTGCGGGCGCGGTTGCGGGTGCGGTTTCGGGCAGGGCGGCGACCGCCGGATCGCCGTAAAGCAGGGCGGCGGTCGCCACACCCGCCAGCGCGAAGGCCTTTGCAGACTGCATAGCGCGTCAATTCCTCATCAAGCGGTGTCTCGCCAATTGCAAAGTCCGGCTGTCGCAACTTTGAAGCGAGACGGCGAGGTCGCGCGGAGTTGGAAGGCTCGAACTTGGCGTGCTGATCCGAGGTTAGCACGCCCGTGGAAAGCCCTGCGCGGCGGTGGGCAGTCGGGGATTTTGACACTGCACGGCGCGCCGGTGTCGCCGGCTGTAAACATGTCGATACAAGTAACGCGCGAAGTCTGCGCAGAGGCGCCGTAAGCACCTGATATTGCAAATATAGTTAATTTGGCACGGGACTTGCTGACCAATGCGTCGGCGGTTCGTCGATCGGTAGGGGCCGCAAGACCGCAATCACGGAGGGCACAATGCTCAAGAAATTCGCACTTTCAGCGTGCATGGCTTTCGGCCTGGTGGCCGCGACCGGCGCTCAAGCCGCCCCGGTCCAGACCGCGCTTAGCATCGTCATCGACGGCTCCGGCAGCATCAGCAGCGGTGACTTCGAAGTGCAGCGGGATGCTTACGCGACCGTGTTCGCCGACGCGTCGGTTCTGAAAGCCGACGGCAGCGTCGTGATCAACGTCGTCCAGTTCTCCTCGAACGCGCAGATCGAGCAGACCGCGATCCGGATCAATAACGAAGCCGACCGGGCCACCCTGATCGCGTCGATCAATGCGATGACCCAGCTCAATGGCTCGACCGCCATCGGCGACGGCATCAACCTGGGCCGCAGCGACATGGACGCCTTCCTGGCCGGACTGCCGGCCGCTGAGATCGCGACCAACTTCAGCAAGCTGATCGACGTGTCGACGGACGCCGGCAACAACGCCGGTGCCAGCCCGGTTGTCGCCACGAATGACGCGGTCGGTGGCGGTTACTCCGCGGTCAACTGCCTTGCGGTCGGTGCCGGCAACTGCTCGTTCATGACCGGCGACGGCCAGGTGTTCAGCGCGAACAGCTTCGCCGACCTGCAGCCGGTGCTGGAGAACAAGGTCCGCACCGAGCTCGGCACCATCCCGGTCCCGGCGACTGCGGCCCTGCTGGGCCTCGGCCTGATCGCTCTGGGTGCGGTCGGCCGTCGTCGCCTCGCCGCCTAAGCGTCTGACCCGCCGCGATCCGACGACCAACGGCTGACTCGACAGGGGGCCTCCCGCAAGAGGCCCCCTGTTCCGTGTTGGGCCGGCCGCCGCGCCATCGCGGTCAAGCGCCGGTGTCGCCGGGCGCCGGCGCCCGCCAGGCGCGCTGGCGTGCCGCACGGGTCCGCGGCTGACGCCTACCCGCCCTTCGCGTCGACGTAGCGTTGCAGCCAGTGGATGTCGTAGTCGCCGGAGATGAAGTCCGGTTCGTGGATCAGCTCGGCGTGCAGCGGGATGGTGGTCGAGATGCCCTCGATCACGAACTCCTCGAGCGCGCGGTTGAGCCGGCGCAGGCATTCCGCGCGGGTGGTGCCGGAGACGATCAGCTTGGCGACCAGGCTGTCGTAGAACGGCGGGATCCGATAGCCGCTGTAGAGCCCGCTGTCGACGCGCACCGCCAGGCCGCTGGGCGCATGGTAGTTGGTCACCTGACCGGGCGAGGGGGCGAAGGTGCGCGGGTCCTCCGCGTTGATCCGGCATTCGATGGCGTGGCCGCGGAATTCCACGTCGTCCTGCCTGAACCCGAGCGGCAGGCCGGCGGCGACCCGGATCTGCTCGCGCACCAGGTCGACGCCGGTGATCGCCTCGGTCACCGGGTGCTCGACCTGCAGCCGGGTGTTCATTTCGATGAAGTAGAACTCGCCGTCCTCGAACAGGAACTCGAAGGTGCCGACCGAGCGGTAGCCCATGCCGCGCGTCGCCTCGACCGCGCGCTGGCCGATCCAGTCGCGCTGCTCCTGGGTGAGCGCGGGCGACGGGCCTTCCTCCAGCAGCTTCTGGTGGCGGCGCTGCAGCGAGCAGTCGCGCTCGCCCAGGTGGACGGCGTTGCCGTGGTTGTCGCCGACCACCTGCACCTCGATGTGGCGCGGGTGGCCCAGGTACTTTTCCAGGTAGACGGCGTCCGAGCCGAACGCGTTGCGCGCCTCGTTCCGGGCCATGTTGAGCGCGTCGTGCATCTGCTCGCGCTTGTGCGCGACCTTCATGCCGCGGCCGCCGCCGCCGGCCGCCGCCTTGACCAGCACCGGGTAGCCGATCCGGTCGGCGATCGCCCAGGCCTCGTCGTCGTCGGTGACCGCGCCGTCGGAGCCGGGGACCACCGGAACGCCCAGGTCCTTCATGGTCTGCTTGGCGGTGACCTTGTCGCCCATCGAGCGCAAATGCTCCGGGTCCGGGCCGATGAAGGTCATGCCGTGCTCGCGCACCATGTTGGCGAAGTCGGCGTTTTCCGACAGGAAGCCGACGCCGGGATGGATCGCGTCGGCGCCGGTGATCGTGGCGGCCGACAGGATCGCCGCCATGTTCAGATAGCTGTCCTTGGAGGCGGGCGGGCCGATGCACACGCTTTCGTCCGCCAGGCGCACGTGCATGGCGTTGGCGTCGGCGGTGGAGTGCACCGCGACCGTGTGGATGCCCATCTCGCGGCAGGCGCGGTGGATGCGCAGCGCGATCTCGCCGCGGTTGGCGATCAGCACCTTGTGGAACATGGCGGGTGGCCCTTCGCCCGGCCTATTCGAGGACCAGCAGCGGCTCGCCGAACTCGACCGGCTGGCCGTCGCTGATCATGATCTGCGTCACCGTGCCGGCGCGCGGGGCGGGCATCGGGTTCATCACCTTCATCGCCTCGATGATCAGCAGGGTCTGGCCCTCGCTGACCTGGTCGCCGACCTGCACGAACGGCGCGGAGTTCGGGTCCGGGCCGACGTACACCGTGCCCACCATGGGCGAGGTGACGGCGCCCGGCGGGACCTGTTCGGCGGTCGCTTCCGGGCCGGGCTTGGGCGCGCTCGCCGGTTCGCCGCCGGCCGGCGCGGGCTGGGCGGGGGCGGCCGGCGCGGTGGCCTGGACGTTGATCTGCCGGGCGACCCGGATGCGGTGGCCGCCGGTCTCGTACTCGATCTCCGAGAGGTCGGTTTCCTTGAGCAGGTGGCTCAGGCGGCGCACCAACTCCTCGTCGAAGCCGAAATCGTGGCTCTGGTCGTCGGCCATCAGGCCTCTCCTTCGGCGCTCAGGCGTCGGCCAAGGGCATCCAGCGCATACAGGTAGCCGGCGGCCCCAAGGCCGCAGATGACGCCCTGCGCCGCCTGGCTGATGTAGCTGTGGTGGCGGAACGGCTCGCGCTTGAACAGGTTGGACAGGTGGACCTCGATCACCGGCCGCTGCACGGCCTGCAGCGCGTCCAGGATCGCGACCGAGGTGTGGCTGTACGCCCCGGCGTTGATCACGATCCCGGCGTGGCCGGCGCGCGCCTCCTGGATCCAGTCGACCAGCTCGCCCTCGTGGTTGGACTGCCGGAAGTCGATCTCCAGACCGAGCGTGTCGGCGGTCTTGCGGCACGCGCGCTCGACGTCGGCGAGCGTCTCGCGGCCGTAGACCTCCGGCTCCCGGGTGCCCAGGAGGTTCAGGTTCGGTCCGTTCAAAATCAGGATCTTGTGGGTGCGCGCCAAGCCGCCCTCGTCAGCGCCGTTCAAGCGGCGTGATAGCTAGCACAGCCGGCGGCGGGGGTGCAACGTGGGTTAAGGTCGCGGATCGGCGGGCGCCGTGCCGGGGCCGGTCCCGGCTCGTCGGCGTCCTAGCCGGCTCTTCTTTCCGAGCCCGGCTCTTCTTTCCGAGCGACGATGAAACGGCTGGGGGCCGGATGGTCGCCGGCTTCCAGGATCCGAAAACCCGCGGCCGCGATCAGGTGTTCCAAGTCCGCGCGCGTCGTGAACCGGACGAACGGCGCCCGGCCGACAAACTGCATGATCGGAATCGTCGCGCGCAGAAGGCGGAACTTAAGCGGCGCGCCCGCAGCCGGCGTGCAGACCGTCTTGGAGACGAAAATGCCGCCCGGCTTCAGCAATCCGTTGATCCGCCGCAGCGCGGTCTCGACGTCGTCGATAAGGTGCAGGAGGTTGAGCGCGAGCACCGCGTCGTACGGTCCCGGATCGATGGCATCGTCGAGCAGGCCCGCGGCCCGGAAGGCGACGTTGGATACGCCCTGCGCGCGCGCTTTACCGGCGGCGATTTCGATCATGGCGCCCGAAATGTCGGTGGCGACCAGCCGCTCGACGTCGGCGGCGAGGAGAAGCGCCGTCGATCCCGTGCCGCACCCGAGCTCCAGGACGGTGTCCGTGGGCGAGAGGTAGGCGCGGGTGCGGCCGAGTGTATACTCGTAGGCCTCGACGTCGCCGATCGGCGATTTCGCGTATTTCTCGGCAGCCTTGTCCCAGAAAGCGACGGCGGATTGCATCGGATGGTTCTGTGTTCCAGTTGGGCCCATGGGGCGGAGTTGATATCGATACACCCGTTCAAGCCAAATCGACGAGAATATTCATGCCCGGGAAGGCCGATGCCCGCCGGTCGGATTGGCGAATGCACCCCGGCCGGTCAGCGTTAAGGCTTCGTGAAGCGGCAAGGGGCGACACCACCTCATGAGCGATCCCATACCC
>NZ_NRRL01000093.1 GCF_016583645.1 Rhodovibrio sodomensis | reverse complement strand
TGCAAGTACCACGTCGTCTGGTGCCCGAAGTACCGCCGTCCGGTTCTGACGGATGGCGTCGACGCGCGCCTGAAGGCGATCATCGCCGAGGTTGCCGCGGAGCGGGGTGCGATCGTGGACGAGCTCGAGGTGATGCCCGATCACGTCCACCTGCTGGTGGACGCTGACCCGCAGTACGGCATCCACCGGCTGGTCAAGCAGATGAAGGGGCGCTCGTCGCGCATGCTGCGCGACGAGTTCCCACACTGCCGGACCCGCCTGCCGTCACTGTGGACCAACAGCTACTTCGTGGCGACCGTGGGCGGCGCCCCGCTGGACGCCGTTAAGCGCTACATCGAAAACCAGAAGCACGTCTGAGAACCGCCGCATGCGCCGCGCCATTCGAGTCCGCATCTATCCAGACGCCGAGCAGACGGCCGTGCTGGAGCGGCAGTTCGGCGCGGTGCGGTTGGTCTGGAACAAAGCTTTGGCGATCCGCAAGCACCGCTACAAGGTCCGCGGCGAGCGCCTGACGGCGAAGCATGACCTGAAGCCGCTGCTGAAGGTCGCCAAGCGCAGCCGGAAGTACGCCTGGCTGAAGCAGTTCGACGCGATGGCGCTGCAGCAGGCGTGCCTCAATCTGGACCGCGCCTTCCAGAACTTCTTCGAGGGCCGGGCGCGCTATCCGCGCTTCAAGTCCAAGCGCGGCACGCAGAGCAGCTATCATTGCACCGGCAAGATCGCCGTCGGCGACACCTGGATCACGGTACCCAAGGTGCCGGGGCGTATCGAGGCCGTGGTCCACCGCGACCCCGTCGGTAAGCTCAAGTCGATCACCCTGACCCGAGAGCCCACCGGCAAGTATTACGCCGCGCTCTTGTTCGAGGACGGGGCGGAGGCACCCCAGCCAGCCGACGTTGTGCCGGAGAGCGCGGTGGTCGGCGTCGATATGGGGCTGGCGCATCTGGCCATCGAGAGCGATGGCCGGAAGACGCCCAACCCGCATCATCTCAAGCGGGCGCAGTCCAATCTGCGCCGGAAGCAAAAGGAGCTCTCCCGGAAGAAGAGGGGATCCCGGAACCGGGCGAAAGCCCGGTTGACGGTGGCCCGCGCGCATGTGCGCGTGGCCAACGCGCGCAACGACTTCCAGCACAAGCTCTCCAAACGACTGGTCGACGAAAACCAAGCGGTCATCGTGGAGACGCTGGCGGTCAAGAACATGGTGCGCAACCGCCGGCTGGCGCGGGCGATCTCGGACGCCGGCTGGCACGGCCTGATCTCGAAGATCGCCTACAAGGCCGAACGCAGCGGCAAGCGGCTGGTCAAGCTCGACCGCTGGGCGCCCACGTCGAAGACGTGCAGCGCCTGCGGCGAGGTAGCCGAGGCCATGTCGCTATCGGTCCGCGATTGGGCCTGCGCGGGATGCGGCGTGCATCATGACAGAGACATCAACGCCGCGGTGAACATCAAGCACCTCGGCATCCAGAAGCTACGGGCGGGCGGTACGCACGTCCCTGCCTGCGGAGGCCTGCGTAAGCCGACCCACGCGGTCGCGGCGGCCGATGAAACAGGAAACAAGGCGGCGCGAGCCGCCTGAAGCCCCAGGCTTTAGCCGTGGGGAGCGTTCACAGAACCCGCGTGTAGTTGGACGCGCGGTCGAACGGCCGGCTGGAGCCGGTCGCCCAGACCTCCAGGGTGTCGGGGTCGAGGATGTCGACCAGAACGCCGGTGACGCCGCCGAGGCTGGAGATCCGGTGGCGCGGCACGTGGGTCAGTGCGGCCTCGATGTCCTGGCTGTCGAGGTGCAGGTCGAAGGTCGCGAGGGAATCGTGGTCGGCCGGGAGTTCGGAGCCGATTGGCAGGCACTGGGCCATGGCAAGTCTCCATCAGGCACCGGAGCCGTGCGGCTTCCGGTCCGCTCGTGGTCGAAAAAGGGAGTGAAAGGCGGGTGTCGGCGGTTGCTGGCCCAGGCTCAGGTGAGCCGGCGCAGGTAGATGAAGGTGACGATGGCGTTCTCGTCGAACTGTTCGCCGTAGGCGGCGCCCAGGGCCTTACGCAGTTCCGTCTCGTCGCCGTAGGCGTGGTTCATCGGCGCATGCTCGGGTGCGAGCTCGGTGAACTTGCCGGCGACGAGATCGGTCACCTCGACCCGGCAGAGCTCGGTGTCGTCCTCGCTCAGAGCCATCCGGCAGATCTCGCCCTTGGAGAGCTTGTCGTACCACTTGGTGCCCAGGCGGCAGGTGTTGAAATCGCCGGCCAGGCCGACGGCGTTCTCGCGCACGAGCTGGATGGTCTGCATCTGGGTTCGGTCCTTCTGTAGCGCGGGGTTGGAGAGGGGTGTGAAGCGTCCGTCGTCGAATTCCTCGGCCGACCGGGCCCAGACCGAGCCGTCCTGGGCCTGGTAGACCACGCAGGGTGTGCAGGTCGCCTCGAACAGGCCCCGGTGCAGTACCCGGTAAAGACCGCCTTTGCGGTGCTGGTGAGTCGGCTGCCAGGCGGGCGCAGGCTGAGAGCTGGACTGAGCGGATGTGGCGGCGTCCGGGGCCGCGGCGCGCGTCCACAGCTGCTGGATCACCGCGCGGCTGAGGAGCGCGAACACGAGGATGCAGACGAAGAGCAGGATCGACGGGAGCACGATGTCGACGAGGGCGAGATCGGTCAGGATCATGTCAGCGCCTCCGCGCGTTCGGGCCAGAAGGTGCGCACCGCGCGCGGGGTGAGCTGCACGCTCCAGACGGTGCCGCAGCGCTCCCGGTACTCGACCGGCCAGTAGGGCTTTTCCTCCGGCGCCGGGATCACCTCGAGGAACCGCCGGCGGATCAGCTCGTCGAGCTCCGCCCGGGTGGCGTGGCCGTCGAGCGCGTCGCTCGCGGCCGGACGCGGATCGCCGCGGTAGGCCTTGGGATCGCGCAGGGCCTCGTCGATCTCGATCAACCAGGGTAGCGAGCGCTGGTTGAGGCGCGGCTTTTTCCGGGACATGGCATTCGGGTCCTTGCTGTCGCGAAGGGAAGGTGGGAGCGGTTGCTCGGCGATGGCGGTGCTGGAATTGACCGCGTCGAGGGGCGGCAAGCAGGTTGCGCGGGGACCGACAACCGAAGGAGTCACATGCCCCGCAGCCTTCTCGCCGGCGTGAGCGTTGCCGGCATTCTGGTCGCCGCGTCGAGCGCCCCAGAGGCACGCGTTCTGAAGCAGTCGACCAGCACCTACGAAACCCAGCGTGCGTGCGTGGAGCAGGCGCGTCTGGTCAGCCAGCAGTTCCTGCAGATGGTCGAGCGGCGAGCGCGCTTCTCCAACGGCGAGCGCTACCTGCATGATCGCCGTCCGGGCAAGTTCGTAGCCCGGACGCTCTACGAGGAGCGAGGTCGGTTACTGGTCGCGACGGTCGTCTGCGAGCCGGGCGGCAAGTCGATCACGACGCACCAGACGGTCGACTAGCTGCGTGCGGCTTGCCGCCTGCTGCGGAAGATCTCGGGCAGGGGTGTGGTCGCGTCGCTGGCCGCTGCGACGTAGCGCAGCCGGCCGTCGAGCAGTTGGACGGCGGTGAGCACCCCGGTTGCCGGGCAGTTGCTGTCGACCCCGATCCGGAACCCGTTGTTGCCGAAGGCTGACGGGGTGTGGCCATGGATCACCGCGAAGCCGTGCGGCCACATGCTCTCCGGGACCGTCAGGAACGGCCGACGGATCGTCCAGAAGGTGCTCGGTGAGTGCTCGTCGAGCGACCAGAGCGGATGCGCGCCCGCGTGCGCGAACAGGTACCCCGGGATGCGATGGGTGGCGTGCAGCCGGCGCAGCAGGTCCAGGAGATCGCCCGGGATCACTCGGCGCAGGACCTCGGGGTCGCGTGCGAGGCGTTCGGGATCATCGGCACATTCAGCGCCACCAGCCAGGAACGACTGCAGGGTGGCGTGGCCGTTCTCCCGCTCCAGCCAGTCGGCGATCTCCGGTGGGTCCAGGCGGCCGTCGACGAGGTCGAGCAGGAACTGGTCGTGGTTGCCGCGCAGGCGGATTGTCTCGACGCGCGGGACCGGACGGGCGCGTGCGACCTGGTGCAGGACACCGGCGCTGTCGGGGCCTCGGGAGACGTAGTCGCCCAGGAAGATCATCCGGCCCGCGCCATCGGGGCGCGCAGCCTGGTGCGCCGCGAAGTCGCCGTCGAGCACGGTCAGCAGCGCCGCGAGGTGATCGGCGCAGCCGTGGATGTCGCCGGTGGCGGCGTAGAGAACGCCCTCGGGCGAGGGCCGCGGTGCCGCGACCCAGTCGGAGCGATAGATCTGCATCCAGGCCTCCGAAGGTCAGGCGGGCTGGGCGGCGCCGCGCCAGCGGCTTTGGGTGGCCGCGATCTGCCGGGCGAGCGTGCGCAGGATCGTCTCGTAGGCGGGCGCCTGATGATCGTGGGCGTGCGCGGCGTCGTTGAGCATCGGCACCACCAGCTCCTTGGCCTCCTCGGCGTAGGAGATCTGCTTGGCCGGGGCGAACACGCCGGTCATGGAGTGCAGGTTGTGCATCCGGTCGACGCCCTTGACGACGCTGGCCACCGCGGAGGCGCGCATCTGCTGGTAGTAGTCACCGATCCGGGTGTGCGGGCCGGCCGAGGTCTTGTCGAGCAGCCGCACGGCTTCCGCCACCTCGGCGCCGAACAGCTCGGCGATCTGCGCGAGCGTGACCGGGTAGTCCTCGGTGACGTCGTGCAGAAGGGCGACCGTGACAGTCAGCTCCGGGTGCTCGAGCGTGCGCTCGATCGAGAGCAGGTAGCGGGCGATCCAGATCTGATGGAAGAACTCCGGGGTGCGGCCGTCCTTGCGCAGGCCCTGGTGGTGGCGGGCCGCAAAGTGCATGGCCTGCAGGGCCAGCGACCAGCCGCGCGCCGTCAGGCGCATCTCGAGCGCCCGGTACGGGCGGGTCTGGTCGATCGGGAGCCGGGTCTGAACGGTCTGCATCTCAACTCTCCCTCTATTCAGGAGATGGGTCTGCTGACCGCGTGCGGACCGAACTGATCGGTCTTTCTACGACATTTCGGCGCAATCTTCGGTCGAATCTCCCACTTGGGAGGCGGGGCCGTCGCGCCGGCGCGGTCGCCAGACCTCGCCGCACCGGCGCGCAGGTCCCGCCCTGCGTTATGCACAGAAAACCCCTGCCGCCCGGGAGGGGCGGCAGGGGGCATGAACCGAGGTCGTTAGCCGGCGTGCTCGCGCGCGGGTTCGCGGGCGTTTTCAAGCTCGGCCAGCAGCAAGGGGCGGAGGCGTGCCTCGAAGGTCCCGTCCTCCGCACCGTCGACCCGCCAGACCCTGGAGGGTCGCTGCGGATCGTCCAGCAGGTAGCAGGCATCCGGGTCGCGGGTGATCACGATGGCCAGAGAGCCCGCCTGCATGGCGAGCGCGATCGCAACACGGCGGATCTCGCGGACCAGCCGGTCGCTATCGGCATAAAACCGCAGCTCCGCGGCTTGCCAGACGTACCCGCCGTTGCCGTCCGGCTGCAGGGCGTCCAGGTAGGGCTCGCCCAGCACGGCGCGCACGCGCACCGCGAGCCACTCCGGGCTCTGCCGGAAGGCGCTTTCTGCCAGGCCCCGGCAATAGGGCATCCGGATCGAGGTCTCATGGACGGGCCTGCAGACGGGCTTATGGGTGTTCTGCGTCGCGTCGTCGAGTAGTCCCGCGATCGAGAACAGTCGATCGTCCTCCGGCATCGCTGCGAGGGCTGCGCGGGCTTCAGACGGATCGGGCATGCCGGCGAATAGTTCGCCGTCGTCGTCGACCTGGAGGGGGCGCACGACCAGCGCGCGCTGGACCAGGCCCTCGGGCCGATCCTCGAACAGGAGCAACATGATTCCGGTTGGGCCGTGCATGGCGACAAGACCGAGCGTGTCGAGGTTCAGGGTGTCGCGGATCCCGTCCAGATCCTCGAGCATCCCGATCTGTCGGCGGGTGTCGGCGTCCGTCAGCATCTCGATGGTGGTTTGACCTGACCGGTCACGACGCGTGATCGAGATCCTCAGGGTCCCGGCGGCGTCGAGGCTGACGTGGACGGCGCGCCGAGTGGGGTCGGCGTCGAGCAGATCGGTGACCGCGTCCTCGGTGTCGAGGATTTGTACCAGCGCACAGCCGACCGGGCCGTCCGTGTCGGGGCCGATCCGGATCGACGTTTGCGCCTGGACGTCCGCGAGGACGCTGTGCTCCAGGTTGGCGCAGGCCTCGGCGGTCTCGGTGAAGTGGAAGGCCTGGCGTAGCTCCTCCCGGATGGCCGGGATGTCGCTGCGATCGAGGATGGGATAGTCGGCGAGCACTTCCTCGATGTCGAGGGAGCGAGTCACCAAAAGGCCGCGCCGCCCGAGTTCGGCCAGCAGGTCGTCCTGCGAGGCGCTTGCGAGCGTGCCGCCTGCGGCCGGGAGATCCGCCTCGCTATCGGGGAGTTCGGCTTGAAGGGCGTTGAAGCCGTCGAAGCCGAGCATGCGGGAGACGGTCTCGAGGCAGCCGCTGTAACTCTTCGGGCGGCTCTCCTTCAGGGCGTCGTGGAGGGTGCGCGCCATGCGCTTGGCGCGCTTCACGGTGATGGTCTGTGAAGTCATGGGTCTCGTTCCTTGCCGTCTGGCGAGGCTGGCGGAGATGGCGTCCCTTGGACTGAGCTGGCCCCATTGCCCGCATCCCCGAGCCAGCCTCAGAGAGGCATGAAACGAGCGGGTGCGGTGGTCTCTGGCATCGAGCGCCGGGCTTCGCCGTGAGCTGCGTTGGACGCGCGGCCCGGGGCCGGCGGGCTCCCGGTGAGCCCGAAGCGGTGGTGTTGAACCGCTCTCCGGAGCGTCTGCGAACAGCAGGCGCTCGGGGGACCGGTCCCTGAACTGGAGATGGGGTCGGTCAGCCGAGACGACCCCGCCGTGATGGCGGGGCCGTCCAGCTGGCTGGACCGGCGTTAGCGGCTCCAGCGGGCCTGGTGGAGCTCGATCGCTTCCTGGCAGGCGTATTGGCCGAAGGCCTTGCGCATCTGATCCGGGATTTCGTCCCCGGCACAGTTCTGAGCGAAGTAGTCGCTCAGCTTGCCCACGGCATCCGCCAGCCCGTCGTCGTCGGACTGGATCGGCTGCGGGATCGAGCCGCTCTGCTCGGCGACGCAGATAGCGAGCGGGCTTTTCGGAGAGTGGTCGGCCGGCATCCGTCAGCGGCGTGTTGGCGCCCCCTCTGTCTGCCGGTGATAATCACCGTTATCGCAGCCAGACCCACACGCTGATGCGGATAGCCGGTCGGCCGTGGTAGGGGCTCGAGCGTCAGCGGACGCGCTCCGGGATCAGGCGGTGATGGTTCGCGGCTATCCGGAGCGCGCTGGAGAGGAACAGGGCCTTCACGGGATCGAGCCGGGTCGTCCGTTGAACCGAGTCGCTCAAAGGCTTGATCGAGAGCGTCTTCTCACGGGGATCGCGGACCAGCTGGACGTGCTCCAGGTCGAGCTCGCCGGTCTGTCCGCTCTCGATGAAGATCGCCGCGGCGCGGGTGTCCGGGTAATTGGCCTTGAACAGCCGTTTGCCGTCCTGACGACTGACGACATGGACCATGCCGTCGGCCTCGATTTGCGTGGCGCTGACCCGGCTGGCGAAGAACCTCCCGCCGGAGCGCACTTCGAGGTCTTCGAACTCGAGGTTCTCGTCCTGCACCTGGAGAAGGATGCAGTCGGACTCGGCGTTGAATTTCTTGAGCTGCATGGCCGATGGGTCCCTCGGATGCATGGTGTGGTAGGAGCAGGGCCGGCGCGCCCCTGGAGGCGCCCCGGGATCCGCGATCAGGCCGGTGTTAGGGTCAGGTCCACGAGCTTGGCACGGGAGAGGTGGTGCGTCTCCGGGCGCTGGCAGGAGAATGCGCCGGCGTCGGTCGTCAGGTCTTCCGTCCCGAGGAAGACGGCGTCCGTGCCGATGACGATATAGGGCCGGACCGTCGCAGTGGATCGGAGGCAGGGCGTTGCCCCAGCAGCGTGAAGATGCCGGGGCAACGGACGTCGATGTTAGATCATGTCGTGCTGTAGCTCCAGACCGTAGAGGGGCGCTAGGTGTCGATATCGAACGGCATGAGACGGACTCCGTCTGTCGAGCGCGGACGCGTTCTCTTGGAGGAAAGCTCGGGTTGGCGCCGTTGCCCGAGAGCCACGTCCGCGTGGTGAACGGATGTCGGTCTCGCTTCTTGAATATGTCGCCACTCGGCCACTAAGCCCCTGCCGGCAGGGCGGGGCCGCGTGGACTGGTTTGGCGGGTGTCAGGTGCTCCAGCGGGCCTGGTGGAGCTCGATCGCTTCCTGGCAGGCGTATTGGCCGAAGGCCTTGCGCATCTGATCCGGGATTTCGTCCCCGGCACAGTTCTGAGCGAAGTAGTCGCTCAGCTTGCCCACGGCATCCGCCAGCCCGTCGTCGTCGGACTGGATCGGCTGCGGGATCGAGCCGCTCTGCTCGGCGACGCAGATGTCGAACAGACGGTCGTCGAGCGCGTCGAGCGCGGCGACGGCGTCCATCACGGCTTGAACGAAGGTGCGCTCGGCCGAGCTGAGGTGGACGTGGTTCTCGCAGAAGACGTGCTCGTCGCCGAAACGGCGTGCGCCGTCTGGGTCGAGCTGGTAAGCGATCAGGGTGCGCTGGCGCTCGGCCGGGCCTGGCTCCGGGGTGCCGTGTTGCGCGCGCACGTTCTCGATCACGCCGTCGAAGGCGTCCGGCGCCAGGACGTCTGCGGTGTGCAGGTCGTCCCTCAAGGCGTTGAGCGGCGCCTCGACCCCGACCCGATCGCCGTCTGGCGCGGGCGCCTGGGAGACATTGATCCGGTCGATCTCGCCGCTCAGCGCGCCGAACGTCTCCAGCATGCGCTGGAGCTCCCGCGCGGACCCGTCGGTGAGATAGGCACTATCGGCGAAGCCGTTCGGCTCGGACGTGCCCGACCACAGCCAGGAGACGTCGTAGGGCTTGAGCGTGAAGCCTGGCTGTTCGGCCTGCTTGAGGACGGCCGACAGGTGGTTCCAGTCGGTGTAGCCGAGGCCGGCGGCGAGCCCGTCGAGGGCCTGGCCGTAAGCGATGTCGCTGCCGGCGGTCTTGCAGCGGCTGGAGACCGCACGGGCGATCGTCTTGGCGCGCTGGGTGTCGATGTCGAACTGCATAAGACGGACTCCGTCTGTCGAGGGCGGACGCGTCCTCTTGAGGGAGAGCTCGGGTTGGCGCCGTTGCCCGAGAGCCGCGCCCGCTGATGAACGGGTGTCGGTCTCGTGGATCGTCGTAAATCGCAGGCTTCAGCATGGGCCGCCCCAGTGGGGACGGCTGGCGCCGGCCAGGCGCCTGCGGGCCAGAGATGGTGGCGTACACCGGTGCTGGTGAGACGCTCCCTGCAGCCGCCCGCTCCGGAGCGACTGGAAGGAGCGCCGGGAGCACGCGCTCCTGGGGCGCGCGTCCGGCGCCGGCCGGTCTATCGCGCTCCGGTAGGCTGGATCAGCTTGCGGAGGCGCAGATGGGCATAGGCCATGATGGCCGCCTGGATTGCCAAGGCGATGGCGACCAGCACTATGATGGCCGGATGTACCGGCCAGAGAACGGCGAAGGCAAGAAACGCAATGGTCGCCGGAACTGAGAACCGGCCGTAGCGCAACATCGATCCGAGGTCCGCGCGTTCCGTTTCGGGGTGGCTGTAACCTGTCATCGCAAGACGTCCTCGAGGGCCTTCTGGAGGGCGTTGGCCGCCTCTCGCGTTCCGGAGGTCGCGGAAGGCGAGAGGCCGGTTGCTCAGAAGTCGGGGTTGGATGGCTCGATCAGCTCTTTGATCGGCCACAGCAGGACGCCGACGGTAAACAGGACGAACGGCGCCAGGGCCAGCAGGCCAGCCAGGTCGGAAAAACCGGCCACGATGCTCGCCATGGACACGAGCAGGCAGATCGAGCTGATCACCAGGTATCCGAAGCCCCAGTCGATGTCGTTGAGCCCGATCGGGCGCGGCCGGCGGTTGGGGCGCCGCCGGCGCCACGGGAGGATGGATGGCATGTCGCTCTCCTTCGATTGGTAAGGCGACCAGTGGGTCAGGCCCGGGTTCGGTACTGGGTACGCCGGTGACGCTTCCAGCACCGGTGATCGTGATCGCCCCGGGGGATGTCGTCCCAGGCTTCCGGCAGCGCTTTCGGGCCGCGCCGGCGGCGCAGCCTCAGGGTGCCGCCATACTCGGCCGCTTCATCGGCCGCGTCGAGGGCATCGTCCCAGGCGCGGATCTCGGCGGTCGTGCGGGGGCGCCGGAAGTAGCTGCCGCCGCCGTGGCGTCCGGTGCGTGGGACCGGACCGTCGCGGAAGCGGTACGCGCGGGCGAACGCGGCCTGGTGCGCGCGGAGCCGGATCGGCTTCGGGCCCACGGAGGCCCAGGCCTCGTGGACCTGGCTCCGCGGGATCGAATCGCCCCACAGATCGCGCAGGACGGCGGAGCCTGCCTCGCCCCGGGGATCCGGCAGGGCGAAGCCGAAGCAGTCCAGGCGGCGGAAGCGCAGCCCGATCTGGGCGATCAGGCGGAAGCCCTCGGGGCCGCGCGGCAGCTGGCGCACGAAGTCATGCAGCGAGGCGTAGTCGATCACCTCGCCGTTGAAGGCGTGATAGCGCACGGCCTCGGCCGGGCGGTAGCGTGTCTTGGGCATGAGGCCCTCCCATCAGAGAAAACTCTCTAATGGGCGAGGCCTCCGATGCCGCGCAGGGGGATCAGCATGCCGGGTCCTCGCTGGAATCGGTATCTTGGTCGAGCTCGCGCACGATCTCCTCCGGGTGCGCGCCGGCGAGCAGGTGCATGCCGTCCACCGGATCGCCGACGGTCTCGTCGACCGCGACGAAACGCTCCAGCGGAACGGTTTCCAGCAGGCTGCGCCTGCCGTGCAGACGCTGCATGGCCTCCTCGTAGGCCTGCTGTGTGATTGGGTGCGGATTGCGGTGCTCTTGGGATCGGTGGTCCATCGGGAAGCTCCTCTCGGGATGTCGAAGTCAGGCCGTGTCGTCGTGGATCGAGGGAGTCCGTTTTCGTGTGTCGCCGTAGGCAACGCTCGGGCGGGCGTTTTCCGGTGCGCTCTGGACCGCGGTCTCCTGGACCTGCAGGAGGGCGAGCCCGACCCCGGCACCGTGGGCGTGCGCACCCGGTGCTGCAGCATGAGGCCCGTTATCGAGCGGGGGCAGGTCGGTCTCGATGTCGTCGATCGTGGGCGCGGGCGGCTGCAGGGAGGTCAGGGTGGTCGTGAGCGTGGCCGCGAAGCTGCCGTCGGTCGGATCGACCGGGCGCTGCATGCGCGGACGGGTGATGCGACGCATCGCCGCCCGGGAGCTCTCCTGGGCGATCTGTGCGGCCCGCCAGCAGGCCGGGTTCAGGTATTGCGCGTCGTTGAGGATGATCATCGTCCGCACCTTGCTCGTTACGAAGGAGATGGGGGCGATCGGGCTGTCCTGGCCGCCACCCGGCGGCCGGCCCAGGACAGCCGGGGCGCTCGGGCCGAGGCCCGCGTGCGCTCCAGGCGAAAAGAGGGCGCAGCCTCCACTTGGGAGGCTGCGCCCTCAGGGGTCGCGGCGACGCGTCAGGCGGCCTCAGGCGGCGACCTTCTGTTCAGCCTGCGTGCCCTGCTCTGTCTTGGCCGGGGCCGGGACACCCGACCACAGGACGTTCAGCTGGCTCATGTTGACGGTCGTGCCGTCATCGCCGACGAAGCTGCGCTTCTTGAAGAAGCCGAAGGTCTTCACGGTGTCGCCCTCGGCGAAGTTGGACAGCAGGCTCTCGGCCTTGTCGTCCCACGCGATCGCGGAGATCGTGCGCTTGCCCGCACGGACCAGCTTGAAGACGGCGTAGTCCTTGCCGTCCTTGTCCTGCTTCACCTGCAGGTTGGAGATCACGCCGGTGACGTTGTAGCGCGGGTCCCGCTTCATCTCGCCCTGGGTCTGACTCATACTCGATACCTTTCTCTCTTCTGGAACACGACAGCCTCGTTTTCGCTGGTGGGCTGTGCGCAACTCCAAACAGCCCACCACGCGAAGCGCGGCCTCTTCACCGGCCCACCGGGCCGGCGACGTGCCGTCGCGTTCCCCGCCCGTTGCCGGGCGTGGCTCGAGAGAGGATTCTGGTCGGCGTCCGCCGCCGGCGCCGAGGCGTGTGCACGTACGAATCCATCCAATTCGCGGGAGGCGGCCGGTCGTATCGATCCGTCAGCCGGGGGCGGGGGTCACACCGATCAGTTCGAGAGGTCGTCGACGTCCTGGAAGGCAGGCCCCGGATGGTGCAGGGTGGTCATGCCCTCGGCCGTGCGGATCTTGACGCCGTTCAACTTGGTGGGGTCGACCGTCAGGGCCGTGACTGCCCGGATGTCGGAGATCGCCTGGCTCGCCATCCCGGATGGCGGCTGGGCGGTGAAGCGCAGCAGCGCGTAGCCGTCCGGCGTCAGGTCGTAGGCTTCTTCCTCGAGCTTCGGGGCGCTCCAGCCGCCAGTCGTGACCGTGCCGTACGCCCAGACGCGCAGCACCGCGATGTCCTCGGCGTGGGTCTGCTTCTGGATCAGCACGCGGTCGAGCGTGCGGACCAGCCGGCGATCGGGTTCGTCCGAGCCGCCAGCGGTCCCGTCTGCAGAAGGCGTGCCGGCGCCGGCGCACGCGGAGACCAGGAGGAGCGTCATCGCGGCGAGCACGGAGCGACGGGTGTAGGGGCGGGAAATCATCGTTTTCGAGTCCTTCCTGAGGCGTCGGTCCTGCCTGGAAGATGGGCACGGATCGGCGAAACGCGCGATGACCTTGGTCACGCGGCAGCATGATCGGGAGTGCGAAGCAGCGCGGTATCGAGCGGTTCAGGCCTCTCGCAGAAGCCGGAATGCAGCAATACGGGCTCAGCTGACACACTGAGAGCCAGACAGTTCACCGCGTCTTCATAGCCTGCGGGCCCGGCGAGGACGTCTCGGCGAGAGCGCGGGCGGCGTCGAGCACGCCGTCGACCTCCAGGGCGAGGTAGATGCCGGAATGGTTCAGGCCGTTGGCCCTGCCGTGGCGGCCGGCATCCTCCCGAATCTCCAGGGCGAGAGCATGGAGCTCCCGGGTCGTGTGCTCCAGCCGGACCGCGAAGGCGACCGCCTCGGGCCGGGGGGTTGCGAGCAGTGAAAGCGCCTGGGTGCAGCCCCGCGCCAGGGTGTCGAGATAGGACTCGTCCGAGGACTTTATCACGCCTGACCAAGCGTCGCAGTCCGCCCGGAGCCGGGCACGCCAGTGCTGCTCCGTGTCACCGCTGGCTTGGGCGGCGCGAGGTGACAGCGGGTCGTGGCCCACGTCCCGGAAAACCTCGCCCAGGAACACCATGCCGACCACGCCGAACAGCAGCAGGACGAGGTTGGTGATCAGCTCGTGGCGAGTCGGGGTGCGCGGCATGTCGTTTTCAGCGCCTCTCGGCGTATCGGATATGCAGGGAATTGGAGGTGTAGGGCAGAATGTGCACCGAATACGGTCGTTCCGGCCTTAATACGCTCGGAGATCCCATATCCGCAGGGAATCAGACCCGCTGTGGCGGGTGATCCACCCCATGCCCTGAGGACCACTCGATGGCGCGCTACGTAATCCTGCTCTCCGCGATCTCCGGCATCTGTGGGATCGGCTACGAGCTGTTGCTGATCCGCTGGCTGCACACGGCCGTCGGCCACACGATCGCCGTGTCGGCCGCGACCGTGACCACCTTCCTTGCCGGAATCGCCCTGGGGGCGCTGATCGCCCACCGCGTGGCGCCCCGACTGGGGCGCGTCGAGGCGGTCGGGGCCATGACGGCTGCCGCCATCGCTGCCTTCATATTCGGATTCGGCGTGACGGGCCTGACCTACCTGGTGGCCCCGGCCGGGGTACCGGGGGCGATCGGGAACGCGATCCTGGCCTCCCTGCCGCTATCGATCCTGAGCGGCATCGCTGTGCCGGCCTACGCCGCGCGTCTGTCGGAGGCGACGGGGAAGCTGCGGCCGCGGGCGTTTCTCGCGATCTACGTCGGCTACAACGCGCTGAGCGCGCTCGGCGCGGTACTCCTGGAGACCGCGATCGTCCCGGAGACGGGGCTCGGGATGGGGTTCGCCGTTCTGGCCGCGATCAACCTCCTCCTGGCGATCGCCGCCGGTCGCCTTCCGGTACGCCCGGCGAACCACGAGGTTGAGGCGGGTCGCCAGCCGACACGGGCGATGATGCTGGCGCTGCTCGTCGCGGGCATCGGCAGCGGTCTCTCGCAGGTCGGTGTGATGAAGCTGGGCAATCTCATGTTCGGTTACCACGCCGAGCACTCCGTGTTCGCGATCGCCCTGGCGCTGTTCGGCCTGTCGCTCGGAACGCTCCTGGCGGCCCGTAAGGGTTGGACCGTGTGGTCCCTGGTCGCCGCCTGCGGCGTCTCCGTGGCATCGTGGGGGTTCCTGACGGATATCTGGACCTGGGCCAGCAGCATCATCAACGGGATGGACCCGGCGGTGATCGTGCTCGCCAAGATCGCCGCGCTCGCGAGTGTCAGCCTGCCGTTCCTGATCGCGGTCGGCGCCGGCGTACCGCTTGTGCTGGCCCGCGCGTCCGGGAACGCGGCAACGCCGGGGCGATTGGTGGCGCTGGCGGCGATCGGCAACGTGATCGGGACGCTGGGAGCGGTGATCGGGGTGCATGCCTTGGTCGGCGTGCCTGGGCTGCTGACGGCCGGCTTTCTGGCGGCCGGCGTGACGCTCGCCTTGACCGGCTACCGCACGGCGTCCGTCGCGGTCGGCCTGATGGGCATGCTTCTGCCGATGATCCAGCCGTTCATGCTGCATCGGCCAGCCAATGCCTACTCGTACTGGGAGTACGGTCAGAATACGCCGGCCGACGAGGTGACGGTCCATCGCGTCTGGGACAAGACGGTCTCGACAGTTCGTCGCGACAACGAGACCCGGATCGTGATCGAGGGCCGGACGGTCGCGGTACTCGGGAAGAACCTGATCAGCCGCGGGGAGCTGCTAAAGGGCCTGATCCCGGCCGCCTATGCGCGCAACCATGACGACGGCCTGGTGATCGGCCTTGGGACCAGCCACACGGCGGCCTCGGTAGTGGCCAGCTTCGAGCGCACCGTCGTGGTCGATAACAGCCCGGTGCCCCGGGTGATCCGCGACCTGATAGCGCCGGAGGTGCTTCTGCCGTTTGAGGTGCACGATCCGGAACTGGTCTACAATGATGCGGTGGCCTACCTGCGCGCCGATGACCGGCTCTACGACGCCGTGGTCTATACCGGCGCCCAGGCGACTGCACCGTCGGTCAAGCTGTGGGCGTTGGAGACGGTCGAGGCGATGGCGGCCCGGATGAAGCCGGACGGGATCTTCGTCACCTGGGTGTCCGCTTACGCGCATCCTCGCGACGTCCTGCCGCGTGCGATGGCGGTGCTGGGTGAGGTGTTCACGGAGTGCCGCCTGGTTCGCATGTCGTCGCGTACCTACAACAGCATCGTGTGCCGGAAGGACGATCGCCCGCTGGTCGCCCAGGAGATGGATGTCCCGGAGGCGATCCAGCCCAGCCTGAAGAAGATCGGCGTCAACATTTCCGGTGCGCGTTTACTGGTGAAACGGCTGGATCGGGGCGCGCTAACCCTGTTCCCGGAATGGGAGCCGCTGCGCATCGATCCGCCTTGGGTGGAGCGCCTGATGGCGCGGCGCAACCTGATGGGGGATCAGGGTACCGCCACACAGGAGATCCGCGACTGGTTCAACCAGGCCGCGGCAAGGACAGCCTCCGAGTGCTGGGCGGAGGTTCAGATCGACCCGCAGAGTCTCTGCATCGACACAGTATTCGCGAGTGCCCGATGCAGCGGAGCGCGGGCCCGCGTGCTGGACACGTTGGCCGATGTCGGGATTAGCGACGGCAGCCGGCATGTGCTGTTCGACGCCCTGTTCGGTCTTCACGGCATGGGGCGGGATGTGGAGGTGCGTCGCATACTGGAGCGCGTTGAGGCTGAGATGCCGAGTTTCCCGGTCGAGGGGGTTCGCCGTCTACTGAGCGGGGAAGTACGTAACCGACATGAGGTTGTTCGGACCTTGTATGACATGCGGGTCATGCCTTGGAAGGTCCAGCAGTTCTTGGCTCAGTTCGCGGGTATATCGGAGGGGCGATACTGCTCGGACAGATAGCCGCCTGCTCAGGGATGGGGCGCAAGAAACCGCCCGAGCCACACGGCTCGGGCGGTTTGCCGTCTTCAGGAGGTTTGGGGCATCTGGCGTGCGTGCGTGCGAGCGACGGCCACGATGCGCAGTACGCCGAGGCGTCAGGGCGCGACAGTCTCGGATTGTGCCGGGTTTGGTGGCGCCACTGGCGGAGGGGAGCGCCTCACAACAGTCGATCGAATAGAATAGCGCAATTCGATGAAGGTGTGGATTATAGGTCGAAAGGCCTTGCGGGCCGCGGCATATCGGCTTGGTTTCCCGCCTTCGTCACGAAGGCGGGTATAGATCCGGAACGCTTCGAGTGCGCCGCTGCGATTTTACTCCCAAAAAGCAACGCTTTTCGTTACCTTATTCAAGCGCATTCGGTAAACGGGCAAGGGCTGGCTGTGTACGATCCGGATGCCAAGCTGCTCTGAGGCGGTTTATCCACACCCACGTAGACTTGCGCCAATAGAATTCGTTCTCGTTTGCCGCCGCCTCGGCGACCTCGGTGCCGCAGGTGGTGCGACCGACCGGTTCGGGCGGTTCGCGCCCGGTGACTTCGAAGTCACGCCGGGCGGGGCCGCAGTGAGCTCGCCGGTCAGGTCCTGCTCGAGGCAGAACGCACTCAGCTGGGCCTGTTGCTTCTGCGCGGGCCAGCCCCGCACTTGTCGTGCCGGTCGGTCCGGTTGGAGTTGCCTCGCTCAGTCGAAACGTGTCGTCGTCGGCAGCACCCTGGATGGTCCGGCCGGCGGGAGCAGCGCCCGGCCAAGTCGGCGGAGGGCCCCGCCGAGCACGCCTGAAAGCCCCGGGTGGCGTCGCGCGCGCTCCGCGGCCAGCAGGGCCTGGGCCTCGTCCAACGACACGCGGCCGGCGTCGATCGCGCGGAAGATCTGCGGCACGTTCGGACGGGACTGCCAGAGGGCGACGTGGTCCTCGAGGCTGCGCTGGGCGATCCATTCGCCGTCGGCCGTCAGTCGTGGCCGGTCGTTTTCAATCTCGGCGAGGCCGGCTCGCAGTAGGTCCGAGAGGTAATGGTCAGGGTCGTCCGGTCCGGGCGTGTTGCCGGCCAGGAGCGTGTGCAGGAGGCCGCGCATGCGAACGGCGATCTCGCGATCGAACCGGATCAGATCCTTGTGGCCGGCGTCGGTGCGGGCGAAGCCGCCGTCGGGTGTGCGACGGGCATAACCACGGTCGGCCATCTGGGCGTACTGCGCGTTCTCAAGAACAGTGCGCCCGATCACGCCGGAGTTGAGAGAGCATGGCAGGCGGCGGACGATGCCGGCCTCGGTGTCGTTCATGGTCGGCTTCCCTGATGCGGGGTTGTGTAGGTTTCCGGGGCCCTGTGCGACGGGAGCAGGGTGCCCAGGGATATGGGAG
>NZ_NRRL01000092.1 GCF_016583645.1 Rhodovibrio sodomensis | reverse complement strand
CGTTGATCTGGCTGGGCGACGGGCCGTCGCCCGCCACCGCGGCGGCGGTGAACGCCAGCGGCGCCTTCAGCGTCTGGGTCAGGCGGTTGCCGTCGCGCCGCACCCTGAGCGCGATGCCGTAGCGGCGCAGGGTGAGCGACGGGGTGTCGTAATAGGTCGCGTCCAGGCGCTTGGTGGTGCCGCTGCCAGTGGCGAGCGCCCGCACCATCGCGCTCGCCGGCAGACGCGCGAGATCGTGGGGGGCCAGGGCAAGCTTCAGCTCGACTTCCTCAGCCATCGCAGCGGGTCGCCTTTCGAAGATTGCAGAACTGTTACAGGGCGTGGACGATGGTGCGCGACGACAGCGTTGTCAATTGCGTCCAACCGCGGTGTCCGGTCCTAAGACGTGGATCGCCGCCTTGGGTCTGACACCATGAATTTACTCGATCTTGCGAGACTAAGAAGTTCTGCTATTGACCTGAGGCGGTGGCTACGAGCGTGACAGACCGCGACCGAACATCAATCGGAAGCGGCCGCCGCTCGCAGCCCGAGCAGTGGCCGGCCATGTGAAGGTTCCTTGGATGTCTGCCGAACGCAGGTGTGTCGCCGCGGCACGATCGGCAGACGTCCGAGAAAGCTCAGGGGAGGAAACCGCGGGCGGAATAGCTACGGGTGGTGCGGGCCGGTGGTTATGGAGAAAGTAGCCTCGGGCTGGTCCGGTGATTGCGCCGCAGGGGGCCAGTTATCGGCCTGGGTAGACGGCGCGGCGACGTTGCCGAGGCCGAAACCGGTTGGGCTGAGAGGAAAGGTTGGTTCGATACCTTCGGAGACGAGGTGATGGTGGCCGTGGGCGCGCGGCCTCTCGCGACTGGCCATGATGGACAGACCGGGAGATGCTGTTGGACCTGAGTGGGGGATGGTGGCGGGTCATGAGGCGATCGCCAGAGCAGCGAGTCCGGACGGCGGCGCACGGGGCTGGCTCCCCGGCAGGAAGGTCTCGATGACGGCCATGATACCGCCGCAGTGCGGGCACGGTGGTGGGCTGGCGCGCGGCGGCTCGGATATCGTCGGGTCGGTGTCGGTCACGGCGGGCGGCTGGGGCTCGGCGATCAGGGCGCGGGCCTGAGCGACGTTGGCGACGCGCCGGGCGTTGGCGAGGAAGCCGTAGTGGCGGATCCGATGGAAGCCGGCGGGCAGGACGTGCAGCAGGAAGCGCCGGATGAACTCCGGGGCTGGCAGGGTCATCGTCTTGTGGCGGGTCCGCCCTTCCAGGCGATAGTCCTTCCATCTGAAGGTGACCCCGGTCTCGTCGAGGCGGAGCAAGCGGCTGTTGGCGATCGCGACGCGGTGGGTGTAGCGCGCGAGGTAGGCGAGCACGGCCTCGGGTCCGGCGAAGGGGCGCTTGGCGTAGACGACCCATTCCTGTTCGCGCAGCGGCGCGAGGAAGCGCTTGAAGGCTTGCGGGTCAGTGAGACCGGCATGGTCGCAGAAGAAGGCGAGCTGGCCGGCGGCATGGGCGAGCGCGAGCTGCTCCAGGACCAGCCGGCGGAACAGTCGGGACAGCACGCGCACCGGCAGAAAGAAGCCGGGCCGGCAGGCGATCCAGCGCCGGCTGTCCGGACTGAAGCCGCCGCCGGGGACGATGCAGTGCAGATGCGGATGATGCGTCATCGCCGAGCCCCAGGTGTGCAGGACGGCGGTGAAGCCGATGCGGGCGCCGAGGTGCTTGGGATCGGCGGCGATGGTCAGCAGGGTCTCGGCGGTCGCCTTGAACAGGATGGCGTAGATCGCCGCCTTGTTCTAATAGGCGATGTCGGCGACCGCCGCCGGCAGCGTGAAGACTATATGGTAATACGGGACGGGGAGCAGGTCGGCCTGCCGGGCGGCCAGCCAGGCGTGCGCGGCCGCGCCCTGGCAGCCGGGACAGTGCCGGTTGCGGCAGGAGTTGTAGGCGATCCGGGTATGGCCGCAGTCATGGCAGGCCGCGACGTGCCCGCCCAGGGCCGCCGTGCGGCATTGCTCGATCGCGGCCATAACCTTGAGCTGGCCGAGGCTGAGACGGCCGGCGTGGGCCTGACGATAGGCGGCGCCCTGGGCGTGGACGATATCCGAGAGCCCGAGCGAGGAACCACGCATCGCGCCACCTCCGGCGATGGCGGACCACGGACATCCGCCGGCGAAACTCAGATCCTACGCGACCGAGGCACATCGTTGCGCCAGAAATCGCTCTTGCCCGCCTGGGCTACCGCGCGGTTTAGTCCCATGACCCAAACCAGCCGATCAGTGGAGTGTGGGTCGGTCGGGCATGCGCTCGGGCTACGGATGTCCACGCGCCAACCATGACCTCTCGTAATTTGGCCGACCGATCGCGTCGGGCCGAGCTCATGCCGTACGGGGTGGGCGGACTTAATAAAAGGTTCATTATCTGAAAACGTTTACATAACAAGCGGTGCGGATCGTGCGCGAGAAGGAGGTATCGCGATGACAACGATCCACGAAGTCGCGCAGTACGCGCAGGTCTCGATCGCTACCGTTTCCCGGTATCTGAACGATACCGCGGGAGTGCGGCCCGAAACCGGGCGGCGCGTCCGCGAAGCCATAGCGGCACTGGACTTCCAGCCCAATCAGATCGGTCGCAGCCTCAAGACCGCCAGCACGCGCGCGCTCGGGATCGTCATTCCATCGCTCGAGAACCCCGTTTTCGCGCAGGCTGTCTCGGGCTTCGACGCTGCGGCACGGCGGCGCGGCTACAGCGTGATGATGACCACGAGCGAGTATGATCAGCATCGCGAAATCGAGGCCGTGGAGACCCTGCTGCGCTACCAGGTCGACGGCTTGGCGCTGACGGCGACGCGCTCGGATGCGCCCGTTGTTCGCGAGAGGCTCGCCGCCAACCGCGCTCCCTACACGTTGATCTACAACGAACCCACACCCGACGAGCGGGCGGTTGTAACGGTCGACAACGCCGCGGCGGCGGCCGTCGCGGCCGAACACCTGGTCGAACTGGGCCACCGCCGGTTGGCCATGATCACCGGCCGCCTCGCGGAATCAGACCGCGCGAGCCGGCGGCGGGACGGCTTCGTTGGCGCGATTGCGCGCTTGGGTCTCCCGGCCCCGCAGGTTCGGGAGGTCGACTTCAGCGCCCGTGACGTCCGCCCGGTGTTGGAGCAGCTTCTCGGCACGCCCGCTACGCGACCGACCGCTCTGTTCTGCTCCAACGACCGGCTCGCCATCGCCGTGATCGGCGCAGCCAACCGGATGGGGCTGCGAGTCCCACGCGACATTTCGGTGGTCGGTTTCGACGGGATCGACCTCGCCCGTGAGTTCGTCCCGTCGCTCACCACAGTGGTGCAACCGTCCTACGACATCGGCTACGCGGCGGCCAAAGCAATGCTCGACCGTCGCGCCGGG
Organism: Rhodovibrio sodomensis; assembly: GCF_016583645.1. GTDB lineage: Bacteria > Pseudomonadota > Alphaproteobacteria > Kiloniellales > Rhodovibrionaceae > Rhodovibrio > Rhodovibrio sodomensis. Next base: position 13,500 of record NZ_NRRL01000092.1, on the reverse strand, counting down.
CAGGACCCGACCATGCCGGTCATTCTGCCCTTCTCGCTGCGGATCGGGGAGTCGACGGCCCCGCTCGGTCAAGACGGCCCGACAACCCCCCGACCCGTGTGCCCACCCCAGAGCAACGAGGCAATGCTATGACACACACACGCCTGATCAGCGCTGCGATCGGCACGGTCCTCATGATGGCCGCCGTCGGCCAAAACGCGCAAGCCGCCGACGCAATCTGCTACAATTGCCCGCCCGAGTGGGCGGATTGGGCCAGCATGCTCGACAAGATCGAGGAGGACCTCGGCTACGAGATGCCGCACGACAATAAGAACTCGGGTCAAACCCTTTCCCAGCTGATCGCCGAAAAGGACAACCCCGTCGCCGACGTTGCCTATTACGGCGTCTCTTTCGGCATCCAGGCCAAACAAAAAGGTGTCACGGCCAGCTATAAACCCAAGCACTTTGACGAGATCCCGGACGGCCTCAAGGACAGCGAAGGCCATTGGTTCACGATCCACTCCGGCACGCTTGGCTTCTTCGTCAACAAGGCCGCGCTCGGCGACGTACCGGTCCCGCAGTCCTGGTCGGACCTCTTGAAGCCGCGCTATGAGGGCATGGTCGGCTATCTCGACCCGACCTCCGCTTTCGTCGGTTACGCTGGCGCGGTCGCAGCGAATCGGGCGATGGGCGGCTCGCTCGATAACTTCGACCCTGCGATCGACTACTTCCAGCGCCTGCAGGACAACAACCCGATTGTGCCCAAGCAGACCTCTTACGCCCGGGTGTTGTCGGGTGAAATTCCGATCCTGCTCGACTACGATTTCAACGCCTACCGGGCGAAATACGAAGACGACGCACCGGTGGAGTTCGTGATCCCGCAGGAGGGTACAGTTGTCGTTCCCTACGTGATGAGCTTGGTGAAGGATGCGCCACATCCCGAGCGCGCGCGCGAGATCCTCGACTTCATCATGTCGGACGAAGGCCAGAAGGTCTGGGCGAACGCCTACCTGCGCCCCGTGCGCTCCGAAGCGATGAGCGAAGAGACGGCGTCGAAGTTCCTGCCGCCATCCGAGTATGACCGCGCTGAGCCGGTCGATTACGGCGAGATGGCCGAGGTTCAGGAAGCCGTTCGGAAGCGTTTCCTCAACGAGGTCCGCTAACGCGAACGCTGGGTCGTGCGGCGGCGGCTGGCGAGCCGCCGCCGCACGAACGCCCCCTTAACACGGAGCCGCGACATGATGCGAGGCGAACGCTCGCGCCTGATTCTGCTGGCAATGCCGGCTGGCATCGTGCTGCTGACCTTCTTTCTCGCCCCGCTGGCGCAATTGGTTGCGGTGGGCGCTTCGGGCGAGAACGGGGTTGCTGCCTATGCCTCCGTGATCACGAACAGCCGACACCTGGCCAGTATGGTGGCAACGGTCGTGCTGGCGGGGCTGGTCACGCTGAGCGCGCTGGCGATCGCAAGCGTTGCCGGGCTATTTCTGGTGCGGCACCGCTTCCCCGGCCGCAACCTGCTCGTCTCGACGCTGACACTGCCAATGGCGTTCCCTGGCGTGGTGATCGGCTTCCTTGTGATCTTACTTGCCGGACGGCAGGGGCTGCTGGCCGCCGTGAGCTCAGCTTCGATCGGCGAGCAGATCGTGCTCGCCTACTCGATCGGCGGGCTTTATCTCGGCTACCTGTACTTCTCCATCCCGCGCGTGATCCTGACCGTAATGGCCCAGGCGGAGACGCTCGACCCGGCGCGCGAGGAGGCGGCCCGTTCACTCGGCGCCCCCACCTGGCGGGTAGTGATTGACGTAGTGCTGCCGGCGCTGCGCCCCGGACTTATCTCAGCTGGTTCGATTTGTTTCGCCACTGCTATGGGTGCCTTCGGAACGGCCTTCACACTTGCTACCGATATCGATGTTCTGCCCATGACGATCTATACCGAGTTCACGCTGAACGCGAATATCGCCAGCGCAGCCAGCTTGTCCGTCGTTCTCGGCGCGGTGACATGGGGCGCACTGCTGATCGCTCGCCGCCTGTCGGACACGGCTGTGGCCACGGGAGCCTAAGCTGTCATGGCCCGTCGGCGATTGGGATTCTGGGCTCAGCTCGTCTTCACGCTGGCCGTTGCCGCGTTCCTGCTCGTCCCCGTCGGCCTGTCCATCGTCGCCGGTGTAACGAGAACCTACCTGATCGGGATCGAGAGCGGCCTCACACTGAAATGGGTGTGGCAGGTCCTCGACATGTATAGCGACACCATCTGGCTATCACTGGGGATCGCCGGTGCCTGCCTTGTGGTAACGCTGGCCATCGGGGTGCCGCTCGCCTACGTCCTCGCGCGCACAAGGGGGTGGATGGGGCGGATCGTCGAAGAGTTGATCGTGCTGCCAATCGCAATCCCTGGCCTGGCGATCGCGCTGGCCCTGATCGTGACATACGGCGGCGTCGGATCCTTCCGGCAGAACTGGAGCTTCATCCTGACCGGCCACGTGCTGTTCACGCTCCCCTTTATGGTCCGCCCCGTCCTGGCGGTGATGGCGAGCGGCCAACTGCGTGAACTGGAGGACAGCGCCGCCAGCCTAGGGGCCTCGTTCCGGCAACGCTTCCTTAACGTCGTCCTGCCGAACGCCAGGTCCGGCATTCTCGCCGGGTCCCTCATGGTCATCACACTCTCAATCGGGGAATTCAACCTGACATGGATGCTGCACACCCCCGCCATGAAGACGCTGCCAATCGGACTGGCCGACAGCTACGCGTCGATGCGCCTGGAGGTCGCCAGCGCCTACACGCTGATCTTTTTCATGCTGATCGTACCGCTCCTGGCGGCGATCCAGATCTGGGCGGACCTGACGCGCGTCGCCCGAACGCGGCCGGCACCGAGATGAGCGATCACCCCACGTCGATCGAGCTCACAGGATGCGCCAAGACCTTCACCGATGGGACACCGGCCGTGCGCCGAGCCGACCTGCAGATCGCGGGCGGTGAAACCCTGGTGCTGCTCGGCCCCTCCGGCTGTGGCAAGACCACGCTTTTGCGCCTGATCGCCGGACTGGAGCAACCCGACGCAGGGGGCCGCGTTCTGTTTGCGGGCACCGACGTCACCGACCAACCGATCGAACGCCGGCGTGTCGGGATGGTCTTCCAGTCCTACGCGCTCTTCCCGAACATGTCGGTGCGCGACAACGTCGGCTACGGCCTTCGGGTAAGGCGCTGGTCGCGTCGCGCACGCCGGGAGCGGGTCGACGAGTTACTCTCGATGATGCGGCTGGACGAGTTGGGCGATCGCCACGTCGATCAACTATCCGGTGGCCAACGCCAGCGGGTTGCGCTTGCACGCGCGATCGCCATCGAGCCCCATGTCCTGCTGCTGGACGAGCCGCTCACGGCGCTGGACGCGCTGCTGCGCGAACGCCTTCGTGTCGAGCTCGACCAGCTGCTGCGCCGGCTCGGCACCACGACCGTCTATGTCACCCACGATCAAGCCGAGGCCATGGCCCTGGGCGACCGGCTCGCAATCATGAACGCCGGGGAAATCGTCCAGCTCGCCAGCCCCGAGGAGGTCTACTTCCAACCAGCCGACGGCTTCGTCGCGGACTTCGTTGGCACGATCAACCGACTTGCTGCTGCCACGCGCGATGGACGCCTTGAGGTTCTGGGTACCGAAATCGGTCCATGTGCGGACAATAACAGCGCGGTCGTGCGTTCGGTCCTGGTCCGCCCAGAAAACGTAACGGTCTGTGCGCCGGACGCGGCGCACTTCGTCGGCACGGTCGAAACCGCGCTTTTCCTCGGCGACCGCCAGCGTGTCGTGTTGGCCGGTATCGGTCACCGCGGCCTGGCGGTCGACGCCCCCGCCCGAGCGGACGTCCGGGTGGGGCAGCGCCTGCCGGTGCGCCTGGACACGGATCACGTCATTCTGTCCTGTGAGCCCGAGCTGGAGACGACCGAATGAAGCTGGTGCAGCTCAGTGACCCGCACGTGCGCGAGCCTGGCGTGTTGGCTTACGAGCGCGTTGAGACCGCAGCCTATCTGGAGCGCGCCGTGAACGCCTTGAACCAGCTGGTGCCGCGTCCCGATGCGGTGGTCGTCAGCGGCGACCTTACCGACTTCGGCACCCCGGCAGAGATGCGCACCGCGCGCCAGCTGCTCGACCGCCTCGCCTGCCCCTATGTAGTGCTTCCCGGCAATCACGATGATCCCGCTGTCATGCTGGCGGAGTTCGCTGATTACGGACTTCCTGGAGAGGTCAGCCTGGATCTAGGCATATGCTGGCGGTTCGACCTGGGCGGCGTGCAGGTCGTGGGCCTGGACAGCACCGTGCCCGGGGAAGCTCACGGCAACCTTGGGAAGGCACGCCTCGACTGGCTCGACGCCACCCTGAGCGCAAGCGCGGCCATCCCCACTCTGATCTTTCTGCACCATCCGCCTTTCGCCACCGGGATCCCGCACATGGACCGTCAGAACCTTCGCGACGGCGATCAGCTCTATGCTGTATTGCGGCGTCATTCGCACGTTAGCCACGTAGCATGCGGACACGTTCATCGCGCGATAGAAACCTGCATCGCCGGCATTCCGACCAGTATCGCGCCAGCGCCGGCGCACGCGGTTGCACTGGACACCCGGTCCGACGCAACGCCGCAGTTCTACCTGGAGCCGCCGGCCGTGCGGCTGTTTTATTCCACAGGCACGGCCCTTCTGTCACACGTGGTTTTTCTCGAGAATTATGCCGGGCCGTATCCCTTTTTCGATGCCGAGGGGCGTACGCTCAGTCGCTGACAATGCCTTAGGTGTGCGTCGGAGCAAGGATCACGCCAAGGGAATTGCTCTGAATCAAGCGGCTGTCGCGCCGCCGATCGGCGCCGTGATCCCTCGCCGTTCTACACCGGTGCCGCGTTGGTCGGCCTCGACCGAGTGTACAGACTACTCGCATCCTAGCCGACGAACCGGGCTTCGGCCGCTGTTGTGAAGGTTTCTTGGATGTCTGCCGAACGCAGGTGTCTCGCCGCGGCACGATCGGCAGACGTCCGAGAAAGCTCAAGGGAGGAAACCGCGGGCCGAGTAGCTACGGGCGGTGCGGGCCGGTGGTTATGGAGAAAGTAACCTCGGGGCTGTCCCGATGAGTGCGTCGGCGGTGGCTGTTATCGGCGCGGGGCGACGGTGCCGCGACGACGCGGAGGCCGCGAGCGACTGGACCGAGTTGCCGGGTCGGTTCGATCCCCGTCCGGAGAAGCGGTTCCGGCTGTAGTCGCGCGAGTGCGTTTGGCCGGCTGAGATGGGAGAGCCGGACGGAGCGGGTCGGATTGAGTGATCTCGGCGGCGGGTCATGCGGCGATCGCCACAGCAGCGCGTCCGGACGGCGGCGCACGGGGCTGGGTCCCCGGCAGGAAGGTTTCGACGACGGCCATGATGCCACCGCAGTGCGGGCACGGTGGTGGGCTGGCGCGCGGCGGCTCGGATGTCGTCGGGTCGGTGTCGGTGTCGGCGGGCGGCTGGGGCTCGGCGATCAGGGCGCGGGCCTGAGCGACGTTGACGACGCGCCGGGCGTTGGCGAGGAAGCCGTAGTGGCGGATCCGATGGAAGCCGGCGGGCAGGACGTGCAGCAGGAAGCGCCGGATGAACTCCGCCGGCGGCAAGGTCATCGTCTTGTGCCGGGTCCGCCCTTCCAAGCGATAGTCCTTCCATCTGAAGGTCACCCCTGTCTCGTCGAAGCGCAGCAGGCGGCTGTTGGCGATGGCGACGCGGTGGGTGTAGCGCGCGAGGTAGGCGAGCACGGCCTCGGGTCCGGCGAAGGGGCGCTTGGCGTAGACCACCCACTCCTGTTCGCGCAGCGGCGCGAGGAAGCGCTTGAAGGCGTGCAGGTCAGTGAGACCGGCATGGTCGCCGAAGAAGGCGAGCTGACCGGCGGCATGGGCGGCGGTGAGCTGCTCCAGGACCAGCCGGCGGAACAGTCGGGACAGCACGCGCACCGGCAGAAAGAAGCCGGGCCGGCAGGCGATCCAGCGCCGACTGTCCGGACTGAAGCCGCCGCCGGGGACGATGCAGTGCAGATGCGGATGATGCGTCATCGCCGAGCCCCAGGTGTGCAGGACGGCGGTGAAGCCGATGCGGGCGCCGAGGTGCTTGGGATCGGCGGCGATGGTCAGCAGGGTCTCGGCGGTCGCCTTGAACAGGATGGCGTAGATCGCCGCCTTGTTCTGGTAGGCGATGTCGGCGACCGCCGCCGGCAGCGTGAAGACGAGATGGTAATACGGGACGGGGAGCAGGTCGGCCTGCCGGGCCGCCAGCCAGGCGTGGGCGGCCGCGCCCTGGCAACCGGGACAATGCCGGTTGCGGCAGGAGTTGTAGGCGATCCGGGTATGGCCGCAGTCGTGGCAGGCCGCGACGTGCCCACCCAGGGCCGCCGTGCGGCATTGCTCGATCGCGGCCATGACCTTGAGCTGGCCGAGGCTGAGTCGGCCGGCGTGGGCCTGACGATAGGCGGCGCCCTGGGCGTGGAGGATATCCGAGAGCCCGAGCGAGGAACGACGCATCGCGCCACCTCCGGCGATGGCGGACCACGGACATCCGCCGGCGAAACGCAGATCCTACGCGACCGAGGCACATCGTTGCGCCAGAAAACGCTCTTGCCCGCCTGGGCTACCGCGCGAGCGGTTTAGTCCCCTGGCCCATCCCAGCCGACGTAACCTCGAAGCACGTCGTCCGCTGTATCCGGGGCAGCGGACGCCTTCATCTCCACATGCGAGCCGCGATTGCCAACCACCCCTGCATCCAGGTCGACGCGATCGGCGGTGAGCGCAAGCGCCTCACTGAGCCGACATCCGGTGTAACACAGCGTGAGGCAGAAGGCCCGGGTCTCGCGCGGGGCATGCTCGGCCGCGGCGAGAAAGCGCGCCTGTAGCGCGCCCGCTGGTCGGCGGTAATGTATTTCCGCCGGCCTTCGCCGTCGTGGAGCGGCATCCGCCCTCGGTCATCCGATCCGCCGGTAGCCCTTGCGCTCCTTGCGCCCCACCAGCTTGGTCTTCGCGTCGGCCGCTTCGGGGCGCGGGGCCAGGCGCAGCCGGCCGGGCTGGCCGATCCGGCCCCCATTCCCGACGTGAAAAACGACGGGATAGGCCAAGGGCCGAAACCGCTCCTAACGCCGGGTTTGTGGCACCTTCTGCAACAAATACAGACTTAAGGGCGGCGTTTTGCAACAAACGTCGATTTAAACGTCACTACCGAATTCGGTCTGGCTGGGTGCAACCCGTTACGCGTGAAGTCTCTCTCGCATCAAAAACGCGATCCACGTCTCAGTCGATTTGCGCCACCCCGAAAAGCTAACGCGATACCTCTGTCACCGCGACGATCCGCTATTCGACAAGTCGGTTGAGTCGTAGCCCCGGCCCCTTGTCGTGGTCCGGGATCAAAAACTCGATGCCCCCTGCTTCAAGCGCAGTTTGGAGATCGCGCACGGTGCGTTCGTAGGGCTGCCGCGCCCCTCTTTCGAAGTCCACGATCGTTCGATGGCCGACACGCGCGGCTTCCGCAAGGTCTTCGCGCGACCAGCCAAGCATCGCGCGTGCTCCTCGGCATTGCTCTCTGGTGATCATATTCGGGCGGGCCCGCTAATTTTATGTTGACATTGATGCCGGGTCCTGCATAATCCGCGGTTACCCTGCAACGGAGGTGCTCACATGAATCACGAAGTGCCGACCCCGATCAAGACCATCATTCGCCAGGATATCGACGATGCGCTGGCCGTCGCCGCTGTGGACGACCCGCTGCTCGGCGAGACGTTTGGTTGGCTCCATCGGGTTACGACCAACTTGCTGCACAAGCACGGCGCAATCCTGCAGTCAGTGCTCGCGCAGATCCTGGCTGAGTCGCCGGGCTACAAAGTCCTACCGCCGGAGGACATCACGATCTCGGCAGACGCAGACCGGTTGGCGTCACGTCACAATATTTCGGCATGCCTTCAGACCGAGCTGCCGTACGACCCGCGGGGTCCGCGCACGGTGCGCCCCGACGTGATTGGCTTTCACGAGCCGACCGGGACGCTGCAGTTCGTCGAAGCCAAAAGGGGCCAAGCGAAGCTCAGCTCCGCGACCATCCGGTCGGAAACGCGCGATCTTCAGTGCCTGCAGATGCTCGGGCGGTCGTGGGCGCGGTCGCAGTGTCTCGGTGCCGAACGGGTCGAGGCGTTCGCTGTCTCGTTCTACGGCCGGAGCGGGTTGCCGCATCAGCTCAGCGTTGCTGGCGACGAGCTCGATGAGCACTTCGGCTTTCCCGTCAGTGCCCAGATCGATGCCGCCCTTGCCTTCGGGCGTCACGAACTGGAAGCACGCCTCCCGGCGTTTTTCGGCTCACAGGGCAAGCCGAGCTTCGGCCTGAAAGGCCTGTAATCCCGAGACAGAAGTAACTCTCCCATCTGACATGAAAGGAACTGACCCATGTCCACTGGCCCCCTCTCACTTTGGATCGGCACGACACCGCGCGCCCTCGTCAACTCCGGCGAGAAAGCGGCGCAGCATCGTGCTGAAGTCGTCCACTACAGCCTCGATGTCGACGGTCCCTTCCAAGAGCTGATCCGCGGGTTCGAAGACGATCCCGATCCGAAGACCGCCCTGGATATCGCGGTTTTCATCGCAGGGACCGACAGCTTCATGCGCGGCGAGAGCCGGCCGAGCAACAGGGCAATGGGGTGGCTCATGATCTCCGGCAGCATGGGGCGCGAGGAAGCGAGCCTCATCCTTACAATCGCGCATCTCCTCGATCTGCGCGACCAGATCCGGCGTGCCAATGCGGACAGCGGCGACAGCACGCTGGACCCGGATGCCCTGCACGCCCTGTGGTCGGCCTATCGCTGTGCATGGCGGATCGACGATGCCGCGGTCGTGCGTCGGTTCTGTACCGACGCGCTGCAACGGTGCCCCTCGCCGAAAGAGGTTGCCGATGTCATCGCTCAGATCGACACGAGCGAGCTGACGCCGATTTTCCTGCCCGTGGAGAGCTTTCGGGAGAACCGGGGTACCGGTGGTCGCCGGCAAGACCCCGTCGAAGAAGCGGCGCGTGTCCGTGTCGTTTCGGCGATCGGCGACAGAGAGTCGTCGGAAGGCCGGAAGTTTCGGCGAACCTACGGCCATCTGACAGAGCCGATGCCGCTCACCAGCGTGCCGACTTCGGCGGACACGGTGTGCGACGTGATGATGAGCTGGTTCCCGTGGATGGAAGAGGCGGTCGAGGCCGTTTCCAAGGATCTCCGGCTGGCGGAGGTTACCGGCCGACCGTGGCTTCAACTGCGCCCGCTGCTCCTGGAAGGCCCGCCCGGCTGCGGCAAAAGCTTCTTCGCCGAGAAGCTCGCCGACCTGCTCGGCGGACGCCTTGCCCGCATCGATGCAGGCGGATCGAGCGACAATAGGCTTTTGGCTGGCACCGCGCGCGGATGGAGTGGTGCCCAGCCGGCCTATCCGCTTCTCGCCATCGCCCGGACCGGCGTCGCCAATCCGCTGATCCTCTTGGACGAAGTCGATAAGGCGCGGGCGAGCCATAACGGCGATCTGCACGCCACGCTTCTCGGCATGCTCGACGCGAAGACGGCACGGCGTTGGCCGGACGAGTGCCTGATGGGCGAATGCGATCTCAGTCGAGTGTCGTGGCTGCTGACGGCCAACGATGCTTCGACCCTGCCCGAGGCCTTGCTGTCGCGCGTCCGCCGCGTGCGGCTTGACGTACCGGGCGAGCGACACGCTGATGCCGCGCTTGCGAGCATCGCCGCGGATGTCCGACAGCAACTGGAGTGGCCGACGGACGCCGCCTTGCCGGTACCAACTGAGGTATGGGGGGACCTGCGCGACGCATTGGCCGCTGGCCGCGATTTTCGCACCGTCGCCGGCGCTATCTACACAGCGATCGCGTGCGGCGAAAAGCGGCCGCAAACGGTTCACTGAGACGGCTCGGGAATCTCCGAAGCCAGCGCCTTTTCCAAAAATTTCCTCGATCGCTCTTGCGCTCTGAAAAAACGTGCGCCAATTCCGGTCGCAGCGGAGAAAACGGCAATAGGCATCAATATGGTCAACACAGCGACCTGGAAGCACCCAAGCTTCCTAAAGAGCTTACACGTCGAACTGTAAGCCTAAAGCCAACTATCTCCGACTGAAAACGACGTACCGGACATCTCTTCTTATCCGGTGACGTCAGCTATCACCGGAGACCGGGATTGCCTGGTTTCTGAATTGGGGGAAGACTATGCCTGACGCGCAACGCAATGAGGGGGCCCAAATCGGTCGGCCCCGGGAAGTCTCGGACGCGACGATCCTGGAAACCGGTCGTGGGCTCGTAAATCAGGGGCTCAAAGTCACCGGCTCCCGGCTGCGCGGACTTATCCGGCACGGGAACCCGTACAGCTTGAAAGCGCGGTGGGATGCCCTTCAGGAGGACAGTCCCGCCTGCGATGCCGTGTCCGAACAAGAGATGCCCGAGGCGCTTGCTACGCTTCATCGCGAGCTCCGCGATAGCGTGGACACTCAACTCTACGCGGCTATCCAGCGCGCGCTTAGAGAAGCGCGCCAGGAGTGGGAGCGAAAGCTTGAAGCAGAGCGTGAAGATCTCGCGGCCCAGAAACAAGACGTCCACGAAGAATGGGTCGACACCTCTCAGTACTACGATGAACTGGATTTCGAACGCGAAGAAGCCGAACGCAAGGCAGCAGCCGCACAAGAGGACGCCCAGGAAACATATTTGAAACTTCGCGAGCTCGAAGAACGGCTGACGGCTGAGACTGCCCGCGCGGATGCCGCCGAAAAACAGGTCTCCGAACTGCAAGCCGAGGTCGTCGCATGGTGTGAGCGGGCGACACGCGCTGAAGCGAAGCTAGGGGAAGGGGCCGCGAAACAGGCTCAGAAGCCGGGCCGATCGGATCGGGCAAACGCTGGCAAAAAGCAGGGTGAGAACGGCAAGCCGACCGCCAAGGCGAACAGCTCAACGAAGCAGCGGCAGCCGAAAACGAACAAACGAACAAACAAACAAACAGCGTAGTCGACCGCGCTGTCACCACCGACCGACAACGAAAGGCTTAGGATGACCGACGACAGAACAGAGCAGTCCCCGGCACCGGCACCGCACGAGGACTCCGCCAACCAAGACGCCACCGAAGCCGTGTACCGCATGATCGATCTGATCGCGCGGCGTACCGCAGAGAAGCACGCGGATGGCGAATTCACGGATGCCCCGAAGCTCAGCCGCCGTACCCACTCTCGGAAGAACCGGTAAGGTTCGCAACAACAGATGCAGGGTCCCGCGATGACGATCCGTACGGCAATCTACGCCAGGTACTCGGACGACAAGCAGAATGAACTCAGCGTTGTCGATCAATGGGCGCTCATCAAATCCGTCATGGGGCCGGAGGAACGGCTAGTCGACACCTATGGCGACGAGGCGATCACTGGAGAGATCGAGGGGCGGCCCGGGTTAAAGCGCCTTCGCCAAGATGTCCGGGACCGGAAGATCGACATCGTGCGGATCGAGGCGCTCGATCGGCTTGGCCGGGATCAGGAGCATCTGTTCGGCTTCCACAAGGTTGCCGCCTTCGTCGGCACCCGGATTGTGAGCCTTCGCGAGGGCGATATCGACCCGATGAAGCTCGCCATGAACGGGTACGTCGCCGCGGAGTTCATCCGCAATGTGCGGGAAAAGACCTGGCGCGGTTTGAACGCGCGGGCCCAGCGCGGCCAGTCCACGGGGGGTACCTGCTACGGCTACCGCAACGAAGTCCAAACGGACGGGACGTCCAAGGAGGTGGTCGACCAGGACGAAGCCGCGATTGTGCGCCGCATTTTTCACGAGTACGCAGACGGTCGCTCACCGCAAAAAATCGCCCGCGACCTGAACCGCGAGGAGATCCCGAGGCCGCGCCGCGCCAAAGCCTGGCAGCACACCACCATCCTCGGGCACCGCTCGCGCGGGACGGGCATCCTGAATAACACGCGCTACATCGGCCGAGCCGTGTGGAACCGTCGTAACTGGTGCCGCGACCCCGAGACTGAGTGCCGCGTTCCGCAGGTGCGCGACCAAGAAGAATGGGTGACCGTAGATCGCCCGGATCTGCGGATCGTCGACGACAAGCTCTGGGAGCGCGTCAAGGCAAGGCAATCTCGGAACGGCGCCCAGCGGGGCGACAACCCGGGCAAGCGCATGGCCCGCGGCCACCGGCCCAAGCGGCTGCTCGCCGGTCTGCTGTTTTGTCCGGAATGCGACGGCCGGATGAACGTCAACGGCAAGTACTACCATTGCCGCAACCACAAGAGCGGCGGCCTTTGCACGAACCGCCGCGGGGTTCGCGCGGACCGCCTGGAGCAGATGGTGCTGAACCTGCTCAAAACCGAGCTTTTCCGCGACGAATACGCGGAGGCGTTCGAACAGCGCTACGTCGAGGAGGTGAATCGCCGGCGCGAGGAGATGCTGGCCGAGGAGCGGCAACTCAGAAAGGAACTCAAGAAAGCGAAGCAGGATATCGAAAATCTCCTGAACGTCCTCAAACGCGGTGTGATCTCGGACTCGGTTCAGCAAGAGCTGACCGACCTGGAGGAGCGCAAACGCGTCGCGGAAGGCAAGCTGGCGAACCTCGAAACGCCGCCGGTCGTGCAGTCGCACGGCCGGATGGCCGACGTCTTCCTGATGAACATCCACAACATGGAGCGCATGCTTCAACACCCCGACACGACGTCGGAGGCGGCGACCATTATGCAGGCGCTGGTGTCGGCGTTGTACGCGCGCCCGGTCGACGGCGGCTGGGAGGTCGACATCTCCGGGCCGCTGGTTGCGCTGGTGAACTTCGCGACGACGCCCGACGTGAAACGCCCCCACGACCTTGGGGCGCCGGGGCGTTTGCTAACAGTGGTTGCGGGGGCCCTCAACCAGGTGCGTCGGCCAATCGGAGAGGTTAGCCAGGGTGCGCTTTTTGATCTTGCCGTCAGCGCGGTAGCCTTCCCGCAGCAGGACGGCGGGCGGGGATTGCCGGTTGGGAACGCGTTCGATGTACATGGCTTATCGAATCGCGCTCCGCCAAATATGTCAACGCATAACGCACCCATTTACATGGGTACGCCCGCCGCGCCCAAATGCCCGTTTTGCGTTTCCAATCAGGAAGTTAGCGAATTCTGCAAGTAAAAAGTCCGGCCTAAAGACGCCGGCAACGAGCAAGGGCGCGTAGAAGCAGCACGAGACCTCCGCGCAGCGTCGCACCGTCTCTGGAACTGTCACACCAAGAACGGCGGCTTTCCGGTCGGGAACGCGCTGGTGTGGAGCCTCGCGTTACGGGCCAAGCCCCAACCTCATCAACCGTAGCTGCTCACCCCCGGGGGTGGGCCCGTGAGTTTCTAGCCTGCCGGATCAGTCCAGCAGCAGCTCGGGTCAGCTCTTTACGCCCGGACTCTGGTATGATTCCAGAATGGTATGAGTCGGCGGGAAGAGCTGAAGCAGCATTCCAAGGACGAACTGGTCGACTACATCGTGGCGCTGGAGGAGCGCTTGGCCAAGGTCGAGGCCAAGCTGAAC
>NZ_NRRL01000091.1 GCF_016583645.1 Rhodovibrio sodomensis | reverse complement strand
GCATCCGGGGTCGCCGGGGCGTCGTCGTTCGCGTCCGGTGCCGCGGTCCCGGCCCGTGCGGCGGCGGCGCGGGCGTCGGCCCAGGCGAAGCGCCAGACCTCGTGCAGCACCACCACCCCGCGCGCGTCGCGGTCGACGGCGAAGAGCGTCAGCGACGGCGTCGGCAGGCCGGCCGCGGCCGGGCCGGGCAACGCGCCGGTGTGGCGGACCAGCAGCAGGTCGCCCAGCTTCAGGTGATGGCTGAACGCCTGGAAGTAGCCGGGTGCGCGCACCGGGTCCGGATCGTTGCGGGTGGCGTAGCCCCAGAGGGTCAGGCCGTGCTCGCTGGGCAGCTCGGTGATCGGCTGGAAGTGGCTGTTGGCATGCGGCATGGAAACGCTCCGTAGATCGCGTGAGGGGTCGGCGCGGGCATCGGCCAAGCCGGCGGCCGCGCGGTTCGAACGTCGCCGCGCCATCCGGGCCGCGGCGCGGCGCCCCGGTGTTCGCGTTACGTTCTTGCCATTTTCCGCAATCTAGGAATTTAATCAATTGCGGAATCCGCGTGCGCCGCGGCAGCCAATACCGCCTTTGCGCGAAACCCGGCCGCGCCGGGCACCGCACCGGCGCCCACCCGCGCGCCGCCTGCCGCGCGCCGCCTGCCCCGTGCCGCCTGCCGCGTGCCGCCCGCTGCCGGCACCGCTCGCGGCCGAGATCGCCCGCGCCCGAAACAGCCCGCGCCCGCACCGCTTGGGGCTGGCTCCGGCGCGCCCCGGGCCGCGCCGGGTACCGCGCGATCTGACGGATTGCCAGAGCCCAGCCGCCACCGCCGGACGGCCCGCCGCCTGACGGCCCGCCGCTTACGGCGCGGGCGTTCCGGGTCTCCGCGCGAACCGGGATCCGGGCGATGCAACGAACGGGCGTGACCTTTGGCGAAATTGGGGTATCCTGGGGGCGAAACGTCAGGGCAAAATCGATGAAGGTCTGGTCGACCTGCATCGTGAATTTTGCTCTAACTGCTTGAAGGAAGAGCAAGATTCAGCTGAAAGGTGGCTTTACCTTTCAGCATCTTGCTCTAGCCGCGCCCGCGCACGCGCCGGCGCGTCACGTCCGCCGCGCTTCCGGAGCCTCCGGGCCCGCGGCCACCATCTTGGGGGAGTGAGCCATGGATCGACGCAGCTTCGTCTTCGCCGGCGCCGGCAGCGCCGCCGCGATCACCCTGTCCGGCCCGGCGATCGCCGGGCTGGGCGGCACGTCCGGGGCCGAGGGGCCGCGCACGCCCGGCCTGCTGGCGCGCCGGCTGGCCAAGAAGGGCGGCGCCGGGCGCACGGTCACGCTGACCGGCTGGGCGACCCCGGCGGCCGAGGGGCCCGGCCACTACCTGGTGCTGGGCGAGGACGGCCCGGTCGCCGACCTCGCCTGCGAGACCCCGCAGGCCTGGCCGCAGCGCGCGGTGCGCGTCTACCCGACCAACGGCGCGGCCGCCGGCCTCAACGGCCCGGTCAAGGTGACCGGCCAGCTCTACACCGGCGGCTTCCACGATCGGCCGACCGGCCGTGCGGCGAGCCGGGTCATGGTGGGCGCGGTCACCGCCGGGTAAGGGCAAGATGCTGCAAGGTGGGCCGGGCCGAGCCTGTTCGGCACGCCGGGCGCCCGCAGCCTTGGACAAAACGCTGGCAGGCGGCATCGCCTTCCGGCGTTTTGTCTGTTCGTTGGAACGTTAGCGCGGCATCCGGCTTGAGGGTCGTTTCGGACCTCAAGCGTGAGCCCGGCTCATCGAGGATACCGCGCCCTTTTGGCAACACCGAGCGCACCGCGAAAACGTGACTAAGCGGCGCACCCCCTGCGGGCATGCGCGAGGCGCGAAGACCGTCCTTGCGGGCTCGCGTCGCAGCGGGTAGTCCGATAGCGGCACACGCGGAAACGGGAGGGGCACGATGCTGGAGTCGCTCGGGGGGCGGGATTTCGAGCGCTACGTCAACCAGACGTTCACGCTGTCCACTGCGGAAGAGAGCTTCGAGGCCGAGCTGATCGAGGTCGACGAGAGCCCCCGGCCGCGCGGCGGGCGCGAGGGCGAGGGGGTGCCCTGGGCGTTTAGCCTGACGTTCGCCGCGCCCCCGGCGACGGAGGCCGGGCAGCAGACCTTTGCCGTCTCGCACCCTGAAATTGGGACGCTGGAACTATTCGTAGTGCCGCATGGCCCACAGGACGACGGTCGGCGGGTCTATATCGCTGTGCTGAACTAGGACGACATCGCTGAAGGTCCGCTCGACCTTCAGCGTCAATTTCGCGCTCCCACCAACCGCGGCGCGGGCGGCCGGCGGCCGAGCCCGACGACCCCGGGCCCGGCCGCCAGTGCGTCGTTAATTATGCGACGGGTAAACGCCGAACAGCGAGATACAGAACTGGATCCCCAGGTACGGCTGCATGTTCTGGTGCGCCTGGCTGCCGCCGGCGGTGCCCAGCGCCTGCGAAGCCATCTGACCTCCGCTCGTCGAAGTGCTGTACATCGCTACCGCGTCAAACCGGCCGCCCCGCCCCGACTTCCCAGCATCTGCAAGGTAATGACCGGAAGGTGCATCCTGGTCGGCCTGCGTAGGCGCGACCCGCACGCTATGGTTGTGAGTAGGCATCTGAGACTCGGTCAGCGTCACGTCGGCGACGCCGAGCCGCTGCCCCTGGGTGCGCGGGGTCAGGCCGGGTCCGCGCCCATGGTGGATTGGTGCGCGGCCCCGCATGTCCGGCAGGGCGAAGGTGCTGCGACCATCCCCGCCGTACATCGTGCCGAGGATCGAGAACAGCGCTGTGTTCTGTGAAATCGGCAATAACTGACCTTGACAGGCGGACCAACCGCGCGGCGCGAAGGTGTAGGGAAGGATCCGGATCTCTCCGACGTAGGGATCGCTCATGCTGGCCTCCTGCGAATTAACTGCGTGACGGGAAGAGGCCCTGCAACGCGATCTGGAAGTTGATCACGAGGCTTGGCATCATATTGGTGTGCGACTGACTGCCGCCGGTCCGCTGGACGGCCGCAGACGACATGTTCGCTGTGGGCGATTGGTCTGAAAACTGACTGACCGCATTGCCATCGGCGGTGCCCGGCGCCAGCAAACGGTTCGTGGGATCTGGCGAGTCCGCCGAGCCGCTGTTAGCCATGGCGGCATGGGTGTGCGACGGAAGTTGGTTCACCGTCAGCGTGACGTCTTCTACGCCGAAGCGGCTGCCCAACGGGTACGGCGTCAAGCCCGGGCCCTGACCCTGGGCGGTCGGCACGCGCCCGCGTAGGTCGGGCAGCCCGAAGGAGGTGCGCCCGTCGCCGCCGTAGGTCGTCCCGAGCAGCGAGAACAACGCTTGGTTCTGGGAGATCGGGAGCAACTGGCCGTCGCAATTGGCATATTGTCGGATGGAATAATTGCCGCCGAACATGATGATCTGGGAGATGTAAGGTTCCGCCATGGGATCTCTCTCCTAACCTGCGGCCGCGTGGCCGGCACGGGGGGTCAGTTGCGCGACGGATAAATGCCCTGCAGCGCGATGGTGAACGTCAGGGCGATCGTGGGCTGGCGGTTCTCGTGCGCCTGGCTCCCGCCGATGTTGCCCACGCTACTCGCCGACAGGGAAACGAGATTGCCTGGACTGGCGTAGGTGCTCGCACCGTCCGCGCCGGCAAACACGTGATTGGCCGGCTGGTTGGTCCCCCCGGTGGCCGACACTGCGGTCACGCCGTGGGAATGCCGCGGCATCTGGGAATCACTCAGCGTCACCGTCTGCTGGCCGCCCGCCTGGCCCTGCTGCTGGATACTGCCGCCCGGATGCATGGGCACCCGGCCACGCAGGTCCGGAACCTGGAAGGTGCTCGTCCCGTTGCCGCCAAACTGGGTTCCGAGCAGGGAAAACAACGCACTATACTGCTGGATCGAGAGCGTGCCGCCGTTGCAGAACATCCATTGCCTGGGCGCGAAGTCGAGCCCCCAGATTTTCACTTCACCGAGAAACGGTTCCGACATTTCCAACTCCTTAACCTTCACGCGCGCCCGGCGGCACGCGTCGTGTGGGACTCCTACCCGGCATGACCTGCCAGCAGCTGCCGGCCTGCCGTCCCCCCGTGGGCGCCGGGCGTCCGCGCCTCTTAGAGCGAAATGCCATCAGGCCGAATCCGCTTTCGGGTTGACTCTCGCTCTAACTCTCCTCGATAGAGGCGCAAGAGTCAGCCGGACGGTGGGAAACCGTCCGGCTGACTCTTGCCCTAGCGGCTCGCGCGCGCGGCCACCCCTGTTGCCACGCTTGCCGCGGCCGAACCGTGCAGCGACGGCGGGCACCACTGCAGACCGAGGTGCATCGGCCCGACGTCCGCACCGCTTGGCTGAAAGCCAAGCCGCCGGTACAGCGCGCGCGCGGGCGCGTTCATCGCGTGAGTGGACAGCGAGACCGGCGCAGGGATCGCCGCCGCCACCTGCTGCAGCGCTTGCAGCACGGTGGTTCCGATCGCCTTGCCCTGTGCCTCCGGCAATATCGCAAGGTCGACGACGTAGACGTCCTGGCTAAAGTCCAGCAGCAGTCGGCCGCACGCCGTCCCGGTCTTTTCGATCACGAAGGCCTGGGCGTAAGGAAACCGGGCTTCATAGTCGGCCGCCTGGGCACGATACTGCTGCTCGATCAATGTGCGGACGAATTCGTCCGTGCCGTTGACCAGCCACAAATCCCAGCGGCGCGCTTCGTACAACCGCTGCTCGAACGCGCCACCCCCTGCCCCGGCAGGCCGCAACGAAACACCATTCGGCAAATTCGCCCGACCGAGCATCCCCGCCCCCGCTCGATTGATTCCTTCTCAAGGATATACACGCAAGGTTTACGCCTATCAATCGTCAAGTGCATAAGCGCGCGCAAAAGGCGTACCAACGACGGCAACGAACGCTTGCACAACAGGCGCAGGACCGGTTTCCATACGCGCCTGTTGTTTCCAACCACGTCGACCGTTGTGTCCGCCATGACCGCCCAGTTCCATTTCATCGCCGGCTTGCCCCGATCGGGCTCCACGCTGCTGGGCGCGCTGCTGCGCCAGAACCCGGCGTTCCATGCGGGCATGACCAGCCCGGTCGGCAGCCTGGTCGGCGCCAGTGTGGAATTGATGAGCGCCGGCCGGGAGGCCGCGCACTTGGTCACCACCGAGCAGAAGCGCACGGTCGTCCGCGGCCTGTTCGACAGCTATTACGCAGATCTCGCCGCCAAGCGGGTGATCTTCGACACCAACAGGCGCTGGACGGCGCAGATGCCGCTGCTGGTCGACCTTTTCCCGGACTGCCGGGTGATCGCGTGCGTGCGCGACGTCCCCTGGGTGATGGACTCGATCGAACGGCTGGTGCGCAAGAACCCCTACGAGAACACCCGCCTGTTCGGGTCTGGGGACCGCGGGACGGTGTACAGCCGCACGGAAGCGCTGGCGCGTGCCAACGGCCTGGTCGGCAGCGCCTGGACGGCGCTCAAGGACGGTTTCTACGGCGAGCAGTCGGAGCGCCTGCTGGTGGTCGAGTACGACCTGCTGGCCCGCAAGCCGCTGGATGTGCTGAAAATGATCTACGAGTTCATCGGTGAGCCCAGGTGGGACGGCCACGACCCCGAGAACGTCGAATACGACGCCCCCGATTTCGACCAGGCGCTCGGCGTGGACGGGCTGCACCGGGTGCGCCCGCAGGTCCGCTTCGAGCCGCGCCGGACCATCCTGCCCCCAGACGTGTTCGCCAAGTACCAGGAAATGACCTTTTGGCGGGAACGCGCGGGCACCGCCGCCAGCGTCGTCACCGCGAGCCGGAAGGACGGCGGGACCGCCGACGGCGCCTGAGACAACGCCCGCCCGACGACCCGCGGGCGGCCGAAACCCGACTGCACCAATAACGCGTCGCTACGCGCCCACCTACAATAGCCGGTTTTATTTCCGCGCCGTTCGGGGTAGCGTCGTCGCCTGGGGCTTAACGAGGTGTTGAGCCCGCCGGCATGATCGGCGGGCAGGTCAAGGGACGGGTCGGCGATGAAAAAGGTGATTCAGGGGCCGCTGTTCGAGCAGGCCGGCGTGCGCGGTGGGGCGGCTAAGACAAGGCGGGCATCCAAGGCCAAGATGCGTACGCAGGACGCCGAGGCGCTCCTGGCGCTCGCGCTGGAGCCGCGGCTGCTGCTGGACGCCGCCGCCGTCGCGACCGGGGCGGAAACGGCTGAGACGGCGGAGACCGCCGAGACGTCGGGCGCGACCCCGGATGGCGCCGACGCCGCCGACCCGAAGACCGCGGACGACGACCTCGCCGCCGCGACGCTCTCCGATACCGACGCCCACGCCGATACGGTGGTGTTCGTCGACACCGGGGTGGAGGGTTGGCAGACCCTCGCCGACGGCGTCGACCCCGACGCCCAGCTCGCGCTAGTTGGGCCGAACGAGGACGGCATGCGCGTCATGGCCGACACGCTGGCCGGGCGCAGCGAGGTGCAGTCAGTGCATGTGCTGGGCCACGGCGGTGTCGGCGCGTTCACGCTCGGGAACGCGCGCTTGAATTCGGAGAGCCTTGACGACTACGCCGCCGAACTCGCGATGATCGAGACCGCGCTGAGCCCGACGGCCGATCTGCTGCTCTACAGCTGTTACGTCGGCGCGGATGGGGACGGGCAAGCTTTTCTCGATGCCCTGGCTGCGTCGACGGGCGCGGATGTCGCAGCTTCCTCGGACGCCACGGGTGCGGACGCCCTGGGCGGCAACTGGACCCTCGAAGTGACAACCGGCGACATCGAGGCGGACCCAGCAGTCGACAGCGTGGCGCGGGGCAATTTTGACAGTCTCCTCGTCAACTTCAGCTTTGACAGCGGAGTTACCGAGCCCAATGCGACCACCCTTCGTCAAGATATCGGTTCTGATTAGGTAACCATCACCACTGATGATGGGGATCTATACGTCCTGGCCTCTTACGCCGGCAACCCGAGCGTGAACTATCAAGTCGGACACGATTACTCATTCGGCACTATTGGCGATAAAATAACCATTACTTTCAACAACAACCAGCTGTTCAACTTGAATAGCTTTTATGTCTATAGTTTCTCGGCCCGAACAGTCGTTGTGGAAGGGTTTCATTCTGGTAGTGGATCTCAAACCCAAACAATTCCGCTGGGGTCAGAAGGAAGCTATCTCGATAACAATGGTATAAGCGGGGTTTACGGCGGCTTCACGCGGGTCGAGTTCACGAACCAGGGCGGCGGCGATATTGACATCTTCCTGGATAATATCGACATAACCCAGGCCAACGCCGCACCGTCCGTCGGCGGCACCGTCGGGGGGACGCCGTTCCTCGAGGACGCTGGCGCGGTCGATCTCGTAACGTCGGGCGAAAGCGTGACCGACGGCGACAGCACGGACTTCAACACGGGCTTCATCGAGGTCACGCTGGACGCCTACCAGACCGGCGACACGCTGAGCGTCAACGGCGCCCTGCCGACCGGCGCCACCATCGACGGCACCAGCGACGGCAACGGCACGGCGCTGCGGATCAACTTCGACAGCAACATCTCACCAGCCGACGCCCAGGCGATCCTGGGCCAGCTGCAGTTCAACAACGCCACCGACGATCCGACCGCCGGCGGCACCGACGCGGACCGCGCGGTCACCATCACCGTCGACGACGGCGACGGCGGCAGCAGCCAGATCTCCGGGACGCTCGCGATCAACGCCGTTAACGACGCGCCCACGCTTACGGCGACCGCCGTCAGTCCGACCTATACCGAGGGCGGCGGCAATGCCAACCTGTTCTCCAGCCCCTCGGCCTCCACGGTGGAGAGCCTCCAAAACTTCTCTGCCATCACGCTCACCGTCTCCAACGTGACCGAGGGCGCGAGCGAAATCCTCAGCATCGACAGCACCGACGTCGCGCTCAACAACGGCAACAGCGTGGGCGTCGCCGGCGGCACGGCCGGTGTCGGCGTGTCCGGCAGCACGGCGACCGTGACCGTGAGCGGCCTCAACCTGACGTCCGCCGCGTTCCAAACGCTTGTCGACGGCCTTGGCTATCGCAACACCAGCCAGGACCCGACCAACGCCAACCGTGTGGTCACCATCACCTCGATCCGTGACGACGGCGGGACCGCCAACAGCGGCGCCGACACCGCGACGCCAAACATCCAGTCCACAGTCACCGTAAATCCGCTCAACGACGAGCCGACGCTGACCGCGACCAGCAGCAACCCGATCTTCACCGAGGGCGACGGCAACGCGGGCCTGTTCACGGGCGCCGCGGCGTCGACGGTGGAAAGCGGCCAGACCTTCAGTTCCCTGACCCTGACGGTCTCCAACGTGACCGAGGGGGCGGCGGAGATCCTGAACATCGGCGGAACCGACCTCGCGCTGACGAACACGAACAGCGCCGGCGTGTCCGGCGGAACGGCAACGGTCGCTCTGGCGGGCAGTACTGCGACCGTGACCCTGACAGGCGTAACGCTGGATGCCGCGACGCTGCAGACCCTAGTCAACGGCCTGGGCTACCGTAACACTAGCGAGGCGCCGACCGATGCCAACCGGGTGGTGACGCTGACCGGCCTGACCGACAACGGCTCGAACACCGGCGGCAACGACAACAACGCGACGCTGTTGATCGCTTCGACCGTGGACGTCAACGCGGTCAACGACGACCCAACCCTGACCGGCCAGCCCGGTACGGTCAGTTTCACCGAGGATACGGCCGGCAACCTGGACCTGTCGGCCGCGAACTTCGGCGACGTCGATTCCGGCAACAGCAACGTCACGCTGACCCTGGCGGCAGGTGCCGGCACAATGGCGTCGACGAGCGGCGGCAGCGTCAGCATCGGCGGCAGCGGCAGCGGCACACTGACGCTGACGGGCACGGCGACGGCCATCGACACCTACCTCGACACCGCCAGCGCCATCCAGTACACGCCGGCCGCCGACGCCAACGGCAGCCCGGCGACGACGATCGCCGTCAGCGCCGACGACGGTGGCAACACCGGAACCGGCGGCGGCACTCCGGTCAACCTCGGCACCATCAACCTCAACGTCGCGGCCGTGAACGACGACCCGACCTTCGTCGGCCTGCCGGCCGGCATCACGGTGACGGAGGACGTGGCGAGCGACGTTGACCTGTCCGGGGCGACCTTCGGCGACGTCGATTCCGGCGGTGCCGACGTAACCCTGACGCTGTCGGTCGGCGCCGGCACGTTGACGGCAACCGGCAGTGGCGGGGTCGGCGTCGGCGGCAGCGGCGGCGCGACATTGTCACTAACCGGGACGGCGGCGGAGATCGAGACCTTCCTCAACACCGCCAACAACGTCCAGTACACCACGCCAACCAACGCTAACGGGGCGCCCGTCACCACGCTGACGCTGACCGCCGACGACGATGGCAACACCGGAACCGGCGGCGGTGGGCCCGTTGCCCTCGGTACCGTCAACATCAACGCCACCGCCGTAAACGACGCGCCGGTGCTGAACAACCTGAACGCCACGCCAGTCTTCACCGAGGGCGGCTCGGCGGTGCAGCTGGACGGCGACGTGACGGTGTCCGATGTCGAACTGGACGCCGCTGACAACTACGACGGGGCCAACCTGTTCATCCAGCGCAGCGGCGGGGCCGACGCGAACGACGCTTTGTCGCTGGTCTTCGGCGCTGGCAGCAGTCTCTCCGTATCGGGCACCGATCTTAACGACGGTGCGACCCTAGTCGGGTCCGTCGTGACCGGTACCGGTAACATCACGATCACGTTCTTCGATGTCGGCGCAACACCTACGGGCGCGCTAGTAAACGAGGTGCTGCAGGCTGTCCACTACGAGAACACTGCAGGCGATCCGGCCGGCAGCGTCACGCTCAACTGGACGTTCCAGGACGGCAACAGCGCCGACACCCAGGGTATCGGCGCCAACCCGGGCCAAGCGACCGGCGCACTGACCGTCTCGATCACCGGCGTGAACGATGAACCGACCCTGACCGCCGCCGGCCAGAACCCGCCGTTCACGGAGGGCGACGGGGCGCCGGGGGCGGACCTGTTCTCAGGCGCTACTGCCTCCACGGTGGAGAGCGCGCAGAGCGTCACCGGGCTCACCCTGACGATTACCAACGTCGCCGACGGCGCGGCCGAGATCCTGCGGTTCGACGGCTCCGACGTGGCACTGACAGACGGGACCAGCGTCAACTCGACCGCGACCAACGGACTGACAGTAAACGTGGATGTGGACGGTAGCGGCACCGCGACCGTCAGCTTCTCGGGCGCCAACCTGTCCGAGGCACAACTGCAAACCCTGGTCGACGACCTCGCCTACCGCAACACCAGCGACGATCCCACAACGGCTTCGGACCGGGTGGTGACGATCACCCAGCTGGTCGACAACGGATCCGATGCGGGCGCGAACGACAACACGGCCACGCCCAACCTCACCTCGACGGTGTCCCTGACGCCGGTCAACGACCCACCGGTGATCGGCGACCTGTTCGGCGAGACCAGCGGGATCGTCGCCGGCGGCGGCTTCCAGAACGTCGACGGCTTCGACGATACGGCCGTCAGCAACCCGGACAGCGCCGACTACGACGGCGGGACGCTGACGATCGCCCAGAGCGCCGGCACCCCCAACGGCTCCTGGGGCCTGGACGGCACCACCGCAACCGCGAACGGCGACGGCACGATCACGGCCGGCGAGACGATCGCCGTCGGCGCCCAGGCGATCGGAATGGTCACGACCGACGGCCAGAGCGGCAGCGACCTGGTCATCACCTTCGACGCCGACGCCACCTCCGCCCGTATCCAGACGCTGCTGCAGAACCTGACCTATTCCGCGCCCTCCGGCCTGGGCCTACGCGACTTCACGCTGACGCTGAACGACGACGACGGCAGCGCGAACGCGGGCGACGAGACCGCGTCGGACACCTTCACCATCGACGTCACCCCGAACCCGCCGGTCGTCGGCAACCTGGACGGCGACAGCGTCAACGCGGCGTTCCTCGAGGTGGTGGACGTGGACGCGGGGGCCGCCGCGACCGTCAACGATCCCGACAGCGCGGACTTCGACGGGGGCAACCTGACGATCGCGCGCCAGAACACCGCCCTGGAGGGCGGCTTCGGGGTCAGCGGCACCGTCCTGGCGGGCGGCAACACCAGCATTTCGGTCAACGAGACGATCACCGTCGGCGGGACGGCGATCGGCACGGTCGGCGGCGTCGGCAACAACGGCCAGAACGACAACAACCTGGTGATCACGTTCAACGACAGCGCCACGCCGGCCCGGATTCAGGAGCTGATCCAGTCGCTGACCTACCGCTCGGGCGGCAATCCGACGTTCGCCGGGGCGCACGTCTTCAACCTGACGCTGACCGACGCGGGAACCGCCGCCGCCACCTCGACGCCAGTGTCCTTCACCGTCAACGTCGACGCCCCGCCGGTGAACACCGTGCCGGGGACGCAGACGGCGACCGACGGGCAGGCGCTCGCGCTGACCGGCATCTCGGTCGCCGATGCGGACAGCGGCAGCGTGACCACGACCGTGTCGGTTTCCGGCACGGCCGTCGGCACCTTCCAGGCGACCGCCAGCGGCGGCGCGACGGTGACTGGCGGCGGGTCGAATTCGATCCAGATCGCGGGCACGCCCGCCGACGTCAACACCACGCTGGCCAGCCTGACCTTCACGCCGGCGGTCGACACCACCGGCGCGAAGACGATCACGGTCACCACCAGCGACGGCTCCAGCTCGACCGGCGGCCCCAACACCGACAGCGACACGATCACGGTCAACGTCTCCGACCGGCCCACGCTGGGCAACCTGGACGGCGACACCGTCACCTACACCGAACAGGGCGGCCCGGTGGCGCTCGACGCGGGCGGCAACCTGACGCTGGCCGACACCGACAGCGCCAACTTCAATGGCGGCAGCCTGACGCTCGCCTACCAGGCCGGGCAGCAGGCGGAGGACCGGCTGACGATCGACACCAGCGGCACGGTCACGCTGTCCGCCGGGCAGACGGCGGGCAGCACGGTCTCCGTCGGCGGCACGGCCGTGGGCACGATCCAGGCCGGCGCCACCGGCGGGTCGGGCGAGGGCCTGACGATCGACCTGGCCGCCGGGGCGACGCCGAGCAGCATCGCCACGCTGCTCGGCGCGATCGGCTACGACAATACCGCCGGCGAAGATCGCACGGCGGGCAACCGAATCGTGCGGGTAACCGTCGACGACGGCACGAGCGCCGGCGCCGGCACGCCGGCCGACGTGACCGTCGAGGTACCCGCCGAGGCGGAGGAGGATGGCGTCGCCCCGACGGTGCGGAACCTGGACCGCGGACCGGTGCGGGTGACGGTGGTCGGTGTCGGCGGCGACACCGTGCTGGTCGCCAGCAGCGGCGTGGTCAGCGGCAACGCGCTGGCGGCGATCCTGGGCACGTTCGACCGCGGCAACTCGCCGCTCGCCCAGGCGTTCCGGGAGGCGGCCGCCAACGTGTCCGGCGATCCCAGCCGGACGCTGCAGACGGCCATCGGCGACCCGACCACGCGCGGCGCGCTGGCGGACATCGAGGCGCTGGGCGGGGAGACGCTGATCTATCAGAACGGCCAGTGGCAGCCGCTCGATCTGGAGGCGCTCCTGCTGCTGTCCCAGGCGTCGGACGGCGCGGCCGACCCGGCCGCGGGCGACCTGGTCCAGGCGCCGAGCCCGGCCGGCACCGACGGCGCGGCGGGCCGGACGCCGCAGACCGCGGCGGCCGCGGCGGCCGAACCGGACGGTCCCCAGTCGGACGAGCCCCAGTCGGACGGTCCCCAGTCGGCCGATCGCCGGCCGGACGGTCCTCAGTCGGACGATCGCGGGACGCCGGCCGCGGCGGATACCACGGCCGCCCTGGCCGCCGCCCGGGCGAGCGCCAAGGCGCACTGGCTGGACGCCGCGGTCGCCGCGCTGGCGGACGCCGAGCCGCTGGCGGGGAGCGACGCGCTGGCCGCGCTGCCGCCGGCCACGGCGACCGCCGAGACCGGCGGTTTCAGCGGCCAGCTGCGCGAACGCGCCAGCGCGTTCGACCGCGACGCCGCCGCCCTCGCCAACCGCCTGGCGGAAGCCGCGGCGTAAGGCCGGGATGCCGAACCGTGGACCCAGGGTTCGGCATCCCGGCCTATCTGTTGGCCGGCCTATCTGTTGGAAGGTAGCGCGAAATTCAACTGAAGGCCGGCCCGTGGGTCCCGCCGTGCGCGCGGGCGCAACCGCCCGGGCGATCTGCGCGCAAGTTGCGTCTTCACCCGGGCGGTGCATGACAATCCACCCGCGCATTTTCCAAGGCACTTTCGATAGGCGATTGATTTTTCGGAAGATTGGTGGCACAAGCGAAAGATCACGCCTGTCGGGCGAGTCGGGATCGGGGAGGCACTTTGTTGCGTGTAGGTTGTGCGGGCCGCCGTCGGGGGCTGCGGTCGGGGGTTGCGGTGGCGGTTCTGGGGCTGGGGCTGGGCGCGTGCGCGATCCAGCCGGAGCCGTTGACACGGGATGAGACGCAGGCGCGGATCGAGACCGACCTGCAGGCGATGTTTTCCGAGCAGGAGCCGATCGACGGGCCGCTGACCCTGTACGAGGCGATGGCCCGGGCGGTGATGTACAACCTCGACCACCGGGTCGAGGTGATGAACGAGGCGATCAGCCAGCACCAGCTCGACCTGTCGCGCTACGACCTGCTGCCGCGTGTGGTCGCCGAATCCGGCTACCGCAGGCGGTCCAACGTCAACGCCTCCTCGTCCGAGAACGTGGAGACCGGGGTGCAGTCGCTCGCGCCCTCGACCTCCGAGGAGCGCGACAGCTTCACCGCGGACCTGAACCTGACCTGGAACGTGCTCGACTTCGGGGTCAGCTACTTCACCGCCCAGCAGCAGGCCGACCGGGCGATGATCGCCTACGAGCGCCGGCGCAAGGTGGTCCACGGCATCATCCAGGACGTCCGCGCCGCCTACTGGCGCGCGGTCGCCGCGCAGCGGCTGCAGGCGCGCGTCGGACCGCTGCTCGCGCGGGTCGAGGCGGCGCGCGCGAACTCCGAGCGGATCGAGGAGCTGCGCCTGGACAGCCCGCTCAACGCGCTGAACTATCAGCGCACCGTGCTGGACGCGAAGCGCCAGCTGCAGACGCTGCGCCAGGACCTGGCGCTCGCCAAGATCGAGCTGGCGACGCTGATGAACCTGCCGCCCGACCGCGACTTCGAGCTGGAGATGCCGGCGGACGACGTGGTGCTGGGCCGGCTGGCGCTGCAGCCCGCGGAGCTGGAGCAGCTGGCGCTCGCCTACCGGCCGGAGCTGCGCGAGCAGGACTACCAGTCGCGCGTGTCCGCCACCGAGACGCGCAAGGCGCTGGTGCGCTTCCTGCCCGGCCTGGAGGTGTTCAGCGGGCTGCACTACGACAGCAACGACTTCCTGGTAAACCAGAACTGGGCCGACTACGGTGTCCGGGTGTCCTGGAACCTGCTCAACCTGCTGTCCGCCCCGGCGCGTTTCGAGCAGGCGGAAAGCCAGGAGCAGCTGGTCGCCGCCCGCCGGCAGGCGCTGTCGATGGCGGTGCTGACCCAGCTGTACGTCGCCTACGGCGGCTACCGCCAGGCGGAGGAGCTGTACCGCACCAACCAGGAGGTCGCCGACGTCGAAAAGCGGATCCTGGAGCAGCTGCGCACCAACCAGGCGGCCGCGAACGGCGGCGAGCTGGCGGTGATCCGCGGCGAGCTGAACGCGCTGGTCGCCCAACTGCGTCGCGACCTGGCGTTCGCCCGGGCGCAGAACGCCCTGGGCCAGGTCTATCTGACGGTCGGGGCCGATCCGCTGCCCGAGCAGATCGAGGCGGCCGAGGTCGACGTGGTCGCCGACGCGATCCGCGACACGCTGCGCGGCTGGCAGGACGGCAAGCTGTTCATGCGCTCGACCCTGCTGGAGATCGGCGCCGAGCAGGGCAAGCCGCAGGTCGACGGCCTGTTCGAAGGCGACGCCGGCTAGAGCGAAATGCTTGAAGGCTGAATTTCGCTCTACTCTGTAATGAGGGAGACTTTGGCACGGGCTCGCCAAGCGCCCGTGTGAGGTCCTTCGACACGGACACCTTCGGTGTCCTACTCAGGATGAAGTGTTAGGGTTTTCAATGCGATATAAGCCGCTTCATGCTGAGTAGCCGGCCGCAGGCCGGCGTGTCGAAGCACCCCCACGGCTGCTTATGCCCGTGTCCAAAGGTCTCTTAATGCGAAGGCGAGATTCAGCTAAATGGTGGTTCCAGCATTCGGCATCTTGCCCTGGTTGGCCGGCCGACCCACCCGCACAACTGCCGGCGGCCCACGAGACGGGAACGGCACGGGATCGGCTGACAGGCCGCCCGGGCCGAACCCGATTGCGAACGTCCGGGGCGGCCTATCAGCCGGGCCCGGGTGCGAACGAAAGACGCGTTATGCTTTTCACCCTCCCCCGCGATATCTCCTGCATCCAGGCTTGTAAGCCTGCCGGAACCGGACTTCGGCGGTTGCGCCGCGCGGCGCTGATCGCGCTCGCGACCGGGTTTGTATGCGCCGCCGGCTTCGGCGTGCCGCCGGGCCGGGCCCAGGACGGCACGGCCGCGCGCGACACCGCGCGCGACACCGCGGGCGATGGCGCGGGCGATGCCGCAGGGGCGCGCGCGCTTGCCGGCGACCCGGCGCTGGAGCGGTTGTTCGCCCCCCGAGACGGCGAGGTCGGCGGTGGCCTGGGCGCCTTCGAGGCGCGCGCGCTGATCGAGCCGCGGGCGGAAGCGATCCTGTCCAGCGAGATCGGCGGCCGGATCCTGGACCTGCCGGTCGACGCCGGCGACCGGTTCGCCGCGGGCGACGTGCTGGTCGCGTTCGACTGCAGCTTCCATCAGGCCGAGCTGCGCGCCGCGCGCGCCGAACTGACCCGGGCGCAGCGCACCCTGGACAACAAGGAACAGCTGGCGCGCCTGAACTCGGTCGGCCAGCTGGAGGTCGCGCTCGCCCGCGCGGACGTCGCCAAGGCCGAGGCGCAGGTCCAGACCCGCAAGCTCTACGTCGACCGCTGCACCCTGACCGCGCCCTACGACGGCCGGGTGGTCGAACGCCCGGTCAACGCCCACGAAACCGTCGGCAAGGACCAGGAGCTGATGAGCGTGATCGCCGCCGGCGGCCTCAAGCTCCGGCTGATCGTCCCGTCGCGCTGGCTGGCGTGGCTGCGGACCGGCCAGCGCTTCGAGCTCACAATCGACGAGACCGGCGGGACCCACACGGCCGAAGTGACGACGCTGGGCGCGCGGATCGACCCGGTCAGCCAGACGCTGCCCCTGGAAGGCCGGCTGCTCGACACCGGGACCGGGGCGCCGCGCCTGCTGCCCGGCATGAGCGGCACCGCCCGGTTCGACCCGCCGAACGGCTAGCGTCAGATGCAGGCGACCGATCCCAAGCTCCGCGGCTTCTCCACCTTCCTGCAGTTGGAGCGCGCGGCACGCCACGCCGAAAGCGTCGAGGCGCTGGGCTTCGTCGCGGTCAACGAGACGCGCCGGCTGCTGAACTTCCGGCAGGCCGTGCTGGCCGCCGGCGGGGAGAGCGCACGCCCCCGGGTGCAGGCGGTCTCCGGCGTCTCCGTGCTGGACCGCGACGCGCCGTTCGTGCGCTGGACCGAGGCGCTGCTGGCGGACCTGGCCGGCCAGGCGGACGCGCGCGAGGTCCGCCGGATCGGCCCGGACGCGGTCCCGGCCAAGCGCCGGGCCGGCTGGCACGAGTTCGCCGGCGGGCACGCCCTGTGGGTGCCATTGATCGCGCCCGACGGCGAGTTGCTGGGTATCCTCTGGATGATCCGGGAAGCCGCCTGGAGCGACGGCGACGCCGTGCTCGCCGAGCGGCTGGCGGACTGCTACGCCCACGCCTGGCGCGCGCTTGCCGGGCGCAAGGCGGGCCGGCGCAGGCGGCGCTGGCCGCGGGTCGCCGCCGCGCTCGCGGCGGTCGGGCTGCTGG
>NZ_NRRL01000090.1 GCF_016583645.1 Rhodovibrio sodomensis | reverse complement strand
TTCAAGTATGGTTCCAGATGCGGCCGGGGTCTCCCGGCCTGTCGCTCAGGTCCATTTGCCATCATATGTCCGTGTCGGTGGTGAGCCGCATCACACTTAACGCACCCGTGATGCCGCGTGAGGTTCGCGCCGCTCGACCGGCTGTTGCAACGCCTGTACCGGCGCAAGGAAGAGCTTCTGACGGTCCTGGACCGGCCCGAAGTGCCGCTGCACACCAACGGCTCGGAGAACGAACATCCGTAGCCACCCGCCGGAAGATCTCCGGCGGCACCCGCAGCGACCACGGCCGGGACTTTCGGGACGCACACCTCGGTGTGATGAAGACCTGCGATAAGCTAGGGATCTCGTACTGGCAGTACCTCGGGAGCCGCCTCGGCCTGCCGGACGCCGAAGCGATCCCGCCACTCGCCGATCTCATCCGGGCCCGGGCCCCAACCTAGCGGGCTCTCAGATCACACAGCACCCGCTCTTTCCGCACCCATACCGTGCAGCCGACCGCAGCGCTGGATAACGGCTGCCCGGGGTTTTGCCTAAGTTACCACTACACCGACCGGATGCGAGTTCGGCCAGGCGTGTGCCTGCCCGTTACAAGGGCCCAGCCCGATCGTCCTCCGCGGCTGCAACCAAGACTTCCTGCCTGTTGCATTACGACTGAACACGCGAAATCGCCGTCGTGCCACGCCACGCCGGCATACCGGCGAGAAACTGCACAATCCCATGGTGCCGATCCAGGGGATTATGGCGAGATACCGGGATTACGTCCTTGACACCCAGTCGCCCCATGCGAGTTCCGTTGCGCGCGCCCGGCGCAATCAAAGGCGCTTTCCCGGTGAACCTTTCCGGGGGCAGTGATATTCACGATCGCGCGAAGCACACGGTCGGGGCTTGGCACAATGTAAAGAATTTGTGATACGCAGAGCGTTGGTGAAGCGTTCCCCGAATGAGACCTCGATGCCCTAGCCGTCGAAAATGAAAAACTCAGCCTCGCGGACCGCCTGAGGCGCAAAGGGGTCGCCGCGCCCTGCACTTGACCGAAGCGTCCCGTCGGCGCCGCTCACGCGCCGGCGGACACGATGAACACCAGCTGAGAGCGATGAGGCAACCACAAGAGAGCCATGCCGTGGCCAATGAGCCTTTGCCTGCCACCCCCGCCTCGGGGGCGCCAGGGGTAACACCCACAAGCGACCCGTCCCTGGCACACCGCCCTGCCGATTTCGCAAGCCTGACCGAGGCCCTGGACTACGCAGCCGGGGGTGAGACCGGGCTCAATTTTTACGACCGCCGGGGCCGAGTGGCGACCGTTGTGAGCTACGCCGCGTTGCGGCGGCGCGCACTTGGGGTGGCGCGCGGGCTCCTAGCTCAGGGGCTAGAGCGCGGCGAGCGGGTCGCGCTGGTTGCGGAGATGGCCCCAGCGTTCGCCGTCGGGTTTTTCGCCTGTCAATACGCGGGCCTTCACGCGGTGCCGGTGCCCGCACAGGCCGGCCTGGGCAACTCGGCGGGTTACGTCGACGGTTTGCGGCGCATCCTTGTTAGTGCGCGCGCCCGGATCGTACTGGGCGGAGAGGGGGACCTCGAACCGCTTAAGGCGGCGGTGGCCGGACTGCAGGTCGGCCGTGTAACCACCGTCGCAGCGCTACTGGACGAGGCCGGTTCGGGGCCTGGGGAAGGCGCCCTGCAGCCTCTTGGCCCGGCGGAGATCAGCCACGTCCAGTACTCCTCGGGCAGCACGCGCGACCCCGTCGGCATACAGATCGATCAGCGCGGGCTGATGGCGAACGCCGAACGCGCGGTGCGCGACGCGCTGGCCATCGGCGCCGACGACCGGGCGGTGTCTTGGCTGCCGTTTTACCATGACATGGGCCTCATCGGCTTTCTGGCGATGCCGGTAACCTGTCAGATGTCAGTGGATTATCTGGCGCCGGAGGCGTTTGCCCTGCGGCCCACGTTGTGGCTGGAGTTGATCTCGGCGAACCGCGGCACAGTGGCGTTCAGCCCGACCTTCGGCTACGAGCTCTGCACCCGCCGGGCGCGCGGGTTGAAAGAGCTGGATCTCAGCAGCTGGCGAATCGCGGGGGTTGGTGGCGAGCGCGTGCGCCCGGAAACGCTGGAGGCCTTCGCCGCGACCTTCGCGCCGGCCGGCTTCCACGTGACGGCCTTCACGCCGTCTTACGGGCTGGCGGAAGCGACGCTTGCCGTAAGCTTCCACGCCACGAGGCACGCCCCGGCGGTCGACACAGTGGATGCCACGGCGCTGATGCGGGACGGTGAAGCCCGGCCGGTGTCGGCTGGCGACACCGCGCAGGCATGCCGTTTCGTTGCGTGTGGCCGGCCGCTGACCGACCATCAGGTCCAGATTCGGGACAGCGCCGGGCGCCGTCTTGCCGAGCGCGCGGTGGGCCGGATCTTCGTCGCTGGCCCCAGCCTGATGCGCGGCTACGTCGACAACGATGCGACCAGTGCCGGCGCGCCGCAGCCTGATGGGTGGCCGGACGGCTGGCTGGACACGGGCGATCTCGGCTACCTTGCCGACGGTGCCCTCTACGTCACCGGCCGCCGGAAGGACCTGATCATCGTCAACGGCCGCAACATCCCACCGCAGGACCTGGAGTGGGTTGCTCAACAGGCGGTCGATAGGTTGTCCGACCGCGACACCGCCGCCTTCTCGGTGCTTGATTCGGCGGGGCGGGAAACACCGGTCTTGCTTGCGCAGATTCGCGCACGGGACCCGCAGGTCCGCAAGCGCCTGCGCGAGCGCATCCAGGCCGCGCTGTTCCAGAGCTTAGCTATCACCTGCCGTGTCATACTTGTCCCGCCGCGTAGCTTGCCGTTCACAAGCTCGGGTAAGCTCAGTCGGACCAAGGCGCGCGAGTTGTACCTTTCCGGCAGCTTGGGCAATGCCGGCCCGGCGGCAACAGCTGGCGAGTGAGTGGTGGCACCGTCTGCCGACACCACCGCCGGACCGGGGACTTCCGCACGGGCGACGCGGGTCGCGGTGACCGGGGCGGGCGGATTTCTCGGGCGGCACGTCGTCGCCCAGCTGGCTAAGACGGGGTATTCCGTCCGCGCGCTCTACCACAGGCGCGAGCCTGACGGCACTGCGGGCGTGGAGCCCGTTCGCGGCAGCCTGGCGGATGCGGCGGCCCTGGACCGACTCGTCGCGGGCTGCGATGCGGTGATTCACTTGGCCGGTCTAGTCGCCGCTGACCGGCCGGGCCGGTTCGACGCGGTCAACCACGCCGGAACCGTCCGGCTGGCCGAGCGCGCGGCCGCCGCACGGGTTGGCCGTTTCCTTTTCGTCTCCAGTCTTGCGGCACGGCATCCGGCGTTGTCGCCCTACGCGGCAAGCAAGCGCGCCGGAGAGCGGGCCTTGACCGGGCGCATGGATCTGCCGGTCGACGTGCTCCGGCCGCCGGCGGTGTACGGGCCGGGAGACCCGCAGATCCTTATGTTCCTGCGGTTGCTCCGGCTGCGGATCGCCCCGCTTCCCGGTCCGCCCACGGCCCGGGTCTGTCTCATCCACGCCGACGACGCGGCCTCAGCCATCGCCGCCTGGCTCGCGGGCCCGGGCGCGTCCGGGGCGATTTACGAGATCGCCGACGACCGGCCTGACGGCTACAGCTGGCGCGAGTTGATGGAGATAGCCGCATGTGCCTGTGGCGTGCGGCCGCGGTATTTGCGTCTCGGGCGGCCAGCCCTTATCCCGTTGGGGGCACTAGGCGAGGGGGTGGCGCGTCTCACCGGGCGGGCGGTGCCGTTATCGCGCGGCAAGGTGCGCGAGCTGACCCATCCCGATTGGCGGACCGACTGGACGGCCTTTGGCCGGCGAACCGGCTGGGGGCCCACTGTCGAGTTGCGCGCCGGGCTAACCCGGACGGTCGACTGGTACCGGGCGCACGGCTGGCTCTAGGCGAGCCGGCGACCCCGCAACAACTGGAGCCGCAGCCATGACCGAAAATACGGTTGGGACGCCGACCCCGGAGCGCCGCGAGATCGTTGAGGCCGTGTGCGCAGAACTGGAAAAACACAACACGACCGGTATTCAACTCCACGAAGAGACCGACGTCACCGGCGAACTAGCGATCGACTCGGTCGCCGTGATGGATCTGATGTTCGAATTGGAAGAGCGGTTCGACATCGCGGTGCCATTGAACCAACTGGGGAGTGTGCGCACGATCGGGCAGATTGCGGATCTTGTCCGGTCGCAGGCCAAATCCGGGGGGCAGCAAACCGAATGAAAGATCTACTCGCCAAGTTCACCGCCGTCGGGCGCCAGCATGCTGAACTCTTGGCACAGGTTGGTAGCGATCCGCTCGGGGTCCGCATGGATCGCGTGATCGGGCCAACAGAAGCGGAGATTGAGGGCCGTCGCTGCGTGCTCCTGGGCTCCAACAACTACCTAGGGCTGACCTTCGAGCCGACGGCGCTTGAGGGCGCGCACGTCGCCCTCGACGCAGCTGGAACTGGGACCACCGGATCGCGGGTGGCAAACGGCTCCTACAGTATGCACCAGGACCTGGAGCGCCAGCTTGCGGCCTTCTTTAGGCGCCGGCACGCGCTGTTGTTCAGCACCGGTTACCAGGCGAATGTCGGCATGCTCTCCGCGATCGCCGGCCGAGACGACACTGTCCTGATCGACTCCGACTGCCACGCCAGCATCTACGACGGCTGCAAACTGAGTGATGCCACGGTCCAGCGCTTCCGCCACAACGACCCGGAGAACCTGGACCGCCGTCTGGCCCGCCTGCAGGCGCCAGGCAACGCGCTGGTGGTGATCGAGGGGATTTACTCAATGCTGGGTGACCGCGCTCCCGTGCGGGAAATCGCCGAGGTCACCCGGCGTCACGGCGCCTATCTGATGGTGGACGAGGCGCATTCCCTGGGCGTGACCGGACCGGGCGCCCGTGGCGTCGCGGCGGAAGCGGGCGTCGCGGACAAGGTCGACTTCATCGTCGGCACCTTTTCCAAGAGCGTGGGCACGATCGGCGGGTTTTGCGCCGCCGACCACGACGCACTGGAAGCGATCCGCCTGTCGGCGCGCGCCTATCTCTTCACCGCATCCCTGCCCCCCGCTGTGGTAGCGTCGGCCAGGTGCACGCTGGAGCGAATGCGTACCGATCCCGGTTTGCGCGACCGGCTGTGGGCCAACGCCGAGATTGTCTACGACGGGCTCGCTCGAATGGGATTTGAGCTCGGGCCGGAGAAGACGCCGGTAATCGCCGTGCGCATGCCGGACACGCAGACCGGCCTCGCCACTTGGCGCGATCTGCTGGACGCAGGCGTGTACGTAAACCTAGCGCTACCCCCGGCAACCCCGAACGGCAACTGCCTGCTGCGCTGTTCCGTCTGCGCCGCGCACTCAGCCGATCAACTGGACCACGTGCTTGCTGCATTCGCGCGGGTGGCGGACGCGCCCGATTGGCGCGGCACGGCCGCAGAGTAGCGTCGGCGACGGGCGCCGCCCTCAACGCAGCCCGCCGGCCCGGTAGATACGCCACAAAAGCGGCCAGCCGCCGATCAGCGGGTGCCGGCGCTGGAAAGGCGTTGGCCGAACCGCTACACCGCTGTGCCGCTCGATCTTGGCGCATACGTAATCCACACCGCCGTCGAAGGTAAACGTGGCCTTGATCGCCCGGGCGAGCGACAGCACTTTGCCCGCCGGTCGAGCGACTTGGCTCGCCAGCTGGGCGCGTCCGCGCTGCCAGCGTGTCAGATGCACCCGCACGCGGCCATCACCGCTCAGGGACGCAAGCGGCGAGAGGCAGCGGATAGCCGTTGGCGTGCGGGCCGTCAGCGCGGTACCCCCCGCCGCCACGATCGCCCGGGCCCGCGCCGGCGCCTCGCTGCGCAGCTCCCGGGCGTAGGTCTCGGTTAGGCCGGCCTGCCAGAGATCGTGTGGGGTCGTGTGGTCGGGCAAAATGCCTAGAAGCTTGCGGTGAAAGCTCACGGTAGCAGCCGTCAGGGCGTCGAGGATCGCCGACCGGGTCGCCTCGTCGCGGGCGTATACCAGCCGGCACGGCTGGGCGAACCGGGCCCAGATGGCCGGGGTCGCCGACCGCCCAGCGGTCCCCCGCGCGAACTGCGTCCAAGTGACCACGGCCACCTTCGCTCCGACGGGTGTCCCGTCTTGGCATGCGGTGGTTTCAAGATAGATCACGTTGGGCGGCAGGAGCCGATTAAGGCCGGCCAGTACCGGACCGAAGCCGGTCGCGGATGGGGTGTCGACAAGCAGATACAGGTCGATCAAGTCGGCGCGACCCGGCGCCCAGAGACTGCTACCGTAGAACAGTACCCCTACCACCTGCTCGCGCCGGCACCGCGCCAGCAGGGCGTCGACCGCCGCGCGAACCTGGGCGTCGACGGCGGTCTCCGCGGCTTCAGCCACGAGGGCGCGCAAATCGGTCCATCCCTCGGACATGATCGTAGGCCTCACGCCATGACGAAGCGGAGCGAGCTGTCCGACTGCACCGTAAGGGTGGCGTCGGCCGGACTGTCGAGCGGCTCCCCGTCTAGCACCCAGTCTTCGGTCGCGCTCAGCGCGACCGATCGGCAGCGGCATGCCGCGAACGGTTTCGCCTCGATGGCCGTAAAGGACGGCCAAGGGCGCCATAGCGCGGACGGCGCGCGCCGCCAGAGGCCTGGGACGTGGGCGTTGATCACCGCCACGCCGACGCCCTCGCCGGGCGATACCGGGCGTAAACCGAGCAGCAGCCGGTCAAGGCTGGTGACAATCACGGCGATGCGGGGCGCGGTCGCGCCCGGACTGTCGTTGCAGGCGATCCGCACGTCGGCCGGTCGGAGGAGGGGCGTGGTTTTGAGCCCTCCGCACGCCAGGCGCCAAAGGCTCCAGATCAGGGCGAGCGACCACGCGAGCGGGCCAGCAATGCCGCGGGCATACAGACCGCGTCGCGCGGCTGCCGTTACCCGCGGGATCCCCACGCCGCCGAGGAAGAACCCGTAGGACGGCGGCGCGCCCGCGCTCCGCACCAGAAGCGGACGCCGCGTAACTATTGGGAGCTGGCCGTCGGCCGTGTCCCAGTGTTTGAGCAGGCGTGCAAGAGCGGCCGCGGGCGCGCCTGGGCAGCCGGCATCGCGGGCGATCATGTTGGTGCTCCCGCCGGACAAAACCGCAAGAATCGGCTCGCGGGTGAAAGGCTTGTGCCGGCGCAGCGCGGTCACGACTGCGACCACCGTGCCGTCGCCGCCGTCGATCGCGAGCACGCGAGTGTTCCGGGCCGCGAGGGTGCGCAGCGCGTTGGGGACCTCCCGTAGCCTCGCCGGTTGTAGATGGTCGATCCCGCGGGAGCGGGTGAGCGCCTGGAGATCGCGGCGAGCGCGCGTGCGGTTGTTGCCGCTGGCCGGGTTGGACAAGACCGCGATATCGCTCATACTGGCGCCTTGAGCCAAGATGCGACTGGCTGTCCACGGGCGTTCGCCCGCTCCGCTTGCACGGTCCGGAGAAGATGGATGATAGCGGAGGCAAGTATCCATGCGGTCGTTGCCAGGATTCCTAGATCTGGGCGGCCGGCGATCCAGGCCAGTGTCAGCAGCACGAGGCACGGGTTACGGCGGGCGGTGATTTGCCGGAACCCGGAGTCGAAGCGTGTCCAGACGAACAACTCAAAGCCGAACCGCCGGGTGAAATACCCTTCCGGCAGCCGGCCCAAGACGTAGCCAACGAAAATCGCTGCCACGGTCCAGTCGAGCCACGGCTGTGGCAGCGCGTGACCGGACTCAGCCAGCCCGTAAGCCCAGGCCGCGTACCACAGCGGCGGATGCACAAGATCAATGCCGTGGTCAAACAGGTTACCGAACTTCGATGACGACAGGGTAACGCGTGCCAGCTTGCCGTCAACGGTGTCGAGGAAGGTCATCAACCAAGCTGCGAGCAACCCCCAACCGTAAGCACTCGTAGCGAACGCCCAAAGCGCGGCCAACACCAGTACCGCGCTCAAAAGCGTGACCG
This sequence comes from Rhodovibrio sodomensis, assembly GCF_016583645.1. Lineage (GTDB taxonomy): Bacteria > Pseudomonadota > Alphaproteobacteria > Kiloniellales > Rhodovibrionaceae > Rhodovibrio > Rhodovibrio sodomensis. The sequence continues at coordinate 8,985 of NZ_NRRL01000090.1, read as the reverse complement.
CGTTCGGGGTCACGCCCAGGCGGACGCAGCCGCGTGTCGCCCACATCGCCGGTACCGGCCAGACGTGTTTGGTGACGGCATCCGTTATCCCCTTGTAGGCAGCCATGTACACACGCCGCTCCACCGCGCGCTGTGTGGCGCGATCAACTTGCAGGCAGTACGGGGGCTCGCGCTTACGCAGCTTCCCGCGGTAGGCGTCCCCGGCGTGCTCCGGCGCGCACGGAGTGGTACCGTCCGGTGGCAAGCCTTCGCCTGTCAGCCATGCTCGCGCTTGCTCGGTCTGGCCGGCGGGGACGTGAACGGCCAAGCGCACCGTGCCGTTGTCGGTCGGGCGCTCCAGGCGCGTTCCCGGCTGGTTCAGCAGGGCCGACAGGAGAGGCGTGTCGTACATGACGTCGCCGCGCAGCAGCAGGACGCGCCTGGTCCGGGGATACGATCCACGTGCCGCCCACGACACGTCCGCCACGCTGAGGCCCTTGAACTGGCGGTGAATCCGCTGTTCCGGTTCGAGCCCCCAAACCTTGACTGGCTCTTCGGACCTCACGACGTAAACCGTTACGGCGGAGTTGTTAGGCTCGGTGGCATGTGTCACCAATGAAAATCCCGCCTTGCTTCCGGACATCTGAATGTCGCCGAACGCCCCGATGAGGCTTTTCGCACACATTTCCGATTTGCACCTGCCGCCGCTGCCAGCGATCCGGCCGCGGGAATTCACGGGCAAGCGTCTGCTGGGATACGTGGTCTGGCACCGACGGCGCAAGTACGAACATCGCGTCGAGGTGTTGGACGCTTTGCTCCACGAGCTGGCCCGTCAGGCGCCCGATCATGTCGTAATCACCGGCGACCTAACCAACCTCGGCTTGGCCGCGGAGTTTGAGGGCGTTGCGCGCTGGCTCGGACGTCTCGGGCCCACGAGGGCCGTCACCCTGATTCCGGGTAACCACGATGCCTACGTCCAAGCGAGCGAAGAGGCGATGCGATGGGCGTTGCGGCCCTGGCTGCTGGACGACGACGGGGCGGCCGAGTTTCCGCTACTGCAAGTCCGTGGCGGGGTCGCTTTCATCGGGGTTTCGACGGCGATACCCACGGGCATCGGGCAGGCCCGTGGCCGGGTTGGCTGCGAGCAGATGTCGCGACTGGCGGCGATTCTCCGCACAGCTTTCGCTCGCGGACTCATACGCGTGGTGGTTTTGCACCATCCACCCCAGTGGGGCGCCGAAGTCTGGCGCCGGGGCTTGGACGATGCTTCGGCCTTGCGCGCGATAATCGCCAGGGAGGGCGCGGACTTGGTTCTGCACGGCCATGCCCATGGGCCCCGTCAAGCCGAACTGCCGGGCCCGCACGCGCCTGTCCCGGTTTACGGGGTGGCTTCCGCGTCGTTGCTGAAAAACAGGGCGCACCAGACTGGGCACTACCGCCTTTTCCGGCACCGCGCTGGTGGCCACTTCGCCGTCGAGGAGCGATGCTTCGATCCAGCGATCGGGACGTTCACTGCAGCCCGGGTATAAGCCTGCAGCCGCGCGCTTCGAGGCAGCGGCGCTCGCGACGGTGTGAGCCGACAACGGTTTGACATTCAGCGACCCGGTATTTACCGATTTCTCATTAGCGGTCAGCGCCGCCATGGATCAACGGGGTTTTCATGAAAGCGATCATCCTGAGCGCTGGACAGGGTAAGCGGTGTCTCCCATTGACGAGCGAGACGCCCAAGTGTCTATTGCCGGTCGATCTTGATCACACCATTCTGACGTGGCAAATCTCGGTGCTCACGGCTGCGGGCATTACTGAATGCGTTGTCGTGTCGGGCTTCGAAGCCGGTCGTATTGATGAAGAACTAGCCCGGAAGCGACTGTCGTCAGCGCGCACAATCTACAATCCCTTCTACGATGTCTCGGACAACCTAGCATCGGTCTGGTGCGCTCTTCCGGAAGCCACGGAGGATTTTCTGCTGATCAACGGCGATACCCTGTTCGCACCGGCCACCGTGCGCCGCTTGTCGGCCTCTCATGCGACGATCACCGTTACGATTTCGCAGAAATCGAGCTACGATGCCGACGACATGAAGGTGCGAGTGTCCGATGAGCGGGTATGCCAAATCGGCAAGCACCTCGGCCCGGCCGAGGCGGACGGCGAGGCGATTGGTATGACCCTGTTTCGCGGCTCCGGGCGCGACCGATTTGCTGAGACCGTGTATCGAAGCTTGCGCCGGCCCGGTGGCCGCGATTTGTGGTACCCAGCCGCGTTGAGCGAACTAGCGCGCGGGGACGGGCTGACCATATCGCATTGTAGCACGGACGCCTGGTGCGAGGTTGATGTGCCAAGCGACCTACAACAGGCCCGCCAAGCCGTGCAGCGTTGGCGCAGCACGGGGGCGCCTCACTTGGCCGCCGTGTCCTGAGGGCCCGGGCCCTGCCGCGCGATCCGGCGGACGAGCGCGAGGTCAGCAGGCGTATCGACATCGATCGCCGCTTCGGGCTGTTCCAGCAAAACCGGCGCAACTCGGCAGCCGATCTGTGCGGAAAGCCGCTCCAGCGCCTGCGCAAGGGTCCAACGGCGCAGAAGATAACCAACCAGGCTCGCCGGTCCGAGTCGCGCGGCGATACGATGTGGGGCCTTACGGCTCTGCTCCAGCTCGCGCCAGAAGGTCACGGCGCGCGACCCGGCCGGGCGCATCATGGCGTAAAGGTTACATCCGCTGTACACTCCGTCGCGCATCCGTAGCCTGCTGCAGCGCACTTCCGGGTAGCGTTGCGCCAGGATCTGCACTTGGTTCATGGCAACTGCGAAGTCACAGGCAGCCCGCTGCGCGCCGGCCAAGACGTCGTCTACCATGGCGGCCGTTAGCAGCGGATGGTCTGCGGTGACGATCAGAAGCGGCTGGTCACCGGGTGCTACTGCGGCCCCGTCGAGTGCGCTGGCCGCGCGCGAGGGTCCCGGTTCGCGTAAGCTCACCGACCCCGCGCGAATGTGCGCGGGCAATTCCGTGAGGTGGGCCGTCGTCACGGCGTCTCGGCTCAGACTCAGGGTGACGTGGGTGATCCGATCGCTGGCGAGGAGGGCCGCAACGACCCGCTCGACCATTGCGGTGCCGGCCACTCGCGCGAATGGCTTGGCCGCGACCGAGTCGGCCTGGGCCACGGGATGGGTCCGATCGACGCCGCCTGCGAGCACGAGCGCGTGCGCTCTTGCACCGTCGCTCGTCATCTCAATGCCTTGCGATAGAGCCGGTAACGTTTGTCCTCCTCAGCCCGCAACAGCTCAAGTAAGTGGATCATCGGTTCGTTGTCCTCCAGAATCCACGACAGTTCGAACTCGGCCATGTTTAGGCCGCGGGCGGCCTCATGGAGGCGTTGCATCATCAGTGCGCTCAGCCCCGCGGCAAGGTTGCCGCCTTGGTAACGCCGTCGCACGCCCATAAGCATAACCCTGCCGTGTTCCGGTGGGCGGAACTTAATCCGCCACAGCAGCCACGCCCAACCGAACGGCAGCAGCCGGCCGCGCAACTCGCGCAGAACTATGTAGAGGTCAGGCACGGCGACAATCATTGCCACCGGCTCGCCGTCGTATTCTGAGATACGGACCAACTCCGGGCGGATAATCGGTTTCAGGCTTCGGGTCATGTGGCGGACTTCCGCCTCTGTCATCTGGACAAAGCCCCAATTGCCGGACCAGGCATCGTTGAACACGTTGGCGACCCGACGCATCTCCGCATTGAGGTCGCGCATATCGAGTTGCCGTTCCCGAACGCGCGGGTCAGCGGCGGCGCTACGGGCGACGAGCGCTGCTCTTGCGGGAAATCTCTGGTTGACGTTCGCCCGGTACGCGAGCAGGTCCTTGGCCTTGATGTACCCGGCCTTCTCTAGGGCCTTGGCGTACCATGCAGGGCCGTAGTTCATTAGCACCCTTGGCGGGCGGTCGTGCCCCACCACGAGAAGCCCAGTCTCATCGTTGCTGGACAGGCTGTACGGGCCCTCCGACAGCGCTGCGCCCTGGTCCTGGAGCCAGGCTTCCGCGGCCTCCAGGAGCGCGTGCAGAACCCCTTGGTCGGCGGCTTCAACCAGGCCGAAATGGCCGATCGGCGTACCGAGATCCGGTTGCGCAAGCCAGTCGATCTGCGCGCTGATCCGGCCCACCGGCCGTCGGTTCCGGCATGCGAGGAAGAATCGTGCGCGGGCGTGCTCGAAATAGGGGTTGGCTGGGCCGAAATGCTGGCGGCGCTCGAATTGCAGCGGCGGAACCCAGTTCGGATCGTTGTGATAAAGCGCGAAGGGGACGCGAACGAACGCGCGCAGGTCTCGCCGGCTGTCGACCGGTCGCACCGCGATCTCTTCAGGGTCCGTCATTGCCTCAGCTTTCCGCCATAATCAGCGACCAAAACGCCAGGGCGGCGAACACGACTGCCGGGGCCCAGGCCGCGAAGGCGGGCGGCAGCACGGCAGTCTCACCCAGTGGGATCAGCAACCGTTCCAAGCCGAAGTAAAGTCCGCCCGCGGCCAGGGTTACCAGCCCCAGCAGCACGAGTTGCCGCCGGCGCGCATGCTGACATGCCATGGGTGCCGGAAGCAGCGCCATCACCAAGCACGAGGCAGGTTGAGCCAATTTGCGGTGCGTCCAAAATCGGTAATACCGAGGTGTGCGTTCGCTATAGCCTGCGCCCTTGCGCAAGGACCATGTTTCGACGAACGACAGTTCCTCGGGGCCCTGGCCAAAACTGCCGAAACGGCTGGGATCCCACCGGAACGCAGGGGTAGGTGTTTCTGGCGCAGGACCACTGTCGCGCGCAGCGACCAGTCGCTCGACCCCGTCCAAGCGCCAGCGCCCGTCGACAAACCGGGCTTTTTGCGCTTTCAAGAACGCCTCGAGCCCGCCGGCGGGATCGCGCTGGATAAGAACCACGTCGTGCAACCTTTGTCCGTCAGCTGATGCCAGTCCGATGTGCACGATGGCGCTGTCCGCGGCCAGCCAGAGCCCCTGCTCCTCCGAGCGCGCGCCTGGAGGCAGCCCGGCGTAACCGCGCGTCTGCCAGGTCGCCAGCCTGCCGGCAGTCTCGACCGCGACCAGGTTCGCGAACAGGAAGTGCGCGCCAGCAACCAGCGCGGCGCCTATCAGAATGATCCCGGTGATCTGCGTACCGGAAACACCGGCGGCACGCGCGACCACGAGCTCTTGGGAGGCGACTAGCGCGATCAGGGTCAGAAGCGCGCCGATCAGCACGGCGAGGGGAACCAGCAGGACCACCAGCGTGGGCAGCCTGAGACTGGCATAGGCAATCAAGCCAAGCCCGACGGGCGCGCCGCCTTCCAGCACGGCGTGGATGTGCGCAAGTGTGTCGAAAACCGTCAGCACAAGACCCAGTGCGGCGAGGGCGAGAGCGAAGCGCGCAAAGAACGTGACCAGAAGGTAGCGGGCAAAGGTCAACGGCATCGTCAGGCGGCCTTTGAAACGGACGCGTGGCGGCGGCGCAGGGGCCCGAGGTTGCCAGCTTGAGCGATCCGCAGAAGACCCGCCGCTAGAAGCGCAAACGCAGCCACGACCCCCCATTGGCCGCCCCACGGTGGCAGCGTCCCGGACGCGACCAGTCCTTCCGCGAGCGCCAGCAGCTTCTGATAGAGGACCAGCACGCCAATCCCCACGGCGAAGCGCGTCAAGCGGCTGCCACGCCCGGCGCGCAGGACCGGTATCGGTGCGGCCAGAACCGCGAGCAGCGGGATCGACACGGCCGACACCAAGCGTTTGTTCAGTTCCGCAACACGGACCTCCAGGCTGAGATCGCCGCCCGCGGCCGGGGTGTCGGAAAGCAGTTCCGGTACTGTAAGTTCGCGCTCGTCCTTGCCGCGCGGGCCGCGCGAGGTGGTCCCCTGGACCGGTAGCGGCCAGATGTAGTGCTCGAAGTGGATTTTCTCCACGCCGCTGGCACCTCCTCGGTCGCGGATCAGGGTGCCTTGAGCCATCCGGACAACCAGCCGTTCGGTTTCGCGATCGGTGCTAAGCGTTCCCGCCTCGGCCAGCACGTAGGTACGTCCGTCGCCCGGCCGATCGCGGGCGGCGAAGACCCGCTCCAGGTTTTGCCCGTCGGGGCCGACTGCCCCCGCCCGCAGCACCGTGCCGTTGCCAAGGTCGTAGAACACCCCGGGTACGATGCGCATCTTGAAACGGGAATCCGTCACTTCGTGCAGCGTGTGTCGGTAGACGTACCTGCCGTAAGGTTGCAGGAAGGCGGTGTTAACGGCCATCAAGGCCGCCAACAGCAGAGCCGCGACCATCAGGGGGCGTAGCAGGCGGGTCAGCGAAATGCCGGCGGCATGCATCACCGACAACTCGCTGTCGTGGCGCATTTGGTGTAGGGAAATCAGGACTGCTAGGAACGCGGCCGCCGGCACGGCCAGTCCAAGGTAGTGGGGAAGCAGCGCGACGATCATGTCGAGCGCGCGCCCAACTGGCGCACCTCGGTCGGTTACCGTTCGGGTGATCTCAAGTAGACGCTCTAGGGTGAGGGCCAGAAGCATCACGGCCAGCATGACCGTGAAGTGGAAGGCCGCACGACGCAGCAGGTACCGAGATAGAACCGTCATCGGAGTGCGGATGGGGGCGTGGACGTCCCCACTGCTTAGTCCGGCCAAGCCGTAACGAGCCGGGCGTGCAGCCTATCCGTTGTCACGGCGGGCAGTTCGACGCTATGTGCCAAGTCAGGCGGACCAGGCCAGCCCGGGTCCGAACAGCTGATCTCGTCGAAAACGCGCGTTTGCGCGTAGCGCGGCAACACATGGTAGTGCACATGGGGATCCTTCATCATCAACATCAGGTAGTTGATTTTGTCGTACGCCAGGGCATCCGATAGGGCCCGCTCGATCGCCCGGACCACCGTTGCAGCCTCGGCGAACGCCGCGTCAGGAAGCTGGGCGAACGCGGTTGCCTCCGCCTTGGCGATCATGACGAGCGCGCCAAGCGTCGCTTGCCGCGGGCGCCGTTGAACCGTCCAGTGCGTATAGTCCGCGATCACTGTATCCGGGTAGCCGAATTCAGTCATCGTCGCGTGAGCCATACTCCCACCCCCTTTTGATGCCCCTGCCGTAAGATACGTAGCTGTCCATGATCGCTTGTCGGCTAGATTGGGAACTTAAGGACCGCGCCTCAACCGCCCAGCGACGCCGCCGACCGCGAGAGACGGGTCCGCAGCAGAGTCCACGTCAAGTAAAATCCGCTGCTGGCTGCATCACAATCCGGGAGCCGTCGTCGTGCTGGAATGCAACCCGGAGCAGTAGCCCCCGGTCATCGTACCACACGTCCCGCTGCACCTCGCCGGCCAGGCGGTAGTGCCGGGCCGTCTGACGTGTGTCGCCGATCCGGACGGCTTCGCGCCCGATGTCCTGCGTGGTGTTGGTTTTCATCCAGCCGTCCTCGACCTCCAGAAGCTGTGGTGCCTGTGGGGTCCGGGGGTGCCAGAGCGTCGTCGTGAGGGGGCTTTCCGGGAACGTTCTGCGTTCACCCTTATGGTTCTCCAGCACCAGCGGACCGTCGCCGTCGCGCACGCCCTGCAGGCGTTTCTCTTTGCCGTTCTTGCGGGTTTGACTGTCGAGACCAACAAGGGTGTCGCCTCGCCAGCGTTCGACAGAGGTATGGCGGTAGCTGTATAAAGGGACGCTGAACAGCGTGACCACTAGATCAATCTCGGTGGTTACCGCCAGAATGTCGCCGTTCTGGCGTAGCGTACGAATGTGCGCGCCGATCGGGCGGCCTTCGCGCAGAACAGTATATCGGTACCGGCCAACCGGAGGCTCGGCCACGGCCCGTGCGCGGACACTCCCCAAGCTTGCCAAGCATGCCCCGACCGCGCCGATACGGAGGGCAAAACCGCGTCGCGTCAAGCCGCGTCGTGCCAAGGTCATCACCAACCTGCCGTTGGTTGCTGGAAAGGGTAACCACGATTGGAAGATTGTAGCTGAACCGTTAAACTTAACCATGCACCAACGCAATTTTTATCTGCACGTGAGCGCACCTTGACCGCATGCGCGCTCCAGCCTGTGCTCCCCGTTCGAGTGTTCGGGAGATGGCACCAGTGAGCACTATCGACCCGACACGGCCGTCCGATAGCCGCGAAGAATTGCCGGTCTGGGCGCTGCTTGGCCCCAAGGCGGGCGACAATGAGCAGGTCATCGCCCTGGCGGAGGCGCTGGAGCGGCCGTACCGAACCGTTCGGCTCCGCTACACGAGCGCCTACCGTCTGCCAAACCGGCTGCTCGGCGCGACACTGCACAGTCTTGCGGCAGCCGATCCGGATTTGACGCCTCCCTGGCCGAAGCTGGTCTTGGCGGCCGGCCGGCGGAGCGTGCCGGTCGCTCGGTGGATTCAGCGCGTCGCGGGCCACCGTGTCCGACTCGTGCAGATCGGCCGGCCGCGTGCGCCGCTTGGCTGGTTCGATTTGGTGCTGGCGCCGCCGCAATATCATCTGCCCGCGCGCAGAAATCTGGTTCGCCTGCCCCTACCCCTCGTAAGAGCGCAGCGCGCGGACGAGCCGGACCCAGCGTGGGCGGCGCGGATCGCAGATCTTCCAGCGCCGCGTGCCGCCGTCCTGATCGGCGGCCGCGCCCGCGACCGCGACCTCACACGCGCGACCGTCCGGAAAACCCTGGATGCCGCCGCCGAGCGCGTCGGCCACACCGGGTCGCTGATGGTCACTACCAGTCCACGCACGGCGGAGGGGCGTCTGCCGGGTCTGCAAGGCTCCTGCGCAACTTTGGTCTACCGCTGGCATGCGCAGAGCGGCCGCGACAATCCAATGGGTGCGTTCCTCGATAAGGCCGACCGGATTGTCGTGACGGGGGACAGCGTGTCGATGCTGGCCCGAGCGGTTGCAACTGGTAAGGACCTGAAAAGCAAGAAACGAATCGAAGGCTGGGTGAATTTGCCAGAATAGAATCGGCGTATAGGCGGCATGATCGGGCGCAGGTTGGTAGGTTTGGGGTATGGGTAAGTTCGAAGACCTTCGCG
>NZ_NRRL01000089.1 GCF_016583645.1 Rhodovibrio sodomensis | reverse complement strand
CTCGTAATCGCGCCCGGTCTCGCGCCGCGCCCCCGCCGACAACGCGCCTTATGACGCGGCGCATTACGACGATGCCGAGAGCGCGGCGCGGCGCGAGACCGGGCGCGATTACGAGGAGGGCCGGTTCGGCCGGCGCGTGCAGCGCTATGCTCAGGTCGGCACCTCGATGGCCGGCGTGGTCACGCAGATGGCCGGCAAGCGCTTGCTCGGCCGCGACGTCGACGCGCTCAAGCACTCCGGCGAGCTGCGCCAGGCGCTGGGCGGGATCAAGGGCCCGCTGATGAAGGCCGCCCAGATCCTGGCGACCATCCCCGAAGCGCTGCCCAAGGAATACGCCCAGGAGCTGCAGCAGCTGCAGTCGAACGCCCCGCCGATGGGCTGGCCGTTCGTCAAGCGCCGGATGACCAGCGAGCTCGGCCCGGGCTGGCGCAAGCAGTTCCAGGAGTTCAGCCACGAGGCGGTCGCCGCGGCCTCGCTCGGGCAGGTGCATCGCGCGGTCGACCGGGACGGCCGGCAGCTTGCCTGCAAGCTGCAATACCCGGACATGCAGTCGACCGTGGAGGCGGACCTGACCCAGCTGCGCTGGGTGCTGTCGATCTACAAGCGCTACGACAACGCCATCGACACCAGCGAGATCTATCAGGAGCTGTCCGCGCGCCTGCGCGAGGAGACCGACTACGACCGGGAGCGCCGCAACATGGCGCTCTATCGCGAGATGCTGGCCGAGGAGCCCGGCGTCCACGTGCCCGAGCCGGTGCCGGAGCTGTCGTCGGGGCGCCTGCTGTCGATGAGCTGGGTCGAGGGATCGCGGCTGATGGACTTCATCCGCGACCATGCCGACCAGGAGCAGCGCAACCAGGTCGCCTACAATATGTTCCGGGCCTGGTACGTGCCGTTCTACGACTACGGCGTGATCCACGGCGACCCGCACCTGGGCAACTACACCGTCCGCCCGGCGGATCGGTCGATCAATCTGATGGACTTCGGCTGCATCCGCGTGTTCTCGCCGACCTTCGTGAAGGGCGTGATCGACCTCTACCACGCGCTTGAGCAGGGCGACGACGAGCTGGCGCGCGAAGCCTACAAGTCGTGGGGCTTTTCCGAGCTGAACGACGAGGTGCTGGAGACGCTCAACCTGTGGGCGCGCTACCTCTACGGCCCGCTGCTGGAGGACCGCGCGCAGCCGATCCAGCGCGACGGCTCGATCAAGGAGGGCGCGGAGCTGGTCAACAAGGTTCACCGCGAGCTCAAGCGCCTCGGCGGCGTGCGCCCCCCGCGCGAGTTCGTGCTGATGGACCGTGCGGCGATCGGGCTGGGCTCGGTGTTCATGCACTTGAAGGCGGAAGTCAACTGGCACCGCCTGTTCCAGGAGCTGATCCAGGACTTCGACGTCGACCGCCTGCGCGAACGCCAGACCGCCGCCCTGGACCGCGCCGGGCTCGAACGGCCGGCGTGACGGCGTGGGCCGCCGCCGCGCTAATCCCGCGGCGCCGCGGCGCGGCTGAGGCGGTCGTTGATCGCCGCCCCCAGGCCGGTCTCCGGCACCGGCATCGCGGCGATGCCGCGCACGTCCGCCCGGTCCAGGGCGTGCAGCTGGGCGAACAGGTTGGCCGCCGCTTCCCGCAGGTCGCCGGTCGGACTCAGGTTCGCGGTGATCTTGGCCCCGTCCGGCACGTCCGGTCCGAACGCCAGCAGCGCCTCGTCGGCTGTTGGATCGGTCGCGTTCAGGCGCAGCCGGGCGCGCGGCGCGTAGTGGCTGGCGAGCTGGCCCGGGCTGGCCGGCGCGTCCGGGTCGCGCGCGGGGTCGAGCAGCGGCCCCGCGACCGCCTCCAGCTCCTCCCGGGGCAGGCCGCCGGGGCGCAGCAGGGCCGGCCGGTCGCCGCAGACGTCGAGCACCGTCGATTCCACCCCGACCGTGCACGCCCCGCCGTCCAGGATCAGGTCGACCGCCCGGCCCAGGCTGTCGGCGACGTGGCGGGCGGTGGTCGGGCTGATCGATCCCGAGCGGTTGGCGCTGGGGGCGGCGACGGGGCGGCCGACCTGTTCGATCAGCCGGCGCGCGACGTCCCCGCCCGGCACCCGCAGCGCCAGTGTATCGAGGCCGGCGCCGGTCAGCGCCGCGATATCGCTGTCCGGCGCGCGCGGCACCACCAGCGTCAGCGGCCCCGGCCAGAACGCGTGCGCCAGCGCGCGGGCGCGTTCTTCGAACCGGGCGTGGGCGAACCGCCCGTGGGCGAACGCGCTGTCGGCGTCCGCGCAGTGGCTGATCAGGGGGTTGAAGCTGGGCCGGCGCTTGGCCTCGAAGATCCGGGCGACCGCGCGGGCGTCGGTGGCATCGGCGGCCAGGCCGTAGACCGTCTCGGTCGGGAAGGCGACCAACCCACCGGCGCGCAGCAGTTCGCCCCCGCGGGCGAGCGCGGCGGGGTCGCGGGCGTCGGCGATCTCGGGGCGGCAGGGGTGGCGGTCGGTCATGGCGGCGGTGAATTTAGGCTGGCGCGCGGGGCCAGGGAAACCCCGTGGCCGGCGGCTTGTCGCGCCGTCCCCGCGCAGGCAAACTGCGACCAATATCTCGGGGGGATTTATCCATGGCCGCCAAGGTCTTCACGATCGCCCAGCAGAAGGGCGGGGCGGGCAAGACGACGCTGGCCGCGCACCTGGCGGTCGCCTGGACCGCGCAGGGCTATCGCGTCGCGGTCGTCGATATCGACCCGCAGATGTCGCTGACCGCCTGGTTCCGGGTGCGCGAGGCGGCGCGCGGCGACGCCGGCGCCGGCTTGCTGGTCAACCAGATCAAGGGCTGGCGGGTGCGCGCGGAAGTCGACAAGCTGGCCGGCCAGCACGACATCGTCCTGATCGACAGCCCGCCGCACATGGAGACCGAGGCGCGCGTGGCGATCCGCGCGGCCGACCTGGTGATCGTGCCGGTGCAGCCCTCGCCGATGGACGTCTGGGCGACCAAGCCGACCATGGACCTGGCGCGCGAGGAGAAGAGCCCGGTGATCCTGGTGCTCAACCGCGTGCCGCCGCGCGCCAAACTGACCGACGCCATGCAGGCGGAGATCGACGCGCTGGGCGCCGAGCAGGCCCAGGCGCAGATCGGCAACCGCGTGGTATTCGCCAGCGCGCTCTCCGAAGGCCGCGCGGTCGGCGAGGTGTCGCCCACCGGCAAGGCAGCGCGCGAGATCCAGGCGCTGGCGAAGGAATTGCTGAAGCGCGTGGGGGCATAGTACCTGCCAGTTCGACGGCGCAGAGCGTTTACGGTCTGCGGCGCCGAATTGTCAGACTTCAACGCGCCGGCAGCCCGCCGCGCGCCAATCCGATCTCGCTTGCCGGTTGCGGCCTGTAGCACTTAGTGCTATATCACTGAGGCATATATTTCCTCGGTAGATTTTTCTCATTAATTCTGCCTTGGAGATAGTGGATGCGGATATTCAAAGCGAAAGGGTTCAAGCCCGGCAAGGATGGCCCGAGCGACGCAGACCTGCGCGCGGCCATCGGGGAGATCGAAGCGGGCTTGGTCGATGCCGAACTCGGCGGGGAGTTGGTCAAGAAGCGAATTGCGCGACCGGGGGAGGGGAAGCGGCGTGGATTTCGTACCATCGTTGCGGTGCGAATAGGGGAAAAGGCCTTTTTCCTTTACTGCTTTGCCAAAAAGCAACGAGACAACATCACCGGGCCTGAACTCGCGGCGCTTAGAAGGCTGGCGACCGAGCTCGTGGGCTACTCCGAGGCGGAACTGGACAAGGCGCTTGAACGCGGCGCGCTTGTGGAGCTCGATGAGCAAGAACACCGATCATAGCGATATCCTGGAATCGGTTCACGAGTCCGCCCGTGCGCTCCACGACGCGGGCATCATGGACACGACGACGATGAAGGATTTCGATGAATTGTGTCTCTCTCCCGCGCGGGAATATTCCGGCGAGGAACTGAAGGCATTGCGGGAACGGTTGCGCGTCTCCCAGCCCGTGCTGGCGATCTATCTTGGCGTTACCAAGTCCACCGTTGCTCAGTGGGAGCAGGGCGTGAAGAAGCCGCGCGGGCCGGCGCTCAAGCTGCTTAATCTCGCAGAGCGCAAGGGACTGGACGCGATCTCGTAAGGTTCGCCAGCGTTCGTGCGCGCCCGGCTTGCTTGCCGCCAGCCGCGGTCGGCGCACGGTCGGCGCATGGGCGCCAGCCAAGGCGGGTTGACGTTCCAGGCTTCCGCGCACGTCCCCTCTTGAACCGCCGGCCGGTTCCGGCCACGCTCGCGCCCGTCATGCGGACCTTCCTCGACCGGCTGTATGCCCTGTCCGGCGCGATCGCGGCCGGGTTCATCTGTGCCATCGCGGGGATCGTGCTGGCGCAGGTGGGGGCGAACCTGATCGACCAGATCGCGACCCTGGTGCTGGGGGCGCCGTTCGGGCTGGTGGTGCCGTCGTACGCCAACTTCGCCGGCTTCTTCCTGGCCGCGGCGACCTTCTTCGCGCTCGCCTACACCCTCAAACGCGGGGCGCACATCCGGGTGACCCTGGTGATCCAGCTGCTGGGCCCGAAGCTCCGGCAGGCCGTGGAGGTCTGGTGCATCCTGGTCGGGCTGGCGATCGCCGGCTTCTTCACCTGGTACAGCTTCGGCCTTGTTCAGGCGTCGTACCGCTTCGGCGACATGTCGACCGGCATGGTCGCGATCCCGATCTGGATCCCGCAGGGTGCGCTGGTGCTCGGCGGCGCGGTGCTGACGATCGCGCTGTTGGACGAGCTCGTGGTGGCGCTCAGGGGCGGCACGCCCGAGCACGAGCGCGCCAACGTCGGTATCCTGCTGGACGTCTCGGAAGCCGAGCAGGGGGCCGAGCACGACACGACCGGGGAGCGGCGCTAGATGGGGGAGGTCTGGCTCGGCATCCTGCTGGTCGTCGTGCTGTTCGCGCTTCTGGGCAGCGGCGTCTGGGTCGCCTTCTCGCTGTTCGGCGTCGGGCTGGTGGCGATGGAGCTGTTCACCAGCGCGCCGGCGGGCCGGGTGCTGGCGACATCCGTCTGGGGGGCCTCCAACTCCTGGGCGCTGGCGGCGCTGCCGCTGTTCATCTGGATGGGCGAGATCCTGTTCCGCTCGCGCCTGTCGGCGGACCTGTTCGGCGGCCTGGCGCCCTGGATGGGCCGGCTGCCGGGCCGGCTGATGCACGTCAACATCCTCGGCTGCTCGATCTTCGCCGCCGTCTCCGGCTCCTCGGCCGCGACCGCCGCCACGATCGGCCGGATGAGCCTGCCGGAACTGACCAGGCGCGGCTACGACGAGACGATGTCGATCGGCACGCTGGCCGGCTCCGGCACGCTCGGGCTGCTGATCCCGCCGTCGATCATCCTGATCGTCTACGGCGTGGCGATCGAGGAATCGATCGCCCGGCTGTTCGTCGCCGGGATCCTGCCCGGGCTCGTGCTGGTGCTCTTGTTCATGGGCTACGTCGCGCTGTGGAGCGTGATGCACCCCGAGCGCACGCCCCCGCGCGACCCGCCGATGCCGCTTGGCGAGCGGATCTGGCAGTCGCGCCGGCTGATCCCGGTGATCCTGCTGATCCTGGGCGTGATCGGCAGCATCTATATCGGCATCGCCAGCCCGACCGACGCCGCGGCCGTGGGCGTGTTCCTGGCGCTGCTGCTGTCCTGGCTGTCCGGCACCCTGACCCGGAAGAGCTTCGCCGACGGCCTGATGGGGGCGACCCGCACCTCCTGCATGATCGCTTTCATCCTGGCGGGCGCGTCGTTTCTCACAAGCGCGATGGGCTTCACCGGTATCCCGCGCATGCTGGCCGAATGGATCGGCACCCTGGAGCTTTCGCAGTACGGCTTGCTGGCCGCGCTCACGCTGTTCTTCGTCGTCCTCGGCTGCTTCCTGGACGGCATCTCGCTCGTGGTGCTGACCACCGCGGTGATTCTGCCGGTGGTCGAGGCGGCCGGCATCGACCGCATCTGGTTCGGCATCTACCTCGTGGTGGTCGTGGAGATGTCCCAGATCACCCCGCCGGTCGGCTTCAACCTGTTCGTCCTGCAGGGTCTGACGGGGCGCAACATCCTCCAGGTGGCGGTCGCCGCGCTGCCGTTCTTCCTGATCCTGGTGCTGGGCGTGGTCCTGCTGGTGGCCTTTCCGCAGCTTGCCCTCTGGCTGCCGGAGCTGATGGCGCGGATGCAGAATTAGAGCAAGATGCTGAAAGGTGAAGCCAGCTTTCAGCTGAATCTTGCTCTCTCTTCAAGCAGTTAGAGCAAGATTCACGATGAAGGTCGACACGACCTTCATCGATTCTAGCGGGCTGCTGGAAGGACAGTGGGAGAGCGCATGGCCCAACAAGGCCCCAGCGGCTCGCCGGCCGATACCGGCGGACGTAACGATCCGGTCGGTGTCCTGGCCGAATACGAGGGCGTGGCGGACGATCGCGAACTCAAGCTCGGCGAGGCCGACCTCGTCCCGATCGTTGACGACGAGCGCAAGCGGCGACGACTGATCGACACGCTGAGGGCGTTGCCGCCGGAGTCCGCGGTCAGGCAGGCGATCCTCTACCGGTGCCAGACGATTGCCGACGATCTGAGGGGAAAGGCGAAGCGCCGGGCCGATCGCGCTGAGACCGCGGACATTTACATCGGACGCATGGCGGTCACGGTTTCCGTGTCCGGTGCGGTCGGCCTTGTCGCGGGCTCGCCGGAGGTGTCCGCGACGGCATATCTGGCACTCGTGGCTGTCGGCGTTTTCGGGATGGTCTACGCCGCGCTGGAGCGCCAGATGTCAAAGGGAGAGGAAAATGATAACATCCACGTTGCCAAGCGGATCGAGCGCATGATCGAGGCCGTGGAGCGCCCCTCTCCGGGAGACCGCAATGACTGAACCGCTGCTGACGCTCTTCGGAGGCATCGACACCGAGACGGCCGTTTGGGCGGTCGTAGCGCTCGTGCTCGTGTACTACAGCGTCGTCGCGGTCATGGCGCGTCTGGGCGAGCGGCGCGAGAAGACCCGGCAGGACCGCGAGGCCCGCGCCTTTCCGGAAACGCTCAAGGTCGCCCGGGAGATCGACGACCGTACGAAGACCTGATCGGCCGATTCCGAGGACAAGAGCGCTTGGCGCCCGGCTCGGTGGGGCGGGGGGTTGGCTAGAGCAAGATGCTGAAAGGTGAAGCCACCTTTCAGCTGAATCTTGGCTTCTCTTCAAGCAGTTAGAGCAAAATTCACGGTGAAGGTTGGACTCGACCTTCATCGATTGTGCTCAAGGTCAGAACGTGCTGCGCTTGGGTGCGACGTTCAATCTGGCGGGCGGAGCGGTCGAAACCGGCGAACCGACGAGAGTAGTCTACCGCTCCCGCCGCTCCAGCTTCGCCTTCATCTCCTGCAGCTTGTCGAACGCCGGCAGCTTGGCCTCGTTCTTCGAGCGGTAGGGCCGTTGGGAGGCGCGCTTGGTGCCGGTCGGCTTGTGCAGGATGCGCCCGCCCCAGTACTGGTTGGGGCGCTGGAAGACGGTGACGTTGAAGTTCTCGACGTTGAGGTACTCGTTGCCGCGCTGGGAGACGCGCCAGGTGCGCTTCAGCCAGTTGGCGCGGCGCTGGGCCTCGTTGCGCTTCCAGCGTTCGCGGCTGCGGGCGGCCTGGCGGTCGGCTTCCATGTGCTCGGCGCAGACGCAGCCGACCCGCAGGTCGTAGGGGACGTCGGGATGGCGCATCAGGTGGACGAAGCGGATCTCCACCGTTTCGCACATCTCGCAGGTTTCGTGGGCGTCGCCGACGTCCTCGATGCCGACGTTGAACCAGCCCTTGTGGGGCACGCCCGGCTGTGTCCACTTGCCACTCGCCATCGCCGCACCGACGCTTGACACCGTCCAATCGCCGGCCCGGACCCGCGGCGGCGCGGGCGGTCGTGGGCCGATCCTGGTCATGTTATGGTCGCATAAGGTGAGAAAACAAGACCGGTTGCGCTGCGCGACACGCGCGGCGTAACGGGGCGCAAAGCCACGGGGAGGACAAGTTCGATGAACGCGGATGCGGCGCTCAAGCGCGGCTGGCTGGACGAGTTGGCGGACGTGCTGGGCGACCGGCTGAGCACGGCCGGCGCGCTGTTGGCGCAGCACGGCCAGGACGAGAGCTACCACGAAGGCCAGCCGCCCGAAGCCGTCGCCTTTCCCGAGAGCACCGAGGAGGTGGCGCGGCTGGTGGCGATCTGCGCGCGCCACGGCAAGCCGGTGATCCCGTTCGGCGTGGGCACCTCGCTGGAGGGGCACGTGGCCGCGCTGTCGGGCGGGGTCTGCCTCGACCTGTCGCGGATGAACGACGTGCTGGAGGTCAACGCCGAGGACATGGACTGCGCCGTGCAGGCCGGCGTGACCCGCAAGCAGCTGAACGAATACCTGCGCGACACCGGCCTGTTCTTCCCGATCGATCCCGGCGCCGACGCCACCCTGGGCGGCATGGCGGCGACCGGGGCAAGCGGCACCAACGCGGTGCGCTACGGCACCATGCGGGAGAACGTGATCGGCCTGACCGTGGTGCTTGCCGACGGCAGCGTCGTTCACACCGGCGGGCGGGCGCGCAAGTCGTCCGCCGGCTACGACCTGACCCGGCTGATGATCGGCAGCGAGGGCACGCTTGGCGTGATCACCGAGGTGCGCCTGCGCCTGGCCGGCCAGCCGGAGGCGATCTCGTCCGCCGTCTGCGCCTTCCCCACGCTGGAGGGCGCGGTCGAGACGGCGCAGCTGGTGATCCAGTCGGGCATTCCGGTTGCGCGCATGGAACTGCTGGACGAGGTGCAGATGGACGCCTGCAACCGCTACAGCGGCCTCGACTACCCGGTCCAGCCGACGATTTTCTTCGAGTTCCACGGCTCCGACGCCGGCGTGGCGGAGCAGGCGGAGCGTACCGGCGAACTGGCGCAGGCCGCGGGCGGCACCGACTTCGCCTGGGCGACCCGGCCGGAAGAGCGCTCGCAGCTGTGGGCGGCGCGTCACGCCGCGTTCTACGCCGCGCTCGCGCTGCGCCCCGGCGGCAAAGGCTGGCCGACCGACGTCGCGGTGCCGATCTCGCGGCTCGCCGACTGCATTATCGAGACCAAGCGCGACATCGCGCAGTCCGGCCTGATCGCGCCGCTCGTCGGGCACGTCGGCGACGGCAATTTCCACCTGGTCCTGGTGATCGATCCCGACGACGCCGAAGAGATGACGCGCGCCCAGGCCCTGAACGACCGCCTGGTCGCCCGCGCCCTGAAGATGGCCGGTACCTGCACGGGCGAGCACGGCATCGGTTACGGCAAGATGCACCTGCTGGAACAGGAGCACCCCGACCTGCTGCCCGCCATGGCCGCGATCAAGCGCGCGCTCGATCCCGCCAACATCCTGAACCCGGGCAAGATCGTGAAGCTGGACGGGTAAACGCCGGCCGCGCGCGTGGACCCTTAAGCCGGCTCCGGGGCGTCGGGATCGTCCGGGCGTCCCGGGCGTTCCGGGGGGTTGGGCAGGCCCAGGCGGTAGCTGTCGGACGGGCGCGGACTGGCCGGCGCGTCGGCGTCGCGCGAGGTCGCGAGGCGGGGCAGGCCGCGCTGCTTGCGGCGGCGGTAGGCGTCCAGGTCGATCAGCTTGCCCATGGCTGCGGTCTCTCGTTTGCCCGGTCCAGACCGGCTCCAGACGCGCGGCACGGGCGTCTCGCGCGTGCCAAGCGTTTGCCGTCGGCGCCGACTTTCATTAGCTTAGCGCGTACGCCGCCGGGCGCAACGGAAAGCCCGCCATTTCTGCGCACGCGCCCTGCCGGCGCTGGTCCGTCGCGACGAAGGTTCCACGTTGAAGAAGCTGATCTACGCCCTGCTCGCCGTCCTGTTTGTGTTGATGGCGGCGGTGCTCCTCCTGCCCAGCCTGATCGACTGGAACGCCTACAAGGACCAGCTGGCCCGGCAGGTCGAGCAGGCGACCGGGCGCGACATCGCGGTCGACGGGCCGGTCAGCCTGTCGCTGCTGCCCAGTCCGGCGTTTTCCGCCCAGCAGGTCACGCTCGCCAACGTCGACGGCGGGCGCGACCAGCCGATGGCCCGGATCGCGGAGATGCGCATGCAGGTCGCGCTCGCCCCGCTGCTGCAGGGCCGGGTCGAGGTCGAGCGGCTGGTGCTGGTGGAGCCGCGGCTGCTTTTGGAACGCACGGCCGACGGCCGCGCCAACTGGCGCCTGGGCGGGCCGGGCGACCCTGCGACCGGGTCAGGCAGTCCGCTGGGCAGCGGCCTGCTGGGCAAGGTCAGCCTGCAAAGCGTGCGGGTGGTCGACGGCACGCTGCGCTTCGTCGACGCCCGGGCCGGCATCGACCGGCGGGTGACGGCGGTCGACGCGCGCCTGTCCGCGCAGTCGCTGTCGGGCCCGTTCGAGGCGGACGGCAGTCTGGCTGTCGACGGCGTTCCGCTCGAGTTCGACGGTCAGCTCGGCCGGCTGGGCGCGGGCGGGCCGGCACCGTACAGCCTGCGGGTGCGGCTGCCGGGCACGGACGCGCACGCCACCCTGGGCGGCGCGCTGACCACCGGCCAGACGGTGCGTCTGCAGGGCGATCTGGAGTTGCGCGGCGGCGATCTCGCGACCGCGCTGGCGCAGGTCACCGGCCGCGCGGCGGCCAGCTATCCGGCTCAACTGGCGCAGACCTTCTCCGCCGAGAGCAGGTTGACGCTGGAGGGCGGCGTCCTGAAGGCGCAGGACCTGTCGTTGCAGTTGGGCGACACCGGCGCCGACGGCCGGCTGCAGGTGAGCTTCCCCAGCGCCCCCGATACCGACCGGACCAACGTGATCGCCGACCTGACGGTCCAGCGCCTCGACCTCGACCGGCTGCTCGCGATGCAGCGCGCGGACGGCAGTGCCGCCGGCGGCAGCGGCGGCTCGCCCGATGGTAGCGGCGACGGCTTCGCGCTGCCGCAGGACCTGCGCGCCGAACTCAACCTTAACGTCGGCGCGATCCTGTACCGCGACCGGGTGATTCGCCAGGGCCGGGCGAACGCGGTGCTCGCCGACGGGACGGTGACGTTGAACCAGGCGATGGCGCTGCTGCCCGGCTCGAGCGACCTGGCGGTGTTCGGCACCCTGGCCGCCCAGGATGGCCAGCCGGTGTTCGATGGCCGGCTGGAGTCAGCCTCCGACAACCTGCGCGGCATGCTGGCCTGGCTGGGCGTCAACGCGGAGCGCGTGCCCAAGGACCGGCTGCGCCGGATGGAATTGCTGGCCGACGTGCAGGCGCGCCCTGGGCAGGTCACGCTGACCAACCTGGATCTCGAGGTCGACACCGTGCAGCTGCGGGGCGGCATCGCCATCGCCCTGCGCCAGCGTCCGGGCTTCGGCATCGGCCTGACCGCGGACCGGCTGAACCTCGCCGCCTACCTGCCGGACAACGGGAATGCGACCGATGGCGGCGGCGGGGTCGGCGGCGAGGGCTATGGCGGGCCGCCGCTCGCCTGGCTGGGCGGCTTCGACGCGAACTTCGATCTGCGCGCCGGCCAGCTGACCTATGCCGGCACCACCGCCCAAAACGTCAAGCTGGACGCGACCCTGCACAATCAGGTGCTGACCGTGCGTGAGGCCTCGGTCGGCAACCTGGGCGGCGCCCGCGTGCGGGTGGACGGGACGCTGAGCGAACTGGTCGGGCCGGCCCCGAAGCTCGACCTCAATGTCGACCTCGACGTCAAAGACGTGCCGCGCTTCGCCGGCCTGGTCGGCGCGTCCGACAGCGTCCCGGCCGGGATCGGGCCGGTCGCCCTGGTCGGCACGGTGCAGGGCGGGCTGGCCGGGGCCAAGGTCGACGGGACGCTGACCGCGCTCGGCGGCACCGCGACCTTCCAGGGCACTGTGGAGCCGCTGGCCGCGCCGGCGGCGTTCGACCTCGTCCTGGCCCTGCAGCACGACAGCCTGAGCGGGCTGACGGCTCAAGCGCCCGGACTGCCCGCGCTGCCGGCGGAGACCGGCCCGCTCGATCTGACCGCACGGGTGACCGGGACCAGCCGCGGCTTCGCGACCGACAACCTGAAGGGCCGGATCGGTCCCGTGCCGCTGAGCGGGCCTTTCTCGGTCGACCTGTCCGGCCTGCGGCCGAAGCTCACGGCGACGCTGGCGACCGGCGCGTTGCCGCTCGCGGCGTTCGGGGCGGCGGCCGGCGGGCCGGCGGATGCGGCCGGGGCGGATGCGGGCACCGGCGGCGGGACCGGCGGCGGGACCGGCGACGCTGGCGGCGACGGGTCGGGCCCCCGCTGGTCGGCGCAGCCGCTGCCGCTGGACGCGCTGGGCGCCCTCGACCTCGATCTCGAGCTCACCTCCGACGCCATCGTGCTGACCGACGGCAGCCGGCTGGAAGGCGCCGAACTGTCGGCAGCCCTGAGCGACGGGGTGCTTAACCTGGAGCGCCTGACCGGTACGCTGTTCGGCGGCGAGGTCAGCGCCACCGGCACGTTGGACACCCGCACCACCCCGGCGGCCTCGCTCGCAGTCGACGCGCAGCAGGTCTCGAGCGGGCCGTTGCTGGCGCGCGCGTTCGATCTGCGCGCGCTGAACGGGCCGATCGACTTGCAGGCCGACTTGAACGCGCGCGGCGCCAGCATGAACGCGATGATCGCGAGCCTGGCGGGCGAGGGCAGCGTGTCCGGACGGGTCACCGTCGCGCCGCAGGTGTTCCTGGGGCCCCAGGTTGGGCGCCTGCTGGAGCAGGCCGGCGCCGCTGACGGCCGGCTCGGCCGGCAGCTGTCGAACATGCTGGGTGACTCCTTTGGGGCCGACGTGCAGATCGGCGGGCTGACGCAGGCGCTCGACTTCGTCGGCACCGCGTTCACTCGGGAGCGGGCCCGCCTGACCGGCAGCTTCGCCGTTGCCGACGGGATCGTGACCACCGCCGACCTGACGCTGGATGGGCTCGAGGGCCGGGCGGAGGTGCGCGGGCAGGTCAACCTGCCGGCCTGGCGGCTGGACCTGACCACCGAACTGTTCCGCGCCACCGACGCGCCGGACGCGCCGTTCGTCGTGACCCGTCAGACCGGGCCGTTGGATGCGCCCGACGTTGCGATCACCGGCGGGGCGTTTCAGCAGCAGCTGACGCCGGAGAAGATCGAGCAGGAGACGCAGGACGCGGCGCCGGCGGGCGGTGGCGCGGACGACGCGGCGTCCGAAGCGCCCGATCAGGCGGGCGACCGGGAAACGATCGAGCCGACCGGCGCGAAGGAGCCATCCCAGCCGGGCGCCGCCGGCAACGCCCAGCCCAGGCGCGCCGAGGAGATCATCCGCGGCGTGCTGGATCAGTTGCAGACCGACCGGTAACGCGGGCGCCACGGCCGCGGCCCGCGGCGGCGTCCGTCCGTCGGCTTCGTCCGGGATCCCGAACGCTGACCAGGAGCGCCACCATGACCGCGACAGCGGCTCGCGCCGCCATGACCGCGACAGCGGCTCGCGCCGTCGTGCTCGCCCTGCTGGCGGTCGTCGCCGCCGGCTGCACGGAGATCCGTCGGACCCAGCCGGAGCGCGGCGCGAACGAGCAGCTGCTGCTGTCGACGGCGGCGGACAAGGCGATCGAGCGGATGGAGTTCGGCATCGACTACGGCCAGCGCGTCTATCTGGACGGCCGTTATTTCGACTCCTACGACCGCGCCTATGCCATCGGTGCGCTGCGGGCGGCGCTGCTCGCTGAAGGCGCGTACCTGGTCAGCAATCGCGCGGACGCGGACGTGATCGTGGAGGTGCGGTCCGGCGCGCTGTCGACGACGCGGAGCGAGTTCCTGGCCGGGATCCCCGCCGTCGAGGTGCCGATCCCGACGACGACGGCTCTTGAAACGCCGGAAATCGCCTTGTGGAAAGAACTGGACCGGACCGGTGTCGCCAAATTCGCGGCGACCGTCTACCGCAGCGACGGCGGCCTGATTAAGGAGGTTGGGCCGGTTTACGGCCTGTCCTGGCTGGACCGGAACAACATCCTCGGCATCGCCTGGGAGGTGCGGAACACCCAGCCGGAAGACGTGCCGGTCGACCCGCCGGTCGCCGGCCCGGATCCCGCGCGCAAGACCGATCAAGCCGGGTAGCGCCGGGGCCGGCGGGCCGGAGCGGCGGTCGGGTTAGGCTCGGTGTTCCGCGCCGCGGCGATGCACTACAGCCAGATGGTCCAGTCGATTTCGCAGCTGTCGTCGGCCGACGGCAGGTCGTTCTCGGCGTGCCGGCCGATCTCCTCCTCCACCAGCCGGGCGATATCGCGCAGGTTGGCGCGGTCGTTGCGGCTGAAGCCCGGGTGCGGCGCGGTATCCATCAGGCACAGCGTGCCGACGCACGCGCCGTCCGGGCTGCGCACCGGCGCGCCAGCGTAGAAGCGTACACCCCGGTTGCAGTCGGCCAGCCGCAGGTCTTCGAACCGCGGGTCCGCCGCCACGTCGGGCACGATCAGCGCGGCGCCCTCGGCGACCGTGAAGGCGCAGAAGGCGTGATCGCGCGGCACTTGCGCAACCTTCACCCCGATCGAGGCCTTGAACCAGTTGCGGTCGCGGTCGAGCAGGGCGACCGCGGCGATCGGCACGCCGCCCACCCGGGCGGCCAGCCGGGTCAGGCGGTCGAACGCCAGCTCCCGCGGGGTGTCCAGCAGGCGCAGGCGCCGCAGCGCGGCCAAGCGGTGCGGCTCGTCCCGGGGCAGGGGCGTGGTCGTTTGGGGCTTGGCCATGGCCGGCGTCTCCTCGCGTTGACGTCGCGCGGGAACAGCGTCCCCAGCTACCCAATATAGAGTGAAAAACACGCGAATGCGCACGCACGGGTGTATGCGATGCCTGACCGGAAGGATATTGAATCTAGAGCAAGATGCTGAAAGGTGGTTCTTTCAGCATCGTGCCCTTGGCCGGAACGGGCGTTGCGTGGGCGCGCCAGCGGTTGAACGCCCAGGCGCTGGCGAACAGGGTCGCGCCGGCCGCGTGCGTCCACCAGATCCCGGGCCAGAACAACAGGGCCCCAGCCGCCAGCAGCCCGCCGCGCGCCAGCCAGCCGACCGGGCCGACCAAGGGGCCGACCAGATAGCCCTGCAGCCCCGCCGCGATGCAGTACAGGCCCAGCGTGGCGACCACGAAAATCTCCAGCACTTCATGCCAGGTCCCGCCCAGCAGCGGGGTGTAGGCGAACAGCAGCGGCACCATGTACAGCCCCTTGGCGATCTTCCAAGCCTGCACCCCGGTTTTCATCGGGTCGGTGCCGGCGATCGCCGCGCCGGTAAAGGCGGTCAGGCAGACCGGTGGGGTGACGTTGGAATCCTGGCTGAGCCAGAAGATGATCATGTGCGCGGACAACAGCGCGAACGTCGCGGCGTGGTCGCTCAGGGCCTGTTCGCGGACGATGTTGATGACCTCCGGCGGCGCGGAATCGAGCAGCGCCTGCGCGGCCGCCGCGCCCATCGGCTGGGCCAGCTTCGCGAGCGCGTTCGGGTCGACCAGCATGAAGGCGCTGCGCGCGGCCTCCGGCAGGGTGCCGCTTTCCAGCATCTCCAGGATTTGCCCCTGCACGATCAGGTCGCGCAACGCCGGGGCGGACAGCACCGCGAGCACGACGTAGGCCGCCGTGACCGGCAGCCCCATGCCGAGGACCAGCGAGGCAAGCGCGACCAGGACGAACGCGATCAGCAGGTTGCCGTCGGCCCACTGGCTGATCATCAGCGACAAGAGGTTGCCCAGGCCGGTCGTCGGGATGACGTTGACGAAAATGCCGATCGCGACCAGCAGCACGGCGATCATGGTGACGTTGCGCACCCCGTTCGCCAGCGCCTCGGCGATCGCCCGCGGGCCCATCTTCTCCGAGGTGAACCAGGAGCCGGCGACCACCGCCAGGATCGCCAGCCCGGCGGAGTAGGTCGGGGTGAAGCCCTGGAACAGCAGCAGCACCAGGACACCGATCGGGGCCAGCAGCTTGACCACCCCGCGGACCAGCACCTCGCGGACGTTCAGCCCGTGGTCTGCCTCGGGCAGCAGGTTCAGGCGCTTCGCCTCGATCCGGACGTAGAAGGCGACCGACAGGAAGTACAACAGCGCCGGCAGGGCTGCGGCGGAGATGATGGTGACGTAGGGGATCTGGGTGTAGTTCGCCATGATGAAGGCGCCCGCGCCCATGATCGGCGGCATCAGCTGGCCGCCGGTGCTGGCTGCCGCCTCCACCCCCGCGGCGAACCGGCCGGGATACCCCGAGCGCTGCATCAGCGGGATCGTGATCGTCCCGGTCTGGGCGGTGTTGGCGACGGCGGAACCCGAGATCGTGCCGGTCAGCGCGCTGGCGATCACCGCGACCAGCCCGGGCCCGCCGGTCAGCCGGCCAGCGACCACCTGCGCCAGATCGACGATCGCATCGCCCGCGCCCGAGCGCAGCAGGAACGCGCCGAACAGGATGAACATCACCACGATCGAGGCGCTGATCCCGGCGATGTTGCCGAAGATCCCGTCATCGCCGTAGACGGTGCGGAACAGCATGGTTTCCGCCGACAGCCCGGCGAACTGCAGCATGCCGTCGATCTCCGGGCCCAGCCAGGTGGCGTAGGACAGCGCCAGCACGCTGAGCACCGGCACGATCCAGCCGGTGGTCCGGCGCACCAGTTCAAGCGCGACCACGATCAGCACGCCGCCGGCGATCCACTCGCCGGCGGCAAGGTTCATGCCGCGGTCGTAGATCGCGGTTTCCTGGGCGATCAGGTAGAGGCCGGCGAGCGCCCCCACGACGCCGAGCCCGAGGTCGGCGAGCGTGCCCCAGCGGCTGTCCGTCCACCACGCGCGCGGGATCATCGGGTAGAACAGCCCGGCCAGCACCGCGAAGCCTGCGAAGTGCAGGGCGTTCATCAGCAAGGGCGGCGGGACGGCCATCTGCTGCAGGGCCCGGCCCAGACCGCCCAGCGTGTCGATCGATCCGCCGGCGAGGCCCAGCAGCGCGTCCAGCCCGTCGACGATCAGCGAGCCCAGGCCGTTCATGTAGAGGTGCACCAGCGCGATCGCGATCGCGCCCGCCAAAACGCCGCGTTCCGCGCGCGCCGACAGCCGGCGGACAGGTTGCTTGAGCCGCTCGCCCTCACCTTCGCTCATCGCGCGCGCTCCTGTGGTGTGGTTGCTGGGGCGTCGGATTTCGGCAACCGCCGGGGCGGTTCCGGGATCTTGGGGTACACGGGCTTGGACGGATGCGGCCGCTGCAACCGACCGGATCGGGACACACCTGAAAGCATGTCGCGGAAGCGAAAAAAGGCCGTGTCTGGACGCCCCCACAGATGCAAGCCCTTTTTCCTCGGGTCCGGTGTAGGCATGCGGTCAGGTGCAGTCGTGTCTTCGGCCTCTCGATGCGGCCGTTACACGCCGCGGGCCTGTATGGAGATACGCGGACCGGGTCCAATACGCTTACTCGCACTGTAGCGTGCAGCGCCTTCGTGCTGGTTTTCCCGACCCCGTCTCGATGACCGTT
>NZ_NRRL01000088.1 GCF_016583645.1 Rhodovibrio sodomensis | reverse complement strand
GTCAAAAACCCGAAGAAAACTCCGATCTCTATCGTGAACGGAACCTGATCGAACGTGCTTTCAATCGAATGAAAGATTACAGACGCTTCGCTATGCGCTTCGACAAGCTGAAAGTAACCTTCGAAGCGACCGTGGCGCTGATCGCAATGCGCACATGGTTCCT
The DNA here is from genome assembly GCF_016583645.1 of Rhodovibrio sodomensis. Classification (GTDB taxonomy): domain Bacteria; phylum Pseudomonadota; class Alphaproteobacteria; order Kiloniellales; family Rhodovibrionaceae; genus Rhodovibrio; species Rhodovibrio sodomensis. Next base: position 17,403 of record NZ_NRRL01000088.1, on the reverse strand, counting down.
ATGATTTGAGTCCACACCCTAGGAACGTCCGGCAGGCTTCATCCGTCGATAAACGCTGCATGAACGTGACCATATCCATACCCGCAGTAAAAATATGTTCTTGGTTTGTTTCAATAGTCAAAGTGCTCAAAACGATCCCATTAGAAAAACTTGGCCTTTGGGGTGGAGATTAGTTGTTTGGCGTCGGTGCGGCAAACCGCGCAGGGTCTGGATATCAAAGGCGCAGTAGCGCGCGCGGTCGTTCGCGGACCCATCGGGCGGCCGGCAGCGTTAACGCCACTCCCACTGTCCGGCCGCCACTGTCCGGCCGCGGGGCCGCGCTGCTGCGCCGTCAACGCGATAACAACCGGAGGCTTTCACGATGACCCACTATCGCGCGACTACCGGGGCCAAGGCCCTGGTCGCCGGCCTGGCGCTCGCGCTCGCCGGGGCGGCTGGCAGCGTCCAGGACGCGCGGGCCGACGGCGAGACACGGATCGGCATGCAGCCGTGGCCGGGGGTGACCGTCAAATCCCAGGTCGCCCTGCAGATCCTCAACCGGATCGGCTATCCGGCGCGCATCAAGGAGTTGAGCCCGCAGTTCGTCTACCAGGGCATGAAGACGGACGACGTCGACGTCACGCTGGGCGCCTGGATGCCGGCGCACAAGTCGATGGTGCAGCCGCTGGTGGAGGCCGGCGCCGCACAGCGATACGCCATCAACCTGGACGGCGCGATCCAGGGCCTGGCCGTGCCCACCTACGTCTGCGAGTCCGGCATCGAGACGGTCGAAGACCTGGTCGCCAACGGCGAGCAGTTCGACCGCACGATCTACGCGATCGGCGCCGGAGCAGCGATGACAGAGGCGTTCCAGAACGCGGTCAAGAACGACTACAAGGGCCTGGGCGACTGGACCGTCACGCCGTCCAGCGTGTCCGGCATGCTGGCCCAGGTCGAGCGGAAGACCCGCAACGACGAGCCCGTCGTGTTCCACGGCTGGAAGCCGCACTGGATGGCGGTGAAGTTCGACCTCTGCTTCCTGGAGGACGGTCCGGACAGCAAGATCGCCGCGCTCGGCACCGACGTCTGGACGATCACCGCCACCGGCTGGGCCGAGGCGAACCCGCAGGCGGCGAAGTTCCTCAAGCAGTTCAAGGTCGAGCCGGCGGTCCAGAGCCGTTGGATCTACGACTACTCCTACGACGACACCGCGGCCGACAAGGTCGCCGCCAACTGGCTGGCCGGCGCGCCGGAGCAGCTGTCGGCCTGGCTCGACGGGGTTGAGGCCGCCGACGGCACGCCCGCGCTGGAAAAGCTGAAGGCGTCGTTCACCAACTAGCCGCCGGCACCGACTGGCTGCCGGAAAGTCCGCGCGGGGCCGGCCGCCCCGCGCGGACGCCGCACCCCGGCGTCGCACCGGCCGCCGGCCGCGAGCGCGCCGCCAGGGTGAACCGCCACATCGAACCGCCACAGCGAACCGACCGGGAATAACTTAAGTCGAAGGAGAGCCGCGCCATGCGCCCGACCGCCGCCGCCCGTCACATCGTCAGCCGGGCCGAAGCCGGCCTGGCCGCCCGGTTCGGCATGCGCCGCCGGGAGGTGCGCGACTGGGTGAAGCTGGGCGGTCTGGCGACCGTGATGGCCGCCGTCACCGCGATGTCCCGGGTGGTGATCGGGTAGCGGGCCGCACGGCGTACGGTCACCCGGCGAGTTGCGCCCCCGACTGGTGCGGCGCGGGGACGTCCGATCCCGCGTCCAGCCCTGGGCCGGCCGGCAGCGGATGGACCGGCGGTTCCTTCGCCCTGAACAGATAGACCGCGGCGATCTTCAGGTACCCGGCGTAGCGATAGCCGCCGTTGCCGGCCAGGATGTCCGCCCGCCCGCGGCGGTAGGCGCGCGGGAGCGCGTACCACGGCAGCCGCGGGTCGGTGTGGTGCACGGCGTGCAGGTTGTTGTTGAGGTAGAGCAGGCTGATCAGGGGGCCGGCCTCGACCACCGCGGTCCGGTCGCCCACGGCCTCGGCGGCCTGGTGCTCCAGGAACGAACGCAGCAGCATCAACGCGGTGCCGGGATAGACGAAGGCGGCCAGGTAGAGCCACACCGGCATGCTGCAGACCCAGAACACCCAGCCCCCGACCAGGCCAAACCCGGGCAGGTGCCAGAGCCAGTGCCGCCGGCGCCGGCGGTCGCCCGCCGCCAGCCGGCGCGCCTCGTCGCGCAGGAAGACCGCCACCGTGCGCGGCGGCCCCAGCACCATCCGGCCGGCAAGCGTGTTCAACGCCCACAGCCAGGCCCGACGGACCCGGCCCAGGCGCGCCCACAACGCCGGTGTGACGTAAAAGCTCTCCGGATCTTCCAGCGGGTCGGTCAGGCGGCTGTCCCGGTGATGGCGCAGATGGCTGTCGCGGTAGACGCCCCAGGGCAGCCACAGCAGAAACCCCGGCAGGCCAAGCAGCCAGTTCGCCCAGCGCTTGCGGAACGGATGGCCGTGCACCGTCTCGTGCTGCAGCGACGCCTGCCAGGCGCTGAGATACCCGCCGGGGACGGCGAGCAGCCACCAGGGTACGGCGGCATGGAACCAGGTGAGCAGCAGAAAGCCGCCGTAGACGGCGGCGGCAACGGCGAGGGTTGGCCACGCGGCCGGGCGTTTTGACGACATAACATATGACATAGATGGCGCCGGACGAGGTCCGCAAGCCACAAATGACGGACGTACGCCCGGGTTGCGCATTCCCCACATATCTGTTGACACTGCACAACGCTTGTCGCGGTTGTCGCATCATCCGCCGCGCCGATCCATCGGCGCTTGCGGGGCCGCACCTGAACACGGGGTGGACGCGGAGATGGACCGTCGGGAATGGGTCGCGCGCTTCCGTGAACGGCTGGCCGAGACGATCGCCCATCAGGGAATCAGCCGCTCCGCCTTCGCCGCGCGGATCGGGCTCGACCGCTCGACCCTGTCGCAGTTGCTGTCCGCCGACACGGTCCGCCTGCCGCGCGCGGAGACGATCGCCGCGATCGCGCGCGAGGCTCAGGTCAGCACCGACTGGCTGCTCGGCCTGAGCCAGGAGCCGCGACCGGAGGCCGAACTGGTCGCGGGCGCGCCGGAGGTCGAGCGCGGCGGCGCCAGCCCGCTGGACGCGCGCCTCAGCCGCTGGAAGCGGGAGGCCGCCGGGGCGAAGATCCGCTACGTGCCGACCACGCTGCCCGATCTGTTGAAGACCGAAGCCACGCTCGCCTACGAGTACCAGGGGACCGACGACCCGCTGTCGCAGTCGCGGCGCAGCGAGGCGGCGGAGAACCTGGCCTACATGCGCGAACCGGAGACCGACATGGAGGCCTGCTGCAGCTTCCAGCTGCTGCAGAGCTTCGCCTTCGGACACGGCGTCTGGGCCGACCTGCCGCGCGCCCAGCGGATCGAACAGCTGGACCAGATCGAGCGTTTGCTCGACGAACTCTACCCGACCTTCCGGCTGTTCCTGTTCGACGGCTTGCAGCGCTACTGCGTGCCGCTCACCGTGTTCGGACCGCGCCGGGCCGCGGTCTATTTCGGCGAGATGTACTTCGTGTTCACGGCGACCGAGCATATCCGGATCATGACCCGCCATTTCGACGAGCTGATCCGCGCGGCGGCGGTGCAGCCGACCGAGGTCGGCGGCTTCGTGCAGCGCCTGCGCGCGGAGCTGGCGGCCGGGTGAGCGCGCGCGCTGTGCCAACAGGTCCCTGGACCGCGGCGTTGCCGATGTACGATCTGCCGGAGCTGCGCGGCGCGACCGATGCCTGGTGGTCGGGGATCGCCCGGCATCTGCGGGCGGCCGGTGTCGCCGGGGTGCCCGAGCGGCTGACCCGCCCGCGGGCCGTGGCGGCGGTTTGGGACGATCCGGACCTGCTGCTCGGGCAGGGCTGCGGCTATCCGTTCACGCAGGCCTATGCCGACCGGTGGCAGTACCTCGCCACGCCGGTCTACGCGGTGCCCGGCTGCGACGGTCCGGCCTACCGCAGCTGGCTGGTGGTCGCCGAGGCGGCGCCGGTGACCGCGGTCGCGGACCTGCTCGGGACCACGGCCGCGGTCAACGGCGCGACCTCGCACTCCGGCTGGATCGCCTTGCTGGCGGCGCTGGCGGACCATGCGCCGCCGGGCGGCCGGCCGCTTGGGCAGGTCGTGTGGACCGGCGGGCACCGCGCCAGCCTGCGCGCCGTGGCGGACGGGCAGGCCGATATCGCGGCGGTGGACTGCGTGACCCACGCCCTGTTGGCCGCGCACGCGCCGCAGGCGCTGGCGGGCACACGCGTGCTCGCGGGCACGCCGGCGGCGCCGGGGCTGCCGTTGATCGCCGGGGAGAACGTCGACCGGGACACCCGCCGCCGGGTGCGGGCCGCGCTGCACGCCGCGGTCGCGGACCCCGCGCTCGCCGCCGCGCGTCGGGCGCTGCGGCTCGACGGCCTGCGCGTGCTGCCGCCGGACGCCTACGCCCGGATCGGCGCGCTGGCGGCCGCGGGCGGTGCCGCGCCCACGGACTGACCGCGGTGCGACAGCCCGGCGCGCCGGCGTGGCTCGGCCGCCAGGGCGGCTATTCGACGACCCGCAGCTGATCCGCGGCCTGCCGGTTGTCGCGACCCGGCGACAGCTCGAACTCGACCCGCTGGCCTTCCTGCAGGCCGGACAGACCGGCGCGCTGCACCGCCGTGATGTGGACGAACGCGTCCTTGCCGCCGCCGTCGGGCGCGATGAAGCCATACCCCTTGGTGGTGTTGAACCACTTCACCGTACCAGTCGCCATTGCGCTATCCTCGTTCCTGCACGTGGTTCCTGCACGTGTCTGCCCGCACATCGGTGGCGCCACGGCCCCCGCGCCGGAGCGACATGCCGGAAGGCCAAACCGGCCTTCTGCTGACTGTCGCGCCAACGCCAGACGGCGGGGGCAAGATTCAGCCGCAAAGGTGTCTCAACCTTGCCGCATCCTGCCCTTGCGCGGTCGGCCGGGAACGCACGCAAAGACGTTCCGTCGGCCGCCCGCACGGCCGCGCGCCCCAAAGCCGGTTAATTAGGCCTTAACGCTCGACCCGCGGCAAGCAGGAAAATTCGCCGAAAGCGCGCAATCATGCCGAGTCGCGGCGTCCGGCCGCAGCCATGTCGCGATCCAGGGAGGTTTGATTCGCATAGGATACATACCGGCCGTGCGGTTGGTGCTAGCGTCCGCCGGTCTGAACAACAAACCGGGCACCGCGCGCGACCAAGCGGCGCCGAAACGCGGCCGGGGCGGTACGACCGCGCCCACGGCGACGGGAGAGAGGTAATGCTAGACGGGCACTTGACGCCGGGCGGCGAGGACGGACTGCGCACGCGCCGGCAGCCGCCGCGCAGCGCCTGGGCGAAAGCCAAGATCCGGCTGTTGGAGTATTGGGATTACCCGCCAGCGGCCCTGTTCTGGCTGATCCTGACCGCGGGCACGATCACCGTGCTCAAGGTCGCCGGCCTGTAGCTCGCGCCTTCAGTGCGGGCGGCCGTCGTACTGGCTGTCCAGGATCACCACTTCCTTCGCGCCGTGGCCCTCGCGCACCTCTTCGGCCGCGTGGAGGGCGTTGTCGAGCGTGGAGAACGCCGGGTTCCAGGGCGTGAACGCGGGCTGCTCGTTGCCGTCGAGCACGGCGTAGAGGCGATACCCGTCGTCGTCCTGGCGGATCTGGATCTCGTTGTCGATGCGGGTGATCGGGCCGATCACGAACAACCGCTCGATCTGGTGCTCGGCGTCGGGGAACAATTCGTCCTTGTAGACTTCGGTCTCCTCGATGCCGCAGTTGAAGTACGCCGCCGTCTTGCGGAACAGCGCCTCCGAGGCCTCATTGTCGGGCGCCACGGTAGTCTCGATGTAGCGCACGTGCAGGCCTTCCTCGCGGGTCAGGATCTCCTGCAGCATGCCCGAAGCGATGCCCAGGCCCTGGAACTGGTCGCGCACGTTGACCTGCCAGACGAACAGGCGGGTGTGGTCGCTCGGCAGCGGGTAGGCGGTCACCATGCCCGCGACCTCGCCGTCGACCTCCGCGACCACGCTGGTGGCGGCGAAGTTGCGCGCGATCATGAAGTACGCATAGCCCGAGTTGACGTCGAGTGCCGCCGCCTCGTCGACCATTTTCCAAATTTCCGCCCCGTCCTCGACCGAGGGGGTGCGGTAGGTGATCTCGGGCTCGCTGCCGGTGTTCGCGTCGTCGGCCAAGGGAAGGTGTCCGTCTCGGTGAAGGGGAGGGCGGCGGTTGCCACTTGGCCCGAATATAGCAGCCGCAGGCCGGTTTGTCGCGGCGCAGCACGGGCACGCTTCAAACCCACGGCAGTGCGTCCCCCGCCTCCGCGTGGGAGATGCGTCCCCCTCCTCCTCGTGGGAGGAGGGGACAGGGGACGTGGTTTGCACCTACACGCGCGGATCATGAGGCGCACCCGCAAAGCGTTCGCGGCCGAACTCCGCCGTCAGCCGACGGAGGCGGAACGGCGGCTATGGCAGGTCTTGCGGGCGCGCCAGCTGCACGGCCTCAAGTTCCGGCGCGAGCACGGGCTGGAGCGCTACATCGTGGACTTCGCGTGCCCGGAAGCTCGGCTGATCGTCGAGTTGGACGGCGGGCAGCACGCAGACCGCGCCGCGCGCGACGCCGCGCGCACGCAGGTCCTCGAAAGCAAGGGCTACACGGTCCTGCGGTTCTGGAACAACGACGTGCTGGAGAACCTGGAAGGCGTTGTCGAGGTGATCGAAGCGGCTGTGCCGGCGCGGGCGCCGAAGTGAGCGATATGCCGCTTGATAGACCGTGCGTCCCACCTCTCCCCGGCCCTCTCCTCCCACGTGGAGGAGAGGGAGAAGCTGGCGCGCCGCATTCTTCGATCCCCGCCTCCGCGTGGCAGGCGGGGACGGGGAAATGGTCTGCACGGTCGGTTCGCGCGGAACCAGCAGAAGCGAACCGATTACCCGTTCAGCACGGCGAGGAAGTCGTCGGCGTAGCGGTCGAGTTTGCTTTTGCCGACGCCCGGCAGACGGGCGAACTCGCTGGTGCCGCGCGGGCGGCGCTGGACCATTTCCAGCAGGGTCGCGTCCGTGAACACGACGTAGGGCGGCACGCCCTGGCGCTCGGCCAGCGCGCGGCGCTTGGCGCGCAGCGCTTCGAACAGCGCGGCGTCCGCGCCTTCCAGGTCGTGCGCGGGCGCGCGGCGGCCGCCGGTCTTCTGCGCGCCGCGGGTGGGGCGCAGCTTTTCCGGATCGGCGCGCAGCGTCACCGTCTCCTCCGCGCGCAACACCGGGACGACCTGCTCGCGCGGGCCCAGGCGCAGGACCCCGTGGTTCGCCATGTCGACCTTGAGCAGCCCCTGCGCCACCAGCTGGCGCAGCACCGAGTGCCAGCGCTTTTCCGACAGCTCCGTTCCCTGGCCGAACACCTGCAGCCGGTCGTGGCCGCGCCGGTCGACCTTCTCGTTCTGCTTGCCCAGCAGCACGTCCACGACGTGCCCGGCCCCGAAGCTCTGCCCGACCCGGTAGACCGCGGACAGCGCCAGGCGCGCCCAGTGCGTGCCGTCGATCGATTCCACCGGCTCCAGGCAGGTATCGCAGTTGCCGCACGCGTCCGCCGCCTCGCCGAAATACTCCAGCAGCACCTGCCGGCGGCAGCGCGTGGTCTCGCAGAAGCCCAGCAGGGACTCGAGCTTGCGCCGCTCGACCAGCTTGATCTCCTCAGGCGCGCTGGAGTCGTCGACCATCCGGCGCAGATTGGCGACGTCGGTCATGCCGTAGACCATGAAGGCTTCCGCCGGCAGGCCGTCGCGCCCGGCGCGCCCGGTTTCCTGGTAATAGGCTTCCAGCGACTTCGGCAGGTCGAGGTGGCAGACGAAGCGCACGTCCGGCTTGTCGATGCCCATGCCGAAGGCGATCGTGGCGACCACCACCACGCCCTCCTCGCGCAGGAAGCGGGTGTGCGCGCTCGACCGCGTCTCCGCCGCCAGCCCGGCGTGGTAGGCGACCGCGTCGACGCCCTCCTTGCGCAGCATGTCGGCGATGTCTTCGACCTTCCGCCGGGACATGCAGTAGACGATGCCGCTCTCGCCCGGATGGTCGCGGCAGACGAAGTCGAGCAGCTGTTTGCGCGCCTGGCCCTTGACCTGCACGCGGTAGCGGATGTTCGGCCGGTCGAAGCTGGCGACGAACGCGCGGGCCCCGGTCAGGCCGAGCTGGTGCTTGATGTCGCGGCGCGTGCTTTCGTCCGCGGTCGCGGTCACGGCGATTCGCGGCACGTCGGGAAAACGCTCGCCCAGCACCGCGAGCTGGCGGTAGTCGGGGCGGAAGTCGTGGCCCCACTGGCTGACGCAGTGCGCCTCGTCGATCGCGAACAGCGCGATCTGGCAGCGCTCCAGCTGCTCCAGCAGGCCGCCCAGCAGCAGCCGCTCGGGCGAGACGTAGAGCAGATCGAGCGCGCCGGAATCGAGGTCGCGGCGGATCTCGCGAACCTCCTCGGGCGTGCGCGCGCTGGTCAGCGCCGCGGCGTGCACGCCGGCCTGGCGCAATTGCTGCACCTGGTCGTCCATCAGCGCGATCAGCGGCGAGATCACCACGCCCGTACCGGGCCGGGCGAGGGCGGGCACCTGGTAGCAGACCGACTTGCCGCCGCCGGTCGGCATCAGCACCAGCGCGTCGCCGCCGCCCGCAACGTGGTCGACGACGTCGCCCTGCAGCGGCCGGAAGTCGTCGTGCCCGAACACCGCGCGCAGGACCTCGCGCGGCGGCCGCCGGGCCGCGCCGACAGGTTGCCCGACGGGGCCGTCGATCGCGGGCGCGGTTGGATCGGTGGGGGTGGACACGGGTGGCACTCACCGCTTCGCATGAACGCCGGTGGCACGGCGCGCGCCCGTCGGGCTGAGCCGGACGACCGGCGACTCGTCGGGCGGCCGATCGGGGCGTCCCCGTTCAATGCCCGGCTTGCGGTCCCGGATCAAGGCTGGTCGGCGGCCGGTGCGGCTGCTCTCGGGGGCTCGCAACCCCTGGGGGATGGCGCCATATCCTGGCCGGCGGGTTGGCACCGGGGCGGCCCGGGCGCGCCAACCGTCGGCTGACCCCTCGCTCGGAACAGACACAGGAGACGCCCCGTGATGCCGAACACGCTTTCGCGCCTGCGCCCCGCGCGGGCCGCCGTTGCCGTGGCCGCCGTTGCCGTGGCCGCCGTTGCCGTGGCCGTGGTGACCGCCGGTCGCGCCGCCCCGGTCACCGCCGCGGAACGCTTCTCGACCGAACGCGCCGCGGTCACGGTGGAGCCGGTCGCGAGCGGCCTGGTCCACCCCTGGGGCCTGGCCTTCCTACCGGACGGCCACATGCTGGTGACCGAGCGCGCCGGCCGGATGCGGATCGTCAGCCCGGACGGCGCGGTGTCCGAGCCGATCTCCGGTCTGCCGGAAATCTGGTCGCGCGGGCAGGGCGGCCTGCTCGACGTCATCCTGGGGCCGGACTACGCCGAGACCGGCCGGATCTACTTTTCTTACAGCGAGCCGGGCGACGGCGGCGCCAGCACGGCCGTCGCGCGGGCGGTTCTGGACCGCGAGCAGCGCGCGCTCAACGATCTGGACGTGATCTTCCGCCAGCAGCCGAAGTCTAGCGGCGGGCGGCACTTCGGCTCCCGCTTGGTGTTCGCCGAAGACGGCACGCTGTTCATCACCATCGGCGACCGCGGTCAGCGCCAGCGGGCGCAGAACTTCACCATCAACCGCGGGCAGGTGATCCGGATCAATCCGGACGGCTCGATCCCCGAGGACAACCCGTTCGTGGGCGTCGACGGGCGCCTGCCGGAAGTCTGGTCGTACGGCCACCGCAACCCGCAGGGCGCGGCGCTGCACCCCGAAACGGGCCGGCTCTGGCTGCACGAGCACGCCGCCCAGGGCGGCGACGAGGTGAACGTGCCGGAAGCCGGCGAGAACTACGGCTGGCCGACCATCCACTACGGCGAGGACTACGGCGGCGGCCAGTTCGGCGAGGGCACCAAGAAGGCCGGGCTGGAACAGCCGATCTACTACTGGGACCCGTCGATCGCGCCTTCGGGCATGACCTTCTACACCAGCGACAAGGTGCCGTCCTGGCGGGGCGATGTGTTCGTGGGCGCGCTCAAGTTCCGGCTGCTGGTGCGCCTGGACGTGGAGAACGGCGAGATCATCCACGAGGAGCGGATGCTGGGCGACCTGCGCCAGCGCATCCGCGCGGTCGACCAGGGGCCGGACGGCAACCTCTACCTGCTGACCGATGCCCGCGACGGCCAGATCCTACGCGTCGTGCCGACGCCGCTGTACTAGCCCGATGGGGCGTCCACCCCATCGGGCTAGGGGAGGAGGGACCACGTGACCTCGAATACCGCGGGCAACCTCCTCTCCCTCGCCCTCTCCTCCCAGTGGCGGAGAGGGCATAGGTTTCGTGCCTAACTCCCTGACGGGGACCCTTTCTCCGTCACCGTCACCTTCAGTTCCATTTGTGGATGAATGCCGCAGGTGACGTAGTAGGTGCCGGGCGCGTCGAAGGTGAGGCGGACGACCTCGCCAGGGTCCTGGCTGCCGGAGTTGAAGTTCATTTCCGGGTGGAAGACGCGGATGTTGTGGGTGCGCTTGTCGTCGTTGCTGAGGGCGATCGTCTCGCCCACCGCGATCTTCACCTGGTTGGGATTGAAGCTCTTGTTCTTCTGGCTGACCTGCACGGCCGCGTCCTCGCCGCCGCAGGCCGCGAGCAGCACGACGGCGGCGAGTGCTCCCCATATCCGGGTCATTCCGGCAGCTCCGGCCGGGTCACGCCCTGCAGGGCCTCCGGCGTCTCCAGGGTCTTCAGGAACGCGATCAGTTGATCGGTCTCCGCCGGCGTCAGGTCGATCGCCTGCATGTCCGCGGACAGCGTGTCGCGCCTCACAAAGCGGCCCTCGTAGTGCTGGATCACCTCCTCCAGCGTCTTGAACCGGCCGTCGTGCATGTAGGGCGCGCGCCGGGTGATGTCGCGCAGGGTGGGCGTCTTGAAGGCGTTGTTGGCCGCGGCGACGTCCAGCACGGGCCCGCGGCCCAGGTCGCCCTGGTTCTTCAGGCCGATGTCGTGGTAGGCGCCGCGGGTGAAGCGCCAGCTGCCGTGGCAGTTGGCGCACTGGGCCTTGCCGTTGAACAGACGGAAGCCCCGCTTGGCGTCGGCGGGGATCGCGTCCCGGTCGCCGGCGACCCAGGCGTCGAACGGGGTGATCGGCTGCACGATGGTCCGTTCGTAGGTGGCGATCGCCTTGGCCATGTTGGCTTCGGTGATCGGCTTATCGGCCCTGGGGAAGGCGTCGGCGAAGCCGTTCCGGTAGCCTGGAATGGCGCGCAGCTCGTCCAGCAGGGAGTCCATCGGCTGGTTCATCTCGCCCTGCGTGATCACCGGCCGGGTCGCCTGGTCTTCCAGGCTGGGCGAGCGGCCGTCCCAGAAGAAGGTGCGCGCCCAGGCAAGGTTCCACAGCGTGGGCGTATGACGCCGCCGCGGTTCGCCGGTCGGGCTCTGCGCGACCGGCCTGCCGTCTTCCCAGGCGAGATCGGGGTTGTGGCAGCCGGCGCAGGAGATGTCGTTGTTGCCGCTCAGCCGCGGGTCGAAGAACAGCTGCTTGCCGAGCTCGGCCTTCGCCGGCGTGTAGCTGTTGTCCGCGGGGAACGGCGGCGCGGCCGGGCGGACGTAGCGCTGCTTCAGCTCGGCGAGACTGGGCTCCGGCTGCACCCCGGACGCCAGGCCCCAGCCGAGCGCCGCCGACGCCGCGGCGACGACCGCAAGGCCCAGAATCGGGAGCACGGTGGACAGGCGCGCTGGCAGGGAGATGCGGCTCGCCATCGGGGGCTCGGACGCTCTCGGTCGACAACGGGAACAACCGGGCAGGCGCCAGATCGGCGGCCTGCCCGGTTATCGGACTCCGGCGCGAAGCTGGGCTTCGGCGCGGTTGGGCGAAAGGCTGGGGCCGGCTTAGCCGGTCTCGCCGCCTTCGCCTCCCTCACCGCCTTCACCGCCTTCGCCGCCTTCGCCGCCTTCGCCGCCTTCACCGCCGGCGGAGGCGCCGTAGTCGCGGGTGATGAAGCCGGACAGCTCGAGTTCGACCTTGGAGGCGGCCGCCTTGACCTCGCCCGGGCTCATCTTCGGCTCGAAGTCCGGGGTGATCGCCGGCCAGGCCGCCATCAGCGCCTCGTAATCCGCGATCGCGTCGTTCAGGTCCGCGGCGTCCCGGCTGTACAGGCTGGACGACAGGCTGCCGAGGATGTCGCGGCCGACCCAGACGAACCCGCGGCTGTCCTGGTATTCGGCCACGTTGACCATCTGGCCGTCCTTGACCGCGGCGTCGTACTCGGCCGCCGCCTGCTGCACCAGCGCGGTCACCACCGGCAGCATGAAGCTCGGCTTGGTGGTGTACTCCGGGCTGACCGCGTTCAGGCCGGCGTTCACGTATTCCAGCACGTGGTAATAGGCGTGCTCGGCCTTCTCGTGGTCGCCCGCCTCGGTCGCCGCGACCAGCGTCTCGAGGTCGTCCTTGAAGCCCTCGACGCCGCGCTGCTTCAACGCGCCCTCGATGCCGCCGTAGATCTCCTCGACCGGGTGCTTGAAGTGGACCATCGCGTCCTTCGGCTTGTCGGCTTCCAGCAGCTCGTGGCCGGCCCGCAGATGGCCCTTCATCATGGCGAGTTGGAACAGGAAGTTCTGGCTGTCGCTCAGGCCGGCGGCCGGGCCGGCTTCGCCGCCCTCGCCACCTTCGCCGCCTTCACCGCCGGCCGCGGCGAGCTGGATCGCCGTCGCCGTCTTCGGCGGGGTATAGGGGGCATGCGCGCCGCGCTCGCCGCCCGCCACGCCGGCGGCGGCCTCGGCGTCCTTGACCGGGTCGGCCTGCGTGCCGGCGCCGGCGGCGAACACGAAGGCGCCGAGCCCGACCCAAAGCTTGGTGCGGTTGTTGGACATCGTCGTCCTCTCGAACAAGAAACGTGTGGTGTGGCCCTGGGCGGGCCGGATGGAGCGCCGCGCCGCAACGGCGCGGCGCCCCGTACTCTGGATGAGAATGAATTGCAATTGCAACCAGAAAATGGCGGCTTTAGGCTGCCGGCCCGGGCACATGGACAAGGTCGCGGAAAGGGTGGTCATTTCCCCGCGAACCTTGTCTTCTCGTCAAAACGCTCGGGCGAAACCCCTGCAGCAGGCCGAGCCGGCCGTCGGAGGTTTCGCCCCGGCACCGCAAGCAAAGGGACCGACGCCGCCATGATCGTATGCATCGCCAACGTGCTGGACCGCGCCACCCTGGAGCAGGTGCGCGACCTGTTGGCCCAGGGATCCTACGTCGACGGCAAGCAGACCGCCGGCTGGCACGCCAAGCTGGTCAAGCACAACCAGCAGCTCGCCAAGAGCGAGCCCGCCGACCACGCCGACAAGCTGGTGCGCGAGGCGCTGCTCAGCCACCCGGTGTTCAACGCGGCCGTCCAGCCGAAGCGTCTGCGGCGGATGCTGTTCAGCCGCTATCAGGGCGGCAACGCCTACGGCGCCCACGTCGACGACGCGCTGATGGGGGCGGGGCCGAAGGTCGAGACCGACGGCGACAGTGCCCGGATGCGCTCCGACGTGTCGATGACCGTGTTCCTGTCGGACCCGCAGGACTACGACGGCGGCGAGCTGGTGATCGAGGGGACCGGCGGCGAGCAGAGCTACAAGCTGGAGGCCGGCCATGCGATCACCTATCCGTCCAACACGCTGCACTACGTCGCCGAGGTGACCCGCGGCACGCGTGAGGTCGCGGTGACCTGGGCGCAGAGCCTGGTGCGCGCACCCGAACAGCGGGAGGTGCTGTTCGACCTCGACACCGCGCGGCGCACGCTGTTCGAGCGCGAGGGCAAGAGCCGCGAGTTCGACCTGATGTCCAAGACCCACGCCAACCTGACCCGGATGTGGGCGGAGCCGTAAGCGAGGACCCTGTGCAAATGCGAATGATTTGCAGTTGCAAGGGTCGCCGCATCGTGTCAAAGTCAAGTTGAGGGATCGGACACGGCCCTTGCCATCCTCATGTGCAAACTCCGCAAGGCCTGGCCGGGAATCCCCTAGAGGCGGCAGCCCGGTCGGGCCATTTTTCCCTGCGTACGCGGACCGTTTTGCGCGGCCCGGCCGGCTGTGACGTTCACGCGGATTGCACCGGCGCCGTCGGAAGCGCATTTTAGGGACCGATGGTCGCGTCGGACGGCCCGGATGAGGATGATTCGGTTCCCCGGCGTCGCGACGCGTGCAGGCGGTAAACGCAGGGTGGATATGGCTGACACGAGCGAAAGCGAACACGGCGACCGGGTCCGCCAACTGGAAGCGGATGCCCGCCGGTCCGGTATGCGGATCACGCCGCACACCACGACGATCATCCAGATCTTGGACGAATCCACCGATCACCCGACCGCCGAGGATATCTTCGAGCGCGCCCGCGAGCGCGATCCCAGCATCTCCTCCGCCAGCGTGTACCGGATTCTGAACAAGCTGGAAGAGAGCGATCTGGTCCGCCGGCAGCGGCTCGACAGCGACCGGTTCCGCTACGAGATCGCGGACGAGTGCCGCCACCATCTGGTCGACCTCGACACCGGGCAGGTGATCGGCATTTCCGATCCGGAGATCGACGAGCTCAAGGACAAGATCGCCAAGCGGCATGGCTACGAGATCGTCGACTTCCGCCTGGAACTGTTCGGCCGGAAGCCCGGCGGCGGCAACTGACGCCGGCGGCGATCCGTCGATGGGCGATGCCCGGTCCGCCGCTCCCGCGGGCACGGCCGCCGGCGTTCCTGTCGTTGGCGTGATCTGAAGCCGGCCCCGTATCTTCCTGATATTCAAAATTTTTAGCTTGGAAGCCGGCAGCTGCGGCGGCCTGTCACGGCGGACAGCGGGGCGATTTGAGGCGCGGACGCCAGGACCTGGAGACGCCGCCGGCGCTGCCGCGACGGCGCAACTGACTGCTGATCCCGCGACCCAGGGCAGGAGCGCGGACGGTGTCCTCGACGTTCCGCGTGAATTTCGCCCCCAACGCGCCCTTGTTTCAATGGATTGATCGGACGGTCAATCGCGTGCACGTGCTTGCGGGCAGCCTGGCGCTGCTCTGCATCGCGCTCAACGGGCTCGTGATCCTGGTGCCCGGCGCGCCCGTGCTTGCGCTGTGGGCGCAGGCCGGCCGGTTCGGCGGCTGGTTCTACGGCGTGCAGGCGCTCGAGCTGGTCGCGGGCGCGGTCAACCTGGTCCTGATGGGCCGGAACCTGCGCGACGGCCTGCGGCTCACGGGCCGGCTGGGCCGGTCGGCCTAGAGCAAAATCGACGAAGGTCGCGTCGACCTTCATCGTGAATCTTGCTCTAACTGCTTGAAGAGAGAGCAAGCTTCAGCTGAAACGTGGCCTCACCTTTCAGCATCTTGCTCTAACGGCTCGCCGCGACCGCCGCGGCGGCGGTTTCGTCGGCCGCCGTCACCGCCTTGCGGGCGATCTTCTGCCAGAATGCCTGCTGGCCGGCATCGAGCGCCTTGAATGCGTCGGCGTCGGTGTCGTGCATGGCGGCGTAGACCGCCACGGCGACGCGCTGGACACGGTCGTCGCTGGCGTCGTGCTCGGCCAGGCTGCGCAGGCCCGCGGTCAGCGTCGTGCGCGCCAACCCTTCGGTGCCGAGCCAGCTTGGGTCGTCCTCGGCCTTCAGCAGGGCTTCGCCCAGCGCATCCGCCGCGTCCTCGATCGCCTGTCGGGCCGTCTCGTCGGTCATCCGGCTGTTCCCTGGCAAAGGTCTAGAGCAAAATCGACGAAGGTCGCGTCGGCCTTCATCGTGAATTTTGCTCTAACTGCTTGAAGAGAGAGCAAGAGTCAGCTGAAAGGTGGCTGCACCATGCAGCATCTTGCTCTAGCGTCGTGCGGCCAGTGTGCGGGGCCAGCCGGGGCGGCGGCAAGCCGGCCGATGCGCCCGGCGGCTCGCCATGGCACGGCCGCAGGTTGCAACCGGCCCGGCTTGTAACACCGGCCCCATCGGCGTTAACCCCGCGGCGATTGACGCCCGTAACCGCGCGATCAACCGCGCAACCAACCCACGGGAAGGTGACCTCATGACCCCTTGGACGAAGCTGGAGCAGGGCCATGCGCTGCTGCTCGACGGCGGCATGGGCCAGGAGCTGGTGGCCCGCGGCGTGGACAACTCGACCGGCCTGTGGTCGGCCGAAGCCCTGATCCATCAGCCCGAGCTGGTGCGGGACGCGCACACGGCGTTCCTGGACGCCGGCGCCGAGCTGATCATCGCCAACACCTATGCCAGCACGATCCGGCGGGTGCCCGAGCGCGACACGTTCGAGCGGCTGAACCGGACCGCCGGCGAGCTGGCGCGCGCGGCGGTGGCGGACGCCGACCACCCGGCGCTGGTCGCGGGCTCGCTGCCGCCGATGTTCGGCAGCTACCGGCCGGACCAGGTGCGCGAGGAGGCCGAGCTGCTGCCGATGTACCGCGCGCAGTGCGCGGTGCAGGCCCCTTACGTCGACCTGTTCCTGTGCGAGACCATGTCGACGGCGGGCGAGGGGCGTGCCGCCGCCAAGGCCGCCGCCGAGTTCGGCAAGCCTGTGTGGGTGTCCTGGACGCTCAGCGACGACCAGTCCGGGCGCCTGCGCAGCGGCGAGAGCGTTCCCGCCGCCGCGCAGGCGCTGGAGGACCTGGAGGTCTCCGCGCTGCTGGTGAACTGCACGATTCCCGAGGCGGCAACCGCCGCGATGCCGGCGCTGGCGCAGGCCGCGGCCGGGCGGCCCTACGGCGCCTATCCCAACGGCTTCCACCCGATCGACAGCCAGGTCGGCGTCAACGACGGCGCCGATGTTCCGGGCGCGCGGGAAGACCTGGACCCGGCCGGCTTCGCGGGCTTCGCCCAGACCTGGCTCGACGCCGGAGCTCGGCTGATCGGCGGCTGCTGCGAGGTGCATCCCAGCCACATCGCCGAGCTGCGCCGCCGGTTGGACGGCTCGGTCGCGGCGTGACCCGGCGCCGACGCGGATCGCGTCAACAGTCTGTTTTCGCCCGCACGTCTAGGCGCCGCGGCGCCGACAGGGCATCTGTGGCGGGAAGCCGGCGGACCGAACCGCCCGCGTGTGACATCCCGAAGAGGAGGTTTCCCGATCATGCAGTTCCGCACCTTCGCCCTGGGCGCCGCCGGCGCCGCGGCGGTCGCGCTCGCCCAGCCGATCCAGGCCGAGGCCGCGCCCGAGACTTTCGAGATCGACCCCACCCACACCCAGATCGCCTTCCTGATCGACCACCTCGGCTACTCCAAAATGCTGTGTGTGGACGCCCCCGCAGATGCAAGCGATTTCTCCTCGGGTCCGGTATTGGCATGCGGTCAGGTGCAGTCGTGTGTCCGGCCTCATGATGCGGCCGTTACACGCCGCGGGCCTGTATGGAGATAC
>NZ_NRRL01000087.1 GCF_016583645.1 Rhodovibrio sodomensis | reverse complement strand
TCCGACGCCATTACAGCGCCTTCTTCCCTACTACGGGCCGCTCCGCCCCTGTGCCCCGCGTCGGTACTCGGGCTCTTACGGGGGCCTCCCGCTTGAGCGTCTCCCTTCGCATCGGGGCGACAGGTTCTCACGTTCCGTGCAGAAGCCTGTCTCAGAGTCACGCCGCCTCCATGCCGGATGCCGTCTGGGCAGCAATCAGGCCATCCCCCAGACTCGTCCCGGGTTAACGACATCCCCCCGGTTTTGACATCGTCTCTACGCTTTCGACACGTCATCAGCGGTTCGCTCGCGCTCGTCTCTCTGAGCCCTACCTGACGGGATCACGTCCCGCCTTTTCCGCAACGCTCACCACCACGGCTCTTTACCGTCGCAGCTTGCGGTGGTTTGAAGCCTGCGCCTGACCGCCGGCTCCGAGGGGCCTACCCTCATCTCCTGCACGACACCGCACCTCCTCTCGTCAGTGCGTTCGTGACACACCGTCGTCGGCGTAGCGGTCGTCGGTCGAGCACAGCGTGACGATCGCTTTCAGGGCCGGCGGGCGCCAGGCCGCGACCTGCAGCGCGTTGAAGCCGCCCCAGGAGATGCCGAACATCCCCACGTTGCCGTCGCACCACGGCTGGTCGGCGATCCAGGCGATCGCGTCCAGCGCGTCCAGCTGCTCGCGTTCCAGATATTCATCCAGCAGCACGCCGTCGCTCTCCCCGCTGCCGCGCAGGTCGAGCCGAATCGAGGCGTAGCCGTGGCCCGCCATGTAGTGGTGCAGCGGCTCGTCGCGCGGCCGGGTGAAGTCGCGCTTGCGGTAGGGCATGTACTCGAGCAGGGCGGGCACCGGATCGGCCTCAGCGTCCGCGGGCAGCCAGACGCGCGCGGCCAGCCGGCAGCCGTCGGCCATCGGGATCCAAAGGTTCTCGATCACCCGCACGCGGCGCGGGAAGTCACGGACGATTCGCAGGGCAGGCACTCCCAGGGGCAAGCTCGCGCAAGGGGCAAGACACCGTCCGCGTGAGGCTAGCCCGTTGTTCGCGGGTTAGGTCGGCGGGCGCCGGCAACAGGCCGGACACTCAAGGCCGCCCGGGGACCGGCGCCGGGGCCAGCGGCGCAGGATAACACAAGACACGCCGAATGCTCCGTCCCGATCCGGGTCGTCCGCACCGCCACGGCGGCGTACGGACGACATCCAGAGGTCGGGGGCGGCTTGAACGGGCCCTGGCCGCCGCGCCGGTCGGGCAGCGGCGGCGGCCAGTGCGGAAGCGGTACAGCGGCGCGCTTGGCGGGCGGTTCAGTTGGCCGGCGGGCTCTTCTTGGTGGGCTTGAAGGCCGGGATCTCGACGTGCGCCTCGCCGCCCTCGCGCAGATAGCGCGGCACCTTCTTAGCGCTTTGTTGGTCGTTCTTGGTCTTGCGGGTTTCGCGCCCGCTCTTGTTCTGCGACTTCGCCATGTCCGTTGCTCCTGAACCGGCACCCGCACCGCTGCGGGCACGCTCATAAGATGGGCACAGTGTCGGGCGAATAGCCATGCGAATTTCGCACGGGCTGTACGGTACGGCCAGGGCCGCGCTGGACGCATGGATCGCCGCCGCGCAAGTCACCGCGGCGACCCTACCGCCGGTTGCGCGCCCGCCGCTCCCCCTGAAGAAACTGCCGTCGCCCCTGGCCGCCCTGTGCTAATTGTTGCATCTGGTCCGGCCCTTGGGCGGCCGGCTTTTGCAGACAGGACCCCGATAGATGACAAAGCTGACGGCGGAAATCCCCAACGGCGAGTGGCACGGCACGGTCGCGGCGATGGATCTCGACAGCGGCGACCTGGAGCGGCTGCTGCGGACCGAAGGTAAGATGGACCGCGAGACCGAGACGCTGGTCGCCGTCGAGCTCTCCGTCGGCGACGGCTGCAGCGGGCGCATGCGCATCCCGCAGGTGCGCGGCCTGCTGGCGGAAGGACGCGACACCGCGCACGTCCAGGAAACGATCCGCGACAACCCGGACGCGCTGCCGCTGCGCGCCCAGGAAGTCCACGTCACGATGGAGGAGTTCGTCGGCCTGTTCCGGCACCTTAAGATCGTGCTGACCCGCAGCGACCTGAACCTCGCCGGACAGGCATACGTCGAGCGGGACTAGAGCAAGATGCTGAGAGGTGAATCCACCTTTCAGCATCTTGCCCTAAGCACGCCGACCGGCCCGGCGCGGCGTGCGGCGCTCGGCTATTCGGCCGCCTGCCGGGGTTCGGGTCGCGGCGCCTGCGTGGTCTCGTCGTGTGCGCCATCGAACGCCTTGATGCAGTCCTCGCTGGTCTTGCTGCACAGCTCATAGAGGCGCCCGGCCTCGTCGGCGTAGACGCGCACCGCCGTCTCGACGCTGGACATCTGCATGCGCAGCGCCTCCCCAGGGTCCTGGCAGCGCGCGGTGCGCTCCAGCGTCTCGAAGTTGGCCTGCATGCGCCGCCCGGAGAAGTCCAGCAGTTCGGTCATCATCCGGGCCCAGCCGTCCATCCAGCGCCGCGCCAGCTCGGCGTTACCGGTCATCATCTGCGCCATCCGCGTCTGCATGCCGGCCATCGTGGCATCGACCGGCATCGTCACCGCCGCTGCCTCACTGCCCTGCTTTTGGTCCGTCTTCCGTGTCGTCATGTCGCGCTGCCTCCAACTGTCGCCTCGAAGTGCCTGGGATTTTTGCATCGGTCGTCATCCGGTCGCCTTGGACGGCGCTCTGGGGCGCCTTGGACCCCGGCCGCCCGGCCGTGACGCCAATGGCATACACGCCCGCACGCCCGTCGAATGCGGACGTCGGCAAGCCACTGGATCACGTGCCGGACCAGTTTGCCGCAGCCGCCGCGCGCCCGGATTGATTCCGATTAAAAGTCGGCCGCGCTCTTACGACGTAGCCGACCTACGGACGTGAGACTCCCTGGGCGCAGCACCGACGCGCGGCCGAATAGCACCGTGCATCTGGTCTGTGGTGCAGTCCGATTTGTCCGCAATCAATGGGGAGAAAGGCGATCGGCCGCAGACATCTGGTAAAACGGCGGCGATCCGGGCCATGGTTGGGCACGACACTGGGTTGCCCAATCAAGGAGACGCCCGCGATGACCGGCCCGACCTACGCCGCCCCGCCCGGCGGCTTGCCTCAGCAGAGCGAACGGTTGAGCGACCGCGCGCTGTTCACGGACGCGTTCGCGGTGATCCCGCGCGGGGTGATGCGCGACATCGTCGCCAGCCGCCTGCCGCTGTGGGACGACACGCGCGCCTGGATCCTGGCCCGGCCAATGACCGGCTTCGCGGAGACGTTCGCGCAATACGCCATGGAAGTCGCGCCCGGCGGCGGCAGCGACCGGCCGGAACCGGAGCCGGGCGCCCAGGCGGCGCTGTTCGTGCTCGACGGGGAGCTCGCGCTGTCGATCGGCCAGCAGGACCACCGGCTGTCCGCCGGCGGCTTCGCCTACGTCCCGCCGGAGACCGACTGGCGGGTCCGTAACCTGGGCGACCAGCCGGTGCGCTTCATGTGGATCCGCAAGGCCTACGAGCCGGTGTCGGGACTGCCCTACCCGGACCCGATCGTGACCCACGAGCAGGACGCCACCTCCGTGGCGATGCCGGACACCGACGGCGCGTGGGCGACCACCCGGTTCGTCGATCCCGACGACCTGCGCCACGACATGCACGTCAACATCGTGACCTTCGCCCCCGGCGGCGTGATCCCGTTCATGGAGACCCACGTGATGGAGCACGGGCTTTACGTCCTGGAGGGCAAGGGCGTCTACCGGCTGAACGACCGCTGGGTCGAAGTCGAAGCGGGCGACTTCATGTGGCTACGCGCTTTCTGCCCGCAGGCCTGCTACGCCGGCGGCCCGGGGCGCTTCCGCTATCTATTGTACAAGGACGTCAACCGCCACCCGCGCTTGCGGCCGTAGGGCAAGATGCTCGCAGGTGGCATCACCTTTCGGCTGAACCTTGCCCTCTCTTCAAGCAGTTAGAGCAAAATCCCCGATGAAGGTCGACCCGACCTTCATCGATTTTGCTCTAATTGTTCCGTAGCATCTGGTCGGCGCGCTTGCGCAGCTCGGCGGTCTGGGGGGTGTCGGGCGGCAGCTGCCGGATCGCCTTATCGAACATCGACCGCGCCTTATCCTTGTCGCCCTCGCGCAGCTCCGCCATCGCGCCGAACCAGAGCGCCTCCGGATTGTTCGGCGCCTGCTCCAAGGCCCGGCGGGTCAGCTCAACGGTCTGCTTGGTCTGCGTGCCCGCCTGCTGCCGCAGCGCGCGGGCGTAGGCGAGCAGCACGTTCGCGTCGTTCGGGGCGCGTTGCTCGGCATTGGCGAGCGCATCGACCGCGTTCTGCGTCTCGCCCAGGCGCATGTAGGTCTGGCCCAGACGCATCCAGCCGGAGACGTTGTCGGGATTGTTCTGCAGCTGGTTCGACAGGCCCTTTGCGATCTGCTGCAGCATTTGCTGGCGCTGTTGCTGGCTCAGTTGGCCCAGCTGGCTGCCGGTAGGCGCCCCGGCGGTCCCACCGCTCTGGCCGCTGCCGGCCTGACCGCCGCCTGAGGGCCTATTTCCCTGGCTGGCGGTCTGCTGCGGCGGACTCACGCCTTGCGGCATCGCGACACCCTGCCGCTGGGCCGCGGCCTTGAGCTGCTGCCGCACCGCGGCGTTGCCCTCGAACGCGGCCAGGCCGTCGGCGAGCGCCTGCGTTGCCTTCTCGCCCTCGCCCAGTACGCCATACGAGCGGATCAGCCGCTGCCAGCCCTGCGCGTCCTTCGGGTTCTGCTCAAGCCGGCTGGCCAGGCGGTCCACCATGCCGCGGATCATCTGCTGGCGATCCTCGGCCGACATGTCCTGCGCCGCCTCGACCTGCTCCCGGCTCGGGGCCGGCGCCCCGCCGCCGGACGCGCCGCCAGGCTGCCCGGTCTGGCCTTGGGCGGTCTGGCCCTGCCCGGTCTGGCCCTGGGCGGTCTGGGTGCCCTGAGCGGCCGCGGGCGCCTCCGGCTTGACCTTGGCGAAGGTGGTGCCCGGCTCGATCCCGAGTTCGCGCTCGACACGCGCCATTTGCTGGCTGAGCGCCTCCAGGTAGGGCGCCCCCGGCTGGGCATCCGCGACCAGCTTCTTCCAGATATCCAGCGCCGCCCGGGGATTGCCAGCCTGCTTTTCCGCCAGCCCCAGGTAGAACCGGCTGCGCGGGTCGTCGGGCACCTGCGCGCGGACTTTCTCGAACGCCTGCTGCGCCTTCGGCACGACGGTGCCCTGATTCGCCATCACCAGCGCCTCCCCGTAGAAGGCGTTGATCTGCGGCCGGTCGGGCGCGCGCTTGAGCGCCTGCTCGAACGCGTCGACCGCGTCCTGGTAGCGCTGCATCGCCAGGCGCGTGCGGCCCAGCAGGACCCAGTCGTCGACGTTGTCCGGGTTCTTTTTTAGCTTGGCCGTCAGGTTGGCTTCCGCCTGGGCGAGCGACTGACCCTGACCGCCACCGCCCGGCTGGCCGCCGCCGGGTTGGCGCTGCTGACCGCCGCTGCCGCGGCCGGCCAGCCGGGTCCCGGCATCTTCCGGCAGGTTGCGGCTGGCGAACGGCTGACTGTCCAGACCGGGGTTGCCCTCGCTCAAATAGACCGCGACCGCGCCCGCCGGCAGCGCGACAGCCACCAGCACGGCCGCCGCCCGCACCGTGGCGCGGCTGGCGCTGGCGCCCTCGCTGGCGGCCTTCTGGCGGCGCTGGTCAGCCTCCAGGATGCGCCGGCCGATCTCCGCCTTGGCCGCCTCGGCCTCCGCCGCGCCGATCAGGCCGCGCGTCTTGTTGCGCTCGACCTCCTTCAACTGGTCGCGGTAGACCTCGATGTCATAATCGGTCGCGCGCCGGGCGGTGGCGCGGGCGCGCAGAATGGGCAGGACGACGGCCGCCAGCACGGCCAGCGTCAGAAGACCGGCGGCGATCCAAAAAGTCATGCCTGGTCGTCACTCTCCATCAAGGATGTGGTTCAGCCGGCGCTGTTCGTCCGCCGACAGTTTCTGCTGCGCAGCCGGGCGCTTGTTGCGGCGCCAGAAGAACACGCCCACGCCGAGCGCGCCGAGCGCGGTGATCGCGGCCGGGCCGTACCACAGCACGTAGGTCTCCGGCTTCACCGGCGGGCGCAGCAGCACGTAATCGCCGTAGCGCGACTGCAGGAAATCCTTGATCTCCTGATTGGACTGGCCGGCCTGGATCTTCTCCCGGATCAGCACCCGCAGGTCCTTCGCCAGGTCGGCGTTGGAATTGGCGATCGATTCGCTTTGGCAGACCAAGCAGCGGATCTCCTCGCCCAGCTCCTGGGCGCGCTGCTCCTTCTGCGGGTCGGCCAGCTTTTCTTCCGGCTGCACCGCGGCGGCTGGCGCGGCCAGCGCCACGGCCAGCGCGATCGCGAAAGCGCCCAGGCTTCGCCGCATCGCCCACACCGCTGTGCGTGCCCGTCGGATCATCGCGTTAGTCCTGTGCCTTGGCCGCGCCCAGGGCGGGCTGCGGGGCCGCGCCCCGGCGGCGCGCCCGGGTCGGCGCGCCCACCCGCAGGCGCCGGTCGGTCAGGCTGATCAAACCGCCCAGACCCATGAAGCCGCAGCCGAACCAGATCCAAGCGACCAGCGGCTTGAAGTAGAGGCGCACGGTGTAGCCCGGTCCGTCCGCCTGCGGGTCGCCGATCACGGCGAAGATGTCGCCCAGCGGCCGCGTTCGGATCGCGGCTTCGGTGGTTTCGCGGCCGGACACGACGTATTGCCGTTTGGATGGCGTCAGCGTGGCGATCCGCTCGCCGCCGGCGGTGACCACGAACGTCCCCTCCGTGGCGGTGTAGTTCGGCCCGTCGACCGGTCCCGCGCCCTTGAAGGTGAACTGGTATCCGCCGACCGTCTCGGTCTCGCCCGGCTGCATGACGGTGATGCTCTCGCTCTGCCACAGGCTCGAGGCGGTCATGCCGGTCATCGCCACGGCGACACCGAGGTGCGCCACCATCATGCCGAACGAGGCGCGCGGCATGGTCCGAGCGCGGCGCCAGACGCCGTCCCAGCCCAGGCCCTTGCCGACGCCGATCCGCTCGGCGAACTCGACCAACACCGCGGTGGCGAGCCAGACCGCCAGCGCCAAGCCCAGCATGCCGAACACGCTGCGGCCCCAGAGTACGTAGGCGCAGACCACGAACACCACGCCGGTGATCGCGAACGCGACCTTGAGCCGCTGCAGCGCGCCCTTCAGGTCCGCGCGCTTCCAGGCCAGGAGCGGTCCGACGCCGAGCGCCGCCACCAACGGCAGCATCAGCGGGATGAACGTGGCGTTGAAGTACGGCGGGCCGACCGACACCTTGCCGCCGCCCAGCGCCTCCAGGAACAGCGGGTAGAGGGTGCCCAGGAACACCGTCGCCGTGGCCGCGGTCAGCAGCAGGTTGTTCAGCACCAGCGCGCCCTCGCGGCTGATCGGGGCGAACAGGCCGCCGCCCTTCAGCTGCGGCGCGCGGTAGGCGTACAGCGCGAGACCGCCGCCGATGGCGATCACCAGCAGCGCCAGGATAAACACGCCCCGGTCCGGGTCGGTCGCAAAGGCGTGCACACTCGTCAGCACGCCCGAGCGCACCAGGAACGTGCCGACCAGCGACAGCCCGAAGGTCAGGATTGCCAGCAGGATGGTCCAGGTCTTCAGCGCGTCGCGCTTTTCCACGACGATCGCGCTGTGCAGCAGGGCCGTGCCCAGAAGCCAGGGCATGAAGCTCGCGTTCTCCACCGGATCCCAGTACCACCAGCCGCCCCAGCCGAGCTCGTAGTACGCCCACCAGGAACCGAGCGCGATGCCGAAGGTCAGGAACACCCAGGCGAGCAGCGTCCACGGCCGGACCCAGCGCGCCCAGGCGGCGTCCACCCGCCCTTCGATCAGGGCGGCGATGGCGAACGAGAACACGATCGAGAAGCCGACGTAGCCAACGTAGAGCATCGGCGGGTGGAACGCGAGCCCCGGGTCCTGCAGCAGCGGGTTCAGGTCCTGCCCGTTCACCGGCGGCGGGCTGACCCGGGTGAACGGGTTGGATGTCAGCACCATGAACAGGATGAAACCGACCGCGATCATCGCCTGCACGGCTAGCGTGCGCGACTTCAGCCCGGGCGGCAGGTTGCGGCCGAACACGCCGACGATCGCGCCGAACAGGGCCAGGATCAGCACCCAGAGCAGCAGCGAGCCCTCGTGGTTCCCCCACACGCCGGAGATCTTGTAGAGCAGCGGCTTCAGGGTGTGGGAGTTCTGCACCACGTTGAGCACGGTGAAGTCGCTGACCACGTAGGCGTAGGTCAGGGCCGCGAACGAGACCATAACCAGGCCGAGCTGCACCACTGCCGCCGGAGTCGCGGTCGCCATGAACCCGGGGATGTCTCGCTGGGCGCCCCATAGCGGCAGCACGGACTGCACGATCGCCGTGCACAGCGCGAGGATCAGGGCGAAGTGGCCGAGTTCGACGATCATGTCCGTCAACAACCCTGTTCGTTTTGGACCGGTCAGCCGGCGTCCGGCGCGACGCCGGCGGCGGGCCGAGGTGCGGTATCAGGACCGCGCCCGCCGCGCCGGCAGCGGACCGCGCGTCAAGCTGAGTAGTCAGGTAATCGTCCGCGAAGCGTCAAGCAAGCCGTCGCGGCGTCCTGTCGCCCCGATCCGCGCTTGCCCCGCGCGGATTTCGCGCACGACCCGGCCTAACGGATGCCATGCCGACCCGCGCCGCGCGCGAGCCTGCCGCCGGCGGGATCCGGCCGGTTGAGCCACGGCCCGGCGACCAGCCTCTGCCCGAGACCAGCCTCAGCCCGAGGAAATGTAGTCGCGCAGCGCTTCGCGCTCGTGCTCAAGCTCGTTGATCCGCGCCTTGACCGCGTCGCCGATCGAGATCAGGCCAATCAGGCGCCCGCGATCCACCACCGGCACGTGACGGAAACGCCCGTCGGTCATCTTGATCGTCACGGCCGTCACATCGTCGTCCGGCTGGCAGGTGACGACGTTGCTGGTCATCAGATCGCGGACGTGGCTTTGTGTCAGGTCCAAGCCGTGTTCCGCCATCTGGGCGACCAGATCGCGCTCCGACAGGATGCCGACCAGATTGCCGCCCTCGTCGACCACGACGAGTGAGCCGATCCGCCGCCGGCCCAATTCGCCGATCGCGTCGCCGATCGTCCGGTCCGGCGTGATCGTCGCGACGTCGCCGCCCTTGGAGTCCAAAATCTGGCGTACCTTCATGCTGCGTCCTCCCTTGGTGACGCCGCCGGTGCGCGCGGCACCGGCGTTCGCGGGCTTGTTGAATGTGCCGCGGCAAATGCCGCGCCGCGGTGCCCGTCTGGTATCACTCTAACGCCAGGAAGCCGGCCGTGGGCAGGGTCAAAATCGGGCGCCGGGGACAAAAGTCCGGGCCCGGTCACGGGTGCCGCCCCGACCCGCGTCCGCACCCCGGCGTCGGCCCGACCGCCCTGCCCCGGTCGCTTGCACCCGAAGCGCGCAGTTTACATCCGAATGTCGCGCCTTGCCCAACATAGAGCAACGACGTGCGACGCATGATCGCGCACTTTCATGGGGTCCCCAGTCCGTTGGCCCGGCCGGCGGACGACATTCCTCAGACGTCCCCGCGCCCCGAGAGGGGTCCGCGGGGACTTTTTTGTCGCGGGCTCCTCATCCGGGCGCGTCTATCGACCCGCACCCGGCAACCCGCACCCGGCAACCCGCACCCGGCAAACTGCCCTGGGCAAACCGCACTCGGTGCAACCGGCATCCCGGCCTGCGCCGGCCACGCGGAATTCGCTTGGCGCCCGCTGCGGGCTTGGGGCACAGTTCCGAACCCGGGTCGGGGCGCTCGAAAAACTCTGGCGTTCAAAGCCGGTCTGTTGCACAGTCCAGTCGCAAGAGTTTTTCGCAGGCGGTCGCGCAGCCGGTCGGCGCCGCTGGACAGCGCCGCTGGACAGCAACGACGGGGTCGACTGGGCGCCGGACGCGGCTCGCGCCAGCGCCAATGCCGGCTCCGCTCCCCGGCTTCGCGACGAGGAAGAGGTGGGAGGCTGCCGATGAGCGACGCATCTCCGCCCCTGGGAGGCCGCTCGGCCGCCCGACTTCCGCACGACGCCTTTACCGACCGGTTGGCCGCCGACCGACCGATGCAGACGCGCAGTTCGCCCGTGCCGGCCGGCGCGGCCACGCCGCGGAGCCCGGTGGACTACAGCGGCCTGACCGATGAGGCCCCGAAAACCATCCCGGCGCCGGGCGAAACGTCGGCGCCGGAACACGGCGCGGCCGATCACAGTTGGGGCTACGAACGCGGCGGCTACGGCGGCGGGGCGCCGACCCTGTCGGCCGCGCGCGATGCGGCCGATCTAACCGACCTCAGTCACTCCCTGGGCGACGGGGCCCGCTACGCCGTCGACATCGCGCACGCCCGCGACCAGGCCAGGGCACCGGCGGCCGGCGTGGCCAAGCTGCGGCTGCGCCAGGCGATCCGGAGCGTTCGCCGGGTCTGCGCGGAGGCGATGCGCCAGCGCATGCACACCGAGATGGCCGACCTCGCCGCCCAAATCCGCAAGATGCACGACCGCGACACGCGGCCGCGCTGAGTCCGCCGGCCCAGGCGGTATCCGGCCGGCAGCAGCGGCGGCGGCGACGGACGACGGAACCCCGCGACCCGTTGGCCGACGGCCGATCCGGCGCCACCTTGGTGGCATGAACCGCGCGCGCCCCTGCGATCCAACACCCCGTGCCGGCCGCCGACCCTGTGCCGGCCGCCGCGTCCGCGCGATGCGCCGGGGCGTGGGCGCGCTGGTGTTCCTGCTGACCGGCCTGAGCCTGCTCGCGGGCCACGGTGACGGCGGCAGTGCGTACGCCCAAGACAGTGCGTACGCCCAAGAAAGCCAGGGCAGCCAGGCGCTGGTGCGCGTGCTGACGGTCGACGGCCCGATCGGTCCGGCCACCAGCGGCTACCTGACCGATGGCCTGGCGGAGGCGCAGCAGGCCGGCGCCGAACTGGTGGTGGTCAAGCTCGACACGCCGGGCGGCCTGACCACCGCGATGCGCGACATCAACGAAGCCGTCCTGGCCAGTCCGGTCCCGGTGGCGACTTATGTCGCGCCCTCGGGTGCGCGGGCGGCCAGCGCCGGCACCTATATGCTCTACGCCAGCCACATCGCCGCGATGGCGCCCGGCACCACGCTGGGCGCGGCGACGCCGGTGCAGATGGGCGGCGGCAGCACGCCGCTGCCGGCCGCCGACGACGGCGGGCAAGGCGATCGCGGGCAAGGCGCAGGCAGTTCGGGCGGCGCAGGCGCAGGCGCAAGCGAAGGCGGCGCGCAGGGCGGCGCAAGCGAGGGCGGCGAGGCGGGCGGGGCCGCCTCTAGCGACACCGCCAGCGACCAAGCAGGCGGCGCGCAGAGCGGTGCCCCGGCCGAAGCCCCCACCGACGCCAAGACGGCGAAGGCGGTGAACGACGCCGTCGCCTATATCCGCGCGCTCGCCCAACTGCGCGGGCGCAACGCCGAGTGGGCCGAGCGCGCGGTCACCGAGGCCGCGACCCTGACCGCCCGGGAAGCCGTCGCGCGCAACGTCGTCGACCTGCGCGCCGACACGCTGCAGGCGCTGCTGAGCGCGCTCGACGGCCGGACGGTCGAGACGCAGGTGGGGGAGACCACCCTCGCCCTCGCCGACGCACGGATCGAGCGCGCGCCGCCGGACTGGCGCGACCGGCTGCTGGCGACCCTGACCGATCCGAATATCGCCTTCATCCTGATGATGATCGGCATCTACGGGCTGATCTTCGAGTTCATCAGCCCGGGGCTGGCGGTGCCGGGCGTGCTGGGGGCGATCTGCCTGCTGCTCGGGCTCTACGCCCTCAACGTGCTGCCGGTGAACTACGCCGGCCTGGCGCTGATGGGCGTCGGGGTCGCGTTCATGGTCGCGGAGGCGTTCGTGCCCTCGTTCGGCGCGCTCGGCCTGGGCGGGCTCGCCGCCTTCGCGCTCGGCAGCACGATCACGTTCGACACCGGCAGCGGCGCCTACGCCCTGTCGTGGTGGACCGTCGCGGGCGTGACCGCGCTGTCCGGCCTGGTGCTGATCCTGCTGGTCGGGATGATGGTGAACAGCCAGCGCGTACGCGTCTCCACCGGCGAGGATCAGTTGGTCGGCCACGGCGCCGAGGTGGTCAACTGGACCCGCGAGCAGGAGGCCGGGCGCGGACGCGTCCAGCTGCAAGGCGAATACTGGAACGCGGTCGGCCCGCCGGACCTGCGTGCGGGACAGCACGTGCGCGTCACCGCCCGCGCGGGGCTGACGCTCACGGTCGCCCGGCAGCCGGAACCGGCCCCCGACGACACTTCCCAACCCGCGAGCACGTGAGGCCCCCCATGCTGGTCAATGCCATCATCGCGGCGGTAATCGCCGTCCTGGTCATCGCTTTCCTGTCGCAGGCGATCTGGATCCTGCGCGAATACGAACGCGGCGTGGTCTACACGCTCGGCCGCTTCACCAGCGTGACCGGCCCCGGATTCCGAGTTCTGATCCCGGTGGTCCAGCAGATCGTCAAGGTCGACCTGCGCACGATCACCGAGGACGTCCCCAGCCAGGACGTGATCAGCCAGGACAACGTCTCGGTGAAGGTCAACGCGGTGATCTATTTCCGCGTCACCGACCCGCAGCTGGCGATCAACGAGGTGGAGAACTTCCGTAGAGCCACCAGCGAGCTGGCGCAGACCACCCTGCGCTCGGTGCTGGGCAAGCACGAGCTGGACGAGATGCTGTCCGAGCGCGACAAGCTGAACCGCGACATCCAGGAAATCCTGGACCAGCAGACCGACCGCTGGGGCATCAAGGTCGCCAACGTCGAGATCAAGCACGTCGACCTGGACGAGAGCATGATCCGCGCGATCGCCCGGCAGGCCGAGGCCGAGCGCGAGCGCCGGGCGCGCGTGATCAACGCGGAAGGCGAACAGCAGGCCGCCCAGAAGCTGGTCGAGGCCGCGCGTCAGCTCGACGCGCAGCCGGCGGCGATGCAGCTGCGCTACCTGAATTCCCTGCAGGATATCGCCGGCGACCGGACCAACACGATCGTCTTCCCCTTCCCCACCAACATGATGGGCCAGCTGCTGGAGAGCCTGGGCTCCAAGAAGGGCTGACGCCCGGCGTCCCCGGACCGCGCCGTAAGCGCGCTAGCTAGCGCAGGTAGCCGGCGATCTCGTCCTTCAGCTGCAGCCGGCGCTTGCGCAGTTCGTGCTCGGTCTGCTCGGAAACCGGCTCGATCTCGGTCTCCATCCGGTGAAGGTCCCGGTTCACCTTGTGGTACTCGTCGGCGAGCGCGGCGAAATGCTCGTCATTCTGCTTCAGATCGTGGATCTGCTGCTTGTGCTCCGGGAACTCCTCGGCGAGTTCGTGCGGTGTGTGCTGGCTCATCCCCAGGCGTCTCCGTTGGTGATCGAAACGGGCCACGCGAGCGGGGCCCACCCGGACGGCGGTGCGATGCGCAACCGCGCTGTGGCCCTGAAACCGCGGATGAGAACAGCACATCGCCACCGCGCCTGTCGAGCCTGCGCCCGCCGCTGGTCAAGCCGGTCGCACCCGGCTAGCGTGATCGGGATTCCCGCCGGTCGATACCGGCCCGCGCGAGCGGCCCCGGCCGTTTGTCGCAGCCCGCGGAGCGGCTCGGCTCAGACCGGCCGCGGGCTGGCGCTGGCCACCCCCAATCCCGTCCATCGTGAACGAGCGAGCCGATGCCCGACGCCCCGCCGACGATCGACGACGCCAGCGCCGACGACCTGAGCGCGGCCACCGGCACCAAGTGGCGGCTGGTCACCGATCAGGTGATGGGCGGCGTCTCCGAAGCCCGGGTTCGGCGGGCGACCGTCGCCGGCCGGCCGGCGGTGCACCTGACCGGCGACGTCAATCTGGCCAACAACGGCGGCTTCGTGCAGACCACGCTCGACCTGCGGCCCGACGGCGGGACGGTCGATGCCAGCGCCTGGACCGGGATCGCGATCACGGTCCGCGGCAACGGGGAGAGCTATAACCTGCACCTGCGCACGACCGACGTGCGGCGGCCCTGGCAGTCCTACCGGCAGAGTTTCGGGACCACCGGCGACTGGCGCACCATCCGTCTGCCGTTCGACGGCTTTACGGCGCACCGGATCGACGCGCCGCTCGACTTGAGCCGGCTGAGACGGATCGGCCTCGTGGCGATCGGCCGGGAATTCCGCGCCGACCTGGCCGTCGCCGACCTGCGGTTCTACGCCTAAGCTATCAGGGCGCGGGGCGGCGCGGCGGTGGCGGTGGCTTGCCGCCAACACAGCGCATCCGACCCTACCGGTCGCCCGCTCTACGCCCCGGTCATCGCGGGTGTCGGGATCACCGCCTCTTCGCGGGTGGGGAAGAACACGGTGCGGGACATGTCGGCGTTGTCCGCGCCGTCCGGGAACACCTCCGCCTGGTAGGCCGGGTCGTCCAGAAACGCCTGCATCGTGGCCAGGTCCGGGAAATACAGTTCGGAGGTGGCGTCGACCGCCGGCTCGCCGTCCAGGTAGGCGGTGTCGGCGGCAAAGCACTGGACGTAGCCGGTCAGGTAGCGCCGGCTGGTCGGATGATCGCGCACCAGAGAGGCGTGCCGGGTGCGCATGTGCTCGCGCCAGGCCGCGACGCCGAGATCGCGGTGGCGCTTGACCCCAATGATCAGCTTCACCCCCCGCGCGCCGGCCGGCTCGGGGCCGCAGACGATCTCCGGGCCGCTGGTCGCGACAAAGGCGCAGCGGCTCAGATCGGCGAAATTGGATTCGTCCGGGTGGATCTGTTCCAGGTATTCGGGATCGCCGAAGAAGGCGTCGGCGTCCGCGTGCCGGTCGAAGTACAGCTCCGCCGTCCCGTCGTAGGCCGGCGCCCGGCTGCCCTGATAGGCCTCGAGCGCGGTCATGCCCTGGACGTAGCCGCGCACGGTGCGCCCGGTGACCGCCGCGCGCCGGACCAGCGGCCCGTGACGCGTGCGCCAATACGCCTGGAACGCCTGCGCCGACAAATCCGCCCGGCGGCTGACGAAAACGATCAGCTTGATCATGCTGCCCGATGCCCTTCCTGACTGCTCCCGGCCGTGCCAGCCCGGCCCGACCGCCCACAGGCCACTCACTGGCCGCCCACTGACCAACCGCCACTTGATTGAAAGCGCATAGCAGATTTCGGGTGGAGCGCAACAGCGTGCGCCGCTCGGTCGCGGGCGCGCAGGGCCCCGGCGTTCGCGAGGCTGCCGGCAATTGCATCGCCCGCCCGCCCGCCGCACGATGGGCCGCGCGCCGCGGCGGCCCCACGGCTGCGCGCGGCCACAAGAGCGGCCACAAGAACAGACGCCTGGATGGGAAAGGACGAAGATGAACACGCGCTACGTGATCGCGCTGGTGGGCGACGACCGGCCGGGCCTGGTGGAGAAGCTGTCCAGCGTGGTCGCCGAACACGGCGGCAGCTGGAGCGAGAGCCGGATGTCGGTGCTGGCCGGCCAGTTCGCCGGCGTCGTCCTGGTCCGCGTCGACGCCGGCCAGGCCGAGGCGCTGGAGCGCGACCTCAACAAGCTGGCCGGCGACCGGCTGCAGCTGTCGCTGCGCCGGGCCGACGCCACGCCCAAGGAGGTCCGCCCGCACCACGCCGTCTGCCTGGAGCTGACCGGTCACGACCGCGCCGGGCTGGTGCGCGAGATCACCCGCGTGCTGCGCGACCGGGACGTCAATATCGACGATCTGGTCACCGAGCGGATGAGCGGCGCGATGTCCGGCGGCGCGCTGTTCCGCGCGGTCGCGGAACTGCAGGTCCCGGACGACCTGCCGCTGGAACAGCTGCGCGAGGATATCGAGGCGCTGGCCAACGAGCTGATGGTCGACATCCACGTCCGCGAACTGGTCGACGAATAGCTGGTATCCGTCCGCGACGTCGGTCGAACCCGCCGTGCGCCGGGCGGGATTTCGATCGTAAATTCGGGGCGCCGGTCGGCGACATCTGCTGTGTTCCCGAGCGGTTCAAGCCGATAGACTGCCCGGCGACATGACAGAGCGATTACAAGAACCGGGTCCGGTCGCGCAGGCGCGCGCCTGGGCCATCCACCTGTTCACCTCACTGGGCGCCGTCACCGGGCTGATCTCGCTGATCGCCGTGGTCGACGGCCGGCCCGCGTCCGCGCTGATCTGGCTGGGCATCGGCATGGTGATCGACGGGCTGGACGGCCCGCTCGCCCGCCGCTACGTGATCTGGGAGGTGCTGCCCCGGGTCGACGGGGCGATCCTGGACCACATCATCGACTACATGACCTATGCGGTCATCCCGGCGATGTTCATCTACACCTTCGGCTTCCTGCCCGACGGCTGGAACCTCGCCGGCGCGGCGGTGGTGATGGTGACCGCGCAGTACTGCTTCGCCAACCGGCACGCCAAGACGCCCGATAACTTCTTCGCGGGCTTCCCGGCGGCCTGGAACCTGATCGCGGTGTGCTTCTATCTGCTCGACCTGCCGGACTGGTTCGCCGCCGCCGTGGTCGTGCTGTGTGCGGTGCTGACCTTCGTTCCGATCACCTTCATCCATCCCTTCCGGGTGAAGGCGCTGCGCCCGCTTACCCTGGCGATGACCGGGGTCTGGTCCGCGGTGACGCTGGCCGCGGTGCTGCTGCAGACGCCGGACGGCGGCCTGCAGCGGGACTACCCGGCCTTGTTCTGGGGTTTCGTCGCCCTGTCGGCCTATTTCCTGGTGCTGAGCCTGGTGCGCACCGCCCGCGGCCGCTTGGTCGGCAACTAGGGCAAAACGCTGCAAGGTGGCTTCAGCTTTCAGCATCTTGCTCTAGCCAAGCGCGGTCAGCGCCGGATCACCGGGTCCGGCGCTTACGCGCCGATCCGGCGGAGCGCGGCGGCGTCCAGGATCTCCACGTCGCTCGCGCGCTTGTGCAGGATGCGGTCGTCCGCCAGCCGGCGCAGCGAGCGGTTCACGTGCACCACGCTGAGGCCCAGCATGTCGCCGATCACCTGCTGCGACACCGGACAGGCGAACACCGTCCGTCCGGTGGGGGTGCGCTTCTCCACCCGCCGGTAAAGCCGCAGCAGCAGCGCCGCGACCCGCTCGTAGGCGGTATGCCGGACAAGACTGCCCATCTGCTCGGTCAGTTCGGTCTGCTCGACCGCGAGCAGGCGGCACAGGCCGGCCGCCATGTCGGCCGAAGACGCCTGGAGTCGGCACAGCTCGGCCCCGTCCAGGCGCGCGACCGTCATCGGCGTCAGCGTCCCCAACCGCGGCGCGCGGCGGCTGCCGCAGGCCGCGGCGACGCCGACGATCTCGCCCGGGACATGCACGTCGACCACGTAGCGGCGCCCGTCCGGGAAATCGTGATACGCGTAGCCCCACCCCTCCGCGACCAGATAGACGGGCTGGCGCATCGCGCCGTCCGGCACGACACTGCGCGTGCCCACCTCGACGAGCGGCCCGGCGAGGGATGCGATCTGTTCAAGTGCGGCGTTGGAAAAGAACCCCGTCCAACGACCCTGGCTGGCGATCCAGCCCAGATTCGGTCTGTCGGCGGCATGCATTTAGTTTCCTCACTTAGCCCCCATTTTGCACGGAGGCAGGGCGGACCTCCCTTGAACCCGCGGATTCGTGCGGGTTATGGGCGCTGAGGCAATACACGAAATCAGCGTGGAGGTCCGCCCATGGCAGAGGGTAACCAAGAACAGCTGCGATTTCATCCCGTCGAGGGCTGCACGGTCCGGGCCGAGTTCAACGGCGGGGCCATGTCCTCGGACTTTGGCCCGATGCTGCTTCGGGGTGTCG
>NZ_NRRL01000086.1 GCF_016583645.1 Rhodovibrio sodomensis | reverse complement strand
AGTACCTGCATACGTGCAGAGAATCTGGGTTATTTGGCGCCGCCAAGGCCTCCCTGTCGGATCGATTCGATATGTCGCACCCCAACCTAGACGCGCAAGTGCGACTCAATTGCATTTAGATCTGCTGGAGGGCAACGAATCCACTTGCATTCCGGGCCGTTCGGGCGTAAGCAGCATCTGTCTACGACGTCATGTTTCGCCCTAGCCTGGTTGGCGTGCAGGGCCGCGCCGAGCTCCTGGAGACCGGAGAGACTGACAAGTGAGACCGCGGTCACCCGTTCGGGGTGGGCGCGCCAGTCCAACCGGATTCTCAAGGAGACTCGCATCATGGCGACCGGTACCGTTAAGTTCTTCAACACCACCAAAGGCTACGGCTTCATCCAGCCGGACGACGGCAGCAAGGACGTGTTCGTGCACATCACGGCCGTTCAGTCCGCCGGCATGGACAGCCTCGCCGAGGGCCAGAAGCTGTCCTTCGAGGTGATGACCGAGCGCGGCAAGCCCGCCGCTGGTAACCTGAAGCAGGCGTAAGCCTGCCGCTTCGGACGGTTCCCCCCGTTCGACTGCCACGGCCCCGGACGGCGTCGCCAGCGGCGGCGTCCGGGTGACCGGCATCGACTTGAAACGGCGGCTGCCCCAACGGGCAGCCGCCGTTTTCGTGTCTCAGCTGTGCACGGTCCTGCACGCCACCGACGCGCAGGTGCGCGCGCTCGCCGTTCGCGCCCGACGGCCGGCCGGTGACGGCGGGGTAGGGGGCGGCTGTTCCGGTTCGCGCGGCGCAATAAATCCCCTCTCCTCCATTGGGAGGGTTAGGGAGAGGAGGTTCGCACGGCATCGGCCGCGGGCATCCTCCTCCCCTATCCCCTCCTCCCAGTGGAGGAGGGGAATCAGTGGGCGCCGCGCGTCAGTCGATCAGCCCGTCGTGCAGCAGGCCGGCCAGCACTTGGTCGATCGCCATCTTCGGCCCCATGAACCCGGTATCGAGCGCGCAGCCGTCGGCGAACGGCACCACGCCGACGCGTGCGCCGCCGTCGGGCGCGTGCAGCACGATCAGCGATTCCACGTTGGCTTGCGGTACACCGCCGGTCGCCTGGCGCAGGAACCGCCGAACGGCCTGTGGGTCGTCGATCCGGACGTAGAGCTCGACCGGCGACCCGCGCATCCGGCGGTCGAAATACGCATGGTCCGCGCAGGCCACGCCGTAGCCGCCGGTCTGCTGCGCGGCGGCGCAGGACATGCCGAGGAAACCGAGGAAAGCCGCGGCCGCCAGAGCCGGGCGTGCGGCGCGGGACAGAAGGGAGGTATGACGCATGGCAGCAATCCAGTCGTTCGTGGGGTCATTGCGTGCCTCCCCGCACACCTCTCCAGTGTGCCATATCCGAACGCGGTTGTGACCGCCGACATCCGCGCCCCCAATCGCCGCCGACGGCGACCGCCTATCCCCGCCAGATCGCCTTGCCAGTCCCGGGCAGGCCCATTTCCGCCCACTTGCGGTCGACCTCCTCGATCACGCTGTCGTCCATGCGCAGCTTCTCGCCCCATTCGCGGCGGGTCTCCGGCGGCCATTTGTTGGTGGCGTCGAAGCCGATCTTGGAGCCGAGGCCGCTGTCCGGGCTGGCGAAGTCCAGGTAGTCGATCGGGGTGTGCTCGATCGTGGTGGTGTCGCGCGCGGGGTCCATGCGGGTCGACATCGCCCAGATCACGTCTTTCCAGTTCCTGGCGTCGATGTCGTCGTCCACCACGATCACGAACTTGGTGTACATGAACTGCCGCAGGTAGCTCCACGCGCCCATCATCACCCGCTTGGCGTGGCCCGGATAGGCCTTCTGCATCGACACCACGGCGACGCGGTAGCTGCAGCCTTCCGGCGGCAGCCAGAAGTCGACGATCTCCGGGAACTGCTGCTGCAGGAGCGGGATAAACACCTCGTTCAGCGCCTCGCCCAGCACGCTCGGTTCGTCCGGCGGGCGGCCGGTGAAGGTGGAGAGGTAGATCGGCGACCGGCGCAGGGTGATCGCGGAGACGTGGAACACCGGGAACGGCTCGACCGCGTTGTAGTAGCCGGTGTGGTCGCCGTACGGTCCCTCGTCGCCGGTGTCGTCCAGCGAGACGTGCCCCTCGATCACGATCTCCGCCTCCGCCGGGACCTTCAGCGGCACGGTCTTGCAGTCGACCAGCTCGACCCGCTGGCCGCGCAGCAGGCCGGCGAACTGGTATTCGCTGAGCGTGTCCGGCACCGGCGTGACCGCGGCCAGGATGGTGCCCGGGTCGGCGCCGATCACCGCGGCCGCCGGCAGCGGTTCGCGCTTGCCGGCCTGCTTCCAGCGCTGGTGATGCTGCGCCCCGCCGCGGTGCTTCAGCCAGCGCATCAGGGTGGTGTCCGGCCCGGTTACCTGCATCCGGTAGATGCCCAGGTTGAACGCGTCCTCGCGCTTACTCTTCTGCGGACCCTTGGTGACCACCAGCGGCCAGGTGATCAGCGGCGCCGGCTCGCCCGGCCAGCAGGTCTGCACCGGCAGTTGGTTCAGGTCGATGTCCTCGCCGGTCAGCACGACCTCCTGGCAGGGCGCGCGGCCGGTGGTGCGCGGGCGCATCGACAGCACCTGGCGCAGCAGCGGCAGCTTGTCCCAGGCGTCCTTCAGCCCGCCCGGCGGCTCCGGCTGGCGCAGGAACGCCAGCGTATCGCCGACCTCGCGCAGCTGGGCCGGCGTGCGGTCCATGCCGAGCGCGACCCGCTCGACCGTGCCGAACAGGTTGACCAGCACCGGCGTGTCCCAGCTGCGCCCGTCCCTGGTCCGCGGCCGGTCGAACTGCACCGCCGGCCCGCTTTCGGCGAGCAGACGGGTGTGGATCTCGGTCATCTCCAGCTCGGGCGAGACCGGGGTCGCGACGCGCCGGAAGTCGCCGCGCCGTGTCAGCAGGTCGCGGAAGTCGCGCAGGGAGGCGAAGGGCATGAGGTTCCCGAAGGTCCGCTATGAACGGGCTGGCTGTTGCCGCACGCGCGGGTGCTGCGGCAGCCTGTAGCCGGTTCCGGGAGCGCGGCGCAAGCCGCCCGCCGGGCGGAACGTCGATCCCGCCGGGCGCTGGCCGGCCGGTCCCGGATCGCCGGCGGACGGAAATGCACTTGGCCGCGCGCGCCAAAAGGCGCAGGCTTAACCCGACTGCAACACGCCCGGATGCATCAAGACGGATCGAGCAAGCGCGACACCACGCGTGGATGACCGTTTCAGGCACGAACCTTGTAAGGCACCTTGTAGCGCACGAGGAGACGAGGGCAGACGATGGCACGCTTCTGGGTCGTCGGCGGCGAATACGCCGACACCAATTTCGAGGTTACCGTCACCGGCGGTGAAGAGTGGTTCGGGCCGTACGACCAGTACGAGGACGCCCGCAAGGTCTGGCAGCGCAAGGCCTGGGGCTCGGTCGACGACGCCACCACCCGCTACCGGATCGAGCGCATCGACCCCGACGAGCCGCCCCGCTGCACGGACTAACGGTGGACCCGCGCCGTTCCGGTGCGCCGCCGGCCGGCAGGGGCGCGGCGTGGCTTGGTGCCCGCCTGTCAGGCCCCGCATGACCGGTCCGCCCTGGAAGCTGCCGAGCGATCCCGCGCATCGTCTGGAGATCGCCAAGGGCTATCCCTATGACGCGCCGGCGCAGTCCTACCTGTTCCGCGACGGCCGGGCGCATCCGCTGTCGGACGCCGGCCCCGCCGACCGCTCGGCCGCCGGCCTCTGGACGGGACGCTGGGCGGTGCTCGGCCACGGGTCGAACCGGGCGCCGGGACAGCTCGCCCGCAAGTTCGCGCATTTCGCGGGCGCGGCCTCGGAGATCCCGGTCACCTACGTCTGGCTCGACGGCTACGACGTGGTCTATTCCGCGCACGTGACCGCCTACGGGGCGATCGCCTCCAACCTGACCTACGCGCCCGGCTGCCGGGTGCGGGTCGCGCTGACCTGGCTGACCGCGCCGCAGCTGGCGCGGATGCACGAGACCGAGGGCGCCTACGCCTTCGGCCGGCTGGACGGCGTGCGGATCCAGACCGAGGCGGGGCCGGACGCCGCCCACACCGACATCCACATGTACCTGTCCGACCACGGCTGCCTGCTCCACGACGGCGCGCCGGTCGGGATCGAGAGCGTGCGCGCCGAGGGCCGGCCGCACCGCGCGCTCGATCAGCCGCGGGTCCAGCAGCTGGTCCGCGACAAGCTGGCCCGGCAGCTCGACGTCGAGGACGACCTCGACAGCTTCATCCTGCACGCGGTCGCCGATCCCAACACCCGCATGCACCGCATCCGCGCGCTGGCCGACCACGCCCAACCCTCCCACGTCCCCCACTTCGAGGCGGTTTAGGCGACGGACGCTGGGGCGGCTTGAGACCCCTGTCCCCTCGAGGGAGCGGGGACCCGCCGATGCGTCCGTCGTTAAGGCGCGGGACCGGTGGCTACTGCCAGATCATCGTCTTCGCCTGGCTGCCGTCGTCGCTCCCGCCGTTGGCGCCGCCACCGTCCACCTGCCGGAAGGCGATCGTCACCGTGCCGACCTGGAAGCCCCATTTGGTGACCTCGGCGGTGTTCAGAAGAATGCCGTCCTCCTGCAGGAACATCCAGTCGTCGAAGGTGACCCGGTAGGTCGAGCCGTCGACCTCCAGGTCGACCTGGTAGGTCCAGTTGAACGCGTTGCCGTAGGCTTTGCCCGTGGCCGTGCCGGGCACGTCGCCCGCGGTCCCCTGGTAGGTATGCGGACCGGTCTTCTCGATCGTCCAGACCCGGCGGTCGGTTTCGGCGTCCCGGTAGCGGAACCGCTCGTCGAGCGTCAGGGTCTGGGTTTCGGGGTTCCAGTCGCCGTCGATCTCGACCGTGAACTGCCGGCGGACGTCGCCGAAGCGGTCGCGGAACAGGCCGTACGCTTTCGTTTCGCCGGCGAAATATTGTTCCAGCTTCAGACGCGGCTGGCGATCCTGGAAGTCCTGTACCTGCATCGATCCGCAGGCGGCCAGCGGCAGTGCGGCGAGCGCGATCAGCAGCATCCGGCGCAGCATCGGGTGTCTCCTTGGGTCGGGTGGGGATGTCGGTCGCGTTGGGACGTTGATCGTGCGGGGGTGCGCCCGGCGGCCCGGGTCTTACCCGGTCGATACGCAGCGCCGCCCGCCTCCGACCATGGTGCGGCGGAACCGGGTTTCCAGACCGCCGGCGCGTCGCCGCGCGGCGGTCGACGTCGCCGGACGACCAGCGGACGCTGGGACGCCCGGCGTGGCCGCGGGCCTGGGCGTGCAGGCGGCCACCGGGGAGCGGCCGGTAATTCCCAGAGCTGCTTGAAGAGAGAGCAACAGTCAGCTGAAAGGCGGAACCTCCCTTCAGCATGTTGCCCTATCGCGTCGGTACGGCGCGGGGCGTCAGTTCGCGCCGCAGGAACGCCGTCACGTCCGCCAGCACCGGCGGTTCGCCGCGGAACAGCCGGCTGAAGGCGAGCAGGATCTCGGCGTGCCCGGTCTCGGGGTAGATCGTCAGCGTCACCGCGCGCCCGTGCGCCCGCGCGGCCTGCGCCAGGGCGCGGCTGTTCGCCGGACGGACGGTGGTGTCGTCCGCGCCATGGGCGAGCAGCAGCGCCGGACCCTGGCCGGTCACGATGTTGACCGGCTGGGTCGCCGGCAGATCCGGGGTGCCGGCGAACGCGCGCCGGGTCACGTCCACGTCGAGCGGCAGGAAGTCGTACGGCCCGGCGAGCCCGACGGCCGCGTCCAGCGGCAGATGGTCCGGGCTGTCGGGGTCGGTGTACTGGGGGTCGGTCGCCAGCATGACGGCGTTGTAGGCGCCCGCGCTGTGCCCCGCGACCGCGAGCCGGCCGGGATCGCCGCCGTAGCGGCCCGCGTGCGCCCGTGCCCAGCGCACCGCGGCCGCCGCGTCCTCGACGAACGCCGGGTACGTGACCTCGGGCACCAGCCGATAGTCGGGCACCACCGTGACGAAACCGCGGGCGGCCAGCGCGTGCCCCAGGAAGCCGTAGTGCCGCCGGTCCCCGCCGGCCCAGGAGCCGCCGTAGACGAACACCACAACCGGGTGTCGCCGGTCGCCCGCGCCTGTCTCCGCCGTCGCCGGCGCGCCCGTCTCTACGGGCGCGTAGACGTCGAGCCGCTGCCGCGCGGCCGGCCCGTAGGCGACGCCGTCGGCGACCTTCGCCGCGCCGGCGTCATACGCCGTCAGCGCATCGATCGTGCCCAGCGGCGAACACGCCGCCGCGAGTCCGCCCAGCGCCGCGGCGGGCAAGAAAGCCTTCAGGCGTCGGGCGGTCGGGCGACGGATCGGACAGCGAAAACGCGGCAACATCGGGCGGGCACCTGAACCAGGGAAGATCGGCGGAACGACGCATCGGAACTGGCGCCGCGGTCCGGCCAGGACCACCCGCTCGCCGGCAGAACGCGCTTATACGTGCCTCCCCGCTGGACCGCGGTCCGGGCGGCGGGCGACCTGCCGAGTTGACGGATGAAACGCGGAAAAACTGGCCCGCTGGGGAGGATTCGAACCCCCAACCTCCTGATCCGTAGTCAGGTGCTCTATCCGATTGAGCTACCAGCGGGCAGGGTCGTGCGACCGTGGGCCGGCACGGGCGGCCGTGTGGGCCGCTGTCGCCATCTATCCGGGAGCGCGTTCGGCGGCGCGCGACGGGCGGTCGCCCGCGATCCCCGACGGCGGCGCGGACCCTAATGAAGGCGGGACGCGTTGGCAAGAGAGGAGTTGCGGGCAACCGATTCGCGACGGCCTCGGTCCAGGCGTCACTGCAACGCGTGGGCGCAAATGCCTTGAATCTCACGGAAAATCCGGCTTGTTCGGCGCATCCCCTTAAAGTAGGATCGCGCTGCACGATTTCCGGGGGGCGGCGTGCCGGCCGACTCCAACGGGCCGCGGGCCGCGCGTTAAGGGTAATCTTAACGATGGCGCACGGATAACCCGCGGGTACCGCCGGCTCACGCTGAAGAATCATGGATGCTCCAAATGGCGAGACGCGCATGCTAGCCATCCGTCGCACGGCGGCCCTGATCGCCGCCGTCGTGGTCCTGGGCGGTTGCTCGATGAACGGACAGGGGACCGACCGGGGCACCGGGTCAGGGGACCGGTCCGGTGGCCCATCGGCGGCCGCGCAAACCCAAGGCAGTTCCGCGGGCAGGTCCCAAGGCGGCTCCGGGAGCGGCGGCTCGAACCAGATGCGCGCCACCCAGCTGGCCTTGAACGGCGGGATCCCGTCGCTCGGCACCACGGTGTTCGAGCCGGAAGAGCTGCCGCAGTTCGAGACCACCGGCACGTTCGTCGGCCAGAAGGTGCAGGAGCTGCGCGGCGACCTGGACCAGCTGAAGCAGCAGATCTCGGAGCACAACCAGCGTCTGCAGCAATTGCGCAGCCAGACCCGCGACGCCGCGCGCACCTACCATTCCAACGTCGCGCGGATTAACACCCGTCTGCAGCTCGGCACCACGCCCGGCAACCCGGAACTGGTGCGGATGTGGAACCAGGCGCGCCGGCGTCTGGGCACCGTCGAGCAGACGGTGAACGAGATGAACCAGCTGTCCAACCAGGTCTCCTCGACCGCGCGGCTGGCGTCCTACCTGCTGGAATCGGTGCAGGCGGCCTACGGGCTGTCCGGCGCGGTCGAGCGGGACCACGAACAGCTCGCGGTGCTGGAGGATTCGACCAACCGCACGGTGGTGCTGATCGACCGGCTGGCGAACGAGCTGGCGTCCGACATCGCGCGGCAGAACAGCTACCTGCAGCGCGAGCGCGCCAACCTCTCGACCCTGTCGCTGGCGATCAAGAACGGCGAATTCTACGGCGACAGCCTGAGCAACCAGGCGTTCGGCGCGCCGACCCCACCCAGCCGCGCTGGCGGGGCGGAGCGCGTCGGCAGCGACCAGCCGCTGGTGGTGATCCGCTTCGACCAGGACACTGTGAACTATGAGCAGGCGCTCTACTCCGCCGTGCGGCGCGTGCTCGACCGCCGGCCGGAGGCCGCGTTCGACGTCGTCGCGGTCGCGCCGCAGGGCGGCGAGCAGTCCGCGCTCGCGCTGTCCAAGGCACGCCGGCAGGCCGAGCGGGTGCTGCGCTCGCTGAACGCGATGGGCCTGCCGCCCAACCGCGTCTCGCTGTCCGCGACCACCAGCCAACGCGCCAACGTGAACGAGGTGCACGTCTACGTGCGCTAGAGCAAGATGCTGAAAGGTGAAGACGCCTTTCAGCTGAATCTTGCTCTCTCTTCCAGCAGTTAGAGCAAAATTCACGATGAAGGTCGACCCGACCTTCATCGATTTTGCTCTAGCAAGATGCTGAAAGGTGAAGCCGCCTTTCAGCTGAATCTTGCCCTTTCTTCCAGTGCGAGGAGGGGGCTGGGGAGAGGAGGGTGCCCGCGGCGTTGTGCCGCGTATCAGCGCCCTGCTGGCCGCATGCCGTGCAAGAGCCACCTCACCCTGTCCCGCTCCCCCTACAGGCGGAGAGCGACCCCGCCGCCGCGGCCATCGTAATTATCGACGGCCTTGGCGATCTCCGCTGGCGCCCCCTACACCAGCTACACCAGCGCGAATACGCGGGTCGGGCCGCCGGTCGCATCCGCGATCTTGGGCGCGCCGACCACGACCGTGGCGCCGCTGGCGGGCACCTGGTCCAGGTTCCGGAGGTTCTCCAGGCCCCAGCGGTTGCTGGGCAGCCAGGCGTAGTGGGTGTCGAAGCTGGTCGACAAGCCGTAGTCGAGCGACAGCGTGTCGA
The DNA here is from genome assembly GCF_016583645.1 of Rhodovibrio sodomensis. Lineage (GTDB taxonomy): Bacteria > Pseudomonadota > Alphaproteobacteria > Kiloniellales > Rhodovibrionaceae > Rhodovibrio > Rhodovibrio sodomensis. Next base: position 9,753 of record NZ_NRRL01000086.1, on the reverse strand, counting down.
CCATCAGGCCCTGGGCGCCGGTCTCCTCCAGGAGGTACTGCGTCGCCTCGCCGTGGACGCCGGGGAAGTGCATCCGGCCGTCGGCGTCGCGCCCGGCGAACTTCTCGGTCTGGGCGTACTGGTCCCAGCCGCTGTTCATCGCCACGGCCGCGCCGTCGGGGATCGGGCCGTGCTGGGCCTCCCAGGCCTTGATGTCGTCCGGGGTCAGGCGGGCGTCCGGGTTGTCGGCCGCGCGCGCCTTGATGTCGATCACGCACAAGGGCGCGACCAGCTGCTCGGCCGGGATCTGCTCGGCGGTGTGCTGGTCCCCGCGCGAGAAGTGGATCGGCGCGTCGAGGTGGGTCCCGGCGTGCTCGATCACCGACCATCGGTACATGTTGAAGCCGTCGTCCGCGATCGCGGTCATCCGCTCCATCTCGATGCCCGGCCGGTTGAAGTAGGTGGGGAACTCCGGGCTCAGGGTGTGGGTCATGTCGACCACGCGCTCGAAGCTGCGGGTCTGGGCGGCGGCCGGTTTGGGCGGATAGGCGGCGGCCATCACGCCCGCCGCGGCGGTCGCGCCGGCACCCTTGAAAAAGGCGCGGCGGTCGAGGCGGTTATGAACGGTTTCCAGGCACCCGGGTGCACACATCGGAAGTCCTCCCTGTTTGGCGTTATTCGCTTGAACCGAGCGATCTCGGTCGCGGAGGGTAGCGCCCGGCGCCGGCGGGACAAGCCGGCGCGCCGGGCCGGAGCGTGCCCCGATGCCGGGCACCGGGGCACGGAGATGGACGCATCGGCCGCGCCCGGCCTTGGGATGACCGGCCCCGCGGCGGCCGCCGCGGGTCGGGGTGGACACAAAAAAGGCCGACCGCCCGATTCAGGCGTCGACCTGCTGTTCCAGCCGTTCGATTTCGTCCTTGAGCCTGAGCTTCTCGCGTTTAAGCTCTGCGACGTGGGAGTCATCGCCATGCGGCCGGGTCTGCTCCCGGTGCAGCTCTTCCTCGAGCTTGGCGTGGCGGGACCGCAGGGATTGAAGACGTGCGTCGAGCGTCATTCGGACCTCCTAGACCACCGTCGATCCGACCAAGGTAACGCTCCCGCGTTCGCTTTGCCAAGCCAAGGCGTGGCCGCCCGACCAACCTGCCACGGCCGCGCCAATCGGCCCGCCATCCACCGCCCAGGCCGCGCGATCCGCCGCCCATCATGACCGTGCCCCCGGATACGCCCCGAAATACTGACCGCGCGGACGCGACCGAGCCGCGCCGCCTGATCGTCGGCATCAGCGGGGCGAGCGGCGTGATCTATGGGGTGCGCCTGCTGCAGCAGCTGCAGGCGACCGGGATCGAGACGCACCTCGTGATGTCGCAGCCGGCGGAGGTCACGCTCGCCTACGAAACCGACCTGAAGGTCGCCGACGTCCACGCGCTCGCCGACGTGGTGCACGGCCACGGCGACATGGCGGCGGCGATCTCCTCCGGCTCGTTCCGCACGCTGGGCATGGTGGTGGCGCCGTGCTCCGCGCGCTCGCTGGCCGAGATCGCGGGCGGGCAGACCGCGTCGCTGCTGACCCGCGCGGCCGACGTCGTGCTGAAGGAGCGCCGCCGGCTGGTCCTGATGCCGCGCGAGACGCCGCTGCATCACGGCCACCTGCGCAACATGCTGCAGGCAAGCGAGATGGGCGCGATCCTGGCGCCGCCGGTGCCCGCCTTCTACGCCAACCCGCAAAGCCTGGAGGAGCTGGTCGACCAGTCGGTCGGCCGGGTCCTCGACCTGTTCGAGATCGACGCCGGATCGGTGCGCCGCTGGGGCGAACCGGCCGCCGACGGCCGGCCGCCCCTGCGCGCGGTCAAGACGGTGCGCGAGCGCTGACGCGCCCGGACGAGCCGGTTGGGCCGGTTGGCGGGTCGTTCTCGATCCGGCCCCCGTCGGCAGTCCTTTCCAGTCTCGATGGCTCTAGCCGCCGGTCCCACGCGATCGAGCCAATCGCGCCGGCCCCTCCCTCTCCCGCCGAGGCGAGAGGGGGTGGGCGGTCCTGCTAATCGGCTCCGCCACTGAAACCTTTGGGGTGCAAAGGTTAGAGTGATTGACGGCCCATGCCGGGGGGTCTATTTCACAAGCGGCCGATGCGTTAGGTTGTGGTGCAGCATCGCCCGGGTCGCCGTTCGGCCGGGCGGATCGCGCCCCGCCGACCCATCCGGCTCCCGTTTGTGGCTTCAAGGGTGACATCCGTGAGCGATACCCAGCGTCCGCTTTCCCCGCATCTGCAGGTCTACCGCCCGCAGCTGACCTCCGTCTTGTCGATCCTGCACCGGATCACCGGCATCGCGCTCGTCGTCGGCAGTCTGGTGCTGGTCTGGTGGGTGGTCGCCGCGGCCAGCGGGGCCGACTACTTCGCCTACGTCCAGGGCTGGATGGGCAGCTGGATCGGCTATCTGCTGCTGTTCGGCTGGTCGGTCGCGCTGTTCTACCACTTGTGCGCGGGCATCCGGCACCTGGTGTGGGACGCCGGCTACGGCTTCGAGCTGGACACCGTTTGCAAAAGCGGCTGGGCCGTGGTCGCGGCGACCGCGACGCTGACGGTGCTGGCCTGGGCGATCGGCCTGTCGGCGATGTAACGGCCGCGGCGCGGCTGCAACGGTTCGGTTAAGGAGAGACGCTGTCATGCGGACGATGCGCACCCCGATGGCCCGCGTGCGCGGGCTCGGCGCGGCGAGGGACGGCACCGGCCACTGGTGGATGCAGAAGCTGCTGTCGCTGGCGCTGATCCCGCTCACCATCTGGTTCGTCGCCAGCGTGATCGCGCTCGCCGGCGCCGACCACGCGGCCGTGACCGGGTGGCTGGGCAACCCGGTCGCCGCCGGGCTGATGATCCTGCTGGTGATCGCGACGTTTTATCACGGCCTGCTCGGTGTGCAGGCGGTGGTCGAGGATTACGTTCATAACGAAGCGGCGAAGTTCGCGCTGTTGATCGGGCTGAAGGGGCTGCACATCGTCCTCGGCCTGACCGGCGTGCTCGCCGTGCTGACCATTCTCTTCCAGGGCTGAGGCGAGCCATGAGCAAGACTAACGGCCAAACCAACGGCAAGGGCGCGAACGGTAAAGGTGGCAACGGCAAGGCGAACGGCGCCAACGGTGGTGCGGCGCCGAACCTGGCCGGCGACGCCTACCCGATCCAGGATCACACCTACGACGTCGTCGTCGTCGGCGCCGGCGGCTCCGGCCTGCGCGCCACGCTGGGCTGCGTCGAGGAAGGGCTGAAGACGGCCTGCATCTCCAAGGTGTTCCCGACCCGCAGCCACACCGTCGCCGCGCAGGGCGGCATCTCCGCCGCGCTCGGCAACATGGGCGACGACGACTGGCGCTGGCACATGTACGACACCGTCAAGGGCTCCGACTGGCTGGGCGACCAGGACGCGATCGAGTACATGACCAAGGAGGCCGTGCCGGCGATCGTCGAGCTGGAGCACTACGGCGTGCCGTTCTCCCGCACCGAGGAGGGCAGGATCTACCAGCGCCCGTTTGGCGGCATGACCACCAACTTCGGCGAGGGCACGGCGCAGCGCACCTGCGCGGCCGCCGACCGGACCGGCCACGCGATGCTGCACACCCTGTACCAGCAGTCGCTGCGCCAGAACGCCGAATTCTTCATCGAGTACTTCGCCCTCGACCTGATCATGGAAGAGGGGCAGTGCCGCGGCGTGATCGCCTGGTCGCTGGAGGACGGCACGATCCACCGCTTCCGCGCGCACAACGTGATCCTGGCGACCGGCGGCTACGGCCGGGCCTACTTCTCCTGCACGTCCGCGCACACCTGCACGGGCGACGGCAACGGCATGGTGCTGCGCGCCGGCCTGCCGCTGCAGGACATGGAGTTCGTGCAGTTCCACCCGACCGGCGTCTACGGCGCGGGCTGCCTGATCACCGAGGGCGTGCGCGGCGAGGGCGGCTACCTCACCAATAGCGAGGGCGAGCGCTTCATGGAGCGCTACGCGCCCACCGCCAAGGACCTCGCCAGCCGCGACGTGGTCTCCCGCTCGATGACGATCGAGATCCAGGAAGGCCGCGGCGTGGGCCCGAACAAGGACCACATCAACCTGCACCTGGAGCACCTCGATCCCGACGTCATCAACCAGCGCCTGCCCGGCATCGCGGAGACCGCGCGGATCTTCGCCAACGTCGACGTGACCAAGGCGCCGATCCCGGTGCTGCCGACCTGCCACTACAACATGGGCGGCATCCCGACGCTCTATACAGGCGAGGTCGTCACCCTGAAGGACGGCAAGCCGGACGCGGTCGTGCCCGGCCTGATGGCGGTCGGCGAGGCGGCCTGCGTCTCCGTCCACGGCGCCAACCGGCTGGGCTCCAACTCGCTGCTCGACCTGGTGGTGTTCGGCCGCGCCGCGGCCAGGCGGACGGCGGAGATCGTCACGCCCGGCGAGACGCACAAGCCGCTGCCCGCCGACAGCGCGGAGCCCGCGCTGCAGCGCTTCGACCGGCTGCGCAACGCCAACGGCTCCACGCCGACCGCCGAGCTCAGGCTCGACATGCAGAAGATCATGCAGACCAACTGCGCGGTCTTCCGCACGGGCGAGATCCTGGAGGAAGGCAAGCAGAAGATGTCGGAAGCCTACGCCAGGCGCGACGACCTGCGGGTCACCGACCGCTCGATGATCTGGAACTCCGATCTGGTCGAGACGCTGGAGCTGGACAACCTGCTGGGCCAGGCGATGACCACCGTCTGGTCCGCGGCCAACCGGGAGGAGAGCCGCGGCGCGCACGCCCGCGAGGACTTCCCGGACCGCGACGACCAGAAGTTCATGAAGCACACGGTCAGCTGGCTCGACGATCAGGGCAAGGTCACGATCGACTGGCGCCCGGTGCACATGAACCCGCTGACCAACGAAGTGCAGTCCTTCCCGCCCAAGGCGCGGGTGTACTAAAAGCCGTTTTCGCCCCCGTCGCGGCTGCGCGGGGGCAGAGGCATCAAGAGGCGTCCATGGTTGAATTCGCGCTGCCGCGCAACTCCAAGATCCGCAAGGGCCACGTCCATCCCGCCCCGGACGGCGCCCAGCGGCCCAAGACCTTCCACGTCTACCGCTGGGACCCGGACTCCGGCGAGAACCCGCGGGTCGACCAGTTCACCATCGACCTCGACGACTGCGGGCCGATGGTCCTGGACGGTCTGATCAAGATCAAGAACGACGTCGACAGCACCCTGACCTTCCGCCGGTCCTGCCGGGAGGGCGTGTGCGGCTCCTGCGCGTTCAACGTCAACGGCCGCAACACCCTGGCGTGCACGACCTTCATCGAGGAAACCGACGGCGACGTGAAGGTCTACCCGCTGCCGCACATGCGGGTGGTCAAGGACCTGGTGCCCGATTTGAACGAGGCCTACGCGCAGTACGCCGCGATCGAGCCGTGGCTGAAGACGCGCACGCCCGCGCCCGAGCGCGAGCGCCTGCAGAGCCCGGAGGAGCGCGCCCAGCTGGACGGGCTGTGGGAGTGCATCCTGTGCTTCTGCTGCACCACCAGCTGTCCCAGCTACTGGTGGAACGGCGAGCGCTACCTGGGCCCGGCGGTGCTGCTGCAGGCCTACCGCTTCATCAACGACAGCCGCGACGAGTACACCGGCGAACGCCTGGACCAGCTGGAGGACCCGTTCCGCCTGTACCGCTGCCACACCATCATGAACTGCACCCGGACCTGCCCGAAGGGCCTGAACCCGGCCAAGGCGATCGCGGAGATCAAGAAGAAGATGGTCGAGCGGCGGGTGTAACGCCCGCGTCCGCCGTGCCCTGCTGAGGGTCACCACAGAGGGCACGAAGAACACCAAGATGCACGAAAGGCGCCGGGGACATCCCCGGCGCCCTTTTTCGTGTGCCGGCAGAGTGCGCGTTCTGTCGGCAAGGTCGCGGCAGGTCCCCTCTCCCTTGAGGGGAGAGGGCCAGGGTGAGGGTGGGACCCCCAGGCATTGGGCCAGGAGTCGCACCCTCCCACGCCCTGACGGACGCGGGCCCCGCCCTCTCTTCTCAAGGAGGCTTTTGCACAGCTCGTTTGGCGCCCGTATGGGGTCCTTCGACACGGACGCCTTCGGCGTCCTACTCAGGATGAAGAGTCCGTTTTGTCAGGAACTTAACGATGGCTTCATGCTGAGGTGCCAGCCACAGGCTGGCGTGTCGAAGCAGCCCACACGGATGCGCATGCCCGCGTGCAAAAGTCTCCGTCGAGCGAGAGGGCACTGCGGTCACGGTCATACGCAGGTGGATATCACGAACGCCGCGAGAGGCCTCTACGCCGCGGCCTTCACGCCGGCGGCCTTGATGTCCTCGTCGACTAGGTCGGCGAACTGCTCGAAGTTGCGGGCGAACCGCTGGGTCAGGTCGCGGGCGACGCGGTCGTACTCCGCCGTGTCGGCCCAGGTGTCGCGCGGGTTCAGCACCTCGCCCGGCACGCCAGGGCAGCTGGTTGGAATGTGCAGCCCGAAGTGCGGGTCGACCTCGGTCGCCACCCGCGCCAGCTCGCCGTTCAGCGCGGCGGCGATCATCGCCCGGGTGTGCTTGATGTCCATCCGCTTGCCCACGCCGTAGCCGCCGCCGGTCCAGCCGGTGTTGACCAGCCAGCAGCGGCAGCCGTGCCGCTCGATCTTCTCGCCCAGCATGCGGGCGTACTCGACCGGGTGCAGCGGCATGAACGGGGCGCCGAAGCAGGTCGAGAAGGTCGCGCTGGGGGTGTTGCCCAGGCCCTTCTCGGTCCCGGCGACGCGCGCGGTGTAGCCGGAGATGAAGTGGTACATCGCCTGCTCGGGCGACAGCATGGAGATCGGCGGCAGCACGCCGAACGCGTCGGCGGTCAGCATGATCAGGTTGGCCGGATGGCCGCCCAGCCCGTCCTCGCTCGCGTTCGGGATGAAGTGCAGCGGGTAGCTGGCGCGGGTGTTCTCGGTCTTGGCGTTGTCGTGCAGGTCGAGCAGACGCGTCTTGGGATCGCAGGCGGCGTTCTCCAGAAGCGTGCCGAAGCGCTGCGTGGTCGCGTAGATCTCCGGCTCCGCTTCCTGGCTGAGGCGGATCACCTTGGCGTAGCAGCCGCCCTCGAAGTTGAACACGCCGTTGTCCGACCAGCCGTGCTCGTCGTCGCCGATCAGGGTGCGCGAACTGTCGGCGGACAGGGTCGTCTTGCCGGTGCCCGACAGGCCGAAGAACAGCGCCGTGTCGCCGTCCGCGCCGATGTTGGCGGAGCAGTGCATCGGCAGCACGTTGGCGCGCGGCAGCAGGAAATTGAGCACGGTGAAGATCGACTTCTTGATCTCGCCGGCGTACTCGCTGCCGCCGATGATCACGATCCGCCGGGTGAAGTCGACGCAGATGAAGGTGCCGGAGTTGACCCCGTCCGGATCCGGGTCGGCCTCCAGCCCTGGCGCGTGCAGCACGGTGAAGCCCGGCTCGAAGTCGTGCAGCTCCTCGACCTGCGGACGGATGAACATGTTGCGCGCGAACATCGCCTGCCAGGCGCGCTCGCAGACCACCCGCACGGGCAGGCGGTAGTCCGGGTCGGCGCCGGCGTAGAGATCCTGCACGAACAGCTCCTGACCGGACAGGTAGGCCAGCACCTTGGCATGCAGCCGCTCGAACGCCTCGGGCGTGATCGCGCGGTTGACGCTCCCCCACCAGACCCGGTCGCGGGTCTCGTCGTCCTTGACGATGAACTTGTCGTTGGGCGAGCGGCCGGTGTGATCGCCGGTCGCCACCACCAGCGGCCCGTCCGCCGCCAGCAGCCCCTCGCCCAGCCGCAGGGCATGCTCGGTCAGCGCGGCCACCGGCAGGTTCCAATGCTCGGCGCGCGCGCACTTGATGCCCTGATGGCGCAGGTCGAAACGGCTTACGACAGGTCCCGTCACACTCACGTCGGCCTCCCTCGAGACGTTGATACAGGCTTCGCCACGCGTCGCCGCCCGACCGGGGCACGCGGCCCTCTCCCGAAGCCTTGCGTGTCCGGCCCACCCTGTTTTTCGCGCCGCGAAAGGGGCTTTTGCCTTAGCCCGTTTCGCGCGCCTGTTCAACAGCCTGCGGCCGGTAAATCACACTTTGTTCGCGTTTAATTCCGGCTCCGTTGGCGTGAGCGCTGTGTTGCGTGGACCCGTTCGCGCCGGCACGCGTCCGGGCCGGTCACCCGCGCTGCGGACTCGCGCCGCAGGCGCGCGCGTGCGTGCGCGTGGGCCGCGCCGTCGCGATCGACGCCGGCCAGGATCCAGGCGCCGCCCTGCGGCCGCGGCCCGCCGTCTGCCGCCACGGCGCACTCCTTTGCCGCCCGCGCCCGGCCGGATCGGGTGACCGGCCCGCGCAGGCGCAGTCTAGACGGAACTTTTTACTTCGTTTTCCGGCTAAGTTTCTGAATGTGAACAACGAATCCGGCTATGGGCGGCTCCGTGTACCCATGTAAACGACGGGCGTTCATTCTTGACATCGTGCTCTAGGTACGATTCGCATAAGCCATGTACATCGAGTCGGTTCCCAATCGCCAGTCGCCGCCCGCCGTTCTGCTGCGGGAAAGCCGCCGCGAGGGCGGCAAGATCAAAAAGCGCACCGTGGCCAATCTGAGCGATTGGCCGACGGACCTGGTCGAGGGCCTGCGCACCCTGCTCAAGGGCGGCGTCGCGGTGGAACGCGCCGAGCAGGCGCTGACCATCGCGCGCTCGCTGCCGCACGGGCACGTCGCCGCCGTGCTGGGCACGGCCGAGCGGCTGCGCCTGCCCAAGCTGCTGCTCGGCCGGCGCAGCCGGCCGGCCGACGCGCGGTCGCGCGATCTGGTGCTGGCAATGATCGCCCAGCGGATCATCCAGCCGGGCTCCAAGCTCGCCACCGTGCGCGCCCTCAACGCTGAGACGGCCGCCTCCAGCCTGAACGGGCGCCTGGGCCTGGGCGAGGTGCGCGAGCACGAGATCTACGCCGCGCTGGACTGGCTGGTGGCGCGTCAGCCGCACATCGAGACCGCGCTCGCCAACCGGCATCTCAGCGAGGGCACGCTGATGCTCTACGACGTCAGCTCGTCCTATCTGGAGGGCCGCTGCTGCGAGCTCGCCCGGCACGGCTACAGCCGCGATCATCGCGGGGACCGGCCGCAGATCGTCTACGGCCTGCTCTGCGACCCGGAGGGCGTGCCGATCGCGGTGGAGGTGTTCGAGGGCGACACCGCCGACCCGACCACGCTCACCAGCCAGATCGACAAGCTCAAGAAGCGCTTCGGGCTCGCGCGCGTGGTCCTGGTCGGCGACCGCGGCATGATCACCAGCAAGCGCATCCGCGAGGAGCTGGCGCCCGCCGGGCTGGACTGGATCACCGCCCTGCGCGCGCCGGCGATCCGCCAGCTCGTCGACGCCGGGCCGCTGCAGCTGTCCCTGTTCGACGACCGCGATCTGGCGGAGATCGCCGCGCCCGAGCAGTTCCCCGGCGAGCGGCTGGTGGTCTGCCGGAACCCGGATCTCGCCGACGAGCGGGCGCGCAAGCGCGAGGCCCTGCTCGCGGCGACCGAGCGCGCCCTGGAGAAGGTCAGGAAGGCGGTCCAGCGCCAACGCGCGCCGTTGCGCGGCGAGGCCGAGATTGGCCAGGCGGTGGGCGCCGTGATCGACCGGCACAAGATGGCCAAGCACGTCGAGATCACCATCACCGAGGACAGCTTCAGCTATCGGCGCAAGACCGACAGCATCGCCGCCGAGGCGCGCCTGGACGGCATCTACGTCGTGCGCACCAACGTGCCCGCCGAGACCCTGTCCGCCGA
>NZ_NRRL01000085.1 GCF_016583645.1 Rhodovibrio sodomensis | reverse complement strand
GCCGCGTCTGCGATTGCCGCCGCAGCACCCGATCGATCTGCACCGCGGCGATCACGAAGTTGCGCAGGTCCGCCCGGCTATAAGTCCGTGTCCGGGCCTCGCCGGCGGTGGGATCGGCGCTGATGTCAACGGTGCTCACTGACGCACGATCCAACGCTGTCGCAGCAGCCGGCGCGGCCTGCAAACTCGCAGCAGCTAGGATCACGGCGGCGATCAGCCGACGGGCGGGGACGATCGAGCTTGGCATGGCCGGCACCTCCTGAGGGTCCCTGGTGAACCTGTTTTCTGAACAGACCCCAGGGTGAGCGCGTGCCACGCGCATACGTTGTGCCAGCAATCACAGTTCACGCGGCTTTGATGCGCGTGTGTTCGCCGGCGAGGCGCCAATTGCTTCAGCCGGGCAGCCAGACGCGGAACCGCGTGCCGGTCGCGCCGGTGTCGACCAAACTCAGCTGGCCGGCGTTCAGGGTCGCCATCTCCTCGGCGATCCGCAGCCCGAGCCCGGTGCCGCCGCTGCGCCGGGCGAGTTCCGACGGCCGCGCGTTCTCCGCGCCGGCCGGCAGCCCCGGGCCGTCGTCGATGATGTCCAGATAGCGCCAGCCGTCGTCGCGGACCGCACCGTCGATCCGGATTCGGCTGGTACCAGCGGCATCCGCGGCATTGCGCAGCAGATTGAGCAGGATGCGGTGGACCTGCTGGCGATCGGCCGTTGCGCTCGCCTCGGCCGGCACGTCGACGGTTACCCGTATATCGCGGCTCGGCAGTTCGCTGGCCACCTCCCGGGCCAACGCGGCGAGCGCAATCGGCTCGGGTGTCGGCTCCGGTTCCGCCGCCGAGCCGACCGACAGACTGCGCCGGCACATCTCGATCGCGCGGTCGACCGAGGTCAGGACCCCCTGGGCAAGCCGCTGTACCTGCGGATCGTCACGCGCACTCAGCGTCTCGGCCAGCATCACGGCGTTGGCGAGCACGTTGCGCAGGTCGTGGGACACCTTCCGGACCGCCTGCCCGAGCTCCGCGAGCCGGTCGGTACGCAGATCGTGGATCACGCTCAGCACGCACCGCCGGCCGAACACCTCGATGTAGGTCGCCCGCACGCGCGCCGGCACGAAAACCCCGTCGCGGGCCCGGCAGGCCATGTCGTCGCGCTCCCAGTCGCCGTGCTGGATCACGTCGTCGATGAACTGCGTCAACGCCGGCAGCTCGTGCGGATGGATGTCCTGCGCGCGCACCCGGCCGATATCCGCGCGTCCGTAGCCCAGCAACTCGCGCGCGGCGGCGTTGGCCTCCTGAATCGTCCCGGTCTCGATCTCGATCAGGACGGCCGCATCCGCCATGCGCTCGAACAGCTTGGCGAAGTTGTCGTCCCGGCTCAGCTCGGAAACCCCCGGCGGCATGCTTTGCTTCCCCCTTCAAGGCACTCACGCTCACCTCACGCGTGTGTGAAGATAGCCCGGAGACCCGCCTGCGTCACGGGACCGTGATGCGATCGTGCTTTTCCCGGTCGACAGAAGACTGACTAGATTTGGCGGCCCGAGAGACAATCGAAACCGTGGGGCCCGCCATGACCTTCCTCCCCTCCCGGCCGTCCGGCACGCTGATGGACGCCTTTAAGGCCAATCCAGCTGCCGCCGTCCCCTTGCACCGCTTTGCGAACGCTGTCATGCGCGGTGACGGTCCGTTCACACCCGCTCAGCGCGAAGCGATCGCCGCGCGGGTGTCCGCCGCCAACGGCTGCGGCTTCTGCCAGGACTCCCACCGGATCGCGGCGCTCGAATTGGGCATGGACGCCGATGCGCTCGAGGCGACCGTATCCGCTGCCCGAAACGCCCACCCGGACAGCGCGCTCCGGCCGGTCCTCGCCTACGTCGACAAGCTCAACGCCGCGCCCGATACCCTCGAAGCCGCGGATGTCGACGCGGTGCTCGCGGCCGGCTGGCCGGAAACGGCCGTCGAGCGCGCCGCCCTGATCTGCGGCTTCTTCAACCTGATGAACCGCTGGGTCGAGGGCACCGGCATCGAGAACACCGTCGCCTCCGCGACCGCCGCCGGACGCATGGTGGCCCGCCAGGGCTACGAAGCCATCAGCGACGCGCTCGCCCGGGAGGAACTCCGTGGCTGAGACGGCGGATCCGCATATGACGCTGGCGCTCGCCGACTGGCGCCGGCGGGTCAACGAGCTCTACGCCGCCGTGCGCGTCGCGCCCGATCCCCAGGCCGCCTGGTGCATGTGGCGGGCGGAGCGCGACGACCTCTTGGCGGTCCATGCGCAATCGCCGCTCTCGGAGGACCAGAAGCGGACGTTCACGGGGCTGACGGTGTTCGATTACGATCCGTCGTTTCGCTTCACCCCCGACCTCGATCCGGTCGCGGACGCCGCGGCCTACGGGATCGACATCGGCCAGGACGGCAGCATCAGCCTGCTGCCCTTCGCCCGGACGCGCGGGCTGGCGGACGCGCTCGGCGGCGAACTGACGCTGTACTGGATCGGCGGCTACGGCGGCGGCGTCTTCCTGCCGTTCGCGGATCCGCATACCGCCACCCATGGCGGGGGTCGCTATCTGCTGGACGGGATCAAGGGGGCCGACCTCGGCCGCACGGATGCCGGATCGCCGATCCTCGACTTCAACTTCGCGTACAATCCGTCGTGCGCCTACAACGCCCCGGACCAGCCGTCGGCGGGGTGGGTGTGTCCGCTCGCCCCCGCCGAGAACCACCTCCCCTACCCTGTACCGGTGGGCGAACAGAGCTTCCACAGGCCGACATAGGTCGGCCCCGGCGCAGGGGGCGGACGCCGGAGCCGGACGCCGCACGCTCACCGGCGAGGGGGGAGGCCGGCGGGCACGAACACAACCGCGTGCGGCCTATCGGGTGCGGGGGGTCCGGAAGTAGGCTTCTTCGCCGTAGCTGGGTTTCCAACGCCTCATGGCCTCACCTCCACGCGTTCCCGGCCCGTTCGCCGACGCCCGGCCAGGCCCTGTCGGCGTTCGCCGGCGCGGCGACACCGGTCGTGATGCGCGAAATGCGCACCGGCACCCAGCATGAGCGCGGTGGCCACGGCGCCGGTGGTCCTGGCGATCCGGATCATGCCGGGTCTCCTTTCCCGTCCGTGCAAGGGGTCGGGGATCGGAGACGGCCGCTTTGAGGGAAACCGTCTCCGGTTTGCTTTCACCCTGGAGGATGGGAGAGCCATCCGATCGCCGCTGTGTGCGGTATCACACCTCACGCGCGTGTGATCGCTGGTGTTTGGTCGGCACGGGACGGCTGTCTCGCTGTCGTGGAAATGGCCGGCCGTGCGGGCGGCGGCGGTAGGTTACGACCCGGGGACACCCCGCCGATTGCTGGTTGGACGCGCCCTCTCGCGGCTCAGGGGTCGCCTACGAGACACCAGCTTGCAGACCGCCAGGCGGAAGACCGACAGCGAGCGCGGCCAGGAAAAGCAGCAAGCCGGCCGCCGCGCACAACAAAGCCGCGCGGAGCAGCCGGAACTTCCGGGCACAGATGCAGGACAGCTGGTACCCGTGGATCGCCTTGGCACGCGCCAGTGCGGCCGCATCGGTCTCGCAGATCTCCGCAAGATAGTTCTCGGGCTGGGTGTGTTTCGCTACAGCCCCCCAGAATAAAGGGTCCGACCCCGGGCCATGACGCAGCCGCGGGAGCACCACCAGGAACGCCAGCACCGAGGCGCTGAGCAGCAGGCCGACGACAACCAGCCAGGTCGATACGACCCAACCGATCGGCCATCCCGCGTCCGGCATACGCGTAAACAGGAAGAGAAGCGCCCCCGACAGCAGCGTGAAGAGGATCCCGGCCTTGCGATCCGCGAGCACGACATGTTGGAGCGCGCTCGCATGCAGGAAGTCGAGTGCGCGCTCCTGGGCCGCGGTGGGCACATGCGCTGGGTTGTCTTTACCTGCGCCTGCATGCCGATGGATGGACGGACTCTCCTGCATGGCGCCGAGTGTCGCTACGCCAAAGGATTATTTGCAATCCCTTTTCGCACGCCGGTGATGAATGGTGAACCAAGGCAGGATCGCCAGTTCCACACCTGGGTCGTGGTGAATGATCCACCTATCGACCCGTCGCGTCGTCCGAGATGGGTCATGGCCGCGGCCAGCGAGTCCCGAGCCCATCCGGCCCCCACCGAGCTGGGCCGTAAGGTCCCCTGGGCGTTTTCGGCCCTCGACGGGGCTCATGACGCGAGAAACCGGGGTCGATCCGCTTGTCAGCGAGCAGGCACATCGCCCAGAACGCGACGGTCCGTGCCACCGTCTTGCGGTGTCGGCTCGCCGGCGTCAGACGAGCGTGAACGCATCCAGGTCCTTCGCCTGCCCATCTTCGTGCAGGCGCGAACTGTCCGGGCTGTCGTAGGCGACCAGCAGGCGCCCGTCCGCCGCCACGCCCATACCCTCGGCGTGATCGGTGCCTGCGCCGTGCGGCACGCGCAGGACATGTGCGATGTCCTGCGCGAATGTCACGTCATGCAAGTCACCGAACGGGTCAGCCATCGACACCACGGCCACCGGGCCGTCCAGGTCCATCGTCGGCCCCACCAACATCAGCAGCCGGCCGCCGTGCAGAACCAGGTCGCGGATGCCCATGCCGCCGAGGTCGAGAAAGTGGAGCCGGACCCTTGCGGCGTTACCCGTGTGATCCTCGAACGCCTTGCGGAGCTTGAGGCGACCGTCACCGCTGTCCTTCAGCGACACCTCTAACATGACGGCCATGCCCCGCAGGACGGGGCCGCGCAGGCCCAGGAAGACCCGGTCGCCGCGCGCGGCGATGCCTTCGATGTCCAGCCCGTTCTCCTTCGCGGGCATGGTGAGCGACGCACCCAGATGCGGATCGTCCGCCAGCGCCTCGGCGAGATCGTTCACGCCCTTCCGCATACGGATCTTGCCGGCCCGCCGCCCGTCCTCGGCTTCGAGGGCCGGCTCCGGCCCGTTCGGCCCGTCCTGCAACGGCACGCGCGCCAGGAAGAAGCGGTTGGCCTCGCGCTCGATCCGACCCAGGCGCTTGATCGTCTTGGCCGCGCTGTCCTTATCCGGGCGCGGCTTCTTGCGCTTGAGGGCGTGCGAGCCGACCAGCCACAACCAATCGCCATCCAGCGCCATGCCCTCCAGGTCGATCTCCGTTTTCTCCGGAAGCTCGAAGATGTCCTGAAGGTCGTAGCTGCGGTGGTGGTCGTAGTCGCCGTTGCCGTCCGCGGTAAGGCGTTCCACCGAACAGGTCTCGTCGGAAACCAGCCAGAGATGGTCGCCGCGCACCGCCATTCCGGAAATGTCGCCACGCATGGGCTCGTCGATCGTGGGCAAGCCCTCGTGATGCCGGAAATCGACGCGAACCCGGCCGTCGGGGCTGTCAGCGGGGGCGTAGAGAAACGCGTTGAGATCGGCGTGCGGACTCGTCACGTCAGGGCCTCCAGGAAACGTGGATGGACCGACCGCGCCGCGGGCGCGCACGGTGCGGATGCAAGCAGACAATGAGGCCAACGGTATCCTGTGTCGATGCCGAGCCGCGGCCGCCCACCTTGTCGGCCAGGATCCCACGGCGTGCGCCCACCCGTCGCGGTTGCCGGATCCCGCGGCTTCGAAAGCGGTTTAAGGCCGGCGCTCGCAAGCGCGCCCATCGCCGTCACCATCCAGCCGGTGCGGATCGTCGGTAGAACGCCCGGGCGTCGTTCTGGCTCGCGACGTCGCCGCAGATGCGGTCGCGTGCAGGCGCTGTTCTGCTACACACGCGCCGCGTCGGTCGAAAGCGGCATGGCCTTTGTAATATACCTATCAGCCCCCGGCCCGGGGCGCTCGCGACCTCATTCAGGCGACGGACGCACGGCGGACCGCCTCAACCCCAACGCCCAGAGCCAGCTCAACCCGGCCATCGCGGCGGCGACCGCGAGGCATCCTGGCAGGCCGAGCAGTTGGTAACTGAGGCCGGAAAGCAGGGTCCCGAGGAGCCGGCCGCCAGCGTTGGACATGTAGTAAAAGCCAACGTCCATGGTGACGCGCTCGCGCTGGGAGAACGCCAGGATCAGGTAGGAGTGCAGCGACGAGTTCACCGCGAACACGACCCCGAACAGCAGCAGGCCGACGATAAGCGCCGCCGTCAGCCACGCGCTGGGCGCGCCGGAGAGGTAGGCGAGCACCGCCAGCACCGCCGGGATCGCCGCCAGACCGGCTACCCAACCGCTGGCCAGACCGGCCGTTTCCGCGAGGCCGCGGCCCTCGGCCCGAAGCACGCGGGGTGCCAGCGTCTGGACCACGCCGTAGCCGACGATCCAGGCGCCCATGAAGCACCCCACCGCCATGAACGCTTCGCGCATCGTCATGCCGGCGCTCGTGGACAGCACCTCGTAAAAGTAGATTGGGATGCCCACCACGAACCAGACGTCGCGCGCGCCGAACAGGAAGACGCGCGCCGCCGACAACAGGTTGACGCGGCGGTCCCTGGAGAACACGGCCGAGAAGGGAACACCCTTCTTACCCGCGGGCAGGCCGCCCGGCATGGCGGCAACCACCCCGATCAGGATGACGCCCAATACGCCGGCCATCGACAGAACGGCGGCCTCGAAACCGACCCCGGCAAGCAGTCCGGCGCCGAGCAGGAAGCCGACCCCCTTGACGGCGTTCTTGGAGCCGGTGAGCCGCGCCACCCATTTGAACAGCTGACCGTGAGCGCCGTCGGGAACGAGCACCTTGACCGCGCTCTTGGACGACATCTTGGTCAGATCCTTGGCCACCCCAGCCAAGCCCTGGACGCCCATGACGAAACACACCGACAGCCAGACCGCCCAGTCCGGCTGCAGGGCCGCCAGCGCCGACAGGCCAATCACCTGCAGGGCGAGGCCGGCGTAAAGCGTGGGCGTCATCCCGAAGCGCGCGGCGATCCAGCCGGCGTACAGGTTGGTGACCATGCCCATGAATTCGTAAAGCAGGAACAGATAGGCGATCTGCACCGGCGTGAAGCCAAGGGTGTGGAAGTGCAGCAGCACCAGCATCCTGAGCGCGCCGTCGGTCAGCATGAACGCCCAGTAGGCGCCGGTGACGACGAGGTAGGCGGCGAGCCCTTGCGGCCGGCCAGCGGTCGCGGTGCGTTCGGTCATGGTCGCCTCGCCAGGATCACAGGCGGTCGGCGACGTGGCGCAGCACGTCGGCCAGCCGCATCGCGTAGCCCCACTCGTTGTCGTACCAGGCATACACCTTCAGCTGCGTGCCATTGACGACCATCGTGCTCGGCCCATCGACGATCGCGGAACGGGGATCCCCGCAGAAGTCGCTGGAGACGAGCGGCTTGGGCTCGTAGCCCAGGATCCCGTTCAGCGGCCCCTCGGCCGCCTCGGCGAACCGGGCGTTGACGTCCTCGGCCGTCGTCGTGCGCTCCAGCTCAAAGACGCAATCGGTCAGCGAGCCGGTCAGCAGGGGCACCCGCACCGCATGGCCGTTCAGCCGACCGTCCAGCTCGGGGTAGATCAGGCCGATTGCCTTGGCCGAGCCGGTGCTGGTCGGGATCAGCGAGTTGATCGCCGAGCGCGCCCGGCGCAGGTCCTTCGCCGGCCGGTCCACCAGCGTCTGGCTATTGGTGGCGTCGTGAATCGTGGTCATCGTGCCGTGACGGATGCCCAGCGCTTCGTGCACCACCTTGACCACCGGCGCCAGGCAATTGGTCGTGCAGCTGGCGGCGGTGACGATGTCGTGCCGATCGGGGGCGTAGGCATCCTGGTTGACCCCGTAGACCAAATTGACCGCAGCGGGATCGTGCACCGGCGCGGACACCACGACCTTGCTCGCGCCGGCCGCCAGATAGGGCGCCAACTGCCCGGCCGTCTTGAACGCCCCCGTGCAGTCGACCGCCAGGTCAATCGCTTCGTCTTCGAGCGGCATCCGCTCGATCGCCCGTTCGTGCGTCAGGCGCGCATGATGGCCGCCGATCTTCAGGCCGCGATCCGTCGTCGACACCGGGGTCGGCCAGCGCCCCTGGACGGTGTCGAAGGTCAGCAGATGCGCGTGCACCTCGCCGTCGCCGACCGGATCGTTCACCACCGCGAGATCGACCGGCAGGCTGCCGTCCACCACGGCCCGCACGAGCAGCTTTCCGATCCGGCCCAGGCCGTTGATCGCGATCCGGGGCGCCATGGCGATCTCCTACGGGCTGCCGATGGTGGATTCCACGAGGTCGCGAGCCTTGGTGGCGCCGCGCGCCACCAAAGTCCGGTTGCGGATTGAACATATTTTTGATATCCGTGCAAATATGAAAACGACGAACGCGACCAAGGCCCTCGCCGCCCTGGCCCAACCGACCCGGCTGGACGCGTTCCGGCTGCTGATCCGCTGCGCGCCGGACGGCCAGTGCGCCGGCGACCTCGCGGCGAAGCTGCAGGTCCCGCCGGCGACCCTGTCTTTCCACCTTAGGCACCTGGAACAGGCGGGCCTGGTCACAAGCCAGCGGGAAAGCCGCCACATCGTCTATTCGGCCGATATCGCGGGCACGCGCGACCTCTTGCGGTTCCTGACCGAAGACTGCTGCGGCGGGCGGCCCGAAGTCTGCGGCGGTTTGGAGATGGCTGAAACCTGCGAGCCCGCGCGCGAGCACCACCAACGGTCCTGAAACGCCATCATCGAGCCGGAGCCCAAGGCATGACCGACCGCGTCTTCAATGTCCTTTTTCTATGCACTCGCAATTCCGCCCGCTCGATCATGGCGGAGTGCCTCCTCAACAAGATCGGTGACGGCCAATTCCGCGCCTTATCTGCCGGCAGTCACCCGACGGGCGCGTTGATGCCGGAGGCCGTGGAGCTGCTGGCCCGCAGCGGCTTCGACACCGACAAGGTTCGGTCCAAAAGCTGGGATGAGTTTGCGACGGCCGGGGCGCCGCCGCTCGACTTCGTCTTCACGCTCTGCGATGACGCCGCCGGCGAAACCTGCCCGGTCTGGCCGGGCCAGCCGATGACGGCCCACTGGCCGTTCCCGGACCCGGCGCGTTTCGTGGGCTCCGAGGCGGAAAAGCGGGCCTTCGTCGCCGATGTCTTTCGGCAGATCAACAACCGGCTGGGCATCTTCATCAACCTACCCATCGCCTCGCTCGACCGGATGTCGTTGCAGACCGAGATCGACCGCCTGGGCGCCCAGACAGCCGAAACCTGGACCAACGGCTGAACGGCCGACCACCCGCCAAGGAAAACCGCGACATGGCGTCCGACACCCGTCCGCGCCTGGCGGCGCTGGACCGCTTCCTAACGCTTTGGATTTTCGCCGCGATGGCGCTCGGCATCGCGCTCGGGAGCACGATCCAAGGGCTGCCCGCGCTGCTGGAAAGCGCGCGGGTGGGCACCACCAACGTCCCGATCGCGATCGGCCTGATCGTGATGATGTACCCGCCGCTCGCCAACGTGCGCTACGAGGCGCTGCCGCGGGTGTTCGCGGACTGGCGGGTGCTGGGGCTCTCGCTGGTGCAGAACTGGCTGATCGGCCCGGTGCTGATGTTCGCGCTGGCGGTGGCCTTCCTCGCCGACCGGCCGGACTACATGACCGGGGTGATCCTGATCGGGCTGGCGCGCTGCATCGCCATGGTACTGGTCTGGAACCGGCTGGCGCGCGGCAGCAGCGAGTACGCGGCCGGCCTGGTCGCGTTCAACAGCCTGTTCCAACTGGCCTTCTTCCCGGTCTACGCTTGGCTGTTCCTGACCGTGCTGCCGCCGCTGGTGGGCCTGGAGGGCCGGGTAATCGACGTCGAATTCGCCACGATCGCGGAGGCGGTGGGAATCTACCTCGGCATTCCGTTCGCGCTCGGCGTGGTCTCGCGCTACGGGCTGATCGCGCTCAAGGGCCGGGACTGGTTCGACCGGAGCTACGCGCCCAGGATCGGCCCTCTCACGCTGATCGCCCTGCTATTCACCATTGTGGCGATGTTCTCGCTCAAGGGCGGGATGGTGCTGCAGCTGCCCATCGACGTGCTGCGGATCGCGCTGCCGCTGGCGATCTACTTCCTGGTGATGTTCCTGGTGGCGTTCGCCATGGGGCGGCTGGTCGAGGCGGACTATCCGCGCACCGTCTCGATCGCCTTCACCGCCGCCAGCAACAATTTCGAGCTGGCCATCGCGGTCTCGGTCGCGACCTTCGGCCTCGGCTCCGCGGTGGCGTTCGCCACCGTGATCGGTCCGCTGATCGAGGTGCCGGTCCTGATCGCGCTGGTGAACGTGGCGCTCTGGCTCGGCCGGCGCTACTTCCCGGATGCCGGCTGGCTTCCGGGGCGCAACGAACGGAGGGCGGCGACGTGAGCTGTTTGCCCGGCAACCTCGACCCGCGGGCCTTCCGGGTGCCCGGGAGCGATCCCGACAGCGGTCCGGTCGAGCCGGCGCATCCGCCGCGCATCCTGCTGCTTTATGGCTCGCTGCGCGAGCGCTCCTACAGCCGCTTCCTGACCTACGAGGCCGAACGGCTGCTGCAAGCGATGGGGGCCGAGACGCGGATCTATCACGCGGACGGCCTGCCGCTTCCGGACGATGCCGGGGCGGAGCATCCCAAGGTGCAGGAACTGCGCGAGCTGTCGTTCTGGTCGGAAGGGCAGGTCTGGTGCTCGCCGGAGCGCCACGGCAACCTGACCGGGGTGATGAAGGCGCAGATCGACTGGATCCCGCTGGCGCTCGGCGCGACCCGGCCGACCCAGGGGCGCACGCTCGCGCTGATGCAGGTCTCCGGCGGCTCGCAGTCGTTCAACGCGGTCAACGCGATGCGCCTCTTGGGCCGCTGGATGCGCATGATCACCATCCCCAATCAGTCGAGCGTGCCCAAGGCGTGGCAGGAATTCGGCGACGACGGCCGGATGTGCGCCTCGCCGCTCTACGACCGGGTGGTCGACGTGATGGAGGAATTGGTGAAGTTCACCCTGCTGACCCGCGGGCGGGCCGATCACCTGGTCGACCGCTACTCCGAGCGCCGCGAGAACGCCGAGGCGCTGGACAGGCGGACAAATTTGACGTCTATTTGAACAACCCACCGCCGGAACTGGGTCGATTTCCGGGCCCCCAAATCCCGGGGCAGTCACACGCCAAACCGTTTTTCAGCGTCAACATTTATTTTTTCGATCCATCCGCGGTGTTGCTTCGGATATCGACGTCGACGATCGCCTCCGTGCTCCCAAATTGATCGCATTTCGGTCGAACGGCCACCAGCAGGCCCGTTGGACGATCCGGTCGCGTCGTTGGCCCGACACGCGCTCTCCTGGCGCGCCTTAAGACAGCTTGAGTGAGAGTCATGATCGCGTGGGAGGGCGTGGGTCACGTTCGGTTCCGACTCTCCATCGAGGAGAACACCCCCTTGGCGCGTTCGCACAAGGCCCCAAGGAGCCGGCGCGCGTCGCTCGCCCGGCTATCGCGTCGCCTTCGGTGCCTGCGCCATCGGGAGCCCGCCGAGCGCGCTGTAGAGGTTCACCGTCTCCAGCGCGAGATCGCGCCGTGCCTGCGCCAGCTCTTGCCGGCTGGTGTTGAGCTGGCGCTGGCTGTCCAGCACGTCGAGGAAGCTGGTGAGACCCTCCCGGTACAGCGCGCGCGACTGTTCGAAGGCCGAACGGTTGGCGTCGACGGCGGCGACAAGGGCGTTCAGCCGGTCGCGGGTGCCGCGGTAGCCGACCATCGCGGACTCCACGTCCTGGATCGCGCGCAGCACGGTCTGCCGATAGGTTAGAGCGGCCTGGCGCAGGCGCTCCTCGGCGGCCGTCAGCTCGGCCTCGCGCTGGCCGCCGTCGAACAGCGGGAACTCGACCAGCAGCGACAGCCGGGCCAACGCGGTCGCCACCGGCGAGCCGGTGAACAGGTCGGCGGTGCCGACGCTGAGCCGCCCCGGCAGGCTCAGGCTCGGGTACAGTTCCGCCGTGGCGACGCCGACCTCGGCCGTGGCGACGGCGATCTGCAGCTCCGCCGCCTGCACGTCCGGGCGCCGGCGCAACAGCTCCGCCGGCGCGCCGACGGCGCCGCCGGCCTGCGTCTGCGGGATGCCGGCGTCGTCCTGCCGGATCAGCAGCGGGTCGAGTTCGCCGGGCGCCACGCCGAGCAACACCGCGAGCGCGTTGCGCCGGCGCCGTACCTCGGTCGACAGCGGGCCGACGTCGGCGCGCAGCTGGTCCACCTGCGCCTGCGCCTGGATCGCGTCGAGCCGCCGCGCCAGGCCGGACTCGACGCGCTGCTGCACCAGCCGCAGCGTCCGCACCTGCAGGTCCAGCGACTGCTCCAGCAACGCCCGGCGCCGCTCGGCCGCGC
This sequence comes from Rhodovibrio sodomensis, assembly GCF_016583645.1. Classification (GTDB taxonomy): domain Bacteria; phylum Pseudomonadota; class Alphaproteobacteria; order Kiloniellales; family Rhodovibrionaceae; genus Rhodovibrio; species Rhodovibrio sodomensis. Next base: position 5,753 of record NZ_NRRL01000085.1, on the reverse strand, counting down.
GCAGCTCGATGTAGGTGCGCGCCACTTCCGCGGCGATCGTGCGCTGCACCTCGCGGCGCAGCACCGCCTGCCGGGCCGCTGCGGCCTCGGCCGCCTCGCGCCGGCGTTGCAGACCGCCGAAAAGGTCGATCTCCCATTCGGCGTCGAGGATCCCGGTGACGGTGCCGCCGCTCTCGCCGTCGTCATCCCCGTCGTCGCCGCCGCTCTCCTGCGCGGCGGTGCCGATCGCCTCGCCGGTGGCGGTCACGCTTGGGCCGGTCCCGGCATCGACGCCGCGGGCGGTGGCGCGGGCCTCGCGCACCCGGCTCGCCGCCACCCGGACGTCCAGGTTGGCTTTGAGCGCCTCCTCGACCAGCGCGCTCAGGGTGGGGTCCCGGAAGCTGGTCCACCAGCGCCGGGCGGCCGCGGCCGCCTCGTCACCGGAGAACGGGGCGGGCACCGGGGCGTCGTAGGCCTGCGGCAGGTCGACCTCCGGCGACTGCATCTCCGGGCCAACGGTGGCGCAGCCCAGCAGTCCCAGCGCCATTCCGACGGCGATGCCGGGCCGGAGCGCTCGGCGCAGCGGATCAACCATGCTGCGTCCGTGCATCGGCATCGGGGGCGGCAGCCAGCTCGCGATCGAGCCGACGGGTAAAGTCGCCGCGCGCCTTCGCCAGCGGCGCCAGCAAGCTGTAGACCACCGGCGTGACGATCAGGGTCGCGAGGATGGCAATCCCGAGGCCGCCGAAAATGGTCCAGCCGATGGCGTGGCGCGCTTCCGCACCCGGGCCGCCGGTGACGATCAGCGGGATGCCCGCCAGCGTGGTGGAGAGCATCGTCATCATCACCGGTCGCAAGCGAACCACCGCAGCCTCGCGCGCCGCCTCGGTGACGGAGCGGCCGCGGTCGCGCAGCTGGTTGGCGAATTCGACGATCAGGATACCGTTCTTCGCCATCAGCCCGATCAGCATGACCAGGCCGATCTGGCTGTAGACGTTCAGGCTGGTGCCGGTCAGCCAGAGCGATAGCACCGCGGCGGCCAGGCCGAACGGCACCGTCGCCATCACCACGACGGCGCTGGCGAAGCTCTCGAACTGCGCCGCCAGGACCAGCAGCACCACCAGGAGGGCGATCGCGAAGGTGATCAGGGCGTCGCGGTTGGCCTGCTCGAGCTGATCGGCATTGCCCTGGAACGCCAGGTTCTGGCCCTGCGGCAGCACATCGGCCAGCGCCGCCACGCGGTCCACCGCCTCGCCGAGGGTGATCCCCTCGGCCAGGTTGGCCTCGACCTCGATGCCGCGCTGCTGGCCGTAGCGCTCCAACTCGGTCGCGGCCCCGCTCTCGGAAAAGCTGACGAGGGTGGACAGCGGCACGATACGGTCGCCGGCGGTGGCGACGTAGAGGTTGTTCAAGTCGTCGGTATCGTTCAGCGCGCCGAAGCGGGATTCCAATCGCAGCGGAACGGAACGGTCGTCGACGTTGAGCTGCGTCACCTCGGTCCCGTCGACCATCGCCTGCAGCGTGGTCGCCAGGCCGTCGATGTCGATGCCGAGGTCGGAGGCGCGCGCGCGGTCGATCTGCACCGATAGCTCGGGCTGCGTGGTCTGGTACTCCATGGTGACGCCGCGCAGCTCCGGCACGCGCGCCTCGATGGCGTCGACCAGCCGGCGCGTGCCCGCGGCGATCTCCGGGTAGGAGCTGCCGGTGACGGCGAACTCGATCTCCGAGCCGGCGTCGCCGACGTCGAGGCTGTTGGGGCTGGAGATCCGCACCTGGGCGCCGGCGATCTCGTCGAACTTCGGCTTCAGTTCGGCGGCGATGGCCTGCTGGCTGCGGCGCTCGCCCCAGGGCGCCAGCGGCGCCACCACGTAGCCGCGATGCAGGTCGTAGCGGCCCACGATCGCCAGGATGCCGGTGGCCTCGCCGCTGTCGACCAGCGGCTGCAGGATGTTCTCGACCTTGGTTACCTGGCGGTCGGAGTAGTCCAGGTTCACACCGTCCGGGCCCTGCAGCCAGACCTGGATGACGCCCCGGTCCTCCTCCGGCACCAGCTCGCGGTCCAGCGAGGTGAACAGGCTGCCGACCACCGCGGCGATCAGCAGCGCGAGCCCGACGGTCAGGATCGGCGCCCGCAGCAGCCTGATGAGCACCACCTCGTAGAGCCGCGCCAGCCGGCTGCCGACGCCGACGAACCCGCGGCGGATCGGGCCGGGCGGCCGGCCCTCGCCCGGTTCGTCGATCAGGCGCGAGGCCAGCATCGGCACCACGCTCAGCGCGACGAAGGACGACAGGCCCACCGCGATCGCTAGGGTAAAGCCGAACTCGGTGAACAGCTTGCCGGTGCGCCCGGGCAGCAGCGCGATCGGGATGAACACCGAGGCCAGCGTCGCCGTGGTCGCGAGGACCGCGAAGAACACCTGCTGCGTGCCCAGCACCGCGGCGGCCAGCCGGCGCGTGCCCTTGGCGGCGACACGCTCGATGTTCTCCAGCACCACGATGGCGTCGTCGACCACGAGGCCGGTCGCCAGCACCAGCGCCAGCAGGGTGAGGATGTTGATCGAGAAGCCCAGCAGCCAGATCGCCGCGACCGTGCCGATCAGCGCCACCGGGATCGTCACCGACGGGACCAAGGTCAGGCGCAGCGAGCCGAAGAAGCACAGGATCACGCCGATCACGATCGCAACGCCGAGCGCGAGCGTCAGCAGCACGTCCTGCACCGCGCCTCGGATGTAGACGGCGTCGTCGGAGGTCTCGACCAACGCCACCCCGGTGAGTTCGCGGTTCAGCCGCTCAACCACCTGATCGATGCCGTCGGAGATCTCGATGGTGTTGGCCTGCGCCTGCCGGATCACGTCCAGACCGATCACCCGCTCGCCGTTTAGGCGCACGTACGAGGTCGCCTCGGCCGGACCGTAGAACACGTTGGCGACATCGCCGATGCGGGTGGTGTCGTCGATGAATAGGTGCGACATGCGGTGTTCCGTGACCACGGTCGCGTCTGCGCGCACCAGCAGGTTCTGCCCCTCCACCGGCACGCTGCCGGCGGGGATGTCGAGGCCGGCGTTGCGCACCGCGTCCGCGACATCGTTCACCGCCAGCCCGTGGCTCGCCAGCGCCGCCTGGTCGATCACCAGGTTCAGGGTCTGTTGCCGGTTGCCGAACAAGCGCACGTCGGCGACGCCGGGCACGCTCAGCAGCGCCGGCGCGATGCGGTCCTGGATCAGATCGGTGAGGTCGGTCTGCGACATCGCGTCGCTGCGCGCGGCCAGGCGGATCACCGGCTCGGCTTCGTCGTCGGCCTTCACCACGGTGATGTTCTCGGTCTCCGCCGGCAGCTCCTCCTCGACCGAGGCGATCGCCTCGCGCAGGTCGTTCGCGGCGGTGTTGATATCCACCGCCGGGTCGAACTCGACCTGCATCCGGCTGGTGCCTTCCTCGCTGGCCGAACTGATCTGAGTGACGCCGGGCACGCGCGCCGCCGCGCCCTCCAGGATGCGGGTAACCTCGGCATCCATCGTCTCCGGCGCGGCACCGGGCAGATCGGCGTTCACGCTGGCGACCGGGCGCTCGATCTTCGGCAGCTCGCGCACCGGCACGTTCAGGATCGCGGCGACCCCGGCCAGCACGATCAGCAGATTCAACACGATCGCCAGCACCGGCCGGCGCACGCTGATCGCCGGCAGGCCCTGCCGGTGCGTCCCGGGATTAGACGCCATCGCCGGGCTCGGTCGCCACCTGGGGGCCCTGGTCGTCGGACTGGATCTTCACGGGAACGCCGGGGCGCATCCGCTGCATGCCCTCGGAGACGATGCGCTCGCCCTCCTCGAGCGGGGCCTCAACCAGCACCCAGGCCTCGTCGCGCCGTCGCACCTCGACGCCGACGCGCTCGGCGGTGTCGTCCTCGGTGACGCGCCAGACGTAGGCGCCCTCGCGTTCCCACTGGATCGAGATCGACGGCACCGACGGGCGGGTCCGGCCGCTCAGCGGCAGCCGCACGGTGAACGACATGCCGGGGCGCAACCGGCCGTTTTCGTTCGGCAGGCGGGCGCGGACCTGCAGCGTGCGGGTCTGCGGATCGATCCGGCTGGCCACCGCCGATACCTCGCCGGCGTATTGCGCCTCGGGCAGCGCGGGGGTGGTCGCCCGCACCCGGTCGCCGAGCTCGACCGAGGCGGCGAAGGATTCGGCCACCTCGAAGTCGACCAGCAGGGCGGAGCGGTCGTCCAGCGTGGCGATCTCGGTCGAGGGCGTTACCCGGTCGCCGGCGTCGACCTGAGGGATGCCCACCACGCCGGCGAACGGCGCCACCAGGGTGCGGTCGAACAGCACGACCTCGGCCTGGCGTAGCTGGATGCGCGCGGTTTCCACCGCGTTGCGGGCGGCGTCGACCTCGTTGCCGGAGACGGCGCCGCTGCCGGCGGCGCTCTCGTAGCGCGCCAGTTCCTGGCGGGCAGCCTGCAGGCGGGCGCGGGCCAACTCGACGGCGAGTTCCTCGGCCTGCGAGTCCAGCTGCAGCAGCGTCTGGTCCTTGGACACCCGCTGGCCGGCCTGGAAAGCCACGTCGGTGACCTGGCCGGCCGCCTCAGGAAACAGCGTCACCGACTGCAGCGCCCGACCGGTGCCGATCGCCTCGAGCGTGCCGGCGCCGCCGGTAAAGCGCACGCGCTGCACGCTGACCGGCGCCGCGGGGCTCTCGGTCGTGTCCTGGCGGGCGTGGCCCTGTTGAGCCTCGCCGCCGAAGATCCGCGGCTCGTAGACGAACCAGCCGACCACCAGCGCGACCGCCACGACCATCAGGCCCAACTGCTTCCAAAGCGCCATGTGTAGCCTTTTCGTGTCCGTGAAGGCGCGGTCAGCGGACCGGGTCGCCTGCTCGCTGTCCAAAGAGGATGTCGCCTGCCCCCGCCCCCGGCAAGGTGCACCGCGGCATTTTGTGGACCGGCCGCCCGTGGTGCCGGATACTCCATTAATAGTTACCTACGCAGACAGCATATCGGCCATCATTACAGCGGCCTCCGCGTGACGCCAGCTTACCCTTTCACCAATGAATAGCTCGCCGCGGCAAGAGTTTTTGCTCCGGCGAAGAGGTCGCTTTGATCCGCGTATTCCGCCGGATTATGGCTGATGCCTAAGCGGCATGGAACGAACACCATTGCCGTCGGCGCCACCGAAGCGATAGCCTGTGCGTCGTGGAAAGCACCCGACATAAGCGATTTGGAGGGAATGGAAAGCGCTTTTGTCGCTTCCGAAAGCGACTCGGTCAACCTAGTATGAAATTGGCAGGGAGGGCGCCGGGCAACGTCCTTTATTTCTATCTTGCAAGATTTGTGCTCCGCGAGTTCCACAGCTTCAACGACTTGAGCAATCCGGTCGGAAGCCTCATCAAGGGTCTTCTCGTCGGGATGGCGCAGATCAATAGAGAACGTGACTTTATCTGCTACTGAGTTCGGTGCATTCGGGTGAACAGATATTCGCCCCACTGTGAAGCGCAGCGTTTCTTCTGGATCAATCAAAATATCGTATAGCTTTGTAATAAGGGCACCTCGATAAATGCGGCTGCGTAGGCTCTTGCGGCCCGATAAACGGCTCCGGTGGCCGCTGAACGCCCCGATGGGTCCCGCTCGGCGGCTCTTTTTGGTTGTTTTTGCCTCTTCAGCTGCGCTCCAGACACACTTCTCCTGTCACCACTCCGCTCACGTCGGGCCGCGGGCGGCAGCCAGCCCGTCCAGCTGAACCACGCGGCGCATGTTGTAGGCCAGGTTCTTCAGCCCGAT
>NZ_NRRL01000084.1 GCF_016583645.1 Rhodovibrio sodomensis | reverse complement strand
ACCCGTAAGCTGTAACGAGAAGGCCCGCGCCCCGACCTCTCATGCGACCCGCACAGGGTGGGCGGATTCACCGAACCGGGTGGGCGGTTTCAGCCGAAACACCCGGGCGAATTCGCCGAAATGCGCAACCGAGCGGGCGGAAGACATGCTGGCGCCGCCGATGAACCTGCTGACCACGATTATCCGGAAGAAGACCGGCAACAGCGAACAGGCATTCGTCGATCACGTGGTCGACTTCACCTTCGATCCCGCGCGCGGCAAGGTTAAAGCCATGCGCGAGGCGCTGCAGCGGTTCGGCCTGATGCCGCCGATCCGCACACTGCATCCGGAGATGACGCGCGCCGAGGTGGCGGCGGCGGTCCGCTGGCTGTTCGCGCGGTACGACTACGAACGCGAGTTGCGCGCGCTCAAGCAGCATCAGCGTCACGAGGACGATCACTCACGGAAAAAGTGATTGTCTGGTCCAGCGGACGTCGCATGTCGAGGTCAGGGTGTGCCAACGCGCAGAGTGTACGGCCGCTTCGGGTCGATACTGTTGAAAAAGACCGCTGTGGCCGCGCTTTGCGCAACATATGAAGCTCTGCCACCAAGCAACAGGAGCTATATGTGGAGATCGGCGCCAAGGTCACGCCAACTATCTTTGTTCAATTTCAACATGATGGCGCGCCGATCGGCGCCGGGACCCCGCGCCGATCCACAGCCGGGATGGGCCAACAACCGACATCCCGTCGTTCGGTTGTCTGGTAACGAGGGTCGTCTCCATTGGTGTTGTGTAGAAGCACCGGTTAAGCCGGCTGCCACCGGCTGCCACCGGCGTGCTCTTTGAGCCCCTCTATTCCGCGTTTCTACGCTTCCGCGACGAGGCCGCGCGGGGTCTCGGCTCCGACACCAAGAAGGACCCTGGTCCGTGGGAAGGCGAGCAACGCAACATGTGGAAGCCGACCCAGCAGGAAGCCTTATGGTTCCACGGCGGCAACCTGCACCAGTCGCGGCACTATTCGCAGTTCCTGTCGCTGCAGCTGAAGGCGCGGATGGAGGGTATCCCAACACCCGTTCATGGGCTCCAGGAGGTCCATCATCTGAGTTAGAACGGCGCGCTCGCCTCATGCCGGGGCAGCAGTGCAGAGAGTAGGCCACTGCCCCGGCCTCTTATGCCAAGCGCGAGCGCACCCGATAGGGTCTGCCGCGCCCCCACCGCTAAGCGTCTAATTGCCGGTAACGTGGATCAACAGACCTGTCAGACCTTACGACAGGTTTCGACGTTGAACCCGACCCGCTTCCGGTAGCGGACGGCGACGCGCTCGGGCCATGGTAGGTAGCGAGGCACGGTGGGCGCAGCGACGGCAGGTTCGGAGGGTCCACCCGCCTACCGCGACACGCCGGAAGGCGGCAACCTCGGGCCAAGAGCGGAAGAGCCTGTTCACGCGCACTGGGTGTCGAGCCGGAATAACCTTTCTCAGTCAGATCTTTGGGGCGGCGACCAACACTGGGCACTACTTCCACATCGATCGGCCGGTGAGTGAGCAGCATGCGTCGAGTTTTACGGCTTCTCAACGAGTCTGGACGATAACAAAGCGGCCTGGTTTTCCAGGCAGGCAAAAGCTTTTCTCTCAACGTGCCCTGGCACTCATCTGAGCAAGGATCGCCGTGCTTTCAGACCCCTTCCCGCAAGAACTCGCATTGCTTCAAAATCTTGGCCTAATGGCCGGTGTCGCTTTGGCCTATTCGCTGCTGCGCCACCGCCTGGAGAACAAGAAGCCGCTCTGGTACAGCCTAGTCATGGGGTCTGTGTTCGGGGTCGCTGGCGCCGTCTCAATGGCCGTCTCGATCAACCTCGGGCCTGGTATCATCTTCGACCTGCGCGGTATTCCTGTGCTCCTGGCAGGCCCGTTCGCCGGACCATGGGCGGCGGTTGTTTCGGCTGCGATCGTCGCTGTTGTCCGTATCATGGTCGGTGGTGCGGGCGTCCCGGCAGCGTTGCTCAGCCTTGTCGGCCTGCTGAGCGTTTCGGTCGGCCTTTGGTGGTTGCGCCCCCGCCTGCCGGGTTTTGGGCCGCTGTGGCTTGCGCTGGGCGGCATGGTCGCGATGGTCCCCGTGTTCGCTTCCCTAACCGCGCTTGGCATGGACCAAGCCCTGATGATTGTCCGCAAGATCGGTCTGCCCCTGACCCTGACCTACTCAGCCGGCTGCGGGCTTGTTGGTTTTCTTTTGCTCTTAGAGGACCGGCGCCACCGGGCCGAAAGCGCTCTCGATGAAGCCCGCGTTGCCGCGGAACAGGCTAACACGGCGAAGTCGATGTTTTTGGCCCAGATCAGTCACGAACTGCGCACTCCCATGACCGCGATCACCGGGTCTCTGGAGCTCCTTTCGGTGGCCGACCTGCCGCCCGAACATCGCAGCACGTTGAACCTGAGCCGGCGTTCGGCGAACAATTTGCGCGGTCTCCTCGACGATCTACTCGATCTCTCGAAGATAAACGCGGCGCGTTTGGAACTCGATCCCCAACCATACGATCTCGACGCGTTGATCGGCGACGTCCAATCGCTGTTCACGGCACGCGCGCAGATGAACGGAGTGACGCTTCACCTCATCCGTGATCCAGCGCTGCCCGGCACGCTGGTCCTCGACGGCCAGCGGCTGCGCCAGATCCTGGCGAACTTGGTCGGCAACGCCGTGAAGCTCACCACGCGCGGTTTCGTCGAGATAAGTGCTACGCAGTCGGAGACGCCTGATGGAGAGATGCGTCTGGTTCTTGCTGTTCGCGACACCGGGCCAGGCATCCCGCCGGACCGGCAAGCCGCGATCTTCGACGCCTTCGAGCAGGCCGACACCGCCACGGCCCAACGCTTCGGCGGCACCGGCCTCGGGCTCACCATCAGCCGCAAGCTCGCGCAGGCGATGGGCGGCGATATCACGGTCGAGAGCACGGTGGGCGTCGGATCCCGCTTCACCGTCGATCTCCCCTTGTGCGCCGCGCCGGCCGATGCCGTTCCGACGACCCCGGGGTCCGGTGCCCTTCAGACGCTCGTTTCAGCACGCCCATTGTCGGGGCGGCGCCTTTTGCTTGCGGAAGACGTCGAGGCTAACCGGACCATCCTGGTCGGGATGTTGACGGCCCTCGGTGCCGAGGTCGAGGCGGCCGCCGACGGCGCGGAGGCGCTGGACGCGGTCAAGACCGCGGGTGCTTCACCTTACGACCTGGTGCTGATGGATATGCACATGCCGGTGATGGACGGATGCTCGGCCGTGCGAGCGATACGCCGGCTGCCCGAACCGGCGTCACAGACCCTGATCGTCGCGCTCACGGCGGACGCAATGACGGAGAACCGTGATCAGTACCAGGTTGCGGGGCTCGATGGTTTCCTGAACAAACCTATTGAATGGCGCAAGCTCGTCGATCTCGCCGAAGCGCTGGGCGTCGCCAACTCCAACTGCAAGCAGGTCGGGCCTGTGGGCAAAGACAACGGGTCGATCGCAGGCGCGCCCACGATCGAGGCGCAGGACGAGCAGGCAGCGACCTGCGATGGTGATCCGGCATGGCTCGCGCCCCTGCCGGTCTGGAACTCGGACACACGAGGCGAGCTGATGCGGGCGCTCGGCGAAGACCAGCTGGCCGAACTCGTTCGGGCCTGGCCGGCATTAGGACAGGCGCTTTCCGAGCGCATCGGGGCGGCTGCTCGGGAACCAGACAGCACCGAACAAGCCGCCCAGGACATGAAAGCTGACGTGCACGCGCTCCGCGGTGCGGCCGGCAACTACGGCTTCGAACGGGTCGCCGCGATTGCGGGGCACATCCAACAAGCCGATACGCTGAATGCTTGCAAGCCATTACTCGACATGCTTGCCATCGAAATTGACGCGGTTACGGCAACAATCGAGACGGAAATGGGCCCCACCAACGGACGGGCATTCAACCCTGCCAAGTGACGCCGCGAATATCCGAATCGATGCCAAACCGGATCATGTCCCGACCAGCCGAACAGTGCTTTCGCGGTTGCTTTGGTGAGGTGTACCAGGAAACCATTGGCCAATTCATACGGCCGCTTCGGGTCATGGGGGCCGTCCCGAGCCGGTACGGACGCGGCCGGTGTTCTATGGGAACCTGCCACAAGAAGGCCAGCGAGACGCGTTCTCAGCAGTCGCGGCAGGTTCTGAAGGCCTACCTGCCTACCTTCGCGCACGGTCGAGCGGGCGGTTCAGGCCACGAACGGACACGCTGTTGGCCCGTGTGGTCCAAGCGGCACACACGGCGCAGCCGACGTACCAATTACAGTATTCGTGCCGATAATTCTTTTGGGCAGTTTAACGGTTCGTTATGGGAACGACTTGTAAGCCTAGGTCAGTATAAACAGAGTTCGCCATGCCATCTGAAGAACGATACATCACTTTCAGCGATGTCGAGGTGGCAGCTGCCGCTCAAAGGTTCGTCCGGCAGCGCGGCGAAAAGATGCTCGGTGTGACCGTGCGGCATGTGAAGCCGATCGCGAACGGTGATGCGCTCGACGGTGTCCACGTGGTGGGCAACAACGGCATCGAGCGCGTAACACTCGATCTCGGGCTCGCGGAACTCACCGCCGCGCTCCTGAGTGACTGCTTCTCAAAGAAGATCCCGATCCCGCGGAACGCGGACAAGCAGGTCCAGTTCACCCGCGGTCAGTTCGTGCTGGTGTTGAGCATATCGAACGAGACGGCCCCGGCTACCGCCTGAAGGTATCAGCGCGTCTGCGGTCGAGCAGGTGCACTATCTCGCTCACCCAGCCGTGTGTTATTCAAAGACCATGCTCAAGAGAGTCCAGCCTCCTCAAGTCGGGGATACCTTCGAAGAAGTCCGCGAAGGCCCGTTCGGCCAGGAACGACGCCTTCGGTGGTATGTGCACAATGTTTACACTGGCGTGGACGGCTCAGCTTACGTTCAGCTCTTACGCAAAGAGGACGGGACCCGCAAGACGCTCGGTCAGGCAGTTCTGCTAGATCGGACCCAGTTCCGTGATGTTGACTAATAGCGCGTCGGTATCGGCAAGGACGAGTCATGTGTCGCCGACATCCCAGTACACAATCACAGCTGGTTTAGAGGGGCGACCTGCCGCCCCGCTGCTTGGCAACTTCGTCGGAGCCGGGCCAACTCCAAAAACCCGTGTTATCAATCAAAAATTGCAAAAAATTCGATGTCACGACACCGGCGAACACCATCAGCCGAGGCACTGACAGGGACGCTTGAAAGTCTCGACGGGTGGCCCGTGGCCGCTGCGCGACCGTCTCTCATGCCAGGGCCGGTCTACGTTGCGAAACGCGTTCACGGCACGCTTCGAGAGGCGCGCTGGCGATCTGACGGCGACGTTCTGGCTGCGCTTTCCGCCTGTCTCGGTGCCGACGACGCGCCACGGGCATGCACCCTGGAGATTTGTGTCTGCCTGGCTCCTGGCGTGGTGTCCGGCTCTGCGCGCCTGCGCACCGAACGGGATGCGCGGGGGCGCGATACGCTATGCCTCGACCGGGCCTCGGATCGGCGCTGGATCGCACCGACCCGAACGATCGCGACCAACCGGTCGATCGCACGCGAGGTCGAGCGCTACGCGGATTCCGAGAAGAACCGACAGGTCACAGCTGCCCATCTCGCAACGCGATCGTTCCTGGCGACACGCGCCGGGACCGGCTGGCACGTTACCGCCTTGTACCGCGGGAACACCGTCGCGCCCGAGCGGGCGGTGACGACCGATCTCGTTACGAGCCTCCGCGACGGGCTGCGTACTTGGCTTCTGACCAACCAGACACATGACGGCGACTTGCCATACAAATACTGGCCGAGCCGGGGCGAGCGGGCACGGAGCAACAACGTCTTACGGCAACTTCTCGCGACCGTGGCACTGTTCCGCCAGGGGCTCTGGGCCGGCGATCAAGAAGCCACAGACGCCGGTCAACGTCACCTGAACGCGGTTCTGAACGCGACCTATCGACCTGTCGGACGCGGGCACGCGATCGTCCAGGACGGCAAGGCCAAGCTGGGCGCATCCGCAATCGCCGGCCTGGCGCTGCTGGACGCGCCTGGGGTTGGGCGGGATGGCGACGCGCTGGCCGGCGTGCGCGACGCCGTTCTCACCTGCTTTCGTCATGACGGTCGATTCAGGACGTTCCTCTTGCCCGACGCCCGGACCGATCAGCAGAACTTCTACCCCGGCGAAGCTCTTCTGTTCCTCGTCCGTTACGCCGGCGCGACAGGGGATGGGCGGCTCGTCGAGCGGTGCCTGACAAGCCTGCGTTGGTACGCCCACTGGCATCGCCGGGCGCGTAACCCCGCGTTCGTGCCATGGCATACGATGGCGGCAGCAGCCCTGCACGATTTGACCGCCGTGCGCTGGCTTGCCGACTGGGTGTTCGAGATGTCGGACTGGCTGTTGGCGATGCAGCAATCCGATCACGATCTGCCGGCCGACGTTCGCGGGCGTTTCTACCGGCCGGATCGGCCCGACTTCGGACCGCCGCACGCGGCATCGACGGCCGTTTATCTGGAGGGCCTGGCAGAGGCGTGGCGACTGGCCGCTCGGTGTGGCGAAGCGGATCGGCGAGCACGTTACTCGCACGCACTGCGCTTGGGCTTGCGCGCCCTGCGTCAGCTGCAGTTCGTGGACGAGACGGACATGTACTACGTCAGCCATCGTGGACGGGTGGCGGGCGCGTTGCGGACCGAGGTCTACGACAACACGATCCGGATCGACAGCGTGGCGCACGGTCTTCTTGCTGTCCTCTCGATCCAGCGGCACGGCATACTGGAAACCTGCCGCCGTTGAGCAAACTTCTCGCGCCCGAACTATCGACGGATATGACAGATCGGGATGGATTGGGATCCTTGATCCGAAAACAGGAGCGTAGATGCCAGGGCCTGTCCCGCGCGGCCATGCCAATGTCGAGCACTGGCGCGCCCGTCCACCCTACACGCCGGTCTCGCAGGGCTCGCCGCAATACAAAAAAAACACCTGTAGTCACGGAATAGACCCATCGCCATGCCCGTTATCTGTCTAACCAATGGCCGCGAACGTGCCCGGTACGGCTATCCGTGAGTGACGTCCGTCAGCAGATCGTCGACCTGATCCCACGGCTGCGCCGTTTCGCATGCACGCTTACCGGGTCCCGGGACGCGGCCGACGACATCGTCCAGACCGCTTTGGAGCGTGCGTTGACGCGGCTCGATCAATGGCAACCCGACACGCACCTTGATCGGTGGCTGATGCGGATCGTGCACAACGTTTGGATCGACGAAATACGCCGCAACCGGCGATTCGTCAGCGTGCCCGAGGTGAGCGACCGGCACTTGGGGGCGGACCCGGGCGACCGACTCGCCGAGGCTCGGGTGGCCTTGAGCCAGACCCGGGTGGCAATCGCGCGTCTCCCGGCCCTGCAGCGCGACGTGCTCGCCCTCGTCTGCGTCGACGGGCGGTCCTACAAGGAGGCAGCCGAAATCCTGGACGTCCCGGTGGGCACGGTGATGAGCCGGCTGGCGCGCGCGCGGAAGCAGTTGGCGGATATGCTGGAGAGCCCGAACCATAGGAACGCCGGTATGACCGTCGGAAAGCTGCGATGACAGCGATCAGCGACGAGGACCTGACGGCTTACGCCGACAACGAATTGCCGGAGTCCCGGCATCGTGAAGTGGCCGAGGCTTTGCAGCACGATCATGCGTTGCGGCAGCGCTACCAGCGGATCGCGCAGGCCGGGACTCTCGCGCGCCAGGCTTACGCGGAGCTTGCCGACGAGCCGGCACCGGCGCACTTGCGGCGGATCGCGGAGACCGCTGCCACCGCAGAGCCCGGCACAGAGCCGGGGTTACGTCACGCGTATCGGCGATCGGTCGGGGCGCGTATCGTCGCCGCCAACTGGGTCCGCTGGCTGTGGCGGCCGGTACCGGCTTTGGGCGCTGGGGTGGTTGCGGGCGCGCTCGCGGGCGCCCTCGCTGTTGTCCTGTTCACGCCTGAGGACAGCGGCCGAACGCCAGGCCTTGATCTGACGGGTCAGATCCCGCGCGATTCGCCCATCCACGAAGCGCTCCAAACTGTTGCCAGTGGAGAAGTATCCCAAGCAGGCGAGACCCGGGTGGCGCCGGTCGCGACCTTTCGGCCGGGTGGCGCCACCGTCTGCCGGGAGTATCAGGCCCGGCTTCCCGATCGAGAAGACACGCTGGCCGGTGTTGCCTGCCGACGGGAAGACGGGCGCTGGTCCAACGAGGCCGTGCTGTGGCTGTCGAAGGACGGTACTTACCGGACGGCCGAAGGCGCCAGCGCGCTCAGACGCCTGCGCGATTCCTGGCGCACCGCCGAGCCGCTTTCACCCGCGGCGGAAAAACGCGTGTTGAGCAATAGCGAGACATGAAGACGGTCGTGCTGAACCGGCGGCATCTCTTGGGGAGTTCCAGACGTGAAGTATTGTCTATTCCCACGCTTCGACGAGGCGCCAAAGACCGATCCCGATACCGGAGCGCGGGAGAAACCCCACCGTTTACGGGCCGGCCTTCTTTCCCGAGTCAGCGCGATGGCTTTGCTGTTGGCGATCGCCCCGATCGCCTTACCCGACGCACCAACACCTCTCGGGATCTCGCCGGCCTTGGCCGACGGCGGAGACGGGGATGGCGACGGAGACGGTGACGGTGACGGAGACGGCGATGGCGACGGCGATGGAGATGGCGACGGGGACGGCGACGGCGACGGCGACGGCGATGGAGATGGCGACGGGGACGGCGACGGCGACGGAGATGGGGACAGCGACGGAAATGGAGATGGAGACGGCGACGGCGATGGTGATGACGACGGCGACGGTGACGATGATGACGATGACGACGGGGATGGGGACGGCGGCGATGGGTTAGAGGGCCAGGATGACGACGACGATCGTCAGGATACAGCCGGCGTCGGGACCACGCAGGACGGCGGCGCCCACGTCGCGCGCGAAGTGCTTTCGAGCGATCTGCCCGCATTTACACGGAATAACCTGAACTTCCTCAACGCGACCGAGATCGAGACCGTGCGTCTCGACGCACTCGGCTTCTCGATCACCCGGCTCCGCGCGACGTCGAACGTGCGTGCCGCCGTGCTCCAGGACAGGCTACGTCGCTTCGGCCCGGGTACTTTCACGCTGAACCACATTTACCGCCCAGCGCAGCAACGCGCTGAGGCCACCAACGCCCTGGAAGCGCTGGGGTGGACGGATCGCCCGGCGTCGTGCGGGCAAGGACTGAGGCTCGGCATCGTCGATACGCATGTCGCTCTGCCACGACTGAGTACCGCCACGGCGCCGCGAATGAACCGCCGGTTCGCCTCGGGCGCGCGGAGCGATCCCATGCACGGTACGACTGTGGCGGCTTTTCTCGTGGGCGCGCCCGACCACGGCGTTGCCGGCGCTCTGCCAGGAGCGGGCCTGTTCGCGGCTGACGTGTTCTACGCCGACGGTGACGGGGCGGCAGCGGAGACATTGGCGCTTGTCCGCGCGCTTGACTGGCTGGCCGGCCAGGACGTGCACGCCGTGAATCTGAGCCTGACCGGCCCCGCGAACGCACTTCTCCAGCGAGCCGTCTCGGCGCTGGAAATCCGGAACATCGCGATAACCGCGGCCGCCGGCAATAGCGGCCCCTTGGCGGCTGCGACGTATCCCGCGGCCTATCCGGAAGTCATCGGCGTGACCGCCGTAGGTAGCGACATGCGTCGCTACGAACAAGCGAACAGAGGCGAGCACGTTTTTATCGCGGGACCCGGCGTCGCGCTGAAAGGCTTGGATGGCCAGGTGGTCACGGGGACCTCGTTCGCGGTCCCTTTCGTCACAGCCGCGATCGCCGATGCCCTCAACGCTGAGCGATCCCTGAGCGCCGTCAAGCGCAAGCTGAGCGAGCAGGCGCGTGACCTCGGACCATCCGGACCGGACGATGCGTTCGGTCACGGTCTCCTACGCTACGCTCTGAGGTGCGGGCCCGCGGCAACCTTCAGCGAACTTTCTCGGGAATAAACGCACGGCCAGGCTCGTTGGCGAAATGCGAACGGTCATCCAAGACCGTTGTTTCACGAACCTGCCCGAAAGGCTGTCCCGATGATCCGCATCCGACAAGACCTACCCGAACGCTTCAAACGGGCGTTTACGACGCGACGTGTCGACTTTAGCCGCGGCACCCGGCTGCTCGATGGGTCAGCCATAAAACCCGAGGCCGGCGACGTGGTGCTTGCTGAAGTTGTCACGCTCGGTCAGCACACTGGATTACAGACCCCGGACGGACGACGCGCGAGCCTTTTCACCGGCGATCTGGTGGCTGTGGCGTACGGCAACCGCTATGCGACCGACCAGTTCGAAGCACAGGTCCCAGAGGATCTTCTTGCCTGCGATCTCGTCGCCGCCGGCGGGATCGCGGGTCGGGAGGTCGGCCGCCATACCAGAATGTCGGAGCCGACCAAGCTCCATCCGATCGGCCTGTTGGCCGACCGGATGGGCAAGCGGATCAACTTGGCCGACTTCCGGCTGCCGGAGTCGCTGCCGGTGGGTGGGACGCCGACGATTGCAGTCCTCGGTACACAGATGAACAGCGGCAAAACCACGGCCGCGCGGAATACGATTCGCGGACTGGTGGCGGCTGGCTATCGGGTGGGCGCGGCCAAAATCACGGGGACTGGTGCTTCCGCCGATGTCAGCAGTTTCCGGGATGCGGGCGCCTGCCCGGTGCTGGACTTCACCGATGCTGGCTTTGCGAGCACGTACAAAGCGCCGTTGGCGGACGTGAAGACCGGCGCCCGGCTCTTACTCGGGCACTTGGAGGCAAGCGGTCCCGACGTCATCGTCCTGGAAGTCGCTGACGGTCTCTATCAGAGCGAGACGGCGGGGCTGGTGGGCGACGCGGAGTTCCGTTCGCTGATCGATGTCGTCTTGTTCGCGGCGTGCGACGGCCTCAGCGCGGTCCAGGGTGTCGACGTGCTGAACCGACAGGGTCTGTTCCCGTCCGCGGTGACCGGCCTGTTCACGGCCTCCGCGCTTGCGATGCGCGAGGTCGAAGCGAACTGCGCCGCCCACGTCGTGGAAACGGCGCATCTCCTGCAGAGCGAATGCGCCGTCGGCCTGCTGCAAGGTTCTGGCGCAACGCAAATCTCCGCTGACGGGGCCCTGCGCCTCCAAGGGATTACACAGCAGATGGGAGCCTGACCGATGGTCATGCCCCCCATCCTCGTCGACGGACGCCGTCGCACCTTCGCCCGTCTCGTCCTCTGGGGCTTAATCCAGGGCGCCGGCGCCGTCGCAACGGTCATCCTGATCAAAGCGGTTTTCGACGCGTTGGCGATCGGCAAGCCCGCGACCATCGTCGAGTTCCTGGCCGGGCTGGCGGTGATCGCCGTTGTGACGTTCTGCGTCTCCCTGCTCTGGCGTGCTGACGCCGAACGGCTGGGTCATAGCTACGTGGCGAGCTGTCGGTTGCGGATGTACGATCTGTTGCGGCAGCGCGCGGAGAGCATGCCACCACGACGGCGCGGTCTTATGATGGCGCGGTTCGTGAGCGATCTTTCGGCGGCCCGCCTATGGGTCAGCCGCGGTCTGGCCCGCTTGGTCACGGGGTCGATCGCGACGCTTGGCGCGCTCGTTGGCGCGATCGTGATCGAGCCCCGTCTCGCCCTCGTTGCGGCGGTGCCGTTCCTGCTTGCCGGGGTCCTCGTCCTAGCGATCCGCGGGCATCTGCTCGTTCGGATCGCCGAGATGCGGCGACGGCGTGGACGTGTCTCGGCACACGTCGGCGAAATGCTGGAGAGCTTGAACCGTCTGCCGGATAGCGATGCTCTGCGTGAACGACGGCGCCTGCGTAAGCGCTCTCGTGCGTTGCGCGACGCCGCGATACAGCGGGGATGGCGGTCCGAAATTCTTCGTGCCGGCCCGCAGTTGGCTTCCGGGATCACGATTGCCCTGGTGCTGGGCATTGCAAGCACAGGTCGCTTTGCAACGAGCACGGGCGATGTCGTTGCGCTGATGTCCGTGATCGGTTTTCTAACACAAAGCTGTAGTGAACTCGCCCAATCGCTAGACTACAGGTTGAACTACATCATCGCACGCCAAAAGCTGGAAAACAGCCTCGGTTTGTCAGAATCACCGGATCAAGCGCTCGTACCATTGGATCCTCCAGCTCAAGGAACGAGCATACGACCACAGACTGCCGAACCCGTAACAGGTTGAGCATCGCTTACCTGGACTGACACGGTAACGGCTTATGGCCGTGACGCTGGCGGCCCAACATGTCAGCGTCCGCGGCCCAGCGGGACGCGGCGCGCCCCGCCGGTCAAGCCGTGCAACAGCTGGCGCAAAACGAGGTCTTGCTCTGACTGTGGAAAGACTTGCAAGACACTGAAGCGCCTTCTTCGCACCGAGCACGGCTTGAAAAAGACCGATTACGAGGACCGTTGGGCCCTACCGAAGAACCTTACACTCGCCCGTCCCCGGTCTCGACAGCTGAGAGCCCCCGCGCGTGCCCGTCATCGTCACCGCCATCTTCGCCGTGACCTACCTCGGCATGGCGCTCGGCCGGTTGCCGGGCCTGCGGATCGACCGCACCGGCATCGCGGTCGTGGGCGCGGTCGCCGTGGTCGGGGCGGGGGCCCTATCGCAACGTCAGGCTCTGGAGGCGATCGACGGCGACACCCTGATTGTACTGTTCGCGATGATGGTGGTCTCCGCGCAGTTCGGCGCCGCGGGTGCCTACGAAGCTCTCGCGCGCCGGATCGTTGCCGTGGGCCAGCGTCCGACGCTGCTGCTGGCGGGCGTGGTGATCGCCGCCGGCGGTCTGTCCACCGTGCTTGCCAACGACGTCGTGGTGTTTGCGATGACGCCGTTGCTGTGTTCCGGTCTGCTCGGACAAGGCCGGGATCCCCGGCCGTTTCTGATCGCGCTGGCAACGGCGAGCAACGCGGGCTCGGCGGCGATGCCGATCGGCAACCCGCAGAACATCCTGATCGCGCGCAGCGGCGACCTGGACTTCCTGGCGTTCGTCGAGGCGTGCGCGCCGCCGGCGCTGATCGCGCTTCTGATCGTGTTCACCACCGTGCGGCTGGTCTGGCACGCGCACTTCACGGTGCCGGCCGTCGACCGGCCGGACGTCGCCAGGGGCGATCAGGTGCCGCTGGATCGCTGGCAGACCGGCAAGGGGACGGTGGCCGTGGTGGCCGTCGTCGCGGTCTTCCTGTCGCCGGTCGAGCCGGCGCTCGGGACACTGTGCGTCGCCGCCGTGCTGCTGTTGAGCCGGCGGCTGGCGAGCCGCGACATGCTTGCGGCCGTCGACTGGCATCTGCTGCTGCTGTTCGCCGGGCTGTTCGTGGTTACGGCGGCGATGACCGCGACCGGGTTGAGCGCGGCCGCCCTGGGGGCGCTGGAGGGGCTGGTCGGCGATTTGACCGCGCTGCCGGTTCTCGCCCCGGCGCTGCTGTTACTGTCCAACCTGGTCGGCAACGTGCCGGCGGTGATCCTGCTGCTGGAACTGTTGCCGGGACTGGGTCCGGAGACGCTGCACGCGCTCGCGGTGCTGTCGACCTTCGCCGGCAACTTCCTGCTGCTCGGCAGCCTCGCCAACCTGATCGTCGCCGAGCGCGCCGCCCAGTACGGCGTGCGCGTCGGCTTCGCCAGCTTTGCCTACGCCGGCGTGCCGATCGCGCTATCCAGCATGGCTGTCGCCATGCTCTGGTTCGGCTGAGCGGGCAGAAGGGTCGCGCGGCGGCAAACACAGATCCGCTGGTAGGAACTTCGGCCGCTTCGGGTCATCCCTGGCCCATCGGCGCCGGCTGAGCCGCGTCCGCTGCCGAAGGTACACCCGTCCAACAGATAAGATTTCCTGCCGGCAGCCTCAGACCACAAGCCCCGTCTGCCTTAATCGACTGTAGGCGATGGGATCCCAGGCCGCTGCACGTCCTGGAAAAGTTCTTCGACGATCGGGCAATCGGGTGTCTCGCCGCGCTCGCACCTTGCCGTCATTTCGAGCAGGACGGCTTCGATACGCTGAAGGTCGGCGATCTTGCGACGAACCTCGCCGATCCGGCCCTGCGCCATCGCGTGGATATCGGCGCACGCGTAGTCCCCACCGTCGACGAGACCCAGCAGTTCGCGAACGTCGTCGAGCGGAAAGCCGAGTTCGCGCATCCGCCGAATGAAGCTCAAGCGCTTGACCGCGGCCACATCGTAGGCGCGATGCCCGCCCTCCGTCCGGACAGGCGGCGCCAAGAGGCCAGCGCGCTCGTAATAGCGGATCGTCTCGACCTGGCACCCGGTAGTACGGGCCACCTCTCCGATGCTCAGGCGCCGTTCGTCTTCGGACATCCCTAACCTCCCAAAAAAAACCCCTTGAACCTGTAGTCGCTACAGCTCCCATGTTGCCGACTAACGGGTCAGGAGCAAGATCATGAGCACGACGCACCAGCATCCAAGAGTGCGTCGCGAGACCGGCAACGACCGTGGGTCGATGCTCGCGGTGGTCGCTGCGGTGTCCGGTGCCTTCGGGGCTGCGGCCTGCTGCATCCTGCCGCTGGCCCGCTTCACCCTTGGCGTCACCGGCGCCTGGATCGGCGCGCTGACGGCGCTGGCGCCCTACCAACCATTGTTCTTGGCCGTCGGCGTCGGCGACTGGCGTACGGCTTCCACCGCGTCTACCGACGCCACAAGGTCATCTGCGGCGCTGACGGCTGTGCGCGACCTTTCCCGCGGCGCGTGGTCAAGGCCGCGCTATGGGCGGCGACCGCGCTGGTCGTCGCGGCCGCAGTCTATCCCGACATCGCCCCGATCCTGCTCGGCACCTGAGGAGGACCTTCGATGCGCTATCTGATCTCTCGCCTAGTCACCGCCGCCGGCCTCGACGCCGAGGCGGCGGAGCGGAGCATGACGCTTGAGGTCGACGGCATGACCTGCGCCAGCTGCCCGTAAATGGTCCGCCAGGCCCTGCTCGACGGCGACGGCGTCATGACCGTTGACCTTTCCTACGATCGTGAGCGCGCCCGGGTCGCCTACGACGACGAGATCACGGACGTCGACGATCTGACACGGGCGACTGGCGGCATCGGCTTCCCGTCCCAGCCCGCCGAGGTGCCAACCAATGGATGACCGCAAGCTGCTCTTTGCCGGCGGAGCCGGCTCAGTGATCGCGGCCGTGTGCTGCTTCACACCGCTGCTTCTGATCGTACTGCCGGCGATCGGCCTCGCGACCTGGCTGGCATGGCTGGACTACGTCCTACTGCCGCTGCTCGCGTTCTCGCTGGCGGTTACCGCCATAGCCGCCCTGCGGCTTTACCGCAAGCGCAAGACCGGACGCGCCGCGCCATGAGCCGATCATCCTGTTGCGAGCAAGCCGGAGGCGCCTTCGATCTCGTTGTTGTCGGTGCCGGCTCGGCCGGCTTCTCGGCGGCGATCACGGCGGCCGAACGCGGTGCCCGGGTGGCGTTGATCGGCCACGGCACGGCCGGGGGCACCTGCGTCAACGTCGGCTGCGTGCCCTCCAAGCGGTTGATCCGCGCCGTCGAGGCGCTGCACGGGGCGCGTACCGCAGCTCGCTTCGCGGGCGTCGACGCCGGCGGCACGCTGACCGACTGGCGCGCCCTGGTGGCGCAGAAGGACGCCCTGGTCGGCGATCTGCGCCAGACCAAGTACCTCGACGTCCTGGCGCGCTATCCGGAGGTCTCCTACATCGAAGGTGCTGCGCGGCTTTTGCCGGACGGCGTCTTGGTCGACGGCACGGACGTGCGCGCTGACAAGATCGTCCTGACCACTGGGGCCCGACCGGCCCTTCCGGACATCCCGGGCATCGATGACGTGCCGGTGCTGACCAGCACGAGCGCCCTAGAACTGTCGGAGCTGCCCGCCTCGATGATTGTCGTGGGGGCCGGCTACATCGGCTGCGAGCTGGCTCAGCTCTTCCAGCGCGCCGGCGTCCAGGTCACGCTGACGGCCCGGCGCCGCGTTCTGCCCGAGGCCGAGCCCGAGATCTCGGAGGCGCTGGCCGGCTATCTGCGGGCGGAGGGCATCGACGTCCGGGCCGGTGTAACTTATCGGTCGATCGCCCGGACCGCCGATGGAATCGAACTTGCGCTGGGCGATGGCCGTACCGAGGCGGAGGCCGTCCTGGTCGCGGCAGGCCGACGACCCAACACGGAAAACCTCGGACTGGATGAACTGGGCGTGAGCCAGGACGCCCGCGGCGCCGTCCCGGTCGACGACCATATGCGCACGAACCGACCGGGCGTGTACGCCGCAGGCGACGTCACCGGCCGCGACGAGTTCGTCTACATGGCAGCGCACGGTGCCAAGATCGCTGCGCTAAACGCCCTGGACGGCGACCAGCGACGATACGACCGGCTCGCCATGCCATCGGTCGTGTTCACGGACCCGCAGGTTGCGAGCGCGGGGTTGACCGACGCCGACGCTCGGGCGACCGGGCTGGAGGTAAGATCCTCCGTTCTGCCGTTAGAACATCTGCCGAGGGCGCTCGCGGCCAACGATACGCGCGGTCTGATCAAGCTCGTGGCCGAGGTGGGTACCGATCGCCTGCTGGGCGCGCACATCCTGGCCCCGGAAGGCTGCGACAGCATCCAGACGGCTGCCCTTGCGATCCGGCAGGGGCTCACCGTCGCCGAACTCGGCGAGATGGTCTTCCCGTACCTGACGACGGTGGAAGGCTTGAAGCTGGCGGCGCAGACCTTCGATCGAGATGTTGCCGCGCTCAGCTGCTGCGCGGGATAACGGCCCCGACGTTGGAATCGCTGTGGAAGTACAGGATGTCCTCGATACATATCCGTAGGTCCCTCTTTCGCCATGCCAAGCCGCATCGCCAGCATCTTCTCGTCAGCTAACGGCTCCGCGTACGTCTCTTCCACCCAGAGATACGCCGAGCAGCTTTCGGATGATCCTAGGGTTTAATGCTGTAGCCGTACCAGAGCAGGCTCACGTTGCTGGGCCCTGCGAGTCGGTGCCAAGGCGGCGCACTCGAACGTGAATGGACCCCGGGGCCCGTCGGTTGCCCGAGGCATGGCACGCGTGACACCAACATAGCGGCTATGGCCGCCGACGAGGGCGAAGGGATGTGCGAACCACGTAAGGCTGATCCGACCAGCGAACGCCCGGCAGCCGAGGTCTCGGCTCCGGGCGCTCTGGTGTTCATAGTCCCCGGTTCAGGCAGCCGCGCCGTGCCCGCGCGTCTGAACTTCGCCGCTGATCGCCGTCGCGTTCAGTATGTTATCGAACATCGGCGACGAAGACTCCGCCGCCTTACGGATCTCCTCAAGCGTCTCTGCATCCGCGTCGGTGTCCACCTCAACCGTGTAGCTGATCTCCGTGAAGCCCGGGCGGACATCGCCGTCGATCCCGAGATATCCGCGCAGATCGAACGGCGCGTGCACCCGGATCTTGAGGTCGCGATAGTCCAGACCGCGGAAGTTGGCCTGGTTCACCCACCCGATTGTCAGGCAGGTGCCGAGAGAAGCCAGCAACAACTCCATTGGGTCGATGTGCTGATCCTTGCCACCCAGTGGGGCCGGCTCGTCCGTCTGGATGGTGAACGAACGGGCCTTCGTCACCGCCTGTGCACCGTCTTGCCACTGCGTCACCGTCTCGAAGCTGCCCTGGCCGTCGGCCGGGTTCTCCGCAACATGGTCACGGGTCGCGTTGAACGTGTCGATGTCGAGCGACTTGCACGTACCTTCCATTATTCCCTCACTTTCCAACGTGTGATTCGTGGGATGTACGTGGCGATACCGTGGTTTTGTGCAAGCCGTGTTCACGGACGTGTGACGCGGGCTTCGTCACCTAACAAGAGCGACGGTTTGTTCTCCGACGTAAAGGCTACTTCGTCACCACCAGCGTCCCCGTCATGCCGGCGGGCGCGTGACCGGGCACACTGCAGCGGATTTCGTAGCGGCCGGGTTCTTCGGGCGCCACTGTGATCTTCGCCGTGTTGCCGGCCTGGATCGTCCCACTGGCGGCCTCCAGGGCCGGGATCGTCAGGTTGTGGCTGAGCCGGCCGGTGTTCTCGAAGGTGATCGTCGTCGTCTCGCCGGCCGGGACCTCGATCTTCGACGGCTGGAAGGAAAACTCCTTGCCCGTGACCGTCGGCGGGTCCGCGGCGGCCGACCCCGCAGTGGCGATCACCAGCGCGGTCGCTGCAAGATGGCGGAACCGGAAAAACATGGCATGTACCTCACAAATGGGCGGTTGCTGCGTGAGCGAGGGCGAGCCAGTTTGTCCATCGGCCGGTTCAACTGGTCTGCCGGACCACCGTGTCCTGCTCGAACATGATGTGCATGAACGGCTGGTTCTTGCCGTTGGGCAGCTCGAAAGCCGTGGGGACCGGGCTGAACACGGGCCCTTTCTTGGTGCCCTTAACGGGCAGGACGATCAGGTGGGTGTGGTGCGGCTGGCCCTTGACGTGCCACTCCGAGGGCTGGAGCGGCATGTCTTCCTGCAGCGCCAGATCGTAGTCCTTGTCGCGCACCACCTCGCTGGTCATCAGGTGCATCACCTGGCCCTTGGATTGCAGCTCGCCGTTGACGTAGACCTCGCCCACGCCCCACAGCGCGCCGATCGTCCAGACCTGCGGCATCAGCGGCGTGCCAGTTCCCGTCGCGCCGTGGTGGACCGCATCCAGCATCACACCGCCATCCGTCGCGTAGCCCGGGAACGGCGGTTTCACGACGTGGTCCAACACGACGCGGTAGTCATTGCCCTGGGGGTCCGTGAACTCGGCCGTCAGCTCCGCGCTGTCCGGCGTCTGGCCCGGCTTGCCGGGCGGATCCTCGTTCACCTCGTCGTAGAACGCCGCGCGGAAGTTGCCCTGGATGATCCTGCCCTTGTCGGGAAACGGCGTCGGGTGCTTGAGGATCTGACCGCCGCCGGGTGCCTGCGAACGTGCCTTCTCCGGCACGCCGACCAGGATCGGCAGGTCCTGCAGCAGCTGCGGGACCGTCGGCGGCATCTTGCCGGCCTCGACCATGCGCCGGGCCTTGTTCAGCTTCGGCGCCAGGGTCATCTTCGGATCTTCGGCGGTGCCGAACACCGCGGGGCTCAGCTTACGCGGTCCGGGCGGCACCCAGTAGACGACCTTGCC
>NZ_NRRL01000083.1 GCF_016583645.1 Rhodovibrio sodomensis | reverse complement strand
CACCCTCCCACGCCCTGACCGGCGCGGCCCCTCCCTCTCCCCTCAAGGGAGAGGGGATGGCAGCTCGACGCCCGGCTATTGCCGCCTCACCCCGCGCGCCGCTCATCCCCGGGCGCGGCCGTTCTTGACGACGTAGGCGATCGGGTTGAAGCCGACGCGGTAGGCGAGTTCGGCCGGGCGCTCGATCTCCCAGACGCACAGGTCGGCCAGCTTGCCGGGTTCCAGGGTGCCGCGGCTCTCCGCCAGGCCGAGCGCGCGCGCCGCTTCCCGGGTCACCCCGGCGAGCGCTTCTTCCGGGGTCAGGTCGAACAGGGTGCAGCCCATCGACAGCATCAACAAAAGCGAGGTCACGGGCGCGCTGCCGGGGTTGCTGTCGGTGGCGAGCGCGATCGGGACGCCGGCCTCCCGAAACGCGGCGACCGGCGGCTTCCGCGTGCCGCGCAGGCAGTAAAACGCGCCCGGCAGCAGCGTGGCGACCGTGCCGGCGCGCGCCATCGCCCGGATCCCCGCGGGGCTCGCGTATTCCAGGTGGTCGGCCGACAGCGCGCCGTACCGCGCGGCCAGTTCCGCGCCGCCGCTATCCGACAGCTGGTCGGCATGCAGCTTGACCGGCAGGCCGTGGCCGCGCGCGGCGGCCAGCACGCGTTCGCACAGCCGCGCGTCGAAGCTGTCCCGCTCGCAGAACACATCGACCGCGTCGGCCAGCCCGGCCTCGACCACCGCCGGCAGCATCTCCTCCGCCACCGCCGTGATGTAGGCCGCGCGGTCGCCGTCGTAGTCCGGCGGCAGGGTGTGGGCGCCCAGAAAACTGGTGACCACGTCGAGCGGCGTGCTGCGGCCCAGCTGGCGGGCGACGCGCAGTTGCTTCATCTCGGCCTGCGCGCGCAGCCCGTAGCCGGACTTGATCTCCAGCGTCGTCACGCCCTCTTTCAGTAGCGGTGTCAGGCGCGACAGCGTGGTTTCGAGCAGCGCGCCGTCGCTCGCCGACCGGGTCGCCGCGACGGTCGCCGGGATGCCGCCGCCCTCCGCGGCGATCTCCGCCTCGCTGGCGCCCAGCAGCTTGCGCTCGAATTCGCCCGCGCGGTTGCCGCCGTGGACCAGATGGGTGTGGCAGTCGATCAGGCCGGGGGTGATCCAGCGCCCCTCGACCCAGTGAACCTGCTTGGCCAGTTTTTCCGGCGCGCCCTGCAGTTCCTCGCGGCGGCCCAGCCAGGCGATCCGCCCGTCCTTGATGGCGAGCGCGCCGCCCTCGATCGCGCCGTACGGCTGTCCGGACCCCGGCACCATGGTGGCGAGGCGCGCGTCCAGCCAGAGGGTGTCCCACATCGCCCATGTCCTTCGGATCATCCCGCCAGGCCACGCCGGCGCTTCAGCGCGCGCGTCTCGGGCCGCCGCCGGGCCGCGACGCCTTGCCGGGATGCGTTGTGTGTCGGCCGGACTCCCCCTTAAGCTTCCCGTGGCCCCGGTGGCAAGGCGGGTGGAAGGATGCCGGACTATTTTGCCGAGCGTACCTGGCTGCCGCAGGGCTGGGCGACCGACGTGCGTCTGAGCGTCGATGCCGAGGGCGGCTGCCTGACGGCCGTGCGCGCGAACGCCGACGCCGCGGGCGCGACGGGCTTGACCGGACCGGTCGTGCCGGGCGTGCCGAACGCGCACAGCCATGCGTTCCGGCGCGCGCTCGCCGGGCTGGCGGAACGCGCCGTCGGGTTCGATGGCTGGCGCGCCAGCCTGTACCGCCTGGCGAACGCGCTGACCCCGGAGCAGCTGGAAGCGGTCACGGCGCAGGCCTACGTCGAGCTGCTCAAGGCCGGCTACACCAGCGTCGCCGAGTTTCACGACCTGCATCACGATCCGCGCGGGCGGCCCTACCGCGATCTGCCGGAGATGGCCTGGCGCGTGCTTTCCGCCGGCCGGCACGCCGGCATGGCGGTGACGCTGCTGCCGGTGCTGTACGGCTACGGCGGCGTCGGCGGCCAGGCGCCGGCGGCCGAGCAGCGCCGTTTCGTCAACGAGCCGGAGCGCCTGCTGCACCTGATTCAGCGCGTGCAGCAGGAGACCCGCGGCCAGCCGGACGTGCGCGTCGGCCTGGCCGCGCATTCGCTGCGCGCGGTCACGCCGGAAACGCTGCAGGCGGCGGTCGACGGCTTCCGACGGCTGGACCGGACCGCGCCGATCCACATCCACCTCGCCGAGCGCCCGGCGGAGGTCGCGGCCGTCCAGGACTGGTACCGCAAGCCCCCCGCCGCCTGGCTGCTGGACGCGCCCGATCTGGTCGACGACACCTGGACCTTCGTCCACGCCACCCGCACGACCGATGCCGAGGTCGACCAGCTGGCCGCGCGCGGCGTCACGCTCGCGCTGTGCCCGACCACCGAGGCCAATCTGGGCGTCGGCCTGTTCGCCGCCGCCCGGTTCGCCGACAAGGGGGGCCGCATGGCGGTCGGCAGCGACAGCCAGTTGTGCCGCGATCCGTTCGCCGAGCTGGGCTGGCTGGACCACGGCCAGCGGCTGCGCCAGGGCAGCCGGCCGGGGCTGCGCCCGCAGCGCCCCGGCGACGGGCCCGGGGCGGATCTGTTGAGCCGTGCCGGGCTGGGCGGGCGGCGGGCGCTCGGGCAGAAGGTGGGGCAGCTGGTACCCGGGGCGCGCGCCGATCTGCTGGTGCTGGACCGCGCGGTGCCGGCGCTGGCCGGCGTGCCGGACGACCGGCTGCTCGACGCGTTGCTGGTCCAGCAGCCGAGCGCGGCGGTGCGCGACGTCATGGCCGGCGGCCAATGGAGGGTCGAGGACCGGCGGCACGCCGCCGAGCACGCGATCCTCCAGGACTACCGCGCGGCGATGGCGCAGCTGCTGCCACAGTTGGGTTAGCCCCTGGCCGTCGGGCGCGGGCGGCGCTAGGCTTCCCAGGCGGATGTGCGATCAAGCAACGCAAACGCGGGCAGGGGGACGACGCGCACCATGGCGCCGAAGGACGGCGACGCATCGGGGACCGGCGGCCACGGACGCGCCGCGCTCTGGACGCCGGAGATCCAGGAGTCCGCGCCGCGCGATCTGTGCACCGACTGCGGCATCTCGCGCACCGACGATCCGGGGCGCTGCGGCCGGGCCTGTCAGTTCATCGCCCCGGACTATCCGGCGCTGGAGGAACGGGTGCACGGCCGCGCCCGCGACATGACCCGCGGCGACGAGAAGTTCTTCGGACCGTTCCAGCGCATGGTCCGCGCTTCCCTCAAGGCCAAGCGCGCGGGCGCGCAATGGACCGGCATCGCGACCCGTCTGGGCGAACGGCTGTTGGAGTCCGACGCGGTCGACGCCGTGCTGGCGATGAGCCACCAGGACGACGACATCTGGGCGCCCAAGCCGGTGATCGTGACCGAGCCGGAGGGGATGGCCCAGTGCCGGGGCATGAAGATGGGCTACGCGCCACTGCTGGCCCTGCTCGAGCCCGCGCTCAAGGCCGGCTACAAGCGGGTCGCGGTGATCGGCATCCCCTGTCAGGTCTACGCCCTGCGCGCGCTGGAGCGGGAGCTCGGCTTCGAGCGCATCTACGTCATCGGCACGCCGTGTTCGGACAACACGACGACCGAGAAGTTCCACGCGTTCCTTAGCCATATCACCGACACGCCGGGCGAGGTCACCTACTTCGAGTTCCGCGCCGACTACTTCTGCGAGATGCGCTTTGCCGACGGCAGCAAGAAGGAGTTCCCCTTCCTGATGCTGCCGATCTCCAAGCTGCCCGACGACTTCTGGCCGACCACCTGCCGGACCTGCGTCGACTACACCAACGTGCTGGCGGACATCACCGTCGGCTACATGGCGGGCGAGGGCGAGCAGTGGCTGCTGGTGCGCAACGACCGCGGGCAGGAACTGGTCGACCTGTTGGGCGACGAGCTGAAGATCGGCGCGCCCGGCGACAAGGGTAAGCGCGGCAAGCATGTCGAGGGCTTCAAGCTCAATACCGAGAAGGCCGCCGGCGGCATGCCGGTGCGCGGCATGCCCAACTGGCTGCGCCCGCTAGTCGGCCGGATCATGCCGCTGGTCGGGCCGCGCGGGATCGAGTTCGCCCGGGCGCGCCTGGAGATGAAGGCGGTCGAGACGATCATCCACCTGCGCCTGAAAGCCCCGGCGAAGATGAAGAACATGGTGCCGCAGCACGTCTGGGAGCTGGCGCGGCCCTACGGGCTTGAGCCGCAGGAGGGCGAGAAGCCGCGGGAAAAGGCCGGGCCAGAGGCGGACGAATAGCCGTTGGGCGTCCTTCGACACGCCGGCCTGCGGCCGGCTGCTCGGATGATCGATATGTCAGCGGCTTGATAAACAAGCATCTTCATGCTGAGCAGGCGCCGTAGGCGCCGTGTCGAAGTACGATTGACGGGGGACGAACAAAGCCCGGCGCCCGCTGCTCGCAGGGATGTTAGTTGCGCGTGTCCCCGCCGCCCGCGGTATCGTGCGCCTGACCACCGACACCGAGGCCCGTGCACGTGAACACCGCAACGACCGCGCCCGCGACCACGCCCGACCCGACGAAGAAAAGCCGGCGCGACCCGCGCATCGACGTCATGCGCGGCCTGGCGATGTTCATCATCTTCATCGCGCACATCCCGGGCAATCCCTGGACCGGCTACATCCCCGCGCGGTTCGGGCCGTCGGACGCGACCGAGTGGTTCGTGTTCTGCTCCGGCTTCGCCTCGGCGATCGCGTTCGGCGGCGTTTTTCTGCGCGCGGGCTGGACGCTCGGTATCGCGCGGGTGCTGTACCGGGTCTGGCAGATCTACTGGGCGCAGATCGGCATGTTCCTGGCGACCGCCGGGGTTTGCGTGCTGGGCACCTGGGCGCTCGACACCCGCGACTACGTCGCGCAGCTCAACCTGTACGCCTTCTTCAACAATCCGAAGGAAGGGCTGATCGGGCTGTTCACCCTGACCTACGTGCCCAACCTGTTCGACATCCTGCCGATGTACATGGTGGCGCTGCTGCTGGTCCCGGCGATGGTCGCCCTCTACCGCCTGAACCCGATCGTCGGGCTGGCGGCGCCGCTCTTGCTTTGGGGCGCGAACCGGGCGATCGGCCTCGACCTGCCGGCGGAGTGGTGGTCGGACCGGACCTGGTTCTTCAACCCGTTCGCCTGGCAGCTGATCTTCTTCACCGGTTTCGCGATCGCGCGCGGCTGGATCACGGTCCCGCCGCCCAGCCGGCTGTGGACCTGGCTCGCGGCCGGCTATCTGATCGTCATGGTGCCGATCTGCTACGGCCCGATCTTCAACAACGTTCCGGTGTTCGACGCGATCGGGCTGGCGATCCTGCCGACCTTCGACAAGACCGATTTCGGGATCGCGCGCTATCTGCACTTCCTGGCGATCGCCTACGTCCTGCGCGCCATCCTTTACCGCCGCGAGGAGCTGCTTTACGCCCGCTGGATCGCGCCGATCCGCAAGGTCGGGCAGCAGGCGCTGGCGGTGTTCATCACCTCGATCGTGCTGTCGCGCGTGGGCGCGATGGCGTTCGATATCTGGGAGCGCGACGCCCTGACCGCCCTGCTGGTCAACGCCGTCGGCTTTACTGTGCTGATCGCCGTCGCCTACGCCGTCGCCTGGCTGAAAAGCGAGCCGTGGCGCCGGCAGCCGGCCGGCGCGGCCGACCCCGCGGGGCAAGGGGCAGCGGGACAGGGAGCAGCGCGCCAGGGGGCCGCGGGCGACCCGCCCGGCCGTCGGGCCTTCCCGGCGGAATAGCCGTCCGGCGGGACCGGCCGCGGGGCGAACGGCGGCCGCCCGCGGGCGCAGGCCGGGCGGGACGAATGCCCGCACGGGGCCGGCAACCTGGCGCGCGAAACCGGGCGTACGGCGGGAGTAGCGGCGTCGCCGGACAGCCGTACACGAGGGGGCGAGCTTGACTTTTCGCCTGTTTCTGCCATCCTCCTCAGCCGTTACAGCGCGGCACTTGCCGCCGTGCGCGAGCCGACGACCGCACGACTTACGCAGGACCACGAACCGCGCCGCAATCACTTGAGCCGACACGAACGTCCGGTCGCCGCAGGTCTTCCAATGGCGCGGCCACCGGCACCGCTCTCCGAAGCGCTCGGCCGCTCATCGGGTCCGCGGCGCCCGCGTCTTCCGCTCCCCAAGCGATCCCGCGTCCACCGGTGTGTGGGGCCGTTGCGGATACGGGGAGCCGGCATCGTCCGACGTCATTCGCAGACGCCGCCCGATCGTCCGGGCGGCGGCCACCCGGCAGATCGCCGCGCGTCCGCGATACGGGCCGCGGCAGGAGGCACAAGCCCATGGATATCATCGAGAAATACGAGTCCGCCGTGCGCAGCTACAGCCGCGGCTTCCCGGTCGTCTTCGACAAGGCGAAGAACTACACCCTGACCGATACCGACGGGAACACCTACATCGACTTCTTCGCCGGCGCCGGTGCCCTGAACTACGGGCATAACGACGACGCCATGAAGGAGAAGATCCTTGAGTACATCCAGGGCGACCACATCACCCACTCGCTCGACATGGCGACGGTGGCCCGGCAGAACTTCCTGAAGGCGTTCAACGAGATCATCCTGCAGCCCCGGAAACTGTCCTACAAGATCATGTTCCCGGGGCCGACCGGCACCAACACGGTGGAAAGCGCGCTGAAGCTGGCGCGCAAGGTGACCGGCCGGACCACCGTGGTCTCGTTCACCAACGCCTTCCACGGCATGACCCTGGGGGCGCTGTCGGTGACCGGTAACCAGTTCAAGCGCAAGGGTGCCGGCAAGACGCTCGACGACACCATCTTCGTGCCCTACGACGGGCTGATGGGGTGCAAGGCCGACAACTGCGGCATCGACACCCTGGATTACCTGGAAGCGATGCTGAACAACAGCAGCAGCGGCATGGGCCACCCGGCCGCGGTGATCGTCGAGCCGGTGCAGGGCGAGGGCGGCATCAACGCCGCCTCGACGCAGTGGCTGAAGCGCCTGGACCAGATCTGCAAGGCCCACGACATCAAGCTGATCGTGGACGACGTGCAGGCCGGCTGCGGGCGCACCGGCACGTTCTTCTCGTTCGAGCCGGCCGGCATCGATCCGGACTTCATCTGCCTGTCGAAGTCGATTGGCGGCTACGGCATGCCGATGGCGATCACGCTGATCAAGCCGGAGTTCGACAAGTTCGCACCGGGCGAGCACAACGGCACCTTCCGCGGCAACAACCCCGCGTTCGTCGCCGCGACGGCCGCGCTGGAGAAGTACTGGCGCGACGACGAGCTCGCCAAGAGCGTGCGCGAAAAGGGCGCGTTCATCACCAAGCGCCTGAAGGAGATGGCCGCCAAGCACCCGAACGTGCCCTCCGAGGTGCGCGGGCGCGGCTTCATGCAGGGCATCGCGCTGCACGTCGACGGCCTCGCCGATGCGGTCACCGAGGAAGCGTTCAAGCGCGGCCTGATCATGGAGACCAGCGGGGCCGCGGACGAGGTGGCCAAGCTGCTGCCGCCGCTGACCCTGGACCAGCAGGGCCTGGAGAAGGGCCTCGACCTGATGGAGCAGGCCCTCGACGCGGCCGTCGAGCGGCATGCCGAGAAGGTCGGCAAGGTCGCCTGACCCCGCGCTTAAGACGACGAGATAGAGTGCGTTCACGCCGAAGGTGAGGTTACCTTCAGCGATCGCGCACTGGCTTTCCGGCGCCGGTCCGGGCAAGGTGCGCACTGCACCCCGCCCGGGCCGGCGCCTTTTCGTGCGCCCGCCGTCTCACCGCATCTTAGGGCGAGATGCTGAAAGGTGGACTCACCTTTCAGCTGAATCTTGCCCTATCTGCAACAAGTTAGAGCTACCTTCAGCGCGAAGGCCGTTTCGGCCGTCAAGCATGCAGCTCTAAAGCCACCATCCGACGAGGGAGACCGACCGCGCCATGATCGTGAAGCATCTGACCGACATCGTGGACACCGAAGCCGACGTGCATGCCGAGAACGGCAACTGGAAGAGCCGCCGTTTCCTGCTCAAGCGCGACGGCATGGGCTTCTCGTTCCACGAAACGATCATCAAGGCCGGGACCGAGACCTATATCCACTACGCCAATCACTTGGAGGCGGTCTACTGCGTCGCCGGCAACGGCGAGATCGAGGATTTGGAGACCGGCGAGGTGCACAAGATCACCGACGGCACGATGTACGCCCTGAACGGCCACGAGCGCCACTACCTGCGCGGCGGCACCCAGGACATGCGCATGGTCTGCGTGTTCAACCCGCCGCTGACCGGTCGCGAGACCCACGACGAAAACGGCGTGTATCCGCTGCTGGACTGATCGCGCACATACGAACTTCATCCCCCTCCTCCACGGGGAGGAGGGGCGAGGGGAGGAGGTTGCCCGCGGGATGAGTGCCGCCGTGGACTAGAGCAAAATCGATGAAGGTCCAGGCGACCTTCATCGTGAATTTTGCTCTAACTGCCTGAAGAGAGAGCAAGATTCAGCTGAAAGGTAGCTTCACCTTTCAGCATCTTGCTCTAACCCACCAGCGCGTGTCGCGGATACGGATAGACCGCGCGCCG
Organism: Rhodovibrio sodomensis; assembly: GCF_016583645.1. GTDB lineage: Bacteria > Pseudomonadota > Alphaproteobacteria > Kiloniellales > Rhodovibrionaceae > Rhodovibrio > Rhodovibrio sodomensis. Next base: position 11,819 of record NZ_NRRL01000083.1, on the reverse strand, counting down.
GCCGATCAGGTGGGCGGTGAAGGCTTTTGGGAACAACCGGGAGATCGCCGGGTCGAGCACGCTCAAGCCGCCCGTATAGGCGCCGAAGGCGGGCAGGATCAGCCGCCGGCCGTCGGCGACGAAGCAGCGCGCGGCGACGCCCTTGCCGCGCACCCGCACGCGGGTTTTCGGGTGATAGTGGCCGGACACCTCGCCCGCGCCCGGGCGGTCCGGGGCGGCGGCGTGGCGGAACACCAGCGGGCCCACGCTCAGGTCCGGTTCGACCGAACCGCCCCAGTCCGCGGGCGGGGCGGGGTCGTGGTTGCCGGCGATCCAGGTCCAGGCGACCCGGGCGGCCAGCGCCTGCACCCGCGCGCGCTCGTCCTCCGCCAGCCGGTCGGCGGCACGCCGGTCGTGGAAGGAATCGCCCAGGCAGATCACGTGGTCTGGCCGCCGCCGGTCGATCACCGCCTGCAGGCGCTCCAGCGTCGCCCGGCTGTCGTAGGGCGGCAGGTTGTGGCGGGTGTAGCTGCTGCCCTTCTCCAGGTGCAGATCGGCCACCACCAGGGTCTGGCGCCCCGGCCACCACAGCGCGCCCGAGACGTCCGGCACCAGCTCCGCCCCGTTCAGGCGGATCGCGGGCTCGTTGTCGACGAAGGTCTCGGCCATGGCGCGGGCGGACGACTCCAGGGGATCGGGATCGTGCGACCGATCCCTTGTGCGTGATTCGCGCGCGGGCATCCAGCGGTTCCTTGCGACAGCGACGCCCCTCGAACCGATCCCCCTCCTCCACTGGGAGGAGGGGTTAGGGGAGGAGGGACCGCGGGGCATCGGCTTCGCTGGAAACCGTGCCGCGGGCGCCAATGCCGCGGGCAACCTCCTCTCCCTTGCCCTCTCCTCCCATTGGAGGAGAGGGGACTAAAGTATTGCAGGTGAGGGAGAAGCGTCCTCACAACGGCAACTGCGCCTGGTCGTGCTCTGGCCCGGTCGCTTCCTCGATCAGCGCCTGCGCGCCCTCGTCCAGCAGGTCGTCCAGGGCCTCGCCGTGGACCTGTTCGCGGCCGATCTCGAGCAGCACCGGGACGGCGAGCGGGGAGATCCGGTCCAATCGGGTGTGGCGGATCTTCCCGGCCACCCGGCCCAGCATGTCCGACAGGCGGCGGATGTCGGTCAGCCCGCCGGCGGCGTCCTGGCGGGTCGCGCGCAACAGGATGTGGTCGGGCTGGTGCTTGCGCAGCACGTCGTACACCAGGTCGGCGGAAAAGGTGACCTGCTTGCCCGATTTCTCCTGGCCGGGCAGCTGCTTCTCGATCAGCCCGGCGACCACGCCGACGTTGCGGAAGGTCCGGCGCAGCATCGAGGATTCGTCCATCCACTCCTCCAGCTCGTCGCCCAGGATGTCCTGGTCGAACAGCTGCGCGACCTGGTCGTCGGTGGGCGCGCGCAGCGACCAGACCGCGAGCACGTAGTCGGTCGCGACGAACCCCAGCGGCGACAGGCGCAGGCGTTCCATGCGCTTGGTGATCAGCATGCCGAGCGTCTGGTGGGCGTTGCGCCCCTCGAAGCAGTAGGCGACCAGGAACTCCTTGTCGCCGCGCGGGAAACTCTCGACCAGGAGCCCCTCGCGTCCGGGCACGCTGGAGCGCCAGCGCTGGATGCCGAGCCAGTTTTCCACCGGCCCCGGCAGGTCGGCCCAGGCGCGTGCGTCCTCCAGGATGCCGCGCACCCGCTCGGCCAGGTGGGTGGACAGCGGCATCCGCCCGCCGATGTAGTTCGGCACCTTCGGCTGGTCCGCCTTGGTCGCGCGCGTGACCTCGCAGGTCAGCTCCTTGATCCGCTCGAAGCGCAGCAGCTGACCGGAGAACAGGAAGGTATCGCCGGGCTGCAGGGACTGCGCGAAGAACTCCTCGATCTCGCCCAGCACGCGGCCGCCCTTCAGCTTAACTTTCAGGGTCGGCGCCTCGACGATGGTGCCGACGTTCATCCGGTAGCGCTGCGCGTCGGGGATCGAGGCGACGCGGTAGAGGCCGGAGTCGTCGCGCGTCATCCGCCGGAACTTCCGATAGCCCTTGAGCGCGTAGCCGCCGTGGTCGACGAACGCGAAGGCGTCGTCGAAGTCCTGCCGGGGCAACTCGCGGTAGGGCTGGGCGGTCCGGATTTCGGCGTAGAGGTCGTCGGGGTCGACCGGGGCGGAGCAGGCCATGCCCAGGATATGCTGGCACAGCACGTCGAGCCCGCCCGGCTTCAGCGGTTCGCCGTCCAGGGTGCGCGCGTGGACCGCCTGCACGGCCGCCCGGCACTCCAGCACCTCGAACCGGTTGGCGGGGACCAGCAGCGCGCGCGAGGGGGCGTCCAGACGGTGGTTGGCCCGGCCGATCCGCTGCAGCAGCCGGGCCACGCCCTTGGGCGCGCCCACCTGCACGACGAGATCGATCGCCGCCCAGTCGATGCCAAGGTCGAGCGAGGAGGTGGCGACCACCGCTTTCAGCGCGCCGCGCGCCATCGCCGCCTCGACCTTGCGGCGCTGCTCGACCTCCAGCGAGCCGTGGTGCAGCGCGATCGCCAGGACGTCGTCGTTCAGCCGCCACAGCTCCTGGAACACGATCTCCGCCTGCGCGCGTGTGTTGACGAAGATCAGCGTGGTTTCGGACTGCTTCAGCCGCTCGTAGACCTCGCCCAGCGCGTGCACGGCCATGTGGCCGGACCAGGGCAGGTACTCGCGCGTGGTCAGGATGTCGATCTCCGGCTTCGGCCCTTCGCCGCCGTCGACCTGGGCGACCTGGCCGTCGTCGCTGCCGCTGGGCGACAGCCAGGCGCGCAGGTCGGCCGGGTCGCGCACCGTGGCCGACAGGCCGACCCGGCGGGCCTGCGGGGCCAGCCGGGACAGCCGGGCGAGGCCGAGCGCCAGCAGATCGCCCCGCTTGGTCCCGGCGAGTGCGTGCAGCTCGTCCAGCATGACGCATTGCAGGCCGGCGAAGAACTCCGGGGCGTCCGGGTAGGAGAGCATCAGCGCCAGCGATTCCGGCGTCGTCAGCAGCATGTTGGGCGGATGCAGGCGCTGGCGCTTGCGCTTGCCTTGCGGCGTGTCGCCGGTGCGGGTCTCGACCGAGACGTCTAGCCCGATCTCCGCAACCGGCGTCTCCAGGTTGAGCTGGATGTCCTGCGTCAGCGCTTTCAGCGGGGAGATGTAGAGGGTGTGCAGGCCGGTCCGCGGCCGCTCCGCCAGCTGGCACAGCGACGGCAGGAAGCCGGCCAGCGTCTTGCCGCCGCCGGTGGGCGCGATCAGCAGCGCCGAACGTCCGGCCCGGCCGGCCGCCAGCATCTCCAGCTGGTGGGCGTGCGGCGCCCAGCCGCGGTCCGCGAACCAGTCGGCGACCGGATCGGGCAGGGCGGCGTCGGGCAGGGCGGACTCGGTGCGGGCGGTGTGCGTGTCGGCCATCGCGGCCCCCGAGGATAGCCGCGCACGCGCGTGAGGGAAGGGGCGCGGGGTGCAGCGGCCGCCGACTTATCCCCCTCATCCCAGTGGAGGAGGGGGAATCCGCCGTGACGACGTGCTCACGCCATCCGCGTGAAGGTGGTGAACAGCACGCTGTCCTTGCGCGCGCCGGTGACGGTCCAGCGGACGGTGAAGCGGTCTGTGTCCAGCACGCGGTATTCGCCGGTGTAGGTGTCCGGCGGGCAGTCGTGGTGGACCGCGCAGGCGCCGTCGGCGAGGTCGAGGGCGTGGAACGGCCGGCCGTCGGCGAACAACACCACGGCGGATGCGCGGCGGAGGCCGGCGATCAGGTAGCGCCGGGTGCCGGTCATGGTCTGGCCGGCCGGGGCCCAGACGACCTCCTCGTCGTAGACCAGCCCGGTCGGATCGCCGGGGGCCGGGGCGAAGGTGCCGGTGCCGTGCATGACGTGCCGCTGGCCCGCCCGGCGGTCGTCGATCTCGCGCACGATCCGCCATGTGCCTGGCAGGAAGGCGCGCAGGTCGGCGACGGGCAGCGGTGGATCGAATGGATCTGGCGCGGTCATGGCGCGGAACCTCCGCCGCGCCCGCGCGCTCGGTCAAGCCCGCAGCGTTGACCGCGCGTGCGCCCGGGGCAATGTCTAGGCCTGCCACGACCAAGTTGCCGCCACCATCCGAGCGCCATGCCCGCACCCAAGCCGGAAAGCTGGATCCAGATCACCGACCGCGGGTTCCACGTCGCCCCCGGCGGCTTCTACGTCGATCCCACGCGCCCGGTCGACTACGCCGTCGTGACCCACGGCCATGCCGACCACGCGCGTCCGGACCACGGCCACGTGCTGGCGACGCCGGAGACGCTGGCGATCATGCGCCACCGCTACCAGGACCGCGCCGGGCGCGTGCACGATCCGATGCGCACCGGCGAGAGCCGGACGATCGGCGAGGTCACCGTGCGCTTCGTCCCCGCCGGCCACGTCCTGGGCAGCGCGCAGGCGGTGCTGGAGTACCGGGGGTCGCGGGTCGTCGTCTCCGGCGACTACAAGCGCAGGAGCGATCCGACCTGCCAGGCGTTCGAGCCGGTCGCTTGCGACGCGTTCGTCACCGAGGCGACCTTCGGGCTGCCGGTGTTCCGCCACCCGGACGCGGCCGGGGAAATACGGCGCCTCTTGGCCGCCCGGGAGCAGTTTCCCGAGCGGGCGATCCTGGTCGGCTCCTACGCGCTCGGCAAGGCGCAGCGGCTGATCTCGCTGATCAGGGCGGAAGGCTACGACCGGCCGATCTACCTGCACGGCGCGCTCATGGGGCTGTGCGAGCTTTACCGGGAGCTGGGCATCGACCTGGGTCCGCTGGCGCGCGCGACGGGGCAGAACAAGAAGACCCTGGCGGGCGAGATCGTGCTGGCGCCGCCGGCCGCGCTCAACGACCGCTGGGCCCGGCGCCTGCCGGAGCCGCTGCCGACCATGGCGTCGGGCTGGATGCGGGTGCGCCAGCGCGCCCGCCAGCGCGGGGTCGAGCTGCCGCTGGTGATCTCCGACCACGCCGACTGGGACGAGCTGACCCAGACCCTGCACGACGTTGGCGCGCCCCAGGTCTGGGTCACCCACGGCAGCGAGGAGGCGCTGTGCCACTGGGCAACCCAGCAGGGCTTCCGCGCCCGCGCGCTCGCGGTGGTCGGCTGGGGCGAGGAGGACGCCGACCCGGAGGATTCAAGCGCCCAGGAGGAGACGGCGCAGACCGGGCAGCCAGGGGATCGCGCGCATCGGGCGCCGGGCGGCTGATGGAACGCTTCGCCGAACTGCTCGACCGATTGGTCTTCACGTCCTCGCGCAACGCCAAGCTGCGGCTGATGGGCGCCTATTTCCGGACCGTCGGCGACCCGGACCGCGGCCATGCGCTGGCGGCGCTGACCGGCGTGCTGGAGTTCAAGGAGGCCAAGCCGGGTCAGATCCGCGGACTGGTGCAGGCGCGGGTCGATCCGGTGCTGTTCGAGTGGTCGTACGACTACGTCGGCGACCTGGCCGAGACCACCGCCCTGATCTGGCCCGCCAAGCCCGGCGCCAACCGCAAACCCGAGATCACGCAGGTCGTGGAGACGCTGGCGGAGACCAAGCGCGCGCATGTGCCCGATCTGATCGCGCGCTGGCTGGACGCGCTGGAGCCGACCGAGCGCTGGGCGCTGTTGAAGCTGATCACCGGCGGCCTGCGCGTCGGCGTCTCGGAGCGGCTCGCCAAGACGGCCTTGTCGGAAGCGTTCGCGACCGACTTGGCCGAGATCGAGGAGGTCTGGCACGGACTGTCCCCGCCGTACCGGGAGCTGTTCGCCTGGCTGGAGGGCCGCCAGGGCCGGCCGGAGATCGACACCCGCGCCGCGTTCCGCCCGCTGATGCTGGCCAACCCGCTGGAGGACCACGAGCTCGACCAGCTGGACGTCGAGAACTACCGCGCGGAATGGAAGTGGGACGGCATCCGCGTGCAGCTGGTCGCCGGCGGCGGCGTGCAGCGGATTTTCTCCCGCACCGGCGAGGAGATCACCGGAACCTTTCCAGAAATCGCCGACGCCATGACTTTCGACGCCGTGCTGGACGGCGAGCTCCTGGTCGTGCGCCAGGGTGTGGTGGCGTCGTTCAACGATCTGCAGCAGCGCCTGAACCGGAAAACCGTGACCAAGGAACTGCTGCGGGACTATCCGGCCCACGTAAGGCTTTACGACATTCTGTTCGAGTCGGCTGAGGACCTGCGCGGCCTGACGTTCGACGATCGCCGGGCGCGGCTGCAGGCATTCCTCGAACGCACGCGGCCGGCCCGGATGGACGCTTCGCAGCTGCTGCCGGCCGCGGGCATGGACGACCTGAAGCAGCTGCGCGAGGAAGCGCGCCGGCGCGGCATCGAAGGCCTGATGCTCAAGCGCAAGGATTCGACCTACGTCGCCGGGCGGCCCAAGGGGCCCTGGTTCAAATGGAAGCGCGACCCGCTCACCCTCGACGCCGTGCTGATGTACGCCCAGCGCGGCCACGGCAAGCGCAGCAGCTACTTCTCCGACTACACCTTCGGTACGTGGCGGCCGGTCACCGAGCGCGCGTCCGAGGAAGCGGCGAACAAGTCCGAGGTGAACGGCTGGGAACTGGTGCCGGTCGGCAAGGCCTATTTCGGCTTTACCGACCAGGAGTTGCGCCAGCTCGACAAATGGGTGCGCGACCACACGGTGGAACGCTACGGCCCGGTCCGCGCGGTCGACCCGCAGCTGGTCCTGGAGGTCGCGTTCGACGCCGTGCACCCGTCCAACCGGCACAAGTCCGGGGTCGCCATGCGCTTCCCCCGCGTCTCCCGCATCCGCTGGGACAAGCCGGCGAGCGAGGCGGACACGCTGGAGAACCTGGAAAAGCTGGTGGAGCGGTAGGCTTCGCGCGCGGGCGGGCCGTATGGCGGATTGTAAGAACACTCGGGCGCCGAACCGCTTCCCTTCCGCCCGTGGGAGGAGGCGCTAGAGCAAGACGCTGAGAGGTGCAGCCACCTTTCAGCTGAATCTTGCGCTCTCTTCAAGCCGTTAGAGCAAAATTCAGGGCGCGCGGACCCGCTTTTTTTGTGTGCCCCGGGCCCGGACGCGCACGGGCGTCCGGGCCGCGATCACGTCGTTGTGAGCCGCTCGGGCGCCCGTTGGCGGTCGATACCCCCTAGGCAAAATAGTTTGAAAACACTATCATTAACTTGAGCGGCGGGGTCTGGTATCCCGATCCAACCCGCTCAGGCGATCTGACGGAGAGAGCGCATGCAGCCCGAAACCCTGGCTGGACTGCTGAGCCACCTCGGCCGCGCGGGCGAGCCGGACGGCGCGCGCGACGGCCTGACCGGCGCCCAGCTGTCCGCGCTGCGCTATCTCGCGCGCGCCAACCCGATGTCGCGGACCGCGTCCGCTTTGGCGGCCTATCAGGCGACCACGCGCGGCACCGTCTCGCAGACGGTGAAGGCACTGGTCCGAGCCGGCTATGTCACGCGCACACCGTCCGATGCCGATCGGCGGACGCTCCGCCTGGACCTGACCCAGGCGGGCTGGGCGAAGCTGGCGCAGGCGCCGGGCGACCGGCTGGCCGCGGCGCTGGCGCAATTGCCCAAGGATCAACGCGCGGCGCTGGCCGACGCGGCGATCTCGCTGAACGGCGCGCTGTCGGCCCAGGACCCGGAAAGCGGCTTCGGCACCTGTCAGAGCTGCCGCTACCTGAGCGACGCCGACGGGGCGGCCGGCGGCTATTGCTGCCACAGCGGCTGCGCGCTCGGCACCGGCGACTTCGACTGCCTGTGCGCCTCCTATCAGCCGCGCGCCGAGGCGCGGACGGCGCCGACGGCGCCAGGCGGGCGCGCGTCATGACCCGCCTGCCCGACGGCAGCGTGACCGGCCGCGGCGAGGACGGCGACCTGACCGTGGACGCGCAGGTTCTGGCCCCGCGCCTCGGCCTGTCGGTGGCGAAGCTCAAGGCGGAGATGCGCCGCGGCATCGTCTACAGCCGGGTCGAGCGCGGCGAGGGGGCGGACGCCGGCTACTGGCGGATCACGGTGACCTACCGGCAGCACGCGGTGCGCGTGCTGGTCGCCCCCGACGGCGCCGCCTACCACCTGCCCGCGCCGAGCCCGGACACCCGGGTGCGCAGCGAACCGCCGCTGGTGGCACTCGCCCGGCGCGTCGGCGGCCAGACCTGAACGCGCGTGCGCGACAAGGCAAAGGACAGGCCGGTGCGCCCACGGCTTCCCGATCCCGACCCGGGACCCCGACACAGCGATCCGACCACGGGCCGGCGCGGCAGCGAACCGGCCGGCGACAACCCAAGGCTCCGGAGGCCGCGCAAGATGCCGGACGGGCAGATCATCCAGCAGACCCCGACCCGCGGGCGCAACGTGATGCTGACGGCCGCCCAGGAGAGCGACCTGCTGTGCGCGTGGCGCGAAGGCGGCGACGGCGACGCGCTGGACCGGCTGCTGCGCGCCTTCGAGCCGCTGTGCCGGAAGCTCGCCAAGCGCTACGAGGGCGCGGCCGAGCGCAACGACCTGCTGCAGGAGGCGCGCCTCGGCCTGCTCGACGCGATCCGGCGCTACGATCCGGAACACGGCACCCGGCTTGCGACCTACGCCAGCTTCTGGATCCACGAACGGCTGCGCCGCTACACCACCGAGACCCAGCCGATCGTGCGCGTACCGCGCAACACCCGGCAGGCGCTGTCGCGCATGCTGGACGAAGCGGGGCGGTCCAGCACGCCGGAGCAGGCGGGCGACAGCGGTGCGATCGCGCGCACGGTGGCGGAACGCCACGGCGTCGACGAGAGTGTCGCGCTGATGGCCCAGCAGCTGCTGGGCGCGGGCAACATCGTCTCGCTCGACGCGCCGCTGACCGGCGACGACGGCGACCGCACCCAAAGCCGGCTGGATCAGCTGCACGATCCCGCGCCCTCGCCGGAGCATCAGGTCGCCGAAGCGCACGACACGCGCGTGCACACCGGCCGGCTGATGCAGGCGCTGGGCACGCTGCCGGATCGCAAGGCGCAGATCATTCGCGACCGGCACCTGAGCGACCGGCCGCTGACCCTGGAGGCGCTGGCGCAGCGCTTCGGCGTCTCCAAGGAGCGGGTGCGCCAGCTGGAGTCCGCCGCCCTGCGCGACCTGCGCAAGGCGATCGGTCCGGAAAACGCGCTCTAACGGCAGGGTTTCCCGAAAGGTGCCAGCCCCTTTCAGCACCAGCCATGTGGTAAAGAAGACCGGGCGACCTTCACGAGGAAGGTCGGTTCGACCTTCAGCGATTCTGCCTTAGCTTGGCCACCGGGGGTCGATGTTGCGGTGCTCCAGCACCACGATCAGCAGCATCACCATGTCGACGGTGACGCCGTCGGCCGCCAACGGGAGCAGCAGCCGGTCGTAGCTCATGTACTCCCGACCTGGGACCAGGGGGTAAACCCGGTCCGAGGTGTGGGCCCGGCCGGTCTCGACCACAGTCCGGTAGGTCTCTTGCGCGGTTTTGAGATAATCGCCGCGGTACAGTTCGTCGAACCGCTTCCCGGTCGGATCGCGGCCGGCCCGGTTGACGATCTCGGTCCCGGTCAGACGGTACCGGAAGGCGATGCCGGCGTCCTCGCGCAGCACGTCGATCAGCGCGAGTCGCGGCAGCATATAGCGCAGGTCCGCAGGGTTGATGTCGGCGCGCGCGGGCAGGCGGTCGCCCTGCTGCTTCGACCGCCAGTAGTCGTACAATGCTTGGTGGTCTTCGTGGCGAAGCTCCAGCCCGCCGTCGGGGGCCGCACTCATCGTGCTGCCGCCGCGGCCGCACGCCGCGTCTGCGCGTCGATCCCAGTCATACCGCGAGTGTAATGACGTATGGTTGGGAACCGAAAGGATTAAATCGCTGGATAACGGACTAATTTGAGGGCGTGCCGTGCTAAGGCGTATCAAGCCAGTGGAGGAAGACACCACACGAACAGTTGTCGATTAGGTTCGGAAGCTGACGAGCGGCGCAGGTGGGCAACCGGCTGCGTCGAAGCCTCGTGACGAAGGCCACCTCGGGTGGTCGAGCGATCCAGCGGGCCGTAACGCGCAGTGAACTCCGAGCAGGCCTCGAAAGTCTAGTTGTGGGCGCCGACCCGCCCCTCAAACGGGGAAGGCTTGCATGGGCGGGGAAGCAATCGACACGGGCACCCGTCCGGCCCACCGGGGTAATGGAGGCGGCACGTTGGAACGGCTTGGTGCGCAACACGGGAAGTCCGGGTCGCCGGAGGTCGCGACTCCACCGGTTCCGTTGGGGGCCGGGCGGCCCGGATGGCGGAAGGGGTCGTAGTACTGCGGACGCCGGGTAATGCCGGCCGAGGGAAGGACCCCTGCTTCTGGCACGCTTTTGACGGAGAGGAGGAGACGGCGATTGACGCAACGTCTAGCAACGCCGGAGAAGCTCCGGACGCTCCAGAGAAAGCTCTACGCGAAGGCTAAGACCGACCCGGCCTTCCGGTTCTACAGCCTGCACGACAAGATCTGGCGCAGCGACGTGCTCGCCCACGCGTTCGCTCTGGCGAAGGCCAACGGCGGCGCGCCGGGCGTGGACGGCGAGAGCTTCGCCGCGATCGAGGCGAGCGGGGTGGAGACCTGGCTGGCCGGGCTCGCGCAGGAGCTCAAGGATGGCACCTACCGGCCGCAGCCGGTACGGCGGGTGACGATCCCGAAGCCGGACGGCGGCGAGCGCCCGCTGGGCATCCCGACCATCCGCGACCGGGTCGCTCAAACCGCCGCCAAGCTGATCCTTGAGCCGATTCTCGAGGCTGACTTCGAGCCCAACGCCTACGGCTACCGGCCGGGGCGGAGCGCGCTCGATGCTGTCCGGGAGGTCCACCGGCTGTTGCTGGCGGGCCACACGGACGTGGTTGACGCGGATCTGTCTCAGTATTTCGACGAGATTCCGCATCGTGACTTGCTGCGCAGCGTCGCCCAGCGCGTCGCCGACCGGAACGTCCTGCGCCTGATCAAACTCTGGCTCAAGGCGCCGGTCGCGGAGCAGGACGAGCGGGGTCACTGGGTCATGACGGGCGGGAAGAGACGGTCGAAGGGCACCCCTCAGGGTGGTGTTCTATCGCCCGTACTCGCCAATTTGTACATGAACCGCTTTCTGAAGTACTGGCGCCGCAACGGACACCGGGACCAGCTCCAGGCCCATGTTGTCGCCTACGCTGACGACCTGGTCATCCTCACCCGCGGCCACGCGGCGGAGGCCATGGCGCGCCTGCGCTCGGCGATGCCGCGGCTGGGGCTGACGGTGAACGAGACCAAGACCGCGACTGTGGACGCGCGCTCACAGCAGTTCGACTTCCTGGGCTACAGTCTCGGCGCCCACTACCGCCGCTGGAACGGCAAGTGGTATCTGGGCGCCAGCCCCTCGAAGAAGAGTGTTCAACGTCTCAAGGCCAACGTCCGCGCGCTGTTGGTTCCGTCCAACAGTGGGAACTGGCTGGAGACCCGCGACCGGCTGAACCGGATGCTCCGGGGCTGGGCGGGGTACTTCTGCTACGGCTCACGCGGCGTGGCCTACCGGGCCGTTGACGCCCACGTGGCGCAACGCACGCGACACTTCCTGCGCCGGCGGCACCAGGTGGCCTCGCGGGCCACCCGTCAGTTCGGCGACCACCGGCTGTTCGGCGAGCTGGGCGTTCTGAGCGTCCAGGCCCTCTCGCGTGCCGCCCGGTCGAACGCCTCGACGTGAAGCCAGTCGGAAAGCGCAATGCGGGAGAACCGCACGTTGCGTTTGATGAGCGGGGCGGAGAAACGGAGCGACGGCCCGGACTGAGGCACCGGCATCGGGCGAAAGCCGCCGGCCAACGGCTACTCCCCGGGACCCACCGCCACCGCGCTCCTCCTCGACTCTACT
>NZ_NRRL01000082.1:7500-19002 GCF_016583645.1 Rhodovibrio sodomensis | reverse complement strand
CTGAGGCTGCTGATCGCTCACAATCTTGCGCGCCTATTGCCTCGATGTCCTTGTTGTCACCGCGCTATCGAAACGCCGATTCGCACCGAAACAGCGCCAACTCCACTTCGTTTGTGACGCAGTAAGAATAATGGCTTCACCTTTCAGCATCTTGCTCCAGGGGAGGAGGGACCACGGGCGCGAATGCCGCGGGCAACCTCCTCTCCTCCCAGCGGAGGAGAGGGGACTGCATCGCCGCCGCTACGCGCGCCTGGGGATCAGGACGGTGTAGTCCAGGTCCAGGATCACGGACGGGTCGTAGTTGCCGTCCGCGTCGGTCAGCGGGTGGTCGGCGCAGGGCCGGTCCTTGGTCGCGATGGTGCGCAGCCGCAGCGCGCCGACGTCGCCGCGGCCGGGCAGGGCCATCGTCTCCAGCACGTCCGACCAGGCGTAGACCGTGTCGCCGGCGAAGCAGGGCTTGGTGTGCCGGCCGGCGTTGATCGCGGCCACCTTGATCGCGTTGCCCAGGCCGTTGAAGCTCAGCGCCCGGGCGATCGAGATGACGTGCCCGCCGTAGACGATCCGCCGGGCGAACCGGCCCTGCGACTCCTGGTGCTGGTTGAAGTGAACGCGCGCGGTGTTCTGGTAGAGGCGGGTCGCCATCTGGTGCTCCGCCTCCTCGACCGTCATGCCGTCGACGTGGTCGATCCGCTCGCCTTGGACGAAATCCTCGAACAGGTGCGGCTGGCCGGTCAGGCCGGTGTCGAACTTGGCGAAATTGGTGTTGGCGGGCAGCTCCAACTGCGCGGCCGGCACCGCCTCGGCCAGTTCGGGCACGTGCGGCTCGGGCGCCGGACTGTCCGGATCGCGTTTGCGCACCATCACCCAGCGGACGTAGTCCAGCACCGGCGTGCCGTCGGCCTTGGCGCCGCGGGAGCGGACGTAGACCGTGCCGGTCTTGCCGTTGGAGTTCTGCTTCAGCCCGATCACCTCCGAGACGGTGGAAAGCGTGTCGCCCGGATAGACCGGCTGGCGGAACACCCCCTCCGCATAGCCGAGGTTGGCGATCGCGTTGAGCGAGATGTCGGGCACCGACTTGCCGAACACCAGATGGAACGCGAGCCAGTCGTCCAGCGGCAGGCCGTCGTACCCGACCTCGCGCGCGGCCGCCGCGGAGCTGTTGAGGGCGAAGCGCGCCCCGGTCAGCGACAGGTAGAGCGCCTGGTCCCCCTCGGTCACCGTGCGCGGGGTGGCGTGGCGCAGCTCCTGGCCCAGCCGGAAGTCCTCGAAATAGTTGCCCTGGATCTGCTTGGTCATCTCGGCGGCTTGGCGTTCCCGCGCTTGGCCGTGCGAGTCAGGCTGCATGGCGGTGCTCGATCGCTTCCGCCAGCGCGACGACCCGCCGGGCGTTCTCGACGTGAAGGGTTTCGATCAGTTGACCGTCCAGAACGGTGAGCGCGCGGCCTTCGCGCATCGCCTTGGCGTGCGCCTCGATCACCTGGTGGGCCTGGTCGATCTGCGCCTGCGACGGCGCGAATGCGCGGTTGGCGGCCTCCACCGTCTTGGGGTGGATCAGCGTCTTGCCGTCCATGCCCAGTTCACGGCCCTGGCGGCACTGCGCTTCCAGGCCCTTGGCGTCGTTCAGGTCCAGGTGCACCCCGTCGACGATCGCCCGGCCGTAAGCGCGCGCGGCCAACACGCACCAGGACAAGGCGCCGACCACCGGGGCGCGGTCGGCGGTGTGCTCGGCGAACATGTCCTTCACCAGGTCGCTGGTGCCCATCACCAGGACCGACAGCCGGTCGCTCGCGGCGGCGATCTCCTGGGCGTTGAGCACGCCCCTGGGCGTCTCGATCATGGTCCAGATCGCCATCTCCCTGGGCGCGCCGGCGGCGTCCATGCGCGCTTCCAGGTCCTGGACCATCGCCGCGCTCTCGACCTTCGGCAGCAGCAGGGCGTCGGCGCCGCAGGCCGCGGCCGCCGTGACGTCGTCCGGTCCCCAGGGACCGTCCAGCGCGTTGACCCGCACGGCGAGCTCGCGGTGGCCGTAGCCGCCGTGACGTACCGCCTGCACCACCTGGTCGCGCGCGCTTTCCTTGGCGTCGGGTGCGACCGCGTCCTCCAGGTCGAGGATCAGCGCGTCGGCGGCGACGGTCTTGCCCTTCTCCAGCGCCCGGGCGTTGGACCCCGGCATGTAGAGCACGCTGCGTCTGGGACGCGCGGCCGGTTGGTCGGTCATGCGTGACACCTCCTTGCATTCCTGATCGCGCCGCCCGGCTGCGAGGCCGCAACGCGCAGTCGGTTATGCTGCACTGCGGCATTCCTGGCGCGACTATAAACGACGTGGCCCACGTGGCAAGGTGGCGGCGACCCGCCCGCCGCCGCCCGGGTCCGCCGGAACCGCAGCGCCTGCCAACACCCGAAAATCAGGACCGCGTAAAGCCGCCATGCCCGTGCTTTGCTTCAATTCCCACGTCGCCTATGGCTACGTCGGCAACGACGCCGCCGGCTTGTGCCTGCGCCGGCTGGGGGTGGAGGCCTGGCAGATCGACACGGTGGCCCTGTCCAACCACCCGGGGTACGGCGCCTGCACCGGGCGCGTCGTGCCGGCGGCGGACCTGCGGGCGCTGGTCGACGGCGTGGCCGCGCGCGGCGTGCTGGCCGGAACCGACGCGCTGCTCAGCGGCTACCTTGGCGCCGCGGATCAGGCGGCGGTGGTGGCGCACGCCGCGCGCAGCCTGCGCGCCGCCAACCCGCGGGCGCTCGTGATCGCGGACCCGGTGATGGGCGACAGCGGGCCCGGCCTCTACGTCGGGCGCGAGGTCGCGCAGGCGCTGGCCGCCACGGTCGTGCCGATGGCCGACGTGGTGACGCCGAACGCCTTCGAACTCGGCTGGCTGACCGGCCGCACGGTCGCCGGCCGGGACGACGCGCTCGCGGCCGCGCGCGAGCTGTTGGCGATCGGGCCCGATCTCGTGATCGTGACCTCGATTCCGGAAGGTGCCGACAGCCTGGGCCTGCTGGCGGTCACCACGGACCGCGCCTGGGCGCTCAGCGTGCCGCGCCTGACCTTCCCGGTCGCGCCGAACGGCGCCGGGGATGCCCTCGCCGGGCTGGTCGCCGCGCACCTGACCCGCGGCGCCGGCCCCGACCAGGCGCTTGCCGCCGCCGGCAACGCGATCCACCGCGTGCTGGAGGCGACGCGCGACGCCGGCCGGCGCGAACTCGCCCTGCCGGCGGCGCAGGACGCGCTCGTCGAGCCAGGCACGCGGTTCGCGGTGACGGCGCTGTAGCCAACCGGGGTTCAGGCCGGGCGCCGGAGGCACCACCTGGACGGTGACGCGGCACGCCGGCGTGCCGCCGTTGAACGGCCGTGCGGGTCAGGGCTGGAGGCAGGCGATGGACTTCCGGGAATTCGCCGGCTACGCGGCGGGGACCGCGTTCGTGCTGGGCGGGGCTGCCCTGGCGCTCGGGGTGGTGATCGTGGTGCTGAGCTCGGTGCCCGTGCTGCTGCTGATCTTCCCGATCAGCCTGGGCGCGCTCGCGCTGTTCATGCTGATCGGCTACGTCCGCCACCGCCAGCACCGTCAGCGCCGCCGGCGGTCATGAAGCCCCGAGGCATCCCACGCCCGGCGCCGTCTGTTGCCGCCGCGTTACGGCGCCGCAACATGCACGTTGCAGGCTTGCCCCCGGCCGAAAGCGCCCTTACGTTGTGCGGTGCAGCAAGGCCGTCGAGGGCAAGGTCGCGGCAGGTTCAGGCAACCGTCCGCCTGCGTCTTGCCGTCTCCTGAAAAGGCCGGAGCGAAATCTTTCAAGGCCGATTCGGCCGCCGGGCATGTCGCGCTGGCCGGCGGCCCGGTGCGCAGGCGCAAGCGAGAGCGGGAGGCGCGCGGTGAGCATCCGGAACCTGGACAAAGCCTTCAAGCCGCAGTCCGTGGCGCTGATCGGGGCGAGCACGAAGGCACACTCGGTCGGCCAGGTGGTGGCGAAGAACCTGTTCCACAGCGGGTTCGACGGTCCGATCATGCCGGTCAACCCGAAGCACCGCTCGATCGAGGGCGTGCTCGCCTACAAGTCGGTCGCCGAGTTGCCGATCGTGCCCGACCTGGGCGTGATCGCGACCCCGCCGGACGCCGTCGCGGAGACGGTGCGCGCGCTGGGCGAGAAGGGCACGCGCGCGGTCGTGGTGCTGACCGCCGGATTCGGCGAGGGCGGCAACGCCGAGGGGCAGAGCCGCCGCCAGCAGCTGCTGGACGCCGCGCGCCCCTATACCCTGCGCATTCTGGGACCGAACTGCGTCGGCGTGATGCTGCCGGACCTCGGCCTCAACGCCAGTTTCGCGCACATCTCCCCGAACAAGGGCAACCTCGCCTTCGTCACCCAGTCCGGGGCGATGGTGACGGCCATGCTCGACTGGGCGACGCCGCGCGGCATCGGCTTCAGCCACGTCGTCTCGCTCGGCGACATGAGCGACGTCGACTTCGGCGACACGCTCGACTACCTGGGCAACGACCCGAACACCCGCGCGATCCTGCTCTACGTCGAGGCGATCACCGACGCGCGCAAGTTCATGTCCGCCGCGCGCGCGGCCAGCCGCACCAAGCCGGTGATCGTGATCAAGGGCGGCCGCTTCGCCGAGGGCGCCAAGGCCGCCAGCTCGCACACCGGCGCGCTCGCCGGCTCCGACGCGGTCTACGACGCCGCGTTCCGCCGGGCCGGCATGCTGCGGGTCTACGACCTGCACGAGCTGTTCGACGCCGCCGAGACACTGGCGACCGCGCCCACCATCAAGGGCGACCGCATGACCATCCTGACCAACGGCGGCGGTCTGGGCGTGCTGGCGACCGACGCGCTGATCGGCGGCGGCGGCAAGATGGCCGACCTGTCCGACGAGACGATCCAGAAGCTGGACCAGGTGCTGCCAGCCACCTGGTCGCGCGGCAACCCGGTCGACATCATCGGCGACGCCCAGGGCAAGCGCTACGCCGACGCGCTGCAGATCCTGCTTGAGGAAAAGAACTCCGACGCCGTGCTGGTGATGAACTGCCCGGTCGCGGTCGCCGATCCGAAGGACGCGGCGGACGCGGTGGTGCGCACGATCGGCGGCCGGCGCCGGCCGGTGTTCACCGCCTGGCTGGGCGAGGGCGCGGCGCGCGAGGCGCGCAGCCTGTTCGCCGAGCGCGGCATCCCGACCTACGACACGCCCGAGGAGGGGGTGCGCGGCTTCCTGCACCTGGTGCGCTACCGGCGCAGCCAGCACGAGCTGATGGAGACCCCGCCGTCGATCCCCGACCAGCGCCCGGCCGACACCGAAAGCGCGCGCGCCGCGCTCAGGAAGGTGCTGGAGGACGGGCGCGAATGGTCCAGCGAGCCGGAGGCCAAGCAGATCCTGAAGGCCTACGGCGTGCCGATCGTCGACACCCGGATCGCCGGGGACGTCGAAAGCGCCGTCGCCGCGGCCGACGAGCTCGGCTATCCGGTCGCGATCAAGGTGATCTCCGGCGACATCACCCACAAGTCGGACGTCGGCGGTGTCGAGCTCGGCCTGGAAAACGCCGAGCAGGTCCGCCACGCCGCCCAGCGGATGCAGCACACCATCCAGGAGCTGCGCCCGGACGCGCGCCTGGACGGCTTCTCCGTGCAGCAGATGGTCAACCGGCCGGACAGCCACGAGCTGATCGTGGGCGCGACCGAGGACGCGCAGTTCGGCCCGGTCATGATGTTCGGCCACGGCGGCACGGCCGTCGAGGTCCGCCGCGACCAGACGCTGGCGCTGCCGCCGCTCAACATGAACCTGGCCCGCGGGATGATCGAAAGCACCCGCGTGCACGGCCTGCTGCAGGGCTACCGCGGGCACCCGAAGGCGGACATCGACGCCGTCGCCCGGGCGCTCAACATGGTCAGTCAGTTGGTGATCGACTGCCCGGAGGTGGCCGAGCTCGACATCAACCCGCTGCTCGCGGACGAGCACGGCGTGGTCGCGCTCGACGCCCGGATCAAGGTGCAGCAGCCCAAGGTCGCGGGCGCCGAACGGCTGTCGATCAGCCCCTACCCGAAGGAACTCGAGCGCACCCAGCCGCTGAGCGACGGCACGCCGGAGTTCCTGCGCCCGATCACCCCGGAGGACGAGCCCGCACTGCGCGCCTTCTTCAAGCGGATGACGCCGGAGGACATGCGCCTGCGCTTCTTCTCGCCGATGAAGGAGCTCAGCCACGCCTTCGCCGCGCGCCTGACCCAGATCGACTACGACCGGGAGATGGCGATCGTCGCGGTCAAGCCGGACGACGACGCGGACATCCACGGCGTGGTCCGGATCACCTGCGACCCCGACAACATCGAGGCGGAATACGCGGTCGCCGTGCGCTCCGACCTGAAGGGCCGCGGGCTTGGCTATCTGTTGATGCAGGAGATCATCGGCTACGCCCGGAACCGCGGCGTCCGCCGGATCACCGGCGACGTGCTGGCGGAAAACCGCGCCATGCTGCAGATGTGCAAGGACCTCGGCTTCCAGTCCAAGCACGCCCCCGACGACCCCCAGCTGATCCGCGTCCAGCTGGCGCTGGAGCAGGCGGCGGAGTAGCGGGCGGCGGGTCGTCGGCCCCGAGCCATTCGCACGCCAGTGCCGTGCCTCGACCGCCGACGCCGCGGGTCCCCTCTCCTCCACTGGGAGGAGAGGGTCAGGGAGAGGAGGTAAGCACGCTCTCGGCCGCGGGCACCCTCCTTCCCTAGCCCCTCCTCCCATTAGAGGAGGGGAATCAGTTGGGGGGCGCCTGAATCTCTCACGGGCTCGGTTAGTGGCTCAGGTAGGTCCCGGCGAATACCAGCCAGGGGGAGGCCAGCATCAGGCTGGCCAGCAGCACGTAGGTCGTCATCAGGGCCTGGGCGATCATGGCGGGCACTCCCGTCCTCGGCGGTACTGCCTGCGCCTGGGGTCACCATCACGTTAACGATACTGACGTAGGCGCTCGCGCCCGGCGGTGACGGCGGTCACAGGGTGACGGCGCCGGTCGGACTTTTCCCAAGGACCGGATGGGGCTACCCGCCAGCCACCGTCACCGTATCCCCCACGGCGATCTCGCCGCCCGTTTCCACGGTGGCGAAGACGCCGCAGTTGATGTCGCCGAAGCCGCGCTGCAGGGCTTTGACCACCTTCATGTCGCGCTCGCCGGTGTCGGGGTTCACCTCGGTCGCGGCACAGCGGTCGATTTCCTCGCGGACCGCCAGGACCGCGTCGCCGGCCCGCAGGCGCTGGCCCGGCCAGGCGCGTTCGACCCAGGGCGGCAGCCCCTCCAGGTACAGGTTCGCGCGGAAGCGTCGGGGGTCGACGGTGCGGCCGACGACGCGTTCCAGGTCGCGCAGGCTGGCGAGGTTGATGATCGAGATCACCGGCTCCGGCTGGTCGCTCAGCACGCGCGCGCCCGCATCCACCACCTTGGGCGTGCCGCCCGCCTCGGCGCTCAGGAAGGCGGCGAAGAACTGGCCCAGCATCATCCGGCCCATCGGGTCGGACAGCACCGCCTGGGTAACCTGCCGGCCCTTGCGGTGCAGGGTCAGGCGCGTGGTCTCGGCGTCGTACCGGGCCTCAAGCTGCGCCAGCCGTTCGTCGCGCATCAGCGAATGGAAATGCGTCTTCTTCATCCACTGCGGATCGGCGGTGTCGATCGGCGTGGTCGGGCGGGCGATCGCGAAGCGGCGGTCGTGCGGGATCTGCCGGCCGGCCTCCAGCGTCACCCGGTCCAGCGGGTCCGCCGACAGGCCCTTCACCGGATAGCGGCACAGCCGCGCGATCTTGCCAGTGGTGCTCAAGGCGCGGGTTCCTTCGCCTGACTTCCGTGCGACAGCGGGGGCCGCCCCGACAACACGCCCCCGACAATTCCCCGCCTCCAGTGGGAGGAGGGGCTAGGGGAGGAGGCGCCACGGGCCGAATGCCGCGGGCAACCTCCTCTCCCTGGCCCTCTCCTCCCACTGGAGGAGAGGGCATGACGATTCGGAGAGGTAACCGCGCGCGTGCGCGGCCTGTCAACGCGGGCGGCGCCGGCGGCGCCCGGCAAGTGCGGCATAACGCCGGCCTGTCACACGCCGGCACTGTCTTGTGTGGCAAACAGGCAACACCATATCGAAGACTCGGCTGACGGCGGTCGCGCACGATCGCGGGCCGCCGGCACGCCGGACGACGCGCCGCACGCCGCGAACAGACGGGTGCGGACGCCCCTTTGACACCATCGTCGCACGCCACGTTTCACATCAGGGTGCGATCGAGGAGGGCACGAGATGGACTTCGAGAAGTACACCGAACGCGCGCGCGGGTTCGTGCAGTCCGCCCAGGGACTGGCCCTGCGCTCCAACCACCAGAAGCTGACGCCGGAGCACCTGCTCAAGGTGATCATCGACGACGAGCAGGGGCTCGCCGCCAACCTGATCAACAAGGCCGGCGGCGAGGCCCGGCAGGCGGAGACGCGCGTCGACGCCGAGCTCGGCAAGATCCCCAAGGTCGAGGGCGCGGGTGCGGGGCAGATCCACCTGACCCCGGAACTGGCACGGGTCTTCGAGCAGGCGGAGAAGCTGTCCCAGAAGGCCGGCGACTCTTACGTCTCGGTCGAGCGCGTCTTGATGGCGATCGCCATGAGCGCGAAGGAGACCGCCGCCGGCAAGGCGCTGACCCAGGATGCCGGCGTCTCCCCGCAGGCGCTGAACAAGGCGATCGAGGAACTGCGCGCCGGCCGCAAGGCCGACAGCGCCAACGCCGAGGACCAGTACCAGGCGCTCGACAAGTACACCATCGATGTCACCCAGAAGGCCAAGGACAACAAGCTGGACCCGGTGATCGGCCGGGACGAGGAAATCCGGCGGACCATCCAGGTGCTGTCCCGCCGGACCAAGAACAATCCCGTCCTGATCGGCGAGGCCGGCGTCGGCAAGACCGCGATCGTCGAGGGGCTGGCCCAGCGCATGGTCAACGGCGACGTCCCCGAATCGCTGCGCGAGAAGCGGCTGCTGTCGCTCGACCTCGGCCAGCTGGTCGCCGGCGCCAAGTACCGCGGCGAGTTCGAGGAGCGCCTGAAGAGCGTGCTGCAGGAGATCGCCCAGTCCGAGGGCGAGGTGGTGCTGTTCATCGACGAGCTGCACACCCTGGTCGGCGCCGGCAGCGCCGAGGGCTCAATGGACGCCTCGAACATGCTGAAGCCGGCGCTCGCGCGCGGCGAGCTGCACTGCATCGGCGCGACCACGCTCAACGAGTACCGCAAGCACATCGAGAAGGACGCCGCGCTGACCCGGCGGTTCCAGCCGATCTACGTCTCCGAGCCGGGGGTCGAGGAGTCGATCGCGATCCTGCGCGGCCTGAAGGAGAAGTACGAGCTGCACCACGGCGTGCGGATCGCCGACAACGCCCTGGTCGCCGCCGCGCAGCTGTCGGACCGCTACATCACCGACCGCTTCCTGCCCGACAAGGCGATCGACCTGGTCGACGAGGCGGCCAGCCGGGTGCGCATGGAGGTCGACTCCAAGCCCGAGGAGATCGACGAACTGGACCGCCGGATCATCCAGCTGAAGATGGAGGAGGCTGCGCTCAAGAAGGAGAACGACAAGGCCTCCAAGGACCGGCTGGAGAAGGTCACCAAGGAAATCGCCGATCTGGAGGAGCGCTCCAAGGCGCTGACCGAGCGCTGGCAGGCGGAAAAGCAGAAGCTGGCCGGCGCGCAGAAGCTCAAGGAAGAGCTCGACCGCGCGCGCGGCGAGCTCGAGCAGGCCCAGCGCCGCGGCGAGCTGGAGCGCGCCGGCGAGCTGATGTATGCCACGATCCCGGATCTGGAGCGCCGGCTGAAGGCCGCGGAGGCCGCCGAGGAGCGTGGCGACGCCAGCGGCGAGCCGGAACAGGACAGCCTGCTGGTCAAGGAGGAGGTCACCGACAACGAGGTCGCCGCGGTGGTCTCGCGCTGGACCGGCATCCCGGTCGAGCGGATGCTCGAGGGTGAGCGCGACAAGCTGCTGCGCCTGGAGGACGAACTGCACAAGTCGGTGATCGGCCAGCACCAGGCGATTCAAGCGGTCAGCCACGCCGTCCGGCGGGCGCGGGCCGGGCTGCAGGACCCGAACCGGCCGATCGGTTCGTTCATGTTCTTAGGTCCCACCGGCGTGGGCAAGACCGAGCTGTCGAAGGCGCTCGCCCGGTTCCTGTTCGACGACGAGAGCGCGCTCCTGCGCCTCGACATGTCGGAGTACATGGAGAAGCACTCGGTCAGCCGGATGATCGGCGCCCCGCCCGGCTACGTCGGCTACGAGGAGGGCGGCGCGCTGACCGAGGCGGTCCGCCGCCGGCCCTACCAGGTGATCCTGATGGATGAGATCGAGAAGGCGCACCACGACGTCTTCAACACCCTGCTGCAGGTGCTGGACGACGGCCGGCTGACCGACGGTCAGGGCCGCACGGTCGACTTCCGCAACACCGTGATCATCCTGACCTCGAACATGGGCTCGGAGATCATCGCCCAGAACGCCGCCAGCGGCGCCCAGGGCATCGAGAGCCCGCAGGTCCGCGACCAGGTGATGGAGATCGTGCGCAGCCAGTTCCGGCCGGAGTTCCTCAACCGGCTGGACGAGATCCTGATCTTCCACGCCCTGACCCGGGAGGAGATGAGCGGAATCGTCGATATTCAGGTGCGGCGCCTGCACGACATGCTGGCCGACCGGAACATCCAGCTGGAGCTCGACGAGACGGCCAAGCACTGGCTGGGCGAAGCCGGCTTCGACGCGGTCTACGGCGCCCGCCCGCTGAAGCGGGTGATCCAGCGCCAGCTGCAGAACCCGCTGGCGGAGAAGCTGCTGCGCGGGGAGATCGGGGACGGCACCACCGTGCGCGTCAGCGCCGACGACTCCGGCCTGACGATCCAGGCCGGGGCGCGCGCGGGCGCCACCGCCGCGCAGGCGGCCGCCGAGTAGCCGCCGCCAGCCCGGCGGCTTCACGCAAAAACGCCCGCCGGGACGGCCCCGGCGGGCGTTTCGCGGTGACGCGCCCGGACGTTGGCGATCGAGCGCGCGTCAGCAGCCGTCGCCCTGCGGGCAATTGATCTTGGCGACCTTGGTGCCGGTGTCCGGGATGCGCTGGCGCAGCCGGTCGATATCGGCCATCGCCTGCTTGAAGCGGTCCAGCTCGGCCCCGGTCAGGGTGCGCCCGGTCGGCAGCTCCAGGCTGCGCGGATTGACCGGTTCGCCGTGCTTGTGGATCTCGTAATGCAGATGCGGGCCGGTCGACTGGCCGGTGTTGCCGACGTAGCCGATCACCTCGCCCTGAGCGACCCGGTCGCCGCCGTCCAAGCCCTTCTTGAAGCCGCGCATGTGGGCGTAGGCGGTCATGAAGCCGTGGCCGTGGTCGATCTGGATATAGTTGCCGTAGCCGCCGTTGTAGCCGATCCGCTCGATCCGCCCGCTGCCGCTGGCGTAGATCGGCGTGCCGCGCGGGGCGGCGAAGTCGACCCCCTCGTGCATCCGCGTGTAGCCCTTGATCGGATGCTTGCGCATGCCGTA
>NZ_NRRL01000082.1:0-2500 GCF_016583645.1 Rhodovibrio sodomensis | reverse complement strand
CAGACCCGAAACCAGGTGATCTAGCCATGGACAGGCTGAAGGTGGGGTAACACCCACTGGAGGGCCGAACCGACCGATGTTGCAAAATCGGCGGATGATCTGTGGCTAGGGGTGAAAGGCCAATCAAACCTGGAGATAGCTGGTTCTCCGCGAAAGCTATTTTGGTAGCGCGTCACGGCTTGGCCGCCGGGGGTAGAGCACTGGATAGGCTAGGGCCCCGCGAGGGGTACCAAACCTAACCAAACTCCGAATACCGGCGAGCTCGACCGTGGCAGACAGTCCATGGGTGCTAAGGTCCGTGGACGAGAGGGAAACAGCCCAGACCGCCAGCTAAGGTCCCGAAGTGGTGGCTAAGTGGGAAAGGATGTGGGACGGCCAAGACAACCAGGAGGTTGGCTTAGAAGCAGCCATCCTTTAAAGAAAGCGTAATAGCTCACTGGTCTAGTTAAGCTGTCCTGCGCCGAAAATGTACCGGGGCTCAAGCCACCCACCGAAGCTGCGGGTGCATGACCAACGGTCATGCGCGGTAGCGGAGCGTTCCGTAGGCCTGTGAAGGGATACCCGCGAGGGATCCTGGAGGTATCGGAAGTGCGAATGCTGACATGAGTAGCGACAAGGAGTGTGAGAACCACTCCCGCCGCAAGCCCAAGGGTTCCTGCGCAAGGTCAATCCGCGCAGGGTGAGCCGGCCCCTAAGACGAGGGCGAAAGCCGTAGTCGATGGGAATCAGGTTAATAGTCCTGAGCCAGTGGCAGGTGACGAATTCAAAACGTTGTCGGGTCTGATCGGATTGATCCGGCAGCCGGCGAGTTCCAGGAAACAGCCGCCACGATACTGACCGTACCCGAAACCGACTCTGGTGGGCTGGTAGAGTATACCGAGGCGCTTGAGAGAACGGCGTTGAAGGAACTCGGCAAATTGCCCCCGTAAGTTCGCGAGAAGGGGGCCCACCCATCGGGCAACCGGTGGGTGGGGGCACAGACCAGGGGGCGGCGACTGTTTACTAAAAACACAGGGCTCTGCGAAGCCGCAAGGCGACGTATAGGGTCTGACGCCTGCCCGGTGCCGGAAGGTTAAGGGGAGGAGTTCACGCTCCGAACCGAAGCCCCGGTAAACGGCGGCCGTAACTATAACGGTCCTAAGGTAGCGAAATTCCTTGTCGGGTAAGTTCCGACCTGCACGAATGGCGTAACGACTGCCCCACTGTCTCCAACGCCGACTCAGCGAAATTGAATTCTCCGTGAAGATGCGGAGTCCCCGCGGTCAGACGGAAAGACCCCGTGCACCTTTACTACAGCTTTGCAGTGGTACTAGGGCGTGCATGTGTAGGATAGGCGGGAGGCTTGGAAACGGCTGCGCCAGCAGCCGTGGAGCCGCCCTTGAAATACCGCCCTTGCGCGTTCTAGTACCTAACCGCGGCCCGTGATCCGGGTCCGGGACCCTGCATGGTGGGTAGTTTGACTGGGGCGGTCGCCTCCCAAAGTGTAACGGAGGCGCGCGAAGGTAGGCTCAGGCTGGTCGGAAATCAGCTGATGCGTGCAATGGCATAAGCCTGCCTGACTGCGAGAGCGACGGCTCGAGCAGAGACGAAAGTCGGTCATAGTGATCCGGTGGTCCCGCGTGGAAGGGCCATCGCTCAACGGATAAAAGGTACGCCGGGGATAACAGGCTGATCTCCCCCAAGAGTCCACATCGACGGGGAGGTTTGGCACCTCGATGTCGGCTCATCACATCCTGGGGCTGGAGCAGGTCCCAAGGGTTCGGCTGTTCGCCGATTAAAGTGGTACGTGAGCTGGGTTTAGAACGTCGTGAGACAGTTCGGTCCCTATCTGCCGTGGGTGTTCGAGACCTGAGAGGAGCTGTCCCTAGTACGAGAGGACCGGGATGGACGTACCTCTGGTGGACCGGTTGTGGCGCCAGCCGCATCGCCGGGTAGCTACGTACGGACGAGATAACCGCTGAAAGCATCTAAGCGGGAAACTCCCCTCAAAACCAGGTCTCGCTATCAGAGCCGTGGTAGACCACCACGTCGATAGGCCGGAGGTGGACGCGCAGCAATGCGTGAAGCTGACCGGTACTAATCGCTCGATCGGCTTGATCCCGGAGCTTGCCTCGCGCACAGCGGTAAACCCCGCACCCCGGCGCGACGCCAAGCCAAGCCCAACCCGACCGGCTCAAGACGCGACCCAACGTCATCCCAATCGACCGCCCACGCGGACAGGCCCCCTCCCGATCGGGGCCGCACCCGCCAGGGCAGCGGACCCGGGCCGACCCGGGCCGTCCCCCGCGCGCCAGCCGCGCACGGACCCGGACGGGCGCTCGAACGACCTGGTGGCCATGGCGGCGGTGACACACCCGACCCCATCCCGAACTCGGCCGTGAAACCCGCCAGCGCCGATGGTACTGCATCAACGGATGCGGGAGAGTAGGTCGCCGCCAGGTCTTTCAAGCGCAAACCCCCGCAAGCCGGGCCCCCTCCCCCCGCCGCGTCATTTCCGACC
>NZ_NRRL01000081.1 GCF_016583645.1 Rhodovibrio sodomensis | reverse complement strand
TCCGTGGAGAGATCGACCATGGCGTTGGCTCCCGGCCCCAACCCGCTGCCCCCCCTGTTCCGCCTACCTCAAGCGCCGCGCCTGCGGCCGGGAGCCAACGCCATGGTCGATCTCTCCACGGACTTCCTCGGCATCAAGTCGCCCAACCCGTTCTGGCTCGCCTCCGCGCCGCCGACCGACAAGGCCTACAACGTCGAACGGGCGTTCAAGGCCGGCTGGGGCGGGGTGGTCTGGAAAACGCTGGGCGAGGACCCGCCGATCGTGAACATCTCCGGCCCCCGCTACGGCGCGCTCTACGGCAGCGACCGCCGGGTGATCGGCTTCAACAACATCGAACTGATCTCCGACCGGCCGCTGGAGACCAACCTGCGGGAGATCAAGGCGGTCAAGGCGCGCTGGCCGGACCGGGCGATGATCGTCTCGCTGATGGTTCCGTGCACCGAGGACAGCTGGAAGGCGATCGTCAAGCGGGTCGAGGCGACCGGTGCGGACGGCATCGAGCTCAACTTCGGCTGCCCGCACGGCATGTCGGAACGCGGCATGGGCTCGGCGGTCGGGCAGGTCCCGGACTACGTCGAGATGGTCACCCGCTGGTGCAAGCA
This sequence comes from Rhodovibrio sodomensis, assembly GCF_016583645.1. Lineage (GTDB taxonomy): Bacteria > Pseudomonadota > Alphaproteobacteria > Kiloniellales > Rhodovibrionaceae > Rhodovibrio > Rhodovibrio sodomensis. Next base: position 18,401 of record NZ_NRRL01000081.1, on the reverse strand, counting down.
GAACACCCGCATGCCGGTGATCGTGAAGCTGACCCCGAACGTCACCGACGTGCGCAAGCCCGCCCGCGCCGCCAAGGCCGGCGGCGCCGACGCGGTGTCGCTGATCAACACGATCAACTCGATCACCGGCGTCGACCTGGACCTGATGGCGCCCGCGCCGACCACCGACGGCAAGGGCACCCACGGCGGCTACTGCGGCGAGGCGGTCAAGCCGATCGCGCTCAACATGGTGGCCGAGATCGCCCGCGATCCCGAGACCCGCGGCCTGCCGATCTCCGGCATCGGCGGCATCACCACCTGGCGCGACGCCGCCGAGTTCATGGCGCTGGGCGCGGGCAACGTGCAGGTCTGCACGGCGGCGATGGTCTACGGCTTCCACATCGTCGAGGAGATGAAATCGGGCCTCGCCAACTGGATGCGCGAGAAGGGCTACGACCGTGTCGACCAGTTCGTCGGCAAGGCGGTGCCCAACGTCACCGACTGGCAGTACCTGAACCTGAACTATGTCGTGAAGGCGCGGATCGACCAGGACAGCTGCATCAAGTGCGGGCGCTGCCACATCGCCTGCGAGGACACCTCCCACCAGGCGATCACCGCGACCAAGAACGGCGTCCGCCACTTCGAGGTGATCGACGAGATGTGCGTCGGCTGCAATCTGTGCGTCGACGTCTGCCCGGTGCCCGACTGCATCACCATGGAGCACCTGACCGACGGCATCGACCCGCGCACCGGCATGGCGATCACCACCGCCTACGGCAACTGGACCACCCACCCCAATAACCCGCAGGCCTGCGCCAGCGAGACCGAACCGGCGGAGTAGCCGGCGTCCGGTCCAGCGCGTACCGGGCGCGGGGCGCCCCGCGGCCCCTGGCCGACGCGCCCCGCCGGGTTCATCTGTGCCTTGAGCGCCGGCGCCGGCGCGATCCGCCGATACCCGGGCGGCGCGCCCGCGGCGTCATCTGACGTTGCCTTTTTCAGCCTCGCCGTCATAATGTATACATTATCAGCGGCCGTGCACCGCCGGTGCACGGCCGCGCAATGCCCGGAGGCAGGATGACCGACGACAAGAAGCTGCGCTCGCGCGCCTGGTTCGACAACCCGCTCAACCCCGACATGACGGCGCTCTACCTGGAGCGCTATCTCAACTTCGGGCTGAGCAAAGAGGAGTTGCAGTCGGGCCGGCCGGTGATTGCGATCGCGCAGACCGGTTCCGACCTGTCGCCGTGTAACCGCCACCATCTCGAACTCGCCAACCGCGTGCGCGACGGCATCCGGGATGCCGGCGGTGTCGCGCTCGAGGTGCCGGTCCACCCGATCCAGGAGACCGGCAAGCGCCCGACCGCGGGCCTCGACCGCAACCTCTCGTATCTCAGCCTGGTCGAATCGCTGTACGGCTATCCGATCGACGGGGTCGTGCTCACGATCGGCTGCGACAAGACCACCCCGGCGCTGCTGATGGCCGCGGCGACGGTGAACATCCCCGCCATCGCGCTGTCGGTCGGGCCGATGCTGAACGGCTGGTTCCGCGGCGAGCGCACCGGCTCCGGCACGATCGTCTGGAAGGCGCGCGAGATGATGGCGCGCGGCGAGATCGACTACGACGGCTTCATCAGCCTGGTCGCGTCGTCCGCGCCCTCGACCGGCTACTGCAACACCATGGGCACGGCGACGACGATGAACTCGCTCGCCGAAGCGCTCGGCATGCAGCTGCCCGGCTCGGCGGCGATCCCGGCGCCCTACCGCGACCGCCAGGAGATGTCGTGGCGCACCGGCAAGCGCATCGTCGAGATGGTGCACGAGGACCTGAAGCCCTCCGACATCATGACCCGCGACGCGTTCCTCAACGCCATCCGGGTCAACTCCGCGATCGGCGGCTCCACCAACGCGCCGATCCACATCACCGGCCTGGCGCGGCACATCGGCGTGGATCTCTCGATCGACGACTGGCAGGAGCAGGGCGAGCACATCCCGCTGCTGGTCAACCTGCAGCCCGCCGGCGAGTACCTGGGCGAGGACTACTACCACGCCGGCGGCGTACCCGCGGTGGTCAACCAGCTGATCGGCCAGGGCCTGATCCACGAGGACGCGCTGACCGTCAACGGCCGCACGATCGGCGAGAACTGCCGCGGCGTCGAGATCGCTGACGAGAACGTGATCCGCACCTACGACCGGCCGCTGCGCGAGAACGCCGGCTTCCGCATCCTCAAGGGCAATCTGTTCGAGAGCGCGATCATGAAGCTCTCGGTGATCTCCGACGACTTCCGGCAGCGCTACCTGTCGAACCCGGACGACCCGATGGCGTTCGAGGGCAAGGCGGTCGTGTTCGACGGGCCCGAGGACTACCACCACCGGATCGACGATCCCGCGCTGGAGATCGACGAAAACTCGATCCTGTTCATGCGCGGCGCCGGGCCGATCGGCTATCCGGGCGCGGCGGAAGTCGTGAACATGCGCGCGCCGGACTACCTGCTGAAGCGCGGCATCACGGCACTGCCCTGCGTCGGCGACGGGCGGCAGTCCGGCACCTCCGGCTCGCCTTCGATCCTGAACGCCTCGCCCGAGGCGGCGGCCGGCGGCGGTCTGGCGCTATTGCGCACGCACGACCGGGTGCGGATCGACCTCGGCCGGGGGCGCGCCGACATGCTGGTCTCCGACGAGGATCTGGAGACCCGTCGCCGGGAGCTGGAAGCCCAGGGCGGTTACGCCTACCCGGCGCATCAGACGCCCTGGCAGGAAATCCAGCGCGGGATCGTATCGCAGCTCGGCACCGGCGCGGTGCTGGAGCCCGCGGTGCGCTATCGCCGGCTGGCGCAGGGCGGCGCGGACGGCACCATGCCGCGCGTGCCGCGCGACAACCACTGACACTGGCCACGGAGAAGCGCTTTGAGCGGAACGCCACGTGTCGGCTTCGTCGGCGTCGGCCTGATGGGCCACGGCATGGCGAAGAACATCGTCGAGGCGGGCTATCCCCTGACGGTGGTCGGCCACCGCAACCGCGACCCGGTCAAGGACCTGAAGACCCGCGGCGCCGAGGAGGCTTCGGACCTGGCCGGTCTGGCCGCGGCCGCCGAGCTGGTGGTCCTGTGCCTGCCCGGCAGCCCCGAGGTCGAGACCGCGGTCGAGGCCCTGCTGGCGGCCGGGTTCCAGGGAACGGTGGTCGACTGCTCGACCTCCAATCCGGTTTCGACCCGCCAGCTCGCCGCGCGCTGCGCAGCCGCCGGGGCCGCTCTCGTCGACGCGCCGCTCAGCCGCACGCCGAAGGAGGCCTGGGAAGGCACGCTCGACTGCATGGCCGGCGGCGCCGAGGCCGACTTCGAACGCGTGCGTCCGGTGATCGACTGCTGGGCCGGGCGCCTGCTGCATGTCGGGGACGTCGGCGCCGGGCACACGATGAAGCTGCTCAACAACTTCATCTCGCTCGGCTACGCCACGCTCTATTCCGAGGCGCTGGCGATCGGCGCGAAAAACGGCGTCGATGCCGCCACCTTCCACGACGTGATCTCGGGCGGGCGGATGGACTGCGGCTTCTATCAGACGTTCATGGCGTATGTCGTCGGCGGCGATCCGGAAGCGCACCGCTTCGCCCTGGCCAACGCGCACAAGGACATGCGCTACCTGGTCTCGCTCGCCAACGAGAGCGGGATCTCCAGCCACGTCTCCTCGGTGGTCAAGAACGGCTTCGCCGCCGCCGAGGCGCAGGGCCGCGGGGCGGACTATCTGCCCACGCTTTCCGATTTCGTCCAGGACATGAACGGCATCCGGCGCGATGAGCGATAGCGCGTCCGACTGGGACGACGACAGCCCGGCCGGGACGGCCGACCGGCAGCCGCGCCGCCGGGCGGCGCCGGCCGCCCTGGACGGCGCGCGCGCCCGGCCGAGCCGCAACACCGATCCAACCCTGCCGGCGCGCGAGCGGGCCTATCGCGAGATGCGCTACCGGATCCTCGAGGGCGGGCTGGCCCCCGGCACCACCCTGCTCGAGACCGAGCTCGCCACCCTGCTCGCGATGAGCCGCACCCCGATCCGCGAGGCGACGATCCGGCTCGAGAAGGAGGGGCTGGTCACCATCCGCCCGCGCCACGGCATCACCGTGAACGCGCTGTCGCTCGACGACCTCGCCGAGATCTACGAGGTGTTCTCCGCGCTGGAAGTGCGCGCGGCGGGCCTGGCGGCGCTGCGCGGCCTGTCGACCGAGGCAGCCGAGCGGATGCGTGGCCTGCTCGACGCCATGGAGCACGCGACCCAGCAGGGTCGGATCGAACATTGGTCACGCCTCGACGACGAGTTTCATTCCACGATCGCGGCCGCGTCCGGCAACGCGCGCCTGCAGTCGACGCTGCGCCTGTACTGGGACCAGCAGTACCGCGCCCGCCTCGCGATCGTGCCGCTGCGCGCCAGCCCAACCCGCTCCGACGCCGAGCACCGCAGCATCTTCGAGGCGATCCGCGCCGGCGACGAAGCCGAGGCGGAGCGGCTGATGCGTGCGCACCGCATGCGCGCCGACGCCCAGACGCTGGAGCTCTTGCGCGGCCAGCCTTTCGTGGCAAGCGGCGGCGCGGGCTGACCCGTCGTCAAGCCCGGCGCACCGGCGCCGGTCGGACCGAATGCCAGAACAATGTATACATTGTTTCCCGGTCGCCGATGTGCGACAAGGGGGCGCGATCGCGCCGGTGTCCAGGCGCGGCCAGCAGGTCGGAGGAAACGCCGATGAACAAGATCGACATGAACAACCGCGTCGCCATCATCACCGGCGGCGCCCGCGGCATCGGCTATGCCGCGGCCGAGCGCGTCATCGACGGCGGTGGCCGCGTCATCCTGTGGGACATCGACACGGACGGCGTGGCCGATGCCGCCGAACGGCTCGGTCCGCAGGCGTCCGGCCGCGCGCTCGACCTGACCGACGAGACCGCCGTTGGCGAGGCCACCGAGGCGGCCACCCGCGACGGCCGCGTCGACATTCTGGTCAACAACGCCGGCATCACCGGCGGCAATGCCAAGACCTGGGAACTCGACCCCGCGACCTGGCGCAAGGTCGTCGAGGTCAACCTGATCGCGCCCTACCTGACCTGCCGGGCGGTGGTGCCGCACCTGATGGCGAACGGCTACGGCCGGATCGTCAACGTCGCCTCGATCGCCGGCAAGGAGGGCAACCCGAACGCCTCGCACTATTCGGCCTCGAAGGCCGGGCTGATCGGGCTCACCAAGTCGCTCGGCAAGGAGCTGGCGCGGACCGGCGTGCTGGTGAACTGCCTGACGCCGGCGGCGGCGCGCACGCCGATCTTCGACCAGATGAGCCAGGAGCACATCGACTTCATGCTCTCGAAGATCCCGATGGGCCGCTTCGTCGAGCCGGCCGAGGTGGCCGCCATGATCGCGTGGCTCGCCTCGGAGGACTGTTCGTTTACCACCGGCGGCGTGTTCGACATCTCGGGCGGCCGCGCCGTTTACTGATACTCAACGGGGAAAGACACATGAAACTCGCGCGTTACGGCTCAAAGGGCGCGGAGAAGCCGGGTCTCGTCGACGACCAGGGCACGCTCCGCGACCTCAGCGGCCATGTCGACGACATCGCCGGCGAGACGCTGTCGGATGCCGGGCTCGACCGCCTGCGCCGCATCGACCCGAGCACACTGCCCGCCGTCGACGGAGCGCCCCGCTACGGCCCGTGCGTCGGCGGGGTGCGCAAGATCGCCTGCATCGGGCTCAACTACTCCGACCACGCCGCCGAGAGCAACATGCCGGAGCCGAGCGAGCCGATCATCTTCATGAAGGCCGTCTCCGCGCTCTCCGGCCCGTACGACGATGTCGAGAAGCCGCGCGGCTCGGAGAAGATGGACTGGGAGGTCGAGCTGGCGATCGTGATCGGCAGCCGGGCGAAATACGTCGCCGAAGCCGACGCGATGAACCACGTCGCCGGCTTCGCGGTCATGAACGACGTCTCCGAGCGCAGCTTCCAGCAGGACCGCCAGGGCCAGTGGACCAAGGGCAAGAGCCACGACACCTTCGGCCCGCTCGGCCCCTGGCTGGTCACCCGCGACGAGGTCGGCGACCCGCACGAACTCAGCATGTGGCTCGACGTGAACGGCGAGCGCAAGCAGACCGGCGCGACCCGCACGCTGATCTTCACCGTGCCGCACCTGATTTCCTACGCCTCGCAGTTCATGACGCTGGAGCCGGGCGACATCATCCCGACCGGCACACCGCCGGGTGTCGGCCAGGGCATGCGCCCGCAGCAGTTCCTCAACGCGGGCGATGTGATGGAGCTCGGCGTCGAAAAGCTGGGCAGCCAGCGCCAGCGGGTGATCGCCGCGTAACGCCCGCCACGACAGCGTGCAGCCGATCGGCCGGCGGCCCCGGGTTCAGGGGGCCGCCGGCCTTTTCTATTTGTACCAGAGGGCGAGTTCCGGGAAGACCATCACCAGCACCAGCGCAATGAACTGGAGCGCGATGAACGGCAGCAGCGAGCGGAAGATCACGCCGAGCGTGATGTCCGGCGGCGCCACGCTCTTCAGGTAGAACGCGGCCGGTCCGAACGGCGGCGACAGGAACGAGATCTGCATGTTGAGCGCGAACAGCACGCCAAACCAGATCAGGTCGTAGCCGAGCGAGGAGACGATCGGCGCGAAAATCGGGATCGTCAGCAGCGCGATCCCGACCCAGTCGAGGAACATCCCCAGGACCGCCAGGATGATCATCATCACGATCAGCACCACCAGCGGATCCTCGGACACGCCGGTCAGCGTCCGTTCGACGAAGTCGATCCCGCCCATCAGGTTGTAGACCCCGATCAAAGCGGTGGCGCCGACGCCGATCCAGACGATCATGCCGCAGGTGCGCAGCGTCTGCATCGAGGCGTCGGACAGCATCTTCCAGTTTAATTCACCCCGGATGAGGGTGGACAGCACAACGCCGACCACGCCGATCGCCGAGGCCTCCGTGACCGACGCAATGCCGCCGTAGATCGATCCCAGCACGAACGCCACCACCAGCAGCGGCAGGATCAGCCCCTTCAGAAGCGAAAGTTTTTGCGCCAGCGGGACCTCGCCCTCGTCGTCGGCGGGAACCGGCGCCTTCTCCGGGCTGCGGTAGCCCGTGATCAGCACGTAGGCGGCGTAGAGCGAGGCCAGCATCAGCCCCGGCACGAACGAGGCGGTGAACAGCTCGCTGATCGAGACGTTGGCCGACAGACCGTAAATGATCAGCACGATCGACGGCGGGATCATGGTGCCCAACGCGCCGCCGGAGCAGACGATGCCGATCGCCAGCCGCCGGTCGTAGCCGAGACGCAGCATCTGCGGCAGCGCGAGCAGGCCGAGCAGCACGATCTCGCCGCCGATGATCCCGGACATGGCGGCGAGCACGACCGCCACCAGCAGCGTCTGCACGCCGACGCCGCCGCGCAACCGCCCGGCGACCAAGCGCATGGCGTCGAACAGGTCGCGCGCGATCCCTGATCGGTCCAGGATCGACGCCATCAGCACGAACATCGGCACGGAGACGAAAACGTACTGCGTGATGAAGGAGTAGATCCGCGTGGTCACGATCGGGACCGCCATCGGCCCGAACCAGCCCAGCGCGAAAATCAGCGCCACCAGAATGGTGACGAACGCCAGCGGCATGCCGGTGATCAGCAGCCCCAGCAGCATCGCGAACATGACGATGCTGCCGGCCTCGATGCCGAGGGCCGAGAGATCAAACATCCTCGGTGACCTCCTCGCCCGGGGCGCCGGGCTGGCTTTCCCGGCTCGGATCCCGGCGGATATGGCGGACCGTCTGGAGCAAGAACTGCACCGCCATGGTGCACAGCATCACGAACAGAACCGCCTTGACGATCGCCGGCGTCGGCGGGTTCCAGGCGCTGCCGCTGGTTTCCATGCGGAATTCGCCCGAGGGCATCCAGAACGCCTCGGAGACCATGTCCCAGGCGGCCCAGGACATCAGCGTGCAGGAGGCGCAGCCGATCAGCGAGATGCCGACGTCGAGCCATCGCCGGATATTCGGGCTGACCGTGTCGTAGAGCAGCACCACCCGGATATGCTTGTCGATCGCCACGCAGTAGGCGCCGCCGAAAGCGAAGCAGCCCGCGGCTAGGGCTGTCGTCGTCTCATGCACCCAGAAGGTGGGCGCGTTGAACACGTAGCGCATCACCACCTCGTAAAAGGTAAAGACGGTGATGAAGACGAAGATGATGCTAACCGGCCGGGCCAGCGGCACCAGAACGGCTGACACCCGATCCTGCGGTGTGCCGAACTGGTCGCGCCCGCTTTCCGTCATCGCCATGTCGTTCCTCCCCCGTCGCGGGCCCGGCGGCGGTACCGCCGCCGGGCCGATCCTGTCGTGACGGCCGGAAGGAGCCCAAAAGCGAAAGGCCAGAAGGCCGGATCGGCCTTCTGGCTGATTTTCGCTCGAACTCCTTCAGGCGGGGGCAAGAGCCAGCTGAAAGGCTGGGTAAACCTTCCGCGACCTTGCTCTCTTCAAGCCGTTAGAGCAGGTTCTGCGACTTCAGGTAGGAGGTCAGCGCGTCGTAGACCTTCTGAGCGTTCTCCGAACGCTTGGCGTAGTCCTTCCACTGCTCCTGGGCGATCTGACGGAATTCCTTCTTCGCCTCTTCCGACCAGGTGTGGATGGTCACGTCGTCGCGCTGACGCAGCTGCTCCGCGACCTTCTTGTCTTTGGCGCGGATCTGCTTGGCGAGCGTCTCGGCGTACCACTCGACAGAGTCATCGAGGATCTCGCGGTCCTTTTTGGACATCGAATCCCAGGTGCTCTTGGTAATCGACACCTCGTTGAGCGGCAGCGAGTGGAAACCCGGCCAGATCGGGTGCTTGGCCACGTCGTGCAGGCCCATCGAATGGTTGGTCGCCAGCGTGGTCGCGTCGGCGGCGCTGATCACGCCCTTGTCGAGCGCGGTGAACACCTCCGACTGCGGCAGGTTCACCGGCGAGGCACCGGCGGCGGCGAAGGCCGACTGCACCATGCCCTCGGGCGCGCGCATTTTCACGCCCTTCAGGTCATCGACGTTCTCGATCGGCAGCTTGGACGGGATCGACTCGGCCGTCTGGGCGGCCGGGCCGATGAACTGCACCCCGTAGGGGTTGAGGATTTCGTTGTACAGCTCGGTGCCGCCGCCCTCGTTGAAGAAGGCGCGCAGCTCCTCGGGGCTCGAATAGGCGCCGACCGGATTGCCGATCAGGGCGAACGCCGGGTCCTTACCCGTGAAATAGGAGCTGTCGGTGATGTGGCCGTCCAGGATCCCGGCGCCAACCGCGGTCAGCGTCTCGCTGTACTCCACGATCGAGCCAACCGGGAGCATCTCGACCTGGATGCGCCCGTTCGACATCTCCTCGACCTTGTTGGCCCATTGCTGCTGGATCTGGAACGCAGCCGTGCCGGAGTTGTCGCTGCTCTGGAACTGCAGGTCGTAGGTGTCCTGCGCCTGCGCCGCGGTCGCGAGCGCGCCGAGCGCGACCGTGGCCGCGAGTAGCTTTTTGATCATGAGGGTTTCCTCCCAGGGAGTCTGTGGCGTTGCTTTGCGTTGCTTATTGCCGGGGGCCCGATGCACGATCCCCCGGGTGCTGTGACAAGCCGTCGCGCACCGGCACGGAGTTTCTCGCAACTCCGCCAGCACATCAAGGGATGACAAGCGCTAAACATCCCATGATAATTCGAGCACGAGCCTTCGTTGGCCCGGTCGCCACAACGCGAACACGGATTGGATGGTGGGACGACAGGATACGATGGACGGTGCGGAGAGCCAGCATACGTCGGCCACGGACGCGGCCGCCCGGGAGACGACCACCCGCGAGGGCCGGGTGCACGAGGTCGCCGATACGCTGGGCCGCCGGATCGCTGGCGGCGTCTACCAGCCTGGACAGTCGCTGCCGACCGAACCGGAGCTTGCCAGGGCCCTCGGGGTCGGCCGCAACGCCGTGCGCGAGGCGGTCAAGATGCTTGCGGGGAAGGGGCTTTTGCGGACCGGCCGGCGCGCCGGCACGATCGTCCAGCCGCACGCCGAATGGAGCCTGCTCGACACCAGCGTGATCGGTTGGCTGCTCGAGAACCCCAGCGATCGCGCGCGTCTGGTCGACGAACTGGTTGAAATGCGCGCGATCGTGGAGCCCGAGGCGGTCGCCCTCGCCGCCGAGCGGGCGAAGATGAGCCAGGTGATCCGGCTCTGGGAAGCGGTCGAGGCGATGGAGACCCTGCCGGAAATCTCGGCGGCCGCGCTCGACGCCGACATCCGGTTTCACCGCGTGATCTTCGAGGCAGCCGACAGCCGGCTGCTGCTCGGCATGTTCCACGCCATCGAGCTGCTCCTCCGGGTGAACTTCGCGACCGGCATGCTGGCCGGGTCCGCGTTCGCCGAGAACCTCGCCCACCACCGCGCGATCGCCCACGCCGTGCAGCACCGCGACGGCGCGGAAGCCCGGCACCTTATGCACGAACTGGTCGCGCGCAATCGCGAGGACGTCAAACGCGCCCGCCGCCTGGACGAGACACCGGACGACGGGTAACCCGGTCCCGTTGTCCGCCGGTCCGACCGCCAATTCTTGGCTCGACTTTGCTCAAAATCGAGCTAAGAAAAGACCGGTTCAGTCTGTTACACTATCTTCGGCCCTGAAGGCACGATCCGGCAGCGGATACTTGAGCCCGGTGGCGCAGTTGTACAGGACCGCTTCGGCATCGGCGGAGATCTGCCCAGAGCCCACGGCCTCTTCCCAGGCGGCGAAAGTCGCCGCCCCTTCCGGACACAGCAAGTTTCCGGTCTGCCGGGCCACGCGGTCCCGGGCTTCCATAATCGTGTCATCGTCGATCGCCGTCGCCCAGCCGCCGGACTCGCGAACCGCGTCGAGGATCAGGAAATCCCCCACGGCGGCCGGCACGCGAATTCCGGCGGCGAACGTGCGCGCATCCTGCCACAACTCGGCGTGGCGCGCGCCGTTCTGCCAAGCCCGCACGATGGGCGCGCACCCGCTGGCCTGCACGGCGATCATCTTGGGCAGCGGACCTTCAAGCCAGCCGAGCTCGCGCAGCTCGTGGAACGCCTTCCACATCCCGATCAGGCCGGTCCCGCCGCCGGTGGGGTAGAAGATCGCCTCGGGCAGGCGCCAGTCGAGCTGCTCGGCCAGTTCCAGGCCCATCGTCTTCTTGCCCTCGATCCGGTAGGGCTCCTTCAGGGTGGAGGTGTCGAACCAACCCTGGCTCTCCTTGCCCTGCTGGACGTACTTGCCGCAGTCGTTGATCAGGCCGTCGACGCGGTAGACCGTGCCGCCCATCGCTGCCGTCTCGCGGATGTTGATCTCCGGCGTGTCGGCCGGGCAGAAGACGGTCGCCTTCAGGCCGGCCTGCGCGGCGTACCCGGCTAGGGCGGCGCCGGCGTTGCCGTTGGTCGGCATCGCTAGGTGTTCGATCCCCAACTCCCGGGCCCGCGAAACCGCCAGCGCGAGGCCGCGCGCCTTGAACGAGCCGGTCGGCAGGCGTCCCTCATCCTTCACCGTGAGGTTCCGCCCAAAGCTTTTGAGCGGAATAATTGGGGTCACGACCTCGCCCAGGGACACGCGGTTCCGGGCTTCTTTGACAGGCAAGAAGGAAGCGTAGCGCCAGAAGCCCGGCGCGCTCGAAGTCGCGATGTCGGCCTTGCTGACCGTATCCGCTAGGGTGCCCAGGTCGTAGCGGACGAGCAGCGGCTTGCCGGCCTCGGAGAGACCTTGCGGCCGGTCGATGTCGTAACGCGCCCCGGTTTCCGAGCATTCCAAGTGCGTGGCGAAGGTCTGAACGGTCATCCCAATCCTCTTTGTCTTTCGGGTGGAGAGGCTGGCGGCCCTGCTAAGCGCGCCCTTTCCACGGAACCAGCTTCCCTTCGATAAAGCGCATGATCATGTCGAACATGTAGGCCAGGAAGCCGATGACGATGATCCCGAGGATCACCACGCTGGTGTTCAGGAACTCGGAGGCGGAGAGCACCATGTAGCCGAGGCCCGATGTCGCGGCGACCATCTCTGCGGCGACCAGAACGGTCCAACCGAAGCCAATGGCGATGCGCATGCCGGTTAGGATCTCGGGCAGGGCCGCCTTGAAGACGACGTGCTTGAGAACCTGCCATCGACTTGCCCCGAAACTGTAGGCGACGTGGATCTGCTCGATCGAGGCCGAGCGCACGCCCGCCCGCGCGCTAAGTGCCAGCGGCGCGAATATGCCGAGATAGATCAGAAGGATCTTGCTGGTTTCGCCGATGCCGAACCAAATGATGATGAGCGGCAGATAGGCGAGCGGCGGAATCGGCCGGTAGAACTCGATCGGCGGATCGAAAAGGCCGCGCATCAATTTGTTCACGCCCATGCCGATGCCGATCGGAATCGCTGTCACGCAAGCGAGCGCGAACGCTGCAAACACGCGCATGATGCTCTGCAGCGCGTGCTCGAACAACGTGGCGTTGTTGAAGCCCTCGCTCGATACCTCGACGAACTTGTCGAACACCATCTCCGGCGGCGGCAAGAACAGCGGTTTGACCAGCTCCGCGTTGGTGACCAGCCACCAGACCAGTAGCAGGACAAATGCGGTGGCGAAGCTGATTAGGCTGCTCCGGCCGGCACCCGGCTGGCCGTAGACCTCCGTGGTCGGACGACGGCGGCGCCCGATGTTCATCAACACCCGCGCGATGCCGCGACCGGCCTGCTTGTGGTTCGCTTCAACGGTCATCACGCGTCTCCGTGAATGCGGCTGAGGACATCCTCGCGCATCTCGATGAAGTCCTGGGACGCCTTGATCGCCCGCGCGGGCTCACCGCGCAGGTAGCGGCGGGAGAAGTCGAGATCGTAGGTGTGGGTGATCCGCCCGGGTCGCGGCGACATCAGGATCAGCTTGGTACCGAGGAACAGGGCCTCTTCGACGCTGTGGGTGATGAAAAAGACCTTCTTGCGCGTCTCCGACCAGACCCGCAGCAGGATTTCCTGAACGCTTTCCCGGGTCAGCGCGTCGAGCGCGCCCAGAGGTTTGTCCATCAACAGGATCTCGGGATCGGTCGCGAGCGCGCGGGCGACCCCGACGCGCTGCTGCATCCCGCCGGAGAGCTGGTACACCGCACTGGTCTCGAAGCCCTCGAGGCCAAGCAGGCTCAGGTACTGATTAGCCATTTCATAGCGCTTCGCACGCTCGACTCCCTGGATCTGCAGACCGAAGGCGACGTTGTCGATCACGTTCAGCCAGGGCATAAGCGCGTGCTTCTGGAACACGACCGCCCGGTCGGCGCCGGGCCCCCCGATCGGCGTGCCGTCGATCGCGATCGTCCCTTCCGTGGGCGCGAGGAAACCGGCGATCGCGTTCAGCAGAGTCGTCTTACCGCACCCGGACGCTCCGAGAGCGACAACGAAGTCGCCCTCGCCGATCGTCAGGCTGGCCTTGTCCAGGGCGTGGACGTCCCCCGAGTCCGCCGGGAAAACCACCGAAACGTTGTCGGCTTGGAGCGTGCTCATTGTCGCCACCCTTTCGAGGCCACGACGGCCGGGCGGCGGACCGCCCGGCCGTCACAAGTGAGCCAGAGCTAGTTGGCGCGGGCCTTCTCGACCCAGCTAGGATCCACGACCTGGCCGTAGTCTTCCCGCACCTCGTCGATCTTGCCCTGGTTCTTAAGGAACACGGACGTCGCCTCGAGAGCGGTCGCCACGCCGCCGCCGAGCCACTGCTTGGAGGCCTGCTCCTCGAGGCTTAGAAAGCCGATGCCGCCGAGCACCTGGGGCACCTGGTTCGGATCTGCGCCCGTGAAGCTGGCGATCGTCTTGACCGGCTTGGACTCCGGGGTCCATTCCGTTTTCTCGGCGTTGTACCGGGCGTTAATGTCCGCCAGCGTCTCGACAAAGCTGACCATGAACTCGGGGTTCTCGTCGGCGAACTCCGGATCGGCCACGAACCCGTCGAAGGTCGGCTTGCCCCACTGGGCGAGTTGGCCGGAGGTGATCAGAAGCCGGCCGCTCTTCAGGATCTCGCCCAGCGCCGGGTTCCAGACGAACGCGCCGTCGATGTCACCGCGCTTCCAGGCGGCGACCGCCTGGTTGGGCGACATGTTGACGATCTCCACTTCGCTGCGGGGAATGTTGAACTGCTCCAGCGCGAACAGCAGGTGGAAGTGCGTCGTCGAAGCGAGCGGCACCGCGATCGTCTTGCCGCGCAGGTCCTGCGGGGCGGTGATCCCCGCACCGTCGCGTACGGCGAACGCCTCCGCCGAAGCGAACACCTTGTCGACGTAGAAGACTTCCATGTCGACACCCTGCGCGATCGCGACCGCGCTTGGGCTCGATCCCAGCGCGGTCAGATCGACGCTGCCGGAGGCGAGGGCCGAGATCACCTTCGCCCCGGAATCGAACTGCCGCCAGTCGATGTCGACGCCCGTGGCATCGGCGAAGGCCCCGTTGGCCGCGGCGACCTTCCAGGGAGTGGGGACGCCGAAGTGGCCGATGGTCACCGTATCCGCCTCGGCCTGCTGCGGGGCGGCCGCGGCCGCCAGGCAGCCGACGCCGACGGCGCCGGCAATCAGGTTTCTGAGTTTGGGGTACATTTTGAACCTCCCTGTAACTTCTTCATGGGTCAGCCTAGGCGCCCGCTCTGGGGCGGGCTAATGCCGATACCGCAATGTCCGGAAAGCCTTCGGCATGGCCCGGCGCGCCGGCCGGACGCGTGTGCCCCGGCCTACAGGCGGTACCGGCGGTCCCGAAGCGTCATCGCGGCGACGATACGCGGGACGAGCTTCGGACATCCTGGAGGGCGCGATCGATCGTCGAGACACTCGTCCGGCACTCCGTGTCGGTGAGGCCCAGCGGGATGCGCATGTCGCAGAGACACCGCAACGTCCGGTCCGTCGCCGGCAGGTCCGGCAACTCGCCGACGTACCGCCATGAGCGGTAGGTGCTGGTGAAGCCGACCGGTTCGGCCGCACCGAACCATTTCACCGGCACACCTTCTTCCGCGCAGCGGTTCAAGAACGCCGTCATCCGCCCGGGATCGAGATCCTCGACAAAGAACTGGATGGCGTTACAGACGTAGTCCTCGCGCGGATGCCGCACCGGCCGGGTCACGCCCTCGACCCCGTCGAGCAGGTCGCCGATCACGTCGTGCAGGCGCCGCCAGGTCGCCGCCCGTTCGGGCAGCAGCGGGATCTGCGGGCGCAGAACGGCCGCCGCCAGATTGGACATGCGCATGCTTAGATTGGGTGTCGTGTACGTGTGGCGCTCGAACACCGCCGCGTCCGGCCGGGCGCCGTGCTGCAAGTGGAGCATGTAACTTCCGGACAGCAGGATGGCGCGTGCGGCGATGTCCGGATCATCTGTCACCAGCATGCCGCCCTCGCCCGCGTTCATGTGCTTGAAGCTCTGGAAGCTGAAGCAGCCGATCTCGCCCAGACGCCCCGTCGGCACCCCGTTCCAGCACGCCTCCAGGGTGTGCGCGCAGTCCTCGACGAGGGTCACGCCGTGCCGCCCGCAGACCTCGCGCACGGCGTCCATGTCGGAGATGTGACCGCGCATGTGTGAGAGCAGGAAAATCCGGGCCCCGCTTTCGCGAACTTTGGCTTCGAGGTCGGCGACATCGGTCTTGAGATCGGGTGTACACTCGACCATCACGGGCTCGGCGTTGGCGTGCGCGATCGCCCCGGGCACGGGTGCCAGGGTGAAGGCGTTGGTCAGCACCCGGTCTCCCGGTCCCACGCCCAGCGCGCGCAGGGCCAGGAACATCGCGCCGCCGCCGGAATTAACGGCGACCGCGTATCGGCTGGCGATGTGGGCGGCGAACTCTTCTTCCAAACGGGCGGCGGGCTGCCCGTCGCTGCCGAACTCGCCGTAGCGGAACAGCTGGCCCGAGCGCATCACGGCCGTGGCGGCCTCGATCCCTGCCTGGGGGATGCTCTCGACCTCGCTCAGCGGACGTAGCCGCTTTGACGCGTCATCCGGTTTGGTCATCACCGACCTCCTCTCGTTCGCGCCGGACATCCGGCCTCAAAGCAGCCAGACCGCCCCGCCCAGCACCCAGCCCGCCAGAAACAGGCTCTCCGCCACCATGACAGCAACCGGGCCCGGACCGACCTGGGCGAGCTGCTTCAGCGATGTCTTGATACCGAGCCCGGCGATCGCGGCGACAAGGAACCAGCCGGACGCGCTCTCCGTGATCCGCGCAATGCCAGCGGGGATCCAACCGGCGCTGTTGATGGCGACGAGCGCGCAAAACGCGAGCACGAACAACGGCACCGGTAGCTGCTGGCGCGACGGGCCGGTCTGCCGCCCGAAGGCGAGCGACAGTACGAACACGACCGGCACCAGCATGGCCACTCGGAAGAGTTTCGTAATCGTCGATGTGTCGCCGATCTCGGTGGACAGGCTGTATCCGGCCCCCACAACCTGGGCGACATCGTGGATCGTGCCGCCAAGAAAGAGGCCCGCCGCGAGCGTCTCCAGGCCGAGCGACCGTGCGATGATCGGGTAAACTATCATGGCGATCGTGCTCAGTGTCGTCACCGCGATAACGGCGAACACGGTGTTCTGCTCGCTTTTTCGCCCGCTTGGTAGGACAGCCGCGATCGCCAGCGCCGCCGACGCCCCGCAAATGCCGACGGCCCCGCCGGTCAACACCCCGAAGGTCTTGGGGTAGCCCGCTGCCCGGCTGATCAAAATGCCAACCGCGATGGTCAGGAAAGTCCCGGTGCCCACGAGCGCGACCGCCCCGAGGCCCAGCGACATCACCGCCTCCACCGTGATACGGGTCCCGAGTAGCGCCACGCCGGTGCGCAGGACGTATTTCGTGGCGATGTCGATGCCCGGCCGGCAAACGGTGTCCTCGCTCAAGAAGTGGAAGGCCATCCCGAGAAGCAGGGCGAAAAGCATATGTGGCGCGCCGTAGTGGTTCGCCAGAAAGCGGGCGGCCGCGGCGATCGTCAGGCATACCAAGAGGCCCGGGAAAAGACGCCTTGCCTCCCCCCGGATCTGCACCCAGCGCGCCGGCGGCGCGATCTCTTCCGTCATGGCCCGCCCGCGCGACCGGCGCGGACGGACCGCGGCCGCGACGTGGCTGGTACGCCCGGCATGGCCTCAATACCCCAGATCGAAAGGTTCCCCCTGAAAATATTTGGCCAAGCGCGCGTCGGCGGAGCGCGCGTGAGCCTCCATGCCCTCCAGCCGCGACATCCGCGCGGTCACAGAACCGATCTCGCGGTTCGCCTCGCGCGACATGCGTTGGTAGGTGAGCGTCTTGAGAAACTTCATCGCGCTCAGGCCGCCGGTGTAACGGGCCGCGCCCTTGGTTGGCAGGATGTGGTTCGGCCCCGACGTCTTGTCGCCGTAGGCGACCGTCGTCTCCTCGCCCAGGAACAGCGAACCGTAGTTGGTGAGGTTGGCGAGCCACCAGTCCAACTCGGCGGCGTGAACCTCTAAATGTTCGGGCGCGTAGCGGTCACTCAAGGCTGCGGCCTCGGCCGGCGAGCCCGTGACCGCGATCTCCCCGCAATCGCGCCAAGCCTCGTGGGCGTTGGTGCGGTTGGGTTCGGGCAACGAATCGATGCGGGTCCGAGTGCGGTCGGCCACGGCTTCCGCAAGCCCGCGCGAGAGCGTGATCAGCCAGATCGGGGAGTTGCTGCCGTGCTCGGCCTGCCCCACCAGATCTGCCGCGAGGATGTCCGGGTCCGCCGTATCATCGGCGATCACCAAGATCTCGGTCGGACCGGCGAACAGATCGATGCCCACCCGGCCGAAAAGGGCGCGTTTGGCCTCGGCAACGAACTGGTTGCCCGGTCCGACCAGGATGTCGGCGGGCTGCTCGGTGAACAGGCCGAAAGCCATGGACGCCACGGCCTGCACGCCGCCCATCGTCAGAATGGTGTCTGCCCCGCTATAGTCCAGCGCGTACAGGACGGCGGGATGGATGCCCTGTTCCCCGCGCGGCGGGGAACACGCGGTGACGTGCTGGACACCTGCCACCTTCGCTGTCGCCACGCTCATCAGCGCCGAAGCCAAATGGCAGTACCGCCCGCCCGGCACATAGCAGCCGGCCCCAGCCATCGGGATGTTGCGCTGGCCCGCCCAGACACCCGGCGAAATTTCAATCTCGAAAGACGACAGGCTGTCGCGCTGCGCCTCGGAAAACCGGCGGACGCGATCGTAGGCGAAGTGCACGTCGTCCTTAATCGCCTGGGGGACACGCTCCGCGGCCTCGGCGATGCATGTGCGGGAGACAGCGATCTCGCCCTCCCAGCCGTCCAGCTCACGGGCGTAGCCACGGGCCGTCGCCTCGCCGCCGCTGAGGTGTCCCGGGTTTCTCGGAGGCTGCGGTGGTTGGACGATCAGGCCGCCATGGCGGCCTGATCGTCCAGCTCGAAAAATTTCGCCTCTGCCTCCGCCGGCGGGATATGGCCGAGGGGTTCCAGT
>NZ_NRRL01000080.1 GCF_016583645.1 Rhodovibrio sodomensis | reverse complement strand
GGCCTGAAGGTCTCCAACGCCGACATGGCCACCCTCGACATCACCGGCGATTCCTTCCATCCCGAGTGGAACTACACCATCAAACCAAGGCCAACGAAAACGTAGCGATTATCGTCGGTGGCGTCCTAATCTCGGGGCGCACCTCGCAGCCTAAGCGCAGCCGTTCCGAGTTCCGCCGCTGGTTACGTCGTCTGATTGCAGACGTGTTTTGAGCGACTCCAATCCCGCTTGTAGGCTAGAAGTTGCGCTGCCCGAGCAACACCGCACGACGTTTTGATGGCGACGCGCGCGCGGTGCCGCGTCGGGGCGTGGGGGCCAGCCCCACTTGCCAAGATGGAGAAAGCATCATGGCAAAGCGCAATTGCGGCGGGTGTAAAACCCCGCCCAAGGGGCGCAAGACGGTCAAGGTGCAGCAGCACAAGCGCCGTCCGCCCCGCGACTGCGGCAAGAAGGGTTAGCCCTCTTTGTCGCTCGGGCGGTCAGGTTCGTCCTGGCCGCCCTCATCCCGCTTCCGCTTGTGCGGCTTGGGCGGGGTGCGGAGGGCGCGTTTTAGGGCATCGTCGCGCCGCAAACCTGCATCAGTCGGAGAATTATCAGTGTTCGAAGATGTTTCGTCCGAACTACCGTCTCCCGCGTACCTTGAAGCCATCGGCGCACTTACCATTCTATGGAATCAAGTTGAAGAGTTAAGAGAGCGCCTCCTCTGGCACACTCTTAAACTTGATTACGTGTCTGGTCGCTCTTTGTCAACTCATATCGGAAATGTGACTAAATCCGAAATACTCCGAAATTTGTCTGAAATAAATCATTCATATGAAAATTACGACGCCGTTTGTTACTTTTTAAAGCTTATGGACGCCAACCGTGGCAATCGGAACCAAATTATCCATAGCCAAATATGGGAGCAAGCCGAAGGCCATTCGCCGCACGTTATTCAATATTCTGCAAAAAAGGGATTGAAAGAAAAAATATTAATTGCCGATTTGGATGTCCTTCGTCGGGTATTACATGACATAAAATCAAATTTTTCATACGGTGCCGCAATTTCTTTGAGAATCAACCCTGATTCTTATCCTTTTGCTCGAAACGACGGCGCACCTCCTCCATTGCTTGATAAACCATCGATGCCAAAGTCTCTGCCATGGCATCATCTCGATAGATAGAAACCGCTTCGACGCCTGCTTTCAGCATTTCGTCTGTAACTTCAATTTCTGCGCTGGCCTGTCGCTCCTGATCCTCGTCCATGGCCTCTGTTCCGTCAAGTATATAATTGGGACGAAATTCCTTGCATTCCGCCGGCGCCGCATGTAGTCTGGGCGAATGACCGCGCATCCCCGTCCGCCCGCCTACGAGACCCGGATCGACGGTCCGCTCTGCGCCCGCGCGCGCCGGGCGGCGCGGCTGGGCGGGGCGGAGGCGCTGCACGCCGCGGAGCGGGCGGCGATGGCGCGTACCCACGCCGCGCGCGCCCGCGATCTGGTCGCGGCGATCGCGGCGGCGCGCTTGCAGGCCGTGCACGGCGCGGGCGTGCCGGCGGTCCTCGCGGGCCGGGTGCGGGCGCTGGCCGCGCTGCGGGCACGGGTGGTGGCGGCGGGCGCCGGCGTCCGGGCCGACTGACCCGCCGTTTTGCGCCGCGCGCATGGCCGGCGCGCTTTGCCTGGGATAAAAAATGCGTGCTAGCTTTTCCGCGACGGGCATCCGATCCGCGTCCCCGTGCCATGCCGGCCGGGCGGGTGGGGCCGGAGCCCAAGCACGGGAGAGCGCGCGATGAGTCCCCTGACCTTCGTCGACGGCGAGTGGCTGGAAGGCAACCCCGGGATCATGGGGCCGATGTCGCACGGCTCCTGGATGGCCTCGACCGTGTTCGACGGCGCGCGGGTGTTCGAAGACTGCGCGCCCGACCTGGACCGGCACTGCGAGCGGCTGATCCACAGCGCGCACGCGATGGAGCTGCAGCCGGTGGTGACCGCGCAGGAGATCCTGGACCTGGCGCTGGAGGGGATCGGCAAGTTCCCGCGCGGTACCGAGCTCTACGTCCGGCCGATGTTCTGGGCGGAGACCGGCTTCGTCGCGCCCGATCCGGACAGCACGCGCTTCTGCCTGACCCTGCACGAGGCGCCGATGCCCGAGCCCAAGGGCACCGCGGTGACGTTGTCGAAATACCGCCGGCCGCTGCCGGAGACCATGCCGACCGAGGCCAAGGCCGCCTGCCTCTATCCGACCAGCGGCCGGGCGCTGCGCGAGGCCCGCAGCAAGGGCTTCGACAACGCGGTGATGCTGGACGCGCTCGGCAACGTCGCCGAGCTCGCCACCGCGAACGTCTGGCTGGTGTCGGGCGAGGAGGTCGCCACCCCCGCGCCCAACGGCACCTTCCTGAACGGGATCACCAAGCAGCGGGTGAAGGGGCTGCTGCAGGATGCCGGCTACAAGGTGGTCGAGCGGCGGGTGACCTTCGACGAGCTCCGGCACGCCGACGAGGTCTTCTCCACCGGCAACTACGGCAAGGTGATGCCGATCGTCCGGGTGGACGAACGCCACCTGCAGCCGGGCCCGGTCTACCGTACCGCCCGGCAGGCGTACTGGGACTGGGCGCACGCGTATCCGCTGTTGTAGGCCCGGGCGGGCGGTGCCGGCTCGCGTCGGCCATCCACGCCGGCGTCGGCCCGGCTTAACCCTCCGTTCACCGCCCGCCGGCTAGCCTGCGCGGCTGATCCCACCCACCAGGCGCGGCGCGACGAAAGGCAGGACCGGCAGATGGCATCCCTGGACATGGACGGGCCGTATCCCCTCGATGCGCAAGAGGTCGCCCGCGTCGTCGCCCAGGCCGGCCCCGGCAACTTCGCGCTCGGCAAGATGGATAAGCAGAAGCGCTTCGTCGTGCGCTTCGTCGGCCGGGACGACAAGAACGTCCGCGACGCCATCCTGCAGGCCGCCCGCAAGGCCGACCCGACGCCCGGACTGATCGGCAAGCTGCTCGGCAAGGACGACGGCGCGGACGCCTTCAAGTTCTCCTACGCCCAGGATGCCGAGGCCGCGTTCGGCAAGCACTGCCGCAACTATCACGGCTTCAACTCCAAGGGCCAGCTCGACAACCGCGGCCACCCCAAGGCGCCCAACGGCGGCGGCGCCAAGTGCCCGGTGTGCGGGGAAAAGGGGTAGCGGCCACGCGGCGGCCGACCGACACGAAAAAGGCCCGGAAGCCAGCGCTTCCGGGCCTTTTCGCGTTTTTGAGCAGAGGGGACCCGCGGCCGCTTCCGCGCGCGCCCGCTTTTACCCCTCTCCCTTGAGGGGAGAGGGAGGGGCCCGCGCCCGTCAGGGCGTGGGAGGGTACGGGTGGGACACCTCGGCGTCATCCGAAGAGTCCCACCCTCACCTGTCCTCTCCCCTCAAGGGAGAGGGACCCGCCGTTGCATCCGTCTCCGCGCGCTTAGGGCAAGATGCTGAGAGGTGGAATCACCTGTCAGCTGAATCTTGCCCTCTCTTCAAGAAGCTAGAGCTACATTCAGCTCGAAGGCCGTTTCGGCCTTCAAGCATGTAGCTCTAGACCAAATCGCGCGGGATCGCCTCGTCCCAGGTCTTGGCGAAAACGCGGCTGTCGCCTTCGTAGGCGTCCAGGGTTGCGCGGATGCGGAAGGTTTCCGGGTCGCTGGTCATCAGCGTCCGGGTCACGGTGTGCACTTCCCAGTCCTCGCCCTCCGGGTTGCGGCGGCGGAAGGTGCGCCGCCACTCCGTCCAGCCGGCGAGCGACTGGTAGTCGTCGCCGGAGTAGCTGTAGCGTTCGGTCGTGCGCGAGCCGATCTCCAGGTTGTGCCGCTCGATCCGGTACAGGCCCTCGTCGTTGATCACCTGCAGGGTGGTCTTGTCGTTGGCGAGGTCGCGGATCACCGTCCACTCTTCATGGGTCGGCTGGATCGGCGTCTTCTCCAGCGGCGGCGCGGCCTCCGGCTCGTCGAACGCGGGCAGGGCGGCGTCGTCGGCGTCGCGCCGCGGGCGGACCGGCAGGATGGCCTTGCTGTCGCCCAGGTAGACGGTCAGCTTGACCGGTTTGGGCGCGGGCCAGGCGAGCGGCCAGTAGACGGTCGAGACCGACACCCGGATCGAGTGGCCGGCCGGGAACTTCTGGGCGATGTGCTTGAGGTTGACGCGCACGCGGTAGCGCTTGCCCGGCTCCAGCGGTTCCGGGAACTCGTCGCTGTCGCGGTGGGTCAGGTTGAGCACGCCGTAGGACACGCGCGTCGCCTTGTCGTTCGGCTGCACGTCGATCAGGCGGACCGCCACCATGGCGACCGGCTGGTCGCTCTCGACGTCGAGCTCGACGTACGGCTGGCCGCAGATCTCCAGCGGTTCCGTCAGCCGGGGCGTCTCGAACACCAGCGCGCCGCCGTCCTCGTCGCGCTGGTCGTGCGGCAGGTCCGGCGGGGCGTTGTAGGAACACCACTTACCGGCGTACAGCCCGACGAACAGGGGCGACTGGATGTCGAGCGCCTTGCGTTCGACCTCGGTGTCCTCGGGCACGAGGTCGTGGCCGTAGGTCAGCTTGTAGGCGGTCGGCTGGATGTTGTCGGACGGCCAGTTGGGCTCGCCGACCCAGCGGCCCGGACGGACGTCGTAGCGCGCGCTGGGCGGAACGCTGTCCTGCATCCACACCCGCAGGCGCGGCTCGTCCATGATCCCGGTATCGGTGCCCTTCATCCAGTGGTCGAACCAGCGCAGCGTCTCCTGCAGGAAGCCGATCGCCGGACCGGGCACGCCCATGTGCGGGTACTTGTGCGCCCACGGGCCGACCAGGCCCTTGGCGGGTACGTGCGTCAGCCCGTCGAGCAGGCGGAACACGGCGTTGCAGTAGCCGTCGGCCCAGCCGGAGACGGCGTAGACCGGGATCTGGATGTCGTTGAAGTCCTCGCAGACGCTGCCGTGCTTCCAATAGGCGTCGCGGCGCTGGTGCTCCAGCCACTTCTGCAGCCACAGGCCGCTGCCTTCCAGGCGCTGGTGCCACATCTCCCGCCACCGGTCGCCGACCAGGTCGGGGTCGGGCGGGCAGGCGTTGTGGTCGAACATCGTGGACGCCCACGACAGATTGTCGCCCAACAGACAGCCGCCCATGTGGTGGACGTCGTCGGCGTAGCGGTCGTCGGTCGAGCAGATGGTGATGATGCACTTAAGCTGCTTGGGCCGCATCGCGGCGAGCTGCAGGCCGTTGAAGCCGCCCCAGGAGATCCCGATGATCGCGGCCTGGCCGTCGCACCAGGGCTGGTCTTCCAGCCACTGCAGGATCTCCACGCCGTCGTCCAGCTCCTGCTGCAGGTACTCGTCCTCCAGCACGCCGTCGCTCTCGCCGCTGCCGCGGATGTCGACCCGCACGCCGGCGTAGCCGTGCCCCGCCCAGTAGGGATGCATCTGGGCGTCGCGCGCCAGCGTCAGATCGCGCTTGCGGTAGGGCAGGTACTCCAGGATCGCCGGCACCGGGTTCTGCTCGCCGTCCTTCGGGCGCCAGATCCGGGCGGCCAGGCGGGTGCCGTCCTTGAGGGGAATCCAGGTTTCCTCCTCGATCACCTCACGGGGGAATTCGTTTACGATTCGCATATGTAACTCGTGGTTCGCGCAGAGACGTCAGGGCAAGAGACCGAAAGGTGACCCCACCCTTCGGCATCGTGTCCTCACACTTGAGGAGGTGGAGCGACAGTCAGTCAGCCGGCCGGTTCGGCCTTCAGGCATTCCGCTCGCGGCGCGCGTCCGATCCGGCCGATGTCGGCGGACGCGCGCCCGACGCAGATCTAGCATGGAAATGCTAAAAGGCCGTCTACGCGTCGCCGCCTACTCGTCGATATCGAACTGGAAGTGCAGGCTCTTGATCACCTGCTCGTAGTTCCACAGCAGCTTGCCCTGGCTCTTGCCGCCCATCCAGATGTAGGCGATCGCGAAGGAGTAGGCGTCCTGCTCCGGCAGGTCGGACAGGCGCGTGCCGACCTTGACCTGGGGAGCGATGTAGGTACCGGGGACCTTGGCCTGCGCGGCCTCGATCTGCTGCTTGTCGGGCACGCCGGAGACGGTCGCATCGTCGAAGAACACGCGGTAGAAGAACTTGCCGGCGACGTTGTGCGCGCCCTGCCGGTGCGGCATGTCCGGCCGGCGGCCCAGCGCCAGGTCGACCGTGACCTGCTGGTTGCTGACCCCGTCGACCTTCTCGAACAGGTCGCAGTGCGACTGCGAGATCCGGGTGTTGATCTCCAGCAGCCAGATCTGGTCGGACACCTCGTCCCAGAAGTACTCGATGTTGAACGCGCTGTTGTTGAAGCCGGTGTGGCTCATGATCGTGCGCGTCAACTCGGCCATCTTGTCCTGCACCCGCGCGGGCAGGTTGGACGGGTAGAGGTAGTAGAAGAAGCTCAGCACCTGCGGATAGCGGATCGAATCGACCACGCCGTACGGCACCACCTCGCCCTCATGGACGTAGCCCTCGACCGTGCACTGCCGGCCGCCGATGATCTGCTCGGCCATGCAGTAGCGGCCGTCGACCGACTTGATCTCATCCGGCAGCTCGGCCTGATCGAGGACGTAGTTGAACGGCGTGGAGATCGTGCCGATGTCCGCGCGCAGCTTCTCCACCGCGTGGTCGAAGTCCTCCGGGTTGTCGATCCGGAAGCCCAGGCGCGAGCCCGAGGATTTGATCGGCTTGACGAAAAACGGGAACGACAGCCCGGACTCGCCGATCTTCGGCAGCGCGTTGTCGTCGAACGGGTCGAACGCGGTGAAGTTCGGGATGTGGTCCGGGATCACTTCCTTCTGGACCGACCGGCTCCAGAACTTGTGCTCGCACTTCAGCAGGCTTTCCAGCGAGGTCGTGCGGGTGCCGAACTTGTTGCACAGGATCGGCAGCATGGTGGAGACCGGAAAGTCCATGTAGCCGGCGATCGCGTCGATCGTGCCGTCGAA
This sequence comes from Rhodovibrio sodomensis, assembly GCF_016583645.1. Lineage (GTDB taxonomy): Bacteria > Pseudomonadota > Alphaproteobacteria > Kiloniellales > Rhodovibrionaceae > Rhodovibrio > Rhodovibrio sodomensis. Next base: position 12,156 of record NZ_NRRL01000080.1, on the reverse strand, counting down.
CGCGTTCAGCTTGTCCTCGGCCTCCTTGAGCATGCCGGGGATATCGAACTCTTCCGTCTCGTACACCTTGGCGGGGTCGATCAGGCCGTGGAACGCGATGTCCTGAGCCCCGCGCAGCCGTTTCAGCTTCTGGTGGTGGAAGTCGTTTAGGCCGATGATAAAGACGTTCTTCGTCAGGGGTCTGGTCGGGGCGGATTGACGGCCCCGCCTCCTTGCTTCGTGGATCGGAAATGGCACCGTCGCGGGCGTAGTGCCGCGGACATCGGGCAGCATAGCGCATCCGCGACCTTTTGTCGGCCTTTTCCGCCGGTTAGACGGTAAACGCCGCAAGACAGCTGTGCGATCAATGCGGGCGCGCCCAGGGGACGGCCCGGCAAACCGCATGCCGGCGGGCCCCGAACCGGCTCAGCGTTGCGGACGGTGGACCATCTTGATCACCTGCGCCGGGCAGGCGGCGACACAGGCGCCGCAGCCGGTGCAGGCGTCGGTCTTGAGCCAGGGGACCGGCGGGCCGCTTTCCTCCGGCGCGAACGGGATCGCGTGGTAGTCGCAGACGTCGCCGCAGGTCTGGCAGACGATCCCGTTGGTTGCCAGGCACCCGGCCCCGATCCGCGCGACCCAGTCCCACGGGCTGCTGCTGTCGGGGTCGTCGAACGCGGGCTCCGGACAGGCGTCGACGCAGGCGCGGCAGAAGGTGCACTCGCCGCTGCCCTGAGCGATGTCGACCTCCGGAAATCCGCCGTCGCCCTTGACCAGAATCCCCTCGGGGCAGGCCTCCAGGCAGGCGCCGCAGCGCGTGCAGGCATCCTCGAACCCGTCGGTCGCCCAGGGCGGGCGCCAGGGATCGGCGGCGCGGTCGGCCTCGCGCCGGCGGTCTTTCCGGTCACGTCCTTCGACCAGGCCGGCGAGCGGGCGGCGCAGGAAGGCGCGCCGGCTGCGGTCGATCCGGTTGTCTCCGGCCATCGTGCGTCGGCTCCCAGAGCAAGATGCTGAAAGGTGAATCCACCTTTCAGCATCTTGCTCTCTCTTCAAGCAGGTAGAGCAAAATTCACGATGAAGGTCGACACGACCTTCATCGATTTTGCTCTAGCGGGGTCGTGGTGAGGCTCAGCCGCCCGGTGGGCCGGACGGGCCGGTGATCAGCTGATAGATCCATACAAGGAAACCGTCGGCGGCGACCACGCCAACCGCGACGACCGGCCGGGTCAAGACGGCCAGCAGCGCGAATACGACCTGCGCGCCGCGCTTGCCGAGGAGAAACCGGGGGCGGATCGGCTTGCCGGCGTGGGCCGTCGCATGGCCTGCGGCCGTCGACCAGACTGTCGCGCGCGGCCATCGGGCGCTTCCAGGTCCGGGTGACGGCGGTATCGGCCAGTGGGGTCCCCCGGTGGGGTCGGCCAGTGGGGTCGGCCAATGGGGTCGGCCAGTGGGCCGCGCCCCGCCGTCACGCGGGCTCGAAGGGTCCTTTACCGCCCTCGAGCGTGCCGGATCGCCCAGTCGATTTAAAAGGGGGAAGCCGGAAAAATCCGGAACGACCGACAGACGTTCGTGGGCCGTAGAAGAATAGCCGCCGGAAAATTCGGATAAGGAGGAAGCGGTTCCGTTTCCAAAGATTTTAACGACAACCTTGCGCCTCGGCGGTTCATGTTTCCGCCCGGCCGGCCGCCGGTTCGAGCGGTAGGTGGACGGTCACGGTGGTGCCCGTCCCGGGGGTGCTTTCCAGGGTCAGGCGGCCGCCGTGCGCCTGTGCCAGCTGGGCGGTCAGCGGCAGGCCGATGCCCAGTCCCTCGGCGTTGCGGGACAGCGTGCCGTCCGCCTGCTTGAACGGTTGCAGCACGTCGGCCTGCTGGTCTTGGGCGATGCCGATTCCGGTGTCCGCGACCCAGATCGCCATTTCCGCGCCGCGCAGCCCGGCGGCGACTGTAATCCGGCCGCCGGCCCCGGTGAACTTGACCGCGTTGGTCAGCAGGTTGACCAGCATCTGCCGGACCTTCTGCGGGTCGGCGATCAGTTCCGGCAGGTCGGCCGGCGCCTTGACCTGCAGGTCGATGCCCTCGCGCGCGGCCTTCTCCCGGACGAACGCGGCACAGGTTTCCAGCAGCCGGGCCACCGCGATCCCGTCCGGGCGCAGGCGCAGCTCGTTCAGCTCCAGCTTGACCACGTCGATGATGTCGTTGATCACCCCCAGCAGGTGCCGGGACGAGGCCAGCACGTCGTCGACGTAGGCGTCGTAGCGTTCGTCGCCGAGCGGGCCGAACAGCTCCTGGTCCATGATCTCCGAGAAGCCGATCACGGCGTTGAGCGGCGTGCGCAGCTCGTGGCCGACCATCGCCAGGAACTGGTTCTTCGCTTGGTCCGCCGCCTTGGCGCGCTCCAGGGCCGCGTTCAGCTCGGTGTTCTTGGCGCGCAGCTGGGCCAGCGCGGCCTCCAGTTCGGCGCGGTAATCGCGGGCCCGCCGGTCCGCGGCGATCTCCTGCGTCACGTCGCGCGCGGAGCCGTGGAAGCCGGCGAAGTTGCCGGTGTCCTCGTCGAAGCTGGGGATGCCGGAGATTTCGAACATCCGCTCGTCCGGGGTGTCGGCGGCGATGACGTAGAGCACCGCCTCGAACGGGGCCCGGCGGCTCGCCTTGAGCAGGCGCTGCTTGGGCACCTTCGGGTTGACGCCGACCTGCCCGAGGTCGAAGAAGTTGCGGCCGAGCACGCTCACCGGATCGAACCCGAGGACGCCGTCGTCGCGCGTGCTGGAGCTGGTGAAGGTCCAGTCGGCGTCGACCTCCCAGACCCAGTCGGAGACGGTCGACAGGATTTCCTCGAACCGGCCGCGCAGGGCGCGCACGTTCGCGATCGCTTCGCGCGTGCGGGTCACTTCGGTGAACGTGCCGATCAGGGCGCGCACGCGCCCGTCGGGGCCCGGCACGGTGCGGTGCAGCCCCTCGAACGTGCGGGTCTGGGCCAGCCGCTCGCCGGACACCCGTTCGGTCTGGCGTACCGTCTCCCGGGCCCGGCCGATCCGCCGGGTCAGGGTGCGCGGCAGCCGGCCGCCGTCGGTCAGCAGCGTCGGGCCGAGCGCGGTATCGAACGCCGCATTGGAAAAGATCACCCGCCCGTCCGGGGCCGCGATATAGAGCGGCGCCGCCATCTCCAGCAGCACCGGCCAAGCGGATTCCAGGATCGCGGAGTCCTCCGGAATCGCGGTGTCCCCGTCCGGGCTGGCACTGGCGCCCCCGGCGGTGCCGGTTGCGGCGCCGTCGGGCGCGCGCGCCGCGTCGGGCGCTTCGGGATGATTATTCCGCAGCTTGCTCACGCCGCGCCTCCGCGGCCGTCCGATTGGCGTGGGGATTGGCCGTTTCCGCGGTGCTGGCGAGGTAGTTGACGCCGTGCTCGTAGAGCCAGGTCGCCTCCGCGTCCGCGGGGTCGGCGTAGGCGATCGTCTCGATCCGCAGCCGGTGCGCCATCTCCAGGAGCTTGCGCGCGATCACGCCGCGGTAAGGGTCGCCCGCCACGCCCTGGACCAGCTGCGGCGCCAGCCAGGCATACTCCGGGCGCAGATGCTGCAGCAGCTCGAGCGCGCCCACGCCGCTGCCGAGCCGCCCGAGCGCGACCTCGTAGCCCTGCGCGCGGTAATAGCTCAGGATGTTCTTCAGATGAGCGACGTCGTAGCCGCCCTGCGGGTGGTTCAGGGTGAAGACGATGTTCTCCGGCGGCAGGCCGACGCGGTGGGCGGCGTCGACCGTGGTGCGCAGGCAGTAGACCGGGTCGTAGATCGCCGCCGGCTGGAACTCGACGAACACCGGGGTATCGATGTCTTGGGCCGGCGTCGCCTCGATGCAGGCGATCCGCGCGCTGCGGTCGAGCTGGTGCAGCAGATCCGCCCGCCGGGCGAGCTCGAACACCGCATCCGCCGTCTCGCACATCCGCGGGAACTGCAGTTGCGCGCCGTGCGCCATCACGTCGGTTTGGTCGTCGGCGAACACGATCGGCGCGAAGCTGACCGCGAAGGCGTTGTCGGCCAGCGTGTCGATCAGCGGGCCGGCGCGCAGGTAGTTGATGAAGGTGTCCAGCCCGTTGACGCGCGGGTAGTCGGCGAACTCCGGCGTCGCCCCGGGCGCCATGGCGAGCGCGCGGGCCGCGCGCCGCTCCTCCGCCGACAGGGTGTGTTCCAGCGCGATCAGGGCGGTCCGGGTGGCGTCGTCGGCGACCTGCAGGATCATGCCGTCGCCGTTGCCGGCCGGCTCCAAGCCAACCCCGGCGCGCTCCAGCTGCTTGCGGATCTTGCCGGCGCTGTGGCCGAGCGGTGGCCAGAGATACAGGGTCATCGGGGCGTCGGGGCGCGCCGGCAGGCGTTCGCAGCGCGCGCAGCCGCTCCGGTTGGAACTGCAGGCCATCTATCGTCTCTCCCAAAGCCCGGTTATGCCGACCCGTCTCGCCCCTTTCCGAGAGCGGATGTCGGTGCCCGCCGCGCCCCGGAAAGTCGGCCGAACTTAGGGGGATTTAAGCTAAGAAACTGTAAACCGTTGATTTTGCGCCAGAGCAAAATCTTGCTCTAGGTTAAAGAGGCCGATCACCCGATCCGCACGTCGAGCGCCGCGGCCGCGTCGCTGAGGGCCCGCTGCACCGCCGCCGCACTGTCCGCCTGGGCGAACAGGAAGCCCAGGTAGCGGTCGCCGTCCGGCAGGGGGCGGACGTAGGTGCCGGGCGCGACCGTGATCTGCAGGTCCAGGATGCCCGGGACCGCCAGCGCCGCACCGCGGTTGTCGACCGCCTGCAGGGTGCCTTCGCGCGGCACCGGCAGCATCATCACCCCGGACGGCCGGGAGACCCGCTTCAGCTCGGCCGGATCGCGGCCAAGCGCGTGGGCGACGATCACCTCCTCCAGCGACAATCCGGCGCCGTAGCGCAGGATGCGCGCGCACAGCCCGCCGATCGAGCGCGCGGCCAGTTCCAGCGGCACCGGGCCGTAGTCCTCGGTCAGCCGCAGTTCGGCGTGGATCGGCCCGTCGCTGAGGCCGAGCGCCGCGACGCTCTCCCGGACCCGCGCGATCACCTGTTGCTGCACCGCCTCCGGCAGGCTGGAGGGGGTGAGGAACACCGTCTCCTCGAAGGTCGGGCCTTCCATCGGCTCGGGCTTGTCGAACAGCGCGATGGTGTGCAGCCGGCCGTCGATCAGCAGGCCTTCCAGCGCGACCTCGCCGCCCGGCAGGTACTCCTCCGCCAGCACGTAGGGCGCCGCGCGCAGGCCGGTCTCCTCGCGGGTCTCCGCCAGGATCCGGCGGATGCGCTCGAACGCCTGGACGAACGCCTGCGGATCGTCGGCCCGGATCACCCCGCGGCTGGCGGCGAGCGACAGCGGCTTGAGCACGACCGGGTAGGCGTTGATCTGCCGGGCGCAGGCGGGCGGATCGTCTGCCGCGCCGAACAGCCGGAAGGTCGGCTGCACCACGCCCGCCGCGGAGAGCGCCTGGCGGAAGCGGTACTTGTCGCTCGCCGCCGCGACCGCCTCGGGGTCGTTATGCGGCAGGCCGAGGTCCGCGCTCGCCCGCGCGGCGATGGTAGCCGTGCCCTCGTCCACCCCGACGATCGCGGCGAGCGGATAGCGGGCGTGGAAGTCGGCGATCTGCGTCACCGCGCGGTCGGGATCGGCGAATGCGACCTCCAGCGTGCCGGCGGGGTCGAACTGCTGCGGCACGCCCGCCTGATCGGAGCCGACCGTCACCGTGACGTTGAGCCGCTGGGCCGCGTCCAGGAAATCGCCGGCGCGGTAGGAGGTCGTGGGGATCAGCAGTAGCAGCCGGCCGTCCATGCGTGCTCCCGCTTAGAAGAGGTCACCACCAAGACACGAAGACACCAAGGTGGCGTGCCGCGCGGCGGCGTTTTGAAGAAAGACGAACCACAGAGGCACAGAGACACAGAGGAGGAGAATCTTTGCGCGCGAAGCGCGCCATGCCGCCTCAGACGATGCGGCTTTCCGGCGTGAGCGGGCGCCACGCATATCGCGATCGGCAAACCGTCTCTGTGCCTCTGTGTCTCTGTGGTGCGTCTTCCCGAACTTGACCGTTCTTGGTGCCTTGGTGGTGAACCCCGCGCTTACACCTTCGCGAGCTGGTCCTCGCTGGGTTCGGCGCAGCAGTACCACGGCTCGCTCATCGCCGGCACCGGGCCGCTGTCCGCGCCGGCCGCGGGCAGGGCGGGAGCTTCCAGGCCGCAGGCATCGTGCGCGATCTCCCAGATCCGCTGGAACACCGCGCGCCGGCTGGCGTCCTCCTGGTCGCCCTGCTGCACGGCGTCGCGCACCCGCTCCTGCAGGGCGTCGGCGCGCGGGTCGATCGCCGACCAGCGGTAGGTCAGCTTCTCCGGATCGAAGCCGTCCATCCAGCGGTCCGTGTCGTCCAGCTCCAGGATCCGGCTGCCCTGCGGGATCAGCAGGCGGATCGACAGCTGGATCGGGCCGACGTTCTCCACCAGGTCCTGCGCGCCAAGCGTGCGCAAGAGGTCCAGGAAGCCCTCCGGCGTCGACCAGGGGTGGAACGGGATGAAGGTCGGCGACAGGGTCAGGCCGGCGTCGCGCGCGGCCTGGACGACCTCGACGAAGTCCTGCCGGGTGTGGCCCTTTTCCAGCTTGTCCAGGACGACGTCGTCGACCTCCTCGACGGCCGTGGTCACGAACAGGCAGCCGGTCCGGCGCAGGTCGTCCAGCTTGTCGGCGTGCGCCTTCAGGTGCTCGACCTTGATCGTGGCGTCGTAGGTGACGTCCGGGAATTCGGCGTGGAACGCCTCGGCCAGCTTCATCGCGTGGCCGGGGCCGTTGAAGAAGTCCGGATCGCCGAAGGTGACGTGCTGCGCGCCGGCCGCGATCTGGCCGCGCACGTCCGCCATCACGACCTCGCGCGGGACGGCGAAGAAGCGGCCCTGGTAGACCGGCACGACCGGGCAGTGCCGGCACAGGTGCTTGCAGCCGCGGGTCGCCTCGGTATAGGCGACCGTGCGCTCCTCGCCGTCGCCCATGATCAGCTTGGCGTAGCGGTCCAGGTCCGGCAGTTCGGTGCGCCGGGGCACGCGGTAGCGCTGCTTGTCCATCCGCACGGCCGCCTCGGCGTCCGGCTTGTGGGACGCATCCGCGCCGGTCAGGCGGCGGTACAGCTCGACGAGCGCGCCCTCGACCTCGCCGGCGACCACCGTGTCGCCGCCGAGTTCGCGCAGGTAGCCCTCGTTGACGCTGGCGTAGAGGCCGTAGAAGGCGAGATGCGCGTGCGGGTTCAGCGCGCGCACCTTGGGCAGCGCGGCGGCGGCCAGACGCGTGGCCGTGTGCATCGGCAGGTGGATCGCGATCAGCCCGGCGCCCCGCACGGCGTCCTCGTCCAGGCAGTCCACCGCCAGGTCGACCGCGCGCACCTCCGCGCCCTCGTCCGCCAGCCAGCGCGCGGGCGCGGCGATGCCGTAGGGCTGGTGGCCCAGCTCGTAGGTGGAGATCAGACAGATCTTCATGGATGCGTTTTCACCATCGGGCCCCCGGAGGAGAGGGGTCACCACAGAGGTCACAGAGAGCACGGATAAGAAGGTTATTGCGCGCGAAGCGCGCTACCCAGTTTCGGGCTAGCAGTGCTTCGGCGCGGAACCTGCGCGACGATTGGCGCCCTACGCCGAGGCGCCTCCGTGTTCTCTGTGCTCTCTGTGGTTCAACCACTTACACCCTGTTTCCGCGGTGGCGCGGTGGTGACCCTTCTTGAACGTGGATTACGCGACCGGGGATTCGCCGCCGCCCTTGCCGGGCTGGAAGTAGGGGTTGGTGCCGCTGGCGTGGTCGGTCACGTCCAGGATCTCCTCGATCTGCGGCACATGGCGCTTGATCTCGTTCTCGATCCCCTGCTTGAGCGTCACCCCGGCCATGCCGCAGCCCTGGCAGCCGCCCTCCAGGCGGACGTAGACGCGGGCCCCCTGGACGTCGATCAGGGCGATGTGGCCGCCGTGCCCGGCGACCGCGGGGTTGACCCGCTCGTCCAGCACCTTCTTGACCGCCTGGCCGGCCTCGGTTTGCAGGCCCGGCTTTTCGATCGCGTCCTGGTAGTCCTGGACCTTCTCCACCTCGGGCACGTAGTGGCGCAGCATGTTCTCGATCTGCGAGAGCATGGCGTAGGCGCTGCCCTCCAGCTTGAGGTTCAGCGTGCCGCCGACCATGGAGTGGAACGCGACCTCGCCGCCGGTCTGCTCGATCGCCGGCTGGATGCGCGTCTCCAAGAGTTCGGTGACCTGCTCGATCAGCTCCTCGTCGGCGTCGGAGACCGGCTCCTTGCCCTCCTGGATCTCGTGCATCGGGTCCGCCGAGGCGCCGTTGCCGCCGCCGCCCGCGCCGTTACCGTCGGCTGCTGCGGGCTCCTCGATCACCGGCTGGCCGGAGGTGAAGTGCTGCATGATCCCGGCCAGCACGTGCGGCTTCAGGGTCAGCCACTCGGCGTTCGGCGCCTTGGTGACGGCCACGCTCTCGCCGTTCAGCTGCACCCCGCGCACCTGCTCCAGCTCGAACAGCCGGGCCGCCAGCGGCGACCGGCGCGCCTCCTCCGGGCCGCCGAACGCGATCGGCCCGGCGCCGTAAACCTCGCGCCCGGGGACGAACTCGATGGTGTCGGGATCGTTGGTCGCCTGCGTCTGAATGAACATCTCTCGCCTCCGCGCCGTGTCTGTGTCGGCGCCTGTCTGAATGCCGCCCGCGTAGTGCCGGCGGCCATGCCGCCGCCCACGCGCGGGCGGTGAATACCCGCATGCAAAGGTAGGCGGATGGGCGCGGGGAGGGAAGGGGTTACGGCGGGCTGTCTTCGGTGTGTAGAGCACTGTTGATATGACTTTGGATGCCATGAGATTTAAAGTAGTTATTCGGAGAGGTGAATTTGTCTTCGTTACTGCGCACAACCTTCACCATTAAATCTCTAGCTTGCTCGTAAAGCTTGATAGCCTCATTTCCCGCTTCGGAAAATAGTTCTATTTTGTCAGCAAGGCTTTTGTCGTTATGTTTAGGCCACTTTTCCGAGTTGAATGTAAGAAATCCAAGAATACGGGCGACATGGAATACGCCATACGTGACAACACTATGTTGCAAATCAGAGGAGTCGAGTTTTCTTGCCTGGATTTTACCTTGATCTGCGCAGAGCTTATACATCAAATATGACAGTAAAAGCTGGCCTACATCGGCCTTCTCAAACAAACCTGAATAGTATTCGTCGGTAAATATTTTGTATTTCTGCGCTCTGGCGACAGTAGGTTTCTTCTGCACAATCGCGAGGTATGCCTGTGCCGCCTTCTCATTGTTGACAATTCTTCCCCGAGGGATCGTTTTGTCATCTCGAAATTCGTTAGCTTTTCTCTCATAATAATACCCATACTGTTCTCGCATAATTTTTTGAATGAGTATCTGTTTGTCATCATTGGCGTAGAGGTCGCGGTGATTTATAGAGTTTCGGTTGTTTGTCGCTAAAACAATCTTGTTAACAAAATCCTGATTTGTCGATTCGAAAACTTTTGCCTAAACAAAGACGTCTTCTCGAAGTTCGCCATCATCTCTTGCTTGCTTTAGAGTTAGCGAGGTTTGGCACCCATTGATGATCTGGACATTCTTAACTTTTATACTAGGGTGATCGGGGTCCCTTGAGAAGTCGATATTGTCGCAAACCATTGTTATGCCGTTATTCATAAACCAGAAGCGTTGGGCAGTATCTTCATTCGTGCAAGTGTGATAAATGTCTGAATTCACACGTCCGCGTAGACCGAGATATCTGCGGACATTCTTGTCGAAAATGGCATTTTTGGGCTCGGTACCTGCGACTCTAGCGATTTCATAAGCTGGGACTGTGCATATGAAAGACCTAATGCCCTCGCTTTGGAATTGGATGATTGATGGACGGTTCACATCATACACTATCTTAATATCTTCATTGATTTTACGTGTTGTTGCTTCAAGCTCGTTAAGGCGATCGACCAATTCACGCGCGCCAATTTCGTCAATTTCAAAGTCTTGAAAGCTTGCCGCTTTCCACTTTTCTGTTACAACGATTTTTTTCTTGTTTATACTCTTCACTCAATTCATAAGTATCGCCTTTGGTGATAAAAAGGACTTGAACTTCTAAATTCGAGGTTCCGTAATTCTTGCGAAGCTCTCGAATTTCTTTAGTTTTGGCAATTAGGCTGCTGTTCTTGAGGTTTTCGTATTCGCTCTTCGGTTTTTCGAAAATCCATCGCAAACCATTGTTAATTAGAATAAGGCTGTTAGAGGAAAAGCCTTTGGTATTTTTTGTTTGAATTATGTAAATCTTTGCATGGCTATCCTCGGGGTGGTCCTCAATATGAATAATATCGACATGTTTTTCCTGTGCGCCATCGATTAGTTCGTCTGCAGGAACTTCGTCATCTTCTGGTTCAAAATACAAGGAATACGCCCAATGCATGAAAGCATTGTCTTCGTTTGTATCAATGCGAGATTGCGTTTGTTCGATTTGTTATTCGATAATGGTTTGCTGCAGTTGGGTAGACATCACTTACCTTGTTTGATCTGCATATTATGTCGAAGACTGACGAATCGTCGTCGGCGCGCGCGTGGGCGGCACCTTTCACGAGAGTAATAAATGGTGGGCTATGCGTCTACGGTGCAAGCGGTGCAAAGCAAAAGTTAGCGGTCCACCAACCCCCGCAACACCGCCACACACCGATCCAGTTCCCCCGCCTCGATGAACTCGTCCGGCTGGTGGGCCTCGCGGATGTTGCCCGGGCCCATCACCACCGTGGAGAAGCCGTGGGTCTGGAAGACGCCGCCTTCGGTGGCGTAGGAAACGACCTCGGTGCGGTTGCTGCCGGTGAGTTGGCGGGCCAGCGCCTCGGCGGCGCCGCGCGGCGGGGACGGCGTCGGCGGCGGCGTGCGGGCCGGTTTCCGGGGCGAGCGCGGTCACGCGCGCGTGCTGGACGGTCTCGATCGCCGCCTCGGGCGCGCTGGTTTGCAGGCGCGACAGCACGGTCTCCTTGCCGGTGATCGCGGTCTCGTAGCTGTTGATGCCCTTGTGCGCTTGCCCCAAGTTAGGCGGATGGGCGCGGGGAGGGAAGGGGGTTAGCCGGTGCGGCGATCCGAAGCCGGTTGCGCCTTGGCCGGGTCGTGCGCGTTGTGGAGGTCGCGCAGCCGGTCGGCGTGCACCGGGTCGTGATCGGGCAGGCTTACGTGAAGGGTAAGGCGGCCGCCCTGCTGCTCCAGGCGTTCTTGCAGGCACGCGATAAAGGCCTCCGCCGCTTCCAGCCGGCGATCGAGTTCGTCGGGTTCGATCCCGAGCTCCTCGGCCGCCTGCAAACGCGCGGCGTTTCCGAGTTTCTGAATGTCGTCGAAAGCCGCCCGTTCAGCACGCAGCTCAGCCGATCGGCGTTTCATCGCTTCTTGTTCCTCGGGCGGTAGACTGGCGATCCAGTCCCTTGCGTCACGGCCCATAGCTTCACTCCTCGTAGCCTTACATTCTCGATAGATGATCATCGAAACGTCTGTCGGCAATCGCAATGAGGTGGCGATAGAAACGCCGCTAGTTCCGACCGGTTTTGTCGCCACCCACAAAGACGATCGCTCTGCGGGCCGGGTCAAAAGCGAAGGCAACACGCCATTGTCCGTCGCCGGCCCTGAACCGGAGCTCTTTCAGATTCGGGTGGCGCGAACCGCTCAGCGTGTCCACGTGCGGCCGGCCAAGATGCGGCCCATAGGTCTCAAGGTCTTGGAGCATGGAGGATAGCGCCGCCCGAACCTCGGCATCTTGCTGCGCGAGTTCTCCCTGGAAGGCCGGATGAAGTTGGACGCGCCATACCATCGCGCGTCAATAAATACGCGACCGCGCGTGAGGAGGGTAGGAAAAACGCCCGTCGTGTGGCGCGCGGCTATACGTCCGCCAACCCCCGCAACACCCCCACGCACCGATCCAATTCCCCCGCCTCGATGAACTCGTCCGGCTGGTGGGCCTCGCGGATGTTGCCGGGGCCCATCACCACCGTGGAGAAGCCGTGGGTCTGGAAGACGCCGCCTTCGGTGGCGTAGGCGACGACCTCGGTGCGGTTGCTGCCGGTGAGTTGGCGGGCCAGCGCCTCGGCGGCGCCGCGGTGGGCGGCGGGGACGGCGTCGGCGGCGGCGTGCGGGCCGGTTTCCGGGGC
>NZ_NRRL01000079.1 GCF_016583645.1 Rhodovibrio sodomensis | reverse complement strand
CGCCTGCACATGATCACGCCAGAACTGGCGCCGGTCCTCGCGCGTCTTGGCCATCGTTCCGCTCCCGTCCGCTGAACCTGGACGGTGGAGAATGGCTCAGGCGCTCGGCATCACGAAACGTGGGGGGCCCGCATCGGACACGCTGCGACCGCGCATCGCCGGTGTCCCGCGGAAAGTTCCCAACGGGACACCGGCCGTGCCCGCAGCGGCTGGCAAGGTCCGGCCATGACCCGACGCGGCCTAAATGCTGCTGCATTTCATGACCGATCGCTGCGTCGTCTGATCGCGGGCTCAGGTGTGTATGGGAACGTCGCTCTGCCGTCGCGGTTGGATACCCTCAAATGGATCGGCCAAGTTTTGGGATGCTCAGGAGAAAGGCCCCGGCGGAACCGGAGCCTTAGAAGATCAAATGGTATGGAGCGATCTTGTGCCGCCGATCCGCGTTTAGTCCCGGTGCCGACCGACGCCTTGCGGTCATGCCGCCGGTGCCGTGTGCGCGAACACGCGTCGGTGCAGGCGTTCGAGCCGACGGTCATACAGGCCCCAGGCGCGCAGGTCCTGAACGGTCTTGTCCAGGTAGGCCGCGCAGGTGCCCAACGCGCCGCGGCCTGTACTCAGATACGTTGCCGCGGTCGCCTCGTCGGGGCGCTCAATGTAGCGCTCGCTGCGCGTGTTGGCGACGAACGCGAGCGCCCAAACGCGCTCGCCGGGGGTGGCGACGGCGACCCAGCGCGGGACGTACACGCCCGTTAGCATCTCGCGTCGCCAGATCAGCAGCAGTTCCGCGCGCAGGTTCTCGGGCGGCAAGCGCAGCGCCACGCCCCGGCAACTCCCGCCGCCAGTGAGCGCGAGCATGAGCCCCGGCGCCTCGGGCGAGCCACGGCCATGGGTCATCCGCAGGCGGAAGTCGCGATGATAGCCGTATAGCCGGGCCGGTCGGTGCTCGGCCACGGGCACGCACGGGTTCCAGATCAGCGAGCCGTAGGCGAACACGAACACGCCGGTATCAGGGTCCACACCGTCAGGGGCATCGGCGAGCATGCGGTCCCGTGACGCCCGCAGGGTGGCGTCGTCCAGCACCTCGACGTCCGGGTGATGTTGAGCGAAATAGGCGCGCAGGCCGTCCTGTTCCAAGACCTCGCGGGTGATTGCGGGCGGTTGCTCGGTGTGCGCGGTCGCGGACATGTCGGCTTCATTCTTGTGGCGCGGGATCGGCTGCACCTTACCGATTTAGGTGATGCCTTGGGAGGACGCTCCTTCCCTCAGTGGATAGGCGGCTTGTCCCAAGGAAGCCGGTGCACACCGAAGCATGGTAGTCCGGTTTTCCTTGAACAACGGATGGCGGTGTCGTGTTGGCGTACTTCCGAGCCCAAAGCAGACCCTCGGGAGCGCCCACTACAGCCGCCCGTACAAATACCCAGAACTCAACGCAGTGACCCGCGATGGGCCGGCGCATTTTTTCAAGCCCCCTCTGCCCCGGACAGCAATCTCTTCTGATTCGCCGCCTGGCAGGGATCAGGGCTGACGGTCTTCGTCGCCTCGATCCAGGCCACGGGGTTGGCATTACGCTCATGATCGGCAATTATCGGGGCATGGGAGGCAACGGCTGCATATCCAAAGGCGCGCGGGTGCTCGCCGTCGCCGTGGCACTTGTCGTTGGCCTCGCGGGCGCGCTGCCTGCTGAGGCCGCCCACGCCCATGCCCACCCCGACCAAGCGTCCCAGGTAGCGGCCACAGATGGCCCGAGTTTAGGGCCCGAGGTGCCTGAGGACCATGGCCGGCGTCATGCCGGCACTGGCTGTCACGGGGCGCTGTGCTGGTCGCTGATCGCTCAACCTGTTGTCATGGTCGCGGTCTCTCGCCTGTCGACGGCGCGCCCGACGAGCGGGCTTGGCCCACTGCCCAGCGGCCCGGATCTGCAAGGCGAACCGCCGGTCCCCAAACACGGGTAAGCCCGACTGCAGCCCGCGTGCACCACGCCCGTTCGGGTGTGATCGCGTCCAGGTAGTCTAAAGTTTTCTCAATCTGCCCGTGGGCACGTCGGCGTTTCAGGCGCCGGAGCGCCCCACTGCTTACCCGTTTTGACATCCGGAGACATCGCCATGCGTAAACCGACCAGCTTCACCCGCCGAACCGGGACCGCCGTGTTCGCCCTGATGATCGGCTTCCCCGCCGCGCTGCAGGCGGCCGGGGATCACGAAAAGTCTTACGGCCACGCCGGTACGCTGGACGAGGTCGACCGCACCGTCCGGGTCGAGGCCCAGGGCATGCGCTTCAGTCACGAGCGCATCCCCGTCAAGCCCGGTCAGACCGTGCGTTTTGTCGTAACAAATACCGGCGAGACTCAGCACGAGTTCACCGTCGGCCCGCCCAGCGTCCAGAAGTCCCACCGCGCGGAAATGCGCGAGATGATGGGCAGCGCCAATGCGGAAAACGGGCATCACGGCGGTGGTCACCAGGGCGGTGGTCACCGAGGCGGTGGTCACAACGGGGTTGACGGGCATCACGGTGGCGAGGCCGATGCCAGCGGGCATGCTACCGCGTCGTCCGGCCACGGCCATGCCAACAGCGTGATGGTTCAGCCTGGCGAAACGAAGGCACTGATCTGGCACTTTGCCCAGGTCGACAATGTTCGCTTCGGCTGCAACGTGCCGGGCCACTATCAGGCCGGTATGCACGGTCCGTTCGTCGCCGGCGAATAAGCGCGCGCAGTCCTGCCGGGTCCGGACAGGCCCGGCAGGACTGCGGGCCGGCTATTCGCGTCGCCGGCTACGGGCTGCGGGCCGGTCACGTCGAGTGTTGTCGCAACAAGGCCCGGCTGCCTCGGTGATGATCGGCGCCGGCAGTTGTCCGGCAGTTGCCCGTGGGCTCGGGCGCTTTCGGTGTACAATCTGGGTACAGCAATGGACCTGCGAGCGATGACGATATTTCGATCGACGATCGTGTGTCCCGAGTGTGGGCACGAGGAAACTGAGACGATGCCAGCCGATGCCTGTCAGTATTTCTATGATTGTCGCGGATGCGGCGCGGTTCTCAGGCCCAAATCGGGCGATTGCTGTGTCTTTTGCTCCTACGCGGATGTCCCCTGTCCGCCGATACAGGAGGGCGCAACTTGCCGGTAAGCCGCTGATCAAAGTCCTCTTTGCGTGGGCAAGGGAGCGTGAAAGCGGCATCGCGTTGTTCTGCGACCGATATCGGGACCCATCGGCAATTGCTTCGGCCTTTCCTGGCAAAAGCGTTTAGATCGCCTCAATCTTTGGCAAGCGCGGCGAGCAGCGTCAGCACTGCTCCCATGGCCAGGCCGAACGGTCGCCATCGCGCGGTCATCCAGGCACTCCTGAAAGCGGGGGCTTGTAGCGGTGGGCATGGTCGGGTCGTCTGGGTCGGCGACGCGGCGTCAGCCGGCAGTGCGGGTGAAAGGGCGGGTGCGTCCGTCGCGGGTGAAGGCGAACACGTCCTGGACGCCACCGCCCCCCATACCGGGGGAGTCCTGGGGCATGCCGGGCACCGCGATTCCATGGACGTCCGGGCGCTCGGTCATAAGCTTCTCGATCGCCGGCAGGGGGACGTGCCCCTCGACCACGTACCCATCGACGATCGCGGTGTGGCAGGACGCCAGTTGCGGCAGCAGGCCAACCTGCTTCTTGATCGATGTGACGTTCTGCAGATCCACCACCTCGACCTTCCAGGCGTCGGCCCGGACATAGTCCACCCAACGCGCGCAACATCCGCACGTCGGGCTCTTGTAGACCCGCATTGTCTTGGCCGGCGCGGCGCCGGCCGAGCCGGTACGTGCCAGCGCCGCTGCCGCGGTGACGCCGAGCAGGGCGCCCGCAAAACCGCGGCGGTTGATCAGGCTCCGGTCAGCGTGTCGGATCATGTCTGCCTCGTCGATTCTGGCTCGAATAGTGTGTCCTCGGAATCACCGGTTCCGGACCATACCGGGGCGATGCTTGTTCTGTATCCAACAATGTTCCGATACGGTGCGCAAGACGCGGCCGAACAAAATTTCCGTCTTGACCTTCCCCTGGCTGGAAGCTGTCAGTGTGGAGCGAATATCCGTCGCCAAGATGGGCGGCCTCATCCGTTCCATCCGGCGTTATGGACTGGCTCTTGGCCGGCTCGCGGGGAAATGTAAAAAGCAAGAAGGGGCAGTCCATGGCCCGCAACGAAACGGAAGGTCGCGCGCCTCTTGGCAGTGGGGCGTCCGATGACGGCAGCGCGAGTGCCGCCGGCCATAGGGGTTCAGGGGACACGCCAGCAGCTCCGGCACAGGACACCGGGCCGAGGTACATTTGCCCGATGTGTTCCGGGGTGGAAAGCGATCGGCCTGGCAGCTGCCCGAAATGCGGCATGGCGCTCGAACCGGCGACACCGGCATCGACACGCAAGACCCAGTACACCTGCCCGATGCATCCCGAGATCGTCCGCGACGCCCCGGGCGAATGCCCGAAATGCGGCATGACGTTGGAGCCGATGACCGTCTCTTCCGAGGCGGAAAGCAGCCCCGAACTGGTCGACATGACCCGCCGGTTCTGGGTGGGCGCGTTGCTGACGATTCCAGTGCTCGTGCTTGCCATGGGGCCGCATGTCCCGGGGATCGGGCCTGTCCTGCATGCCTGGGTGGCGAAGCCCACGGCCAATTGGATCGAATTCGTTTTCGCGACACCGGTCGTGCTGTGGTCGGGGTGGCCGTTCTTCCAGCGCGGCTGGACGTCGATTGTCACCCGCAACTTGAACATGTTCACCCTGATCGCGCTGGGCGTAGGCGCCGGTTACGCGTTCAGCGTCGTGGCCACGGTGGCACCCGGTATCTTTCCGGCCGCGTTCCGGGCCGCGGACGGCAGCGTCGGCGTTTACTTCGAGGCCGCGGCCGTGATCGTCGTTCTGGTGCTCCTCGGCCAAGTGATGGAACTGCGCGCCCGCGAGAAAACGGGCAGCGCGCTGCGGGCCCTGCTCGACCTGGCACCGGCCACGGCCCGGCGGGTCGCGGCAGACGGCACGGACTCCGAGGTGACCCTGGACCAGGTGCTTGCCGGCGACCGGCTACGCGTGCGGCCCGGCGACAAGGTCCCCGTCGACGGCGAGGTCCTGGACGGGCGGAGTTCCATCGACGAATCGATGGTGACCGGCGAACCGATCCCGGTTGAAAAAGCCGCCGGTGAGAAGGTGATCGGCGGCACGCTGAACCAGACCGGCAGCTTCGTCATGCAGGCCGAACACGTCGGCAGCGAGACGATGCTCTCGCAGATCGTCCAGATGGTGGCCGAGGCGCAGCGCTCGCGCGCGCCGATCCAGCGCATTGCCGACGTCGTGGCGGGCTATTTCGTGCCCACGGTCGTCGCGATCGCGGTGGTTGCGTTCATCGTTTGGGGGATCTGGGGACCGGCGCCGTCGATGGCGTATGCCCTCGTGGTGGCGGTCTCCGTGCTGATCATCGCCTGTCCCTGCGCGCTCGGCCTGGCGACGCCGATGTCGATCATGACCGGGACCGGGCGTGGCGCACAGGCGGGCGTTCTGATCAAGAACGCGGAGGCGCTGGAGCGGTTCGAGAAGGTCGACACGCTGATCGTGGACAAGACCGGAACCCTCACCGAAGGCAAGCCCCGGGTCGTGGCCGTCGAGCCGGAGGCCGGCTTCGACGAAAACCGTCTCTTGCGCCTGGCGGCCAGTCTGGAGCGCGGCAGCGAGCACCCGCTCGCCTCGGCGATCGTCGCGGCTGCCACAGAACGCGGCCTCGACCTCGGCGACGCCGACGACTTCGACGCGCCGACCGGCAAGGGCGTGCGCGGCACCGTTGACGGCGCGCAGGTCGCACTCGGCAACGTTCACCTGCTCCGGGATCTCGGCGTTTCCCCCGGATCGCTCGGTGACCGCGCGGATCGTCTGCGCGCCAAGGGTCAGACGGTGATGTTCGTCCTGATCGACGGTGCGCCTGCCGGGCTGATCGGGGTGGCGGATCCGATCAAGGAAAGCACGCCGCAGGCGATCCAGGACCTGCGCCGCGACGGCATCCGGATCGTCATGCTGACCGGCGACAACCGGCGAACCGCCGAAGCCGTAGCCGGTGAGCTCGGGATCGACGAGGTCGAGGCCGAGGTGCTGCCGCAGCAGAAGAGCGATGTCGTCAAGCGCCACAAGCAAGAGGGGCGGGTCGTGGCGATGGCGGGCGACGGCGTCAACGACGCGCCCGCGCTCGCGGAGGCGCACGTCGGTGTGGCGATGGGAACCGGCACCGACGTCGCGATCAAGAGCGCCGGTGTCACGCTGGTGAAGGGCGATCTGGCCGGCATCGTCCGCGCTCGTCGGCTCAGCCGGGCGGTGATGCGCAACATTCGACAGAACCTGTTCTTCGCCTTCGTCTACAACGCGCTCGGCGTGCCGGTCGCTGCCGGCGTGCTCTATCCCTTCTTCGGCATCCTGCTGAGCCCGATCATCGCCGCGGCGGCGATGAGCTTGAGCTCGGTCTCGGTCGTGGGCAACGCCCTGCGGCTGCGTGCGACCCGCATTTGAGTCGGTTGCCGTTTCAAAATCCAAACCTCACGGGAGGGGACACGATGATGCAGAAGTGGTTTCGCAAGGCCGCTGGGGCGGCCATTGCCGCGGGCGTGAGCGTCGCGGCATCGACGGCTGTGGCACAGGGGAGTCCCGCTGGCCGTTACGACCACATGATGTGGAACGGCGGATGGGCCCATTGGATCATGGGTCCGTTCATGATGATCCTTTTTGTCGGGCTCCTGGTCTTTGCCGTTGTCGCGGTGATCCGATGGCTGGGCCCGCCCGAGCAACGCGGCCGACAAGCTGGCGGGTCGTCGGCCCGCCATCTCGGGGTCATTCTGCCCATGTCAGGCGGAATGTCACCGTTCACTACCCCTGGCATCCGCTGTTCGGCCGCGAGGTGGTCGAGCATTTGCGGGAGCGCTGGGGGCCGGATGAGGTCGCCTTCGTCGAATTGAACCCTGGAGAGATCGTCGTCATCGCCGGGTGGATGCTCGATCCACTGGTCTGCGGCGAGATGGCGATCGGCGCGCCGACGGTGAGCCTGTCGGCGCTGGCGGATCTTAACCAGCTTCTCATTCATCTCGGGTTCCGGCCATACTCCACGAATGACGCTCATCGCGCCGTGGAGTCGCCCGATGCCGTCGCCCAGAAATCCGGACCCGCAGGCGCCGCGTCAGCTCCTGCTGACGCTGGACTCGACCAAGCTGCGCGGGTTGAGCGAGGAGGACCGCGCGACCGCCGTGAGGGTGCTGGCCGGCCTTTTGATGGAGGCCGGCGGCCTAATCGCCGAGGAGGACGGCGATGACGGCGACACGCGCTGAGGCGCTGCCGGCGTCGGTCCTCGGGCGCAAGGCCGTGGTCTACGTCCGCCAGTCGACCCAGGCCCAGGTCGAGACGAACACGGAAAGCCAGCGGCGCCAGTACGAGCTGGTCGAGGTGGCGCGCGGGCACGGGTTCAAGGACGTATCCGTCATCGACGACGACCTCGGCCGATCGGCCAGCGGGACCGTCGCCCGTCCCGGGTTCGATCGGCTGGTCGCCTGGCTGTGCGCCGGCGAGGTCGGCGCCGTGCTTTGCTTCGATGCCTCACGGCTGGCGCGGAACGGCCGGGACTGGCACCACCTCCTGGAGCTCTGCGGCCTGGTCGAGGCGCGGGTGATCGACACCGAGGGCATCTACGACCCGTGTCGACCGAACGATCGCCTTCTCCTGGGCATGAAAGGCACGATCAGCGAGTTCGAACTCGGCGTCATCCGGGCGCGCATGCTGGACGCGGCCTGGGCCAAGGCGCGCCGCGGCGAACTGCGCATCAGCGTGCCGATCGGCTATACGTGGCATCGGGAGCTCGGGCTCGGGTTCGACCCGGATCTGCGCATCCAGGAGGCCGTTCGCGTCATCTTTGCCCGGTTCCGCGAACTCGGCAGCGCCCGGCAGGTCCACCTCGCCCTGACGGCCGAGGGCATGCACTTTCCCCGCCCGTACGACGGCCGGCAGTTGACGCAGCTTGAGTGGACGCCGATCCGCTACCGCAACGTGATCGGCGTGCTCAAGAACCCGTTCTACGCCGGCGTCTACGTCTACGGCAAAAGCCAGAAGCGCACCGAGATCGTCGACGGGCGGGTGCGCAAGAGCTACGGCCACGCCCGCCCGCGGGACGCCTGGGAGGTGGTCCTGAAAGACCACCACGAGGGCTACATCGACTGGGCGGAGTACGAGCGCAACCAGGCCCAGCTCGCCGCGAACGCCTACGGTAAGACGGGCGGCACCAAGTCAGGCCGTGGCGGCCAGGCGCTGCTTGCGGGTATGCTTTCCTGCGGGCGCTGTGGCCGGCGTCTCGCGGTGGTCTATACGGGACGGCAGTCACGCCGTCCGGTTTACCGCTGCGACCGTCCGAACCTGATGCTCGGGCGCCCGCGTTGCCTGGGGTTCGGCGGTCCCCGCATCGATGCCGCGGTGGCCCGGGAACTGCTCCAGGTCGTGCAGCCGATGGCGATCGAGGCAGCGGAGACGGCGGAGCGGATGCGGATGGAAAGCGAAGGCGAGCATCTGCGGATGGTCGAGTTGGAGCTGCAGCAGGCGCGTTACGAGGCGAGCCTGGCGGAACGCCGCTATGCTGCTTGTGATCCGGATAACCGGCTGATCGCCGCGCAGCTGGAAAAGAACTGGGAAACATCCCTGCAGCGCGTCGCGGCGTGCGAGGAGCGCCTGACGGATGCCAAAGCGACGCAAGCCGAGGCGACATTTCCGGACCTGACCGGTCTTGCCGACGACCTGCAGGTCGCTTGGAACGCGCCGACCACGACGACCAGGACGCGCCAGCGCCTCCTGCGGGCCCTGGTCAACGATATCGTCGCCGACGTCGACGAGGAGGCCCGCGAGGTCGTGCTGGTGATCCACTGGCGCGGCGGCCAGCACTCCCAACTCCGCGTCCGGAAGCCCCGGACGGGTGAGCACGGGTGCAGCACCTCCGAGGAGGCGCTGGAGGTGATGCGCAGCATGGCCGGGCGGTGGTCCGACGAGCACATCGCCGCGTCGCTCAACCGGATGGGGCTGCCGACCGGCCAGGGCAAGACCTGGACCGCCAAGCGGGTCGCGTCGGTCCGCCGTGTCCGGGATATCCACGCCTACCGATCCGCTGAGAAAGACGGTGCCTGGCTCACGATGACCGAGGCGGCGAAAGCGCTCGGCGTGACGAACCACGTGATCAGGCGCCTGATTAAAGACGGCGACTTACCGGCCGAGCAGGTGGTGCCGGGCGCGCCCTACCAGATCCGCGCGCAAGACCTCGAACGCGAGCAAGTCGTAGCTGCCCTCGCGCGCAAAGGCGGCCCGTGTCGCGACAAACGCCAGGACACGCTTCCAATCATTTCAGACACTTGAACAGGAGGTGCATAATGAGCCAGTCCTCGTGCGATCCTGGAAGAACGGTTTGCCCGCGGCGAGATCGACGAGAAAGAGTTCAGCGAGCGTAAGCGTGCTCTTGAAGAGTGAAGTTGGATCGGCCGTGTGCAGCTGGTGCATTCACTCGCTGACAGATAACAGCTTCCTATGGTCGAGAAGGGCGCTCAGCGAAAAGGCGCACCAAGCCAGAACAAACCAGAACAACCGATCGGACGGAATCCAGAACGATGATTCGGAAAGTCGCCTTTGCAGTCGGTGTGAAAGTGCGGTCAACTAGATCCATCCCGCAATGTGTTGATCGGCGCGAGGTCACGGCGCCGATCAGCGTGCCAAGCACCTCATGCTAAACAGTTTTGTTGCTGTGACCCTGGCGCCGATGCACAGCCAAGCGCGGCACCTCGGAGGAGCCGCTTCTCGCCGAGGTGACGCGGGGCTATTCTAAGGCATGACGGCCACGTTTGTTCGCGAACATCACCCCGGCGATCACAGCCGCTCCACCGACAGCGAAACGACAGAAGTCGGTGTTGTGTGGATATTTTTGAAGCTGTAAGCCGAGTTAGTGTACCGACCGCCCGAGAACATATGAGCATTAAGCTCGGCGCGGGCAGTCGATCTGAGATGTTTGCAAGTGAAAGCCCCCCGTTCAGCTACTAGTTATCGCTCACATTCTCCATAACATCTTGCATTCGGTTCTGGAGTTGAATGCGCGCCTCCAGGGCCTCACCGTGCCGCTCGGCCATGCGGTCATGAAGCTGGCGAATGCGTTTCGGATCCGGGCGCTGTTCCAGCATCGCTTCTTGCATCTCGTCCCGAACGGCCATCATGTCGAGCATCGCCTCCATGTGCGTTCGCCGCATCTCCTGACGCAACTCCTGAAATTCGGCGCGCTCCTGTTGGCTGAGGCCCTGCATAATGCCGGAGCCCATCATCGGCCTCATCATGTTCATGCCCCCCATCATGCAGGGCCCCAGCTGTCCGGGCATCATGCCGCCTTGACCCATCATACCAGGACCCATTTGCTCGCTGCCCAACATGCCTGGGCCCATCTGTCCGCCGCTCCGGTTCTGCATGGATTGCATCATCTGACGGCGTTGCTCGGGGCTCATGCTCTCCAGCATGTTCTGCATACGCTCGCGGTTCATGCCGCCTTGCATGTTGCTCTGGGCTTGGCTGCCGTTGTCGGCGACGGCGACCGGTGCCTTCGCCAAACTGCCCGCCATCATTGCGGTCGCCAGCACAAAGGCTGTGGTCGTTCTTGCGAATCTCATCTTCGATCTCCCGTATTCCGTGTGTTTGCGCCGCGATTCCGCGTTCGCGCGCCGATGCTCCAGGGCAGGCCAGGGCCTCAATGGCCATGTCGGCGCCATGGCAGGCCGTTCGAGCGTCGTCTGGACGATGGGCGGCATCGCCCGACGGCCTTGTTCGACACCGCAGGGGCACCCCTCCGGGCGTCCACGAGCGTGGACGGCGGCTTTCTCCTAGGCGAAACCTGCATATGCGTAAGAGCGTCCGGTACATAAACATATTCCAAGAGTCGAATGAAGTGAAACCTGATCAAAAGGCGTTGAGGGGTGAGCCTGAGGTGACCAAGCGGACAGTGTGGTTGCCGCCCACACGGATGATGGCCGCTCCTGTGAAGGTTTCTTGGATGTCTGCCGGACACGGTTGCAGCCGCGCGGCACGACCGGCAGACGTCCGAGAAAGCGCAAGGGAGGAAACCGCGGGCCGAGGAGCTATGACCGGAGCCAGCTGATGGTTATGGAGAAAGTAGCCTCGGGGGACGTCCCGGTGGCTTCGGCGCGGGCGCGGTTGTGGCACCGCACAGGGAATACGGCGGGCTCGGCGAGGTGGATCGTGGTCGGTTTCGGCGCGTTGGCCGGCGGGATAGCGGCATTGAGCAGCTGATGGCGGCCGTTGGCGCGCGGGTGCTCACGACCGGCGGAGAGCAACGGGCCAGGCGATGCTATTGGACCTGAGGGAGGCCGGCGGTGACGCGTCATAACGCGATCGCCACGGCGGTGATGGTGTGCGGTGGTGCCCGGGGCTGGGTGCCGGGCTGGAGCGTCTCGATGATGGCCATGACGCCGCCGCATTGCGGGCACGGCGGTGAACTGGCGAGGGGTGGCTCGCAGTTCGACGGTGTCTCGTCGGGGCGGGGAAGCAGCGCGGTCTCGGCGATCAGGGCACGGGCGTGAGCCACGTTTCCGACGCGCCGGGGGTTGGCGAGGAAGCCGTAATGCCGGATCCGATGGAAGCCTGCCGGCAGGACGTGCAGCAAGAAGCGACGGATGAACTCCGCCGGCGGCAAGGTCATCGTCTTGAGCCGGGTCCGCCCTTCCAGGCGATAGTCCTTCCATCTGAAGGTCACCCCGGTCTCGTCGAGGCGGAGCAGGCGGCTGTTGGCGATGGCGACGCGGTGGGTGTAGCGCGCGAGGTAGGCGAGCACGGCGTCGGGTCCGGCGAAGGGGCGCTTGGCGTAGACGACACATTCCTGCTCGCGCAGCGGCGCGAGGTAGCGCTTGAAGGCTTGCGGATCGGCGAGACCGGCGTGGTCGCCGAAGAAGGCGAGCTGGCCGGCGGTATGGGCGGCGGTGAGCTGCTCCAGGACCAGCCGGCGGAACAATCGGGACAGCACGCGCACCGGCAGAAAGAAGCCGGGCCGGCAGGCGATCCAGCGGCGGCCGTCCGGACTGAAGCCGCCGCCGGGGACGATGCAGTGCAGATGCGGATGATGCGTCATCGCCGAGCCCCAGGTGTGCAGCACGGCAGTGAAGCCGATGCGGGCGCCGAGGTGCTTGGGATCGGCGGCGATGGTCAGCAGGGTCTCGGCGGTCGCCTTGAACAGGACGGCGTAGATCGCGGCCTTGTTCTGGTAGGCGATGTCGGCGACCGCCGCCGGCAGCGTGAAGACGAGATGGTAATACGGGACGGGGAGCAGGTCGGCCTGCCGGGCGGCGAGCCAGGCGTGGGCGGCCGCGCCCTGGCAACCGGGACAATGCCGGTTGCGGCAGGAGTTGTAGGCGATCCGGGTATGGCCGCAGTCGTGGCAGGCCGCGACGTGCCCGCCCAGGGCCGCCGTGCGGCATTGCTCGATCGCGGCCATGACCTTGAGCTGGCCGAGGCTGAGACGGCCGGCGTGGGCCTGACGATAGGCTGGGCCTTCAGTGCGCAGGATGTCTGCGACGGCCAACGACGACCCGAGCATCGGGCGGTCTCCGACAACAGCGGACGGCAAGCGCCAGTGTGCAACCGAGCGAGGCTACGCTGCCCGCCCGCCCGGCTCCCACAGAAATCGGTGCCTACCATGTTGCATACCGCCGAAGCGGTTTAGTCCACTGGCCCATCCTGGCCGACACCCGTGTCGCTTGGGCGGTCCGGTCTGCCTCGGAAAGCTGCCGATAGGGACGTTTCTGTCTGAACTTTACCACTAAAGCTGTTGGCGCGCCTGGAAGCGGTTCGGCGCCGCGCCCTGGCGGCGGCAAGCGCGTTCCGCCGCCTACGATACCTGGAGATCGACCCATCGGCCCGCATGGCCTGGGCCGCCGGTCGCGAGCTGCCGCTGACGGCCGTCGAATTCGACCTGCTGGAACTACCCACCCGCCACGCGGGCCGGACGGTGACCCGCGACGGCCTGCTGGAGGCGGTCTACGGCCCCGATATCCTGGCGGACTGCAACGCCCTGAACGTCTTCATGAGCCGCCTTCGCCGGAAGCTCGCCGCGGCGGGCGGCGGCTATCCAATCGAGACGGTCGCCCGGATCGGCTACAAGTTCGATCTAAACCAACTCTACACCTGAGGCCGCCAACGGGTGCGCTCGAGCGACCGGTCGCCGTGAGGCCCACGCGGCCACAAGGTAACCTCACAGCCTAACGCCGCCCGAACGCCCCCGCGTCGCGAGAGGTAGGATGCGGGAGCGCCTGTACATTGGCGGTGTCGTGCCTAGCGCCGCCCGCGGGGCGGTCCTCATGCCTCAAGAACAAGACGGCACATCGTCTGGTGGTCAAAGAGACACAGCCGGACCACAGGGGCGGTGAACATGTCGACACCGACGGAGAACGTGGGCTCGTTGCCACGGCCAACCCAGTTGCAGGAAGCGATCCAGCGCCATGATGCCGGGGAGATCGGCACCGAGGAGCCGGAAAAGACCCATGACGACGCCTATCGCAACACGATCACGCGCATGGGGGCGATTGTGCAGGGCATCGTTTCCGCGGGGCGACTGCGACGTCTCGCGACCAAGTAAGCACGCGGCGACGTCCACGAGACGCCGCCGCGTGTACCCCACTCGATCACTGCGGCCTGGTTAGGTGCGCACGAGCAAGCCCTCCGCATCCATCCGGTCTAGCGCACGGGTGAAGCTCTCGATCGTCGCCACCAGGTCGTCGTCGCTGTGCGCCGCCGAGGTCATGCCGCCGGGCCAGCCGGAGATGTCGACACCCTCGAGGAGCCAAGCCAGCCGTAGAGCCGCGACCCTGTCCGCCGGCTTCGTCTTCAACTCCCTCCACGACACCGAGAACGGGTCGAATTCCTCGGGGTGGACGGCCCGGCCGTCGGGGTTCATGAAGAAGTGGAAGCCGGAGAACGTGCCGTAAACGCTCCACGG
Organism: Rhodovibrio sodomensis; assembly: GCF_016583645.1. GTDB lineage: Bacteria > Pseudomonadota > Alphaproteobacteria > Kiloniellales > Rhodovibrionaceae > Rhodovibrio > Rhodovibrio sodomensis. Next base: position 5,184 of record NZ_NRRL01000079.1, on the reverse strand, counting down.
CACGTCGCGGGCCGCAAGCGCCCGGTTGAACCCCTGCCGGAGGCTAGCTGCGACCGCGTTAGCGCGTTGGCAGGGCTCCCCGGACTCGATGATTTCCAGGGCCGTGATCCCGGCCGCTGCGGAGACCGGGTTGGCGTTGAAGGTGCCCGGATGCAGGACCTTGTCCTGTCCCGCCGCGGCCATCGCGTCGAAGTCCAGATGATCGAGGATCGCTTTCTTGCCGGCGATGGCGCCGCCGGGGGTCCCGCCCGCCACGATCTTGGCGAGCGTCGTGAGATCCGGCGCGATGCCGTAGGTGCCCTGTGCCCCGCCGGGGGCGACGCGGAAACCGGAGATCACTTCGTCGAAGATCAGCAGAGCGCCGCTCTTCTCGGTCACTGCCCGCAGGTGATGCAGCGTGTCGGGATGCAGCGGGATCATCCCGAACGATGCCCCCGTCGGCTCGACGAACACGGCCGCGACATCGTCGCGCTGCACCGCGGCCTCGATCACGTTCGGATCGTCGGGATCCACCAGCACCGTCCGGTCGGCCACCTCCCGTAGCACCCCGGGCGGGGGCGTCCCGTCGAAGTGGGAGACGTAGCCGGTCGCCATGTTGTCGTGCCAGCCATGGTAGTGGCCTCTCAGCCGGACGATCTTGTCCCGGCCGGTGTGCGCGCGTGCCAGACGCAGGGCGAGCAGCGTCGCCTCCGTCCCGGATGCCGTAAAGCGCACGCGCTCGGCCGCGGGCAACAGCCGAAGCACGGTCTCGCCCCAGATGACCTCGTCCTCGGTGTTCGCGCCGAACTGCGTGCTCCGGCTGAACGCGGCCTGCGCGGCCTCCGTGACGCGAGGGTGCGCGTGACCCAGTATCAGCGCACCGTGGCCGCCGAAGTAATCGGTGTAGACGTTGCCGTCGGCATCGCGCTTGTGCGCCCCCTCGGCGGCCCGGATGTAGATCCCGTAGGGATACATGTGCCGGGAATCGTGCGTGATCCCGCTGGGGAATACCTTTTGCGCCCGCTCGGCGAGCGCCGCCGAGGTGGGCGTGCGTTCCCTGTATTCGGCGATGATGTGCGAGTTGGACAGTGTCATGACCAGCCATGTCTCCTTGCGCGTGGCGCTTCCTGCGCGGGCGGCCTCATCCCAGCAGGCTCGGTATCCAGGTCGACAGCCCCGGGAACAGGGCGAGCAGCACGATGACCGTCGCGAAGGCGGCGTAGAACGGCAGCGATGCGACGATCGCCCGTTCGTAGGGTATCTCGGCGATCCGTGAGGCCGTCATCAGCGTCATCCCGACAGGCGGGGTGACGTTAGCGATGTTGAGCGTGACGATCATCAGGATCGCGAAGTGCAGCGGGTCGAAGCCCAACTGGACCATCGCGGGCACGAGGACAGGTCCGACGACGACCAGTGCCGGCAGCACGTCGATCACCGTCCCGATCAACAGGAGCAGCAGCGCCACGAGCATCAGCTGGAGGAACGGGACATCCGTTAGGGCGATGATAACGTCCGCCGCCTCGCGCGCGACCCCGGAGCGGGCGATGAACCAGCTGAGCACGGCGGACGCGGCGAGCAGAAAGAAGACCACACCCGAGAAGCGGACCGTTGTGAGCAGGGCCTGGAGCACGCCGCGCCACGTCAGGTTGCGGTAGACGAGGAAACCGATGCCCAAGGCATACACGGCGGCGAAGCCCGACGCCTCGGTCACCGTGGTCAGCCCGGCGAGGATGCCGCCTAGGATGATGACGGGCACGAGAAGGGCCGGCAGGGCCGACAGGAAAGCGATCGCCGCAACCTTGAGCGGTGTGGGATCCTGCCGGGGGTAGCGGCGCCACCAGGCCAAAACGCCGCTCACGGCGAGCAGCGAGAGCGCCATCAGCACGCCCGGGATGATGCCGCCGGCGAAGAGGTCTATAACGGACGTGTCTCGCAGGATCGTCGCGTACACGACCATCACGACACTGGGCGGGATGATCGGCCCAATAATCGACGAGCACGCGGTGATTGCTGCCGCGTACTCGGCGTCATACCCCTGCTTCTTCATCGCCGGGATGAGCAGCTTGCCCAGCGCGACGGTGTCGGTGATCGCCGCCCCGGTCAGGCCCGCGAAGAACACGGACACGGTGACGTTGACGTGGCTCAGCGCCCCGCGCACCTGCCCAATCAGGGCGTTGTTAAATGTAATGAGCTTTTGCGTCAGGCCGCCCTGGTTCATGAGTTCGGCCGTGAAGATGAAATACGGGATCGCGATCAGCATGTAGCCCGACACACCGGCGAACATGCGGTCGGCGATCACGCTCATCATGTAGGTGCCACCGATGGTATAGCTGCCGGCGGCGCCGGCCAGGGCCATGACGACCGCGATGGGCGTGCCGATCGCGAGCAGGACGACGAAAACGGCGAGTGCCAGCCCCATCAGGTCTCGTCCCCGGTGGTGCCCCGCAGCGCTCCATCGACGTACGCCGCGTCCGGAGTCATCTGATGCTCTAGCAGCGACACGCCGTGAACCAAGTGAAGCAGCGTGACCGCGCCGGTTATCGGCACCGCGATCGCGGTGTAATACTGCGGAATCTGGATATGGGCGGACACCATGTAGGTCTGACGCGCGTTGAGGAAGAACTGCCAGCCGTACCAGACCAGCATGACGGCGAAGACAGCGATGACGGCAAGGCAGGCGATCGCGGTCGCGCGAACGACAACCTGCGGCAACAGCTTGACCAAGACCGTCATGGCGACGTGCTCGCCGTGGTAGAACGCGATCGTGATGGAGATCAGCCCGATCCAGGGCAGGAAAACGCGGGCCAGGGAGTAGGTCCAGCTCAGCGCGCCACCCGTGAAGATCGTGTAGACGAAGCCCGTGAACGAAATGCCCAGCATGGCCAGGACACAGGCGACGCAGACCGTGATGGCCCCCTGGTTCGCCCAATAGCTCGCCTGTTTCAAGGCGTTCAGAACCGGCATCAGACGCCTCCGCTCTGACACGGCCGTGGCCGTGTCGAGATTCTGGCCGGCCACCGAGGGGGCGGGCGCGGCGGAACCGCGCCCGCCCCGGGGCGACCAGCGTTTACTGGCCGTAGGTCTGGTAGTCCTGAGCCTTCAAGTTTTTGCCGACCTCTTCGACCTTCTGGAGCAGGCCCTCGACTACTTCACGCTTGAGGCCGAAGTCGTTGATGATCCAATCCTTCCAGGCCGGACGGGCCATCTCCTTCATCTTCTGGCGCTCGTCCGCCGGCATCCGGTAGCACTTCTTGAAGATCTCGCAGGACTGCTGCCAGCTCGCCGACGCCAGCATGCCTGCGGCCCCGTGCGCTAGCTGGATCGCTTCGCGGGCCGAGTGTGTCACGATCTTCTGGTACTCCTCGGGCAGGCTCTGGTACCAGCGCTCGCTCACAACCCAGGTTTGGGTGTTGTAAACGTGACCCGTTAGGGTTGTGTAGTCGGTCACGTCGTCGAGGTTGTAAGCTGTGTTGACGACCGGAGCGTTGAACTGTCCGTCGGCGAGCCCGGTTTCCAGGGCAGTTTGGACCTCGCCCCAGGGAAGCGGCGTCGCCGACGCGCCCATAGCGTTCATGATCGCCACGTGGGCGGGGTTCTCCTCGACGCGGATGTTCAGCCCCTTGAGGTCCTCCACGGTCTTGATCAGACGCTTGTTGTTGGTGAACGCGACGAAGCCGCCGCCGTCGTCGAACGTCCCCAAATAGCGCATGTTCGCCTTTTGAACGGTGCCTTCCATGAAGTCGGCGAACCATGCGCTGTCGAAGAAGGTCCAGGCCTGGCGCCAGTTTTCGAACAGAAACGGCGCCGTGACCACCTGATACTTGCCGTAGAACGACGACATGGCGCCGGACGACATGACGGTCGACTGGATGCTGCGGCCGCCAGCCTGTACCTGCTGGCCCGTTTCAACCTCGGAGCCCAGCTGGGAGTTCCCGAAGACCTGGACATCGATGGCACCCTCGGTCCGGGACTCCACGAGATCCCGGAAGTGAACCAGCCCCGGATAGATCTCGTTGTTGGTGAGGTTTTCCGGCGCCAGCGTCGCGATCGCCATCTCGTATTCCTGCGCCTCAGCCACCGAGGGCGTCGCCAGACCCACCATCGCTGAGGACGCGAGTGCGATCCCCGCGGTCATGATCATGTTGCGCGTTTTCAAGACTGTTCTCCTGTCGGTGAAGCCGTCCCATGTGTCGTTTTTACCCGCTTTTTTCTGGAAAGCGGTAAACTAGACCCTACCGGTCCGCGTCCCAGGACCGCAAGAGCCCCCATTTGATTCTAGATTCCGCAGTCGCGGGTCATGGCGACAGGCTTTGAGGCGCGGTATTCTGCGGCTATGAGCGCCTCGCGGGAGGTTTCGGGCGCTCACCCATCGGGTGATCGCCCGACGGTTGAACCGGCGTCTGGCGATCTGCGGTCGCCGGCAGTCGATACCTTCGCTGGCAAGGTCCATGTCGCTTGGGCGCCGGAGGAAGCGGTCACCCCGCTCGGCCAGTTGCCGTTCTTCATCGACCACCTCAAGCAGGCCGGCCTGTTTCACCCGTGGGTGGCTGACTGCCCGCTGGCCTACACCAGCCCGAATGCGCCGGCGAAACGCGATCTCCTGGGCACGCTCATGCTGGCGCTGCTGGTCGGCGCCAAGCGCTACGTTCACGTCACCGCGCTGCGCAACCACAGCGTCAACCCGGCGCTTCTGCCGGTAGGCCTTGTCGCGGACGTACTTGAAGGTCGCCAGGAACGGTACCGGCTTCAGGTAGCCGCGGACCCGCTGAACAGCGGCCTTGTAGCCGGGCTTGCCCTCGGCCTAGCTCGGATCGGCGGGGAAGAACTGCAGCGTGGGCGTGAAGTTGACGCCGTACTTGCGCGCCAGCTTGTGTTCCGCCAACACCTCGCCATCGAAGTCGGCGACCCGGCGGTCGCCGCGCAGGTTGAGCTGCAGCACGGAGAAGTGCTTGCGCACGTAATCCGTGATCGCCGGGATGGTGAAGTTATCCTCGTGCATCCGCTCGCAATAGGGACACCCCAGGGCTGTTCAGTTTTTTTCATGAGCCGGCATAGTCGAAAAGTTTGTCGGGGTTGAGCGCGGTTGCGTAGCGCGCTTGAGCCACGTTGCGCACGCCGTTCGCCCGGAGGATGTTGAGCGCGAAGCTGCGGATACGAGTGAAGGGCCCGGGTTGGACACGGATCCGGCTGTGATCTTCGCCCAGG
>NZ_NRRL01000078.1 GCF_016583645.1 Rhodovibrio sodomensis | reverse complement strand
CCTGCAGCAGGACCTGCTCGCCGCCGATCCGGCCGTCGGCCGCCAGCAGCACCGCCCGATGCATGCAGTTCTCCAGCTCGCGTACGTTGCCGCGCCAGCCGTGCGCGCTCAGGCGCGCCACGGCCTCCGGGTCCAGCGCGGGCGCTGCGACGCCGTTGGCGGCGGCGTATTTCTTGACGAAGTGGTCGGCCAGCATCGGGATGTCTTTGGGCCGCTCGCGCAGGGCGGGCAGGGCGATCGTCACCACGTTGAGGCGGAAGTACAGGTCTTCGCGGAAGCTGCCCTGACGAACCGCCTCTTCCATGTCGCGGTTGGAGGTGGCGAGCACGCGGATGTCGACCTTGACCGGCTTGCTGCCGCCGACCCGGTCGATCTCGCGTTCCTGGATCGCGCGCAGCAGTTTGGCCTGCAGGCGCGGGTCCATTTCGGAGATTTCGTCCAACAGCAGCGTGCCGCCCTGGGCTTCCTCGAACTTGCCGACGCGCCGCGCGACCGCGCCGGTGAAAGCGCCCTTTTCGTGGCCGAACAGCTCGCTTTCCAGCAGGTTGTCGGGGATCGCGGCGCAGTTGACGGAGATGAACGGCTTGTCCGCGCGCTTCGACTTGGCGTGGATGTGCCGGGCCATCACCTCCTTGCCGGTGCCGGACTCGCCGGTGATCAGCACGCTGGCGTCGCTGGGCGCGACCTGATCGGCCAGCTTCAGCACCGCCGCCATGCGCGGGTCGTGGGTCAGGACCGAGGTCGTCTCCTCCGCCACCGCGGCCAATACGGCGCCGATCATCTCGGCGTCCGGGGGCAGGGGCACGTATTCCTTGGCCCCGGCCTTGATCGCCTTCACGGCCGCCCGGCTGTCGTTGCCAATGCCGCAAGCGACCACCGGGACGAAGATCCGCTCGGCGTTCAGCGCGTCGATCAGGTCGCCGACGTCGAGCTTGACGTCGACCATCACCAAATCCGCGCCCTGGCCGCTGCGCAGGGCTTCCATGGCCGCCGCGGCGGAGTCCACGTGGGCGACCTTGGCGCCCTTCTCGAGCGCGATCCGGCCGGCGGTGGCGATGTGTCCGTCCAGGGTTCCGACGATCAGCAGTCGCATCAACTATGTCCTCCAGGGGGCCGGGCCTTGGGTGTCAGGCCCGGCGTCGCTTCATTCGAAATAGGACAGGCGCTGGGCCGGCGGCAGGATGCTGTTCAGCATCGTCTCCAGCCGCCGCGGGTTCTCCTGGCGGCCGATCGAGGCCGCGCCCATCGCGTAAATCTGGTTGACCATCGCCTCGAGCCCGGAGTTGCGCTCCAGCTTGTTGGCGAGCGGCAGGAACACCATGTTGGCGAGCACCGCGCCGTAGAAGGTGGTCAGCAGCGCCACGGCCATCGCCGGCCCGATCGCCGAGGGGTCTTCCAGGTTGCCCAGCATCTGCACCAGACCGACCAGCGTGCCGATCAGGCCCATCGCCGGGGCGACTTCGCCGGCGCGGCGCAGCACGCCCGCCGAGCGACCGTGGCGATAGACGGTCGATTCCGCCTCGCGCAGCATGATCCGCTCGACCTCTTCCCCGGTCGTGCCGTCGATCACGAGGTCCATCGCCTTTTTCAGGAACGGCTCGCTGCGGAAGTCGCGCATGTGCGCTTCCATCCCGAGCGCGCCGTTCTTGCGCGCCATTTCCGCCAGGTGCAGCACCTGCAAAGCGGCGTCCTGCGGCTCGCGCTGCCGGTAGGCGACGGCTTTCCACATCACGCCCTGCGCCTTCATGATCTCCTGGAAGGAAAACGACACGGTGGTGATCAGGAAGCTGCCGCCGAGCACGATCAGCATGGCGGGCACGTCGACGAACGCTCCGGGCGACCCGCCCAGCACCATCGCGGCCACGATCAGCGCGAACCCGCCGAGCGTTCCCAGGATGGTTGCGAAATCGATCGTCGGGCCCGCTGGCGTCCTGCCGCGCGGCTTGCCGCCGGCCGCGGCCGGCGCACCCGAGGAGGTGGATAGGTTCGCCATGGACTTCGTGTCTCCGGTTGCCCGTGGGTGCCGGCCGCCGGTCCTGGCGGCCCGGCACGCCCGGGCGGTCTTCAGGGCCGGGACGGCCGCGTGCCGTCCCGACTGGCGCGGGGGTCAGTTGTGGTCGCTTTTGATGATCTCGGTCATCGTCACGCCCAGGCGGTCCTCCACGACCACCACCTCGCCGCGCGCGACCAGGCGGTTGTTGACGTAGATGTCGATCGCCTCGCCGACCTTGCGGTCGAGTTCGACGACCGCGCCGCGGCCGAGCTTGAGCAGTTGGCTGACCTGCATGGTCGCCTTGCCGAGCACCGCGGAGACCTGCACCGGGATGTCGTAGACCGCTTCCAGGTCCTTCGCCGCGCTGGGGGCGCGGTCGGACTGCTCGTTGAAGTCGTCGTCGTCGAACTGGCCGGTCGCCACGGCGTTCTGATCGCCGTCGTCGAGTTCGTTCAGTTCCAGGTTGTCCTTGTCAGCCATGTCGGTCCTCCATCGGGCCCGGGGTGGTTAGGCGTGTCGCCCGTCGTCCGGCGTCGCCGCCGGGTCCGGGGTGGTGTCGGCGGGGGCCGCGTGCGCGGCGCCGCCGCCGTTGGATCGGGCCGCCCCGTCGTCGCGGGTCCCGCTTGCGGCCGCCCCGTCGTGGGGCGCCGTATCCGGCGCCGGCGGCGCGAGCGCGCGGTCGACCGCGCGCTCGACGTCCTGCCACAGGCGCTCGCTGTCGCGTTCGACGCCGCCGTCGGCCCACTCCACGCGGGCGTCGCCCGGCTGCATCGTCTCATCCGCCAGCAGCACGACCCGGCCCTCGAAGCCGAGCCGCGCGGCCAGGCCGTCGACCCGGTCCTTCAAGCCGTCGAGGTGCCGGTCGGCGCAGCGCACCACCACGCGCGGCTCGTCGCGAAGGCGCTCCAAGGCGTCCTGGAAGACCTGCTCGATCTCCGCCTGACCGTGCTTGCGCGCCAGCGCCGGGAACAGCCGGCGCAGCAGGCCGACGCACAGGTCGAGCGATTCCCGGTCGCGGGTCTCACGCGCCTTGCCTTCGCCGGCGACCAGCGTTTCCAGCCCGCCGGCGACGCGCTCGAGGGCTTGGGTCAGCGCCTGCTCGGCTTCGGCCTCGGCCGCCTGCCGGCCTTCGGCGAGGCCGGCGGCGCGACCCTCGGCATGCGCTTGCGCCCGCGCCGCCGCCAGCTCCTCGGCGGAGTAGGTCGGCTCCGGTTCGGGCTCGGGGTCCGGGGCCGGCTTTGCGGCCGGCTCGGGCTCCGGCTGGGCCCGTCGGTTCGGCCGAGGCGGCTCCTCGGCGAAGTCGCGGCCGAACATGAACTTCTGGGCGGCGGCCATGGCGGGCGTTTCCTAGGGACGGACGCGGTCGGGGCGGCGCTGGGCGGACATCAGTAGACCAACTCGTCCTCGCCCTTGTTCTCCGCGAGCACGATGTCGCCCTTGGCGGAGAGGTCCTTGGCGGTCTGCACGATCATGGTCTGCGCCTCGTCGACGTCGCGCAGGCGGACCGGGCCCATGGCGCCCATGTCCTCGCGCATGATCTTGGCGGCGCGCTCGGACATGTTGGAGAAGAACAGGTTGCGCAGTTCCTCCGAGCAGCCTTTGAGGGCGAGCGCCAGCTTGTCCTTGTCGATCTGACGCATCAGCGTCTGCATGCCGGACGGGTCGAGGTTCGACAGGTCCTCGAAGGTGAACATCAGCTGCTTGATGCGCTCGGCGGCGTCGCGGTTGCGCTCTTCGAGCGCGTTCAGGAAGCGCTGCTCGGACTGCCGGTCCAGGCCGTTGAAGATCTCGGCCATCATCTCGTGGGCGTCGCGGCGGCTGGTGCGCGCCAGGTTGGACATGAATTCGTTGCGCAGCGTGCGCTCGACGTCGTCCAGCACCTCCTTCTGCACCGCCTCCATGCGCAGCATGCGCATGACGACTTCCATGGCGAAGCCTTCGGGCAGCAGGTTCAGCACCGCCGCGGCGTGGTCCGGCTTGATCTTGGACAGCACCACCGCGACCGTCTGCGGATACTCGTTCTTCAGGTAGTTGGCGAGCACCTGTTCGTTCACGTTGCCGAGCTTGTCCCACATCGTCCGGCCGGCGGGGCCGCGGATCTCCTCCATGATCGAGTCGACCCGCTCCTTGTTCATCACCTTCAGGAGCAGGCGCTCGGTGCTGTCGTAGTTGCCGACCAGCGAGCCCGTGGACGAGATGCCCTCGGCGAACTCGGCGAACAGGCGCTCGATCATGTTCGAGTTGACACTGCCCAGGTTCGCCATGGTCTGGGAGATCTCCTTGATCTCCTCGTCGTCCATCAGGGCGAACATCTTGGCGGCATTTTCCTCGCCCACGGCCATCATCAGCATGGCCGCCTTTTCGGGTCCGGAGAGCGAGCGGTAGTCTTCACGGATACGCATGGCCATCGGCTAGGCGGTGTCCTTGAGAAAGGGTCGAACGCGGGAAATCGCGGTTGGACGCGGGGGCGGGGCGGGCGCGCTCAAGCCTGCGCCGCTTCCTGGGCGAGCCAGTTGCGGACGATCGCGACCGCCTCTTCCGGGTGCTTCTCGACGATCTCGGAGATCTTGCGCACCGAGGAGGCCTTCACCCGGCCCTCGACCTTGTTCAGGTCGATCATCTGCTCGGCGCCCTCGTCCTCCTCGGCGCCGAACTGCTCGGCCGTCTCGGTCGACGGCACGCCGGCGGGCGGCGCCAGGGCGGCGTAGTCGTCGCGCCCGGAGTAGTCGGACAGCAGGCTGTTGTCGGCGCCGGCCAGCGCGGGCTCGCCGATCGGGGTCTCCAGCAGGCGCTGGATCAGCGGACGCACCACCAGCAGCAGCACCAGCACCGCGATCACGCCCAGCACCAGCATCTCCGCCGCACGCATCAGCTCGCTGTGGCGCATGCCGAGGAAGCCGCCGGTCTCGGCTGTCCGCAGGTCCGCGGTCGGGTCGGCGAACTGCATGTTGATCACCTCGACCGTGTCGCCGCGCTCCTGGTTGAAGCCGACGGCCGAGCGGGCGAGGGCGGCGATCTTCTGCAGCTCCTGCTCGCTGCGCGGCTCGTAGATCTGCTCGCCGTTCTCGTTGGTGGCGTAGTGGCCGTCGACCAGCACGGCGAGCGTCAGGCGGTTGACCCGGCCGCCTACGGACACGTGGGTCTTGGTGACCTTCGAGATCTCGTAGTTGACCGTCTCCTCCAGCCGCTCGGCGCTCGACTGGGTGGTGGTCTGGCCTTCGCCTTCGGCGTTGGCGTCGGGCAGGTTGTTGCCGACGGTGACCGCGTCCTCGCCCTGGCTCTCGACGTCCTGCTCGGTCTCCTCGATCGTCTGGGTGGAGCGGGCGATCTGGCTGTCCGGGTCGTAGGTCTCGGAATTCTTGGTGATCCGGTCGAAATTCATGTCGACCGCGACTTCCGCGCGCACGTTGCCGGGGCCGACCGAGCGGGCCAGCAGCTCTTCCACGCTGCGCGCCAGCCGTTGTTCGTAGTTGGCCTGCATCTGCTGGGTCGAGCTGGCGCTGCCGGTGATCCCGTTCTCCCCCTCGCCGCGGGCGAGCAGGGTGCCCTGCTGGTCGACGATCGACACCAGGCTCGGCTTCAGATCGGCGACGGCGGAGGCGGTCAGGTGCTGCACCGCCAGCACCTGCTCCTCGCCCAGCCGGCGGCTGCCTTGCATCAGCAGCACGATCGAGGCGCTCGGCTCCTGGCTCTCGCGGCTGAACAGCTCGCGCCGGGGCATCACTAGGTGGACGCGCGCCTGCTCCACGCCCTCGATGGTGCGGATGGTGCGGGCGAGCTCGCCCTCGAGGGCGCGGACGTGGTTGATGTTCTGGACGAAGTTGGTGGTGCCGAGGTTGCTCGAGTTGTCGAAGATCTCGTAGCCGACGGTGCCGCCGTCGGGCAGGCCCTGCTCCGCCATCGCAACGCGCAGGCGCCCGATCTCGTTCTTCGGCACCGAGATCCGGCTGCCGTCGGGCGACACCTCGAACGGGACGCCGCGCGCCTCGAGCTCGCTGGCGATCTGGCCGCTGTCGCTGGTCGTCAGGTCGCCGTACAGCATGCCCATCTCGGTGCCGGCGAGCTGGCTCGTCAGGTAGATGAAGAACGCGATGATGCCCGCGCCCACGGCGGCCATGATGCCGAGCTTAACGGCCCCAAGGTTCTTCAGGGTGTCGATGAAGGTGTTCACGCCTCAACGCCGTCCTTGTTTGTGGTTCGCCGGCCGACCCCGAGGAAAACCGCCGACTTGGTCGGGGACGCTTGGTTTCCCGCACGGTGCGGAGCGCCCCATTTCGCGTTGGACGGTAGCGGGGCGCGCGTAAAGCCACCGTTAACGCGCGGAAATTTTTGCCGAGTACGCCGCGATGCGGTCCGGGCGCCCGCGCGATGCCAGCAACCCCAATACCAGCAGGCCGGAACGACGAAGGGCCGGATGCGCGTGGCATCCGGCCCTTGTTGCGTCGTCCGCGCCCCCGGCTCAGCTCTGCCCCGCGGCGAACGCACCGGCGGAGACAGGGCGGCCGGGCCCCCGAGAGGACCCGGCCTATGAGGCGGCGCAGGAGGGGGCTTGGCGAGGCTACTGCACCGCCTCAATCTCGACGTCGTCGTTGTCGCCGTCGCTCGGCTTGCGGTAGTGCTGCAGGCGGGTGGTGCGGAGACCGCGCACGCCGTGGCTTTCGATCATCCGCTGCCAGGACAGGAACTCTTCCATCGACAGGCTGTAGCGCTCGCAGGCCTCTTCGATGCTGATCAGACCGGCCCGGACACCCGCGACGACTTCGGCCTTGCGCCGCACCACCCAACGCTTGGTGTCGGGCGACGGCAGGTCGTCGATCGTCATCGGGTCGCCGTGCGGTCCAATCGCCGCCGTTCGCGCGGAAGTGTCGTGCCTCATCGAGCTAACTGCTCCTCACCTGGGTCGTCATGACCGTTCGAGCTCAGGGGAGTGTCGCCCACCGCTTTTAAAGAAACCCTAAACGGCACGGTTAAGCCGCGCGGTTAAGGCCAGGAGAAGGCCGGACGATTTGGGTTCGTGCCGCACGCGTTGCGCGAAACGCGGACCGGCCGCCCCCGCGTTTGCGGGGACGGCCGGTCGACAACCAGGGGCTGAACGGGTGCTGGACACCCGCGAGCGATCGCAGCGAATCGAAAGGCTTAGCGGATCGCCTGGGTCAGCTCCTGCAGCATTTCGTCGGAGGTGGTGATCACCTTGGTGGAGGCGGAGTAGGCCCGCTGGGTGGTGATCATGCGGGTGAACTCCTCGGCAAGGTCGACCGTGGACTGCTCGACCGCAGAGGGAGCAATGTCGCCGGCGCCGCCGACGCCGGCCTCGCTCAGCAGGAAGTCGCCCGACTCGCGGGTCTGCAGATAGGCGTTGCCGCTCACTTCCTCCAGCCCGTTGAAGTTGGAGAACATGGCGATCGGCAGCTGGTAGATGTCCTTGCGCCGGCCGTTGTCGAACACCGCCGTGACCGTGCCCTCGTCGTTCACGTTGACGCCCGTGAAGTTGCCGAACTTCAGGCCGTTCTGGTTGATCTCGTTGACCCCGAAGTTGCTGTCGAACTGGGTCAGGCCGTCGAACTGGTTCCGGGTGCCGAGGTCCAGGGCGACATCGTCACTGACTTCGGCATCGGTCCCGTTCGGGGCATTATTAGCGGCGTCTTGCTGCCAGGTAATGTCGATGTTGTCGAAGCTGTTCGGCCATGTGTCGATCGAGCCGTCGCCGTTGAACGTCACATCGCCCGTGAGTTCGGTGACAGGATTGCCTGCTGCGTTCAGGAATCGGCCGCTGCCGCCGCCGGTCGGATCCTCGGCCAGCACCGGTTGTTCGATTCGCGCATGCCAGTTGTTGGTTTGGAAGCTCTGGGTCAAGCCAAGGGCGGCAGTCAGTTCGTTGCTCTCAAACTGCAGAGCCAAGCCATCTACATGGGATATCGTAAGCTCGCCTGGGTTCGTCGTAGTATCGGCGTCGAATTCCGGGAATGCATCGATGGTACCAGCGAGGGCGTCGATACTATCAGATCCCGAAACCGCGATGGGGTAAGAATTGTTGTTTGCATCGGTTATAGCGAAATCAAGTGATCCGGTCAGGTCTAACGAGGTATTAGAGTTGATTTGATCGCCTGTTGGTACGCCTGCAGAAGAAACCGTCTCATTGGCGAGCTTGGAGAACTTCATCGTCATGTTATGCGCGTTGCCGAGCGCATCGAAGATGTTGACGGTGATCTGCTCCTCAGTTCCGCCGGCGAATTCGAAGACATCCGCATTAACAGCGCTGGACGGTAGATTGGCACCGATCGAGATTTCGTCGGTTGCGCGCGGCAGGCCCGTCAGGTTGGAGACGTTCACGGTCTCGACGCTGTTGATCGACTGCTGGGCGGGCGGCAGGTTGCCGTTTTCGTCGAGCGGCCATCCCTGCAGGTAGAAGCCGGCGGCGTTGCGCAGGTTGCCCTGTTCGTCCGGGCGGAACTCGCCGGCGCGGGTGAACATGACGTCGTCGCCCACGCCTGGGTTGACCGCCTCGTTGACGACGAACATGCCGTTGCCGGAGATGCCGAGGTCGGTGGCGTTCGAGGTGCCCTGCAGCAGGCCCTGCTTGTCGACGCCCTGCAGCGGCCGCGACCCGACACCGCCCGGGGTGTAGGTGGTCTGGGTGGTCGCCTGCGTGACCAGGGTCTGGAAGCTGGTCCGCGACCCCTTGTAGCCGACCGTGTTGACGTTGGAAATGTTGTCGGAAATCACGCCCAGGGCGTTCGACTGGGCCGCCAAGCCCGAAACGCCGGAATACATCGCACCGTAGATACTCATCTGCACTCTCCTTCGCGTGGCTGCCGCGGCGAAGCTGCGATGTGCGCTGGGCACCGCGGGCGACGGACCGATCGCGCGGTCCGGATTAGAATTTAGCGGCGGCACGCCAGTGTCAGGCGTGCACCGTGTGGCTTTAAGGCTGCGGCGTCGTCTTCGGATCGGCGTAGACCGCCGTCACGCGGTCGAACGGCACCTCGACGCCGCCCACCTGGAAGTGGATCTGCTGGTCGCGCACCTCGAAGCCGGTCACCTCGCCGCGGGTTTCGGTGCTGGCCTTCACGGTCTTGTCGTCGCCGTCGACCGCGTAGACCTGCACGTTGTAGACGCCGTCCGGCAGCTGCTGGCCGCCCGCCGACTTGCCGTCCCAGGACACCGCGTGACGCCCGGCGGCGGTGTCCCCCTGGAGGGTGCGCACGACTTCGCCGTCGGCGTTGGTGATCTCGACGGCGACCGTCTCCGCCTGGCCTTCCAGGGTGTAGGCGAAGTTCGCTTGGCCGTTTGCGAGTTGCACCTGATTGCCGTCGATCGCGACATCCTTGCCGATGTAGTTGACCGCCTGGGTCGCCCGGTTGCCGGCCTGGGCCTGCAGCATCTGGTCGAGCTTGGTATTGGTCGCGATCGCCTGCTCGACCGTGGAGAACTGCACCAGCTGGTTGGTGAACTCCTGGCTCTTCATCGGCTCGAGCGGGTCCTGGTTGTTGAGCTGCGTGACCAGGATGCCGAGGAAGGTGTCGAAGTCCTCGGCGAGCTTGCCCTTGCCGTTCAGACCGCCGGATTGACCGCTGGTCTGCTGGCTCTGGGCGGCGGCGTTGAGGGCTGTGGGATCCATGGGGCGCTCCTTGGGAGGGCTCGCGGGGGGAGGGCTCGCGCGAAAAGGGGTCGCGGCAGTGGGGCGTTAGACGCGGATGTCGATGCGGCCGTCGGCGGGTAAGCTGGCGCGCAGCTGTTCGGCCGGGATCGGCGCGTCGCCGGCCGGATGGGCGGAAGTTCCAGGCGTGTGATCGCGGCCGTCGCCCGCGCCGTTTTGGTCCTGACCGGTGTTGTCGTCGCGCAGGTTGAAGTTGAGGCTGCCCTGGTCGGTCTTCAGGCCGGCGGCCTGCAGCGCCCGCTCGAGGGCGCGCGCGTCGCGCTGCATCAGATCCAGCGTTTCCGGCTTGTCGACGGCCAGAACGGCGCGCACGTGGCCGTCGTCGCCGAGCTCGAGCTTGACGTCGATCCGGCCCAGCTCGGCCGGGTTCAGGCGGATCTGCACCCGGCTCTGTCCCTGAGCGGCGGCGCGCTGGATCTGCACCGCGACCTGCTCGGCCGGCGGTGCCGTCGGCGCCGGGGGGCCGCTGGCACCTGTCGGCGAGGCCTTGCCGGCGGTGGCCAAGCTGCCGGGCTGGCCGGCCCCGGCGGACTGCGGGCCGTTGTTCTGCAAGACCGGATCGAAGCTCTGGGCTGCCTGGCCGGCCGGTGCAGCGCTACCTTCGGCGCGAAAAGTTTGCTGAGCGACCTGTGTTGTCCACTGAGACTCACCCGTGCCGGTACTGGTCGCAGTCGCCGACCCGTTGTTCCCGCCGAGCTGTTGCTGCACCGCCTCGGCTGCGGCGCGCATCGCTGGGCTCAGCCCCGTCAGTCCTGTCCGATGGGAAATCGTCCGCGTCTCGGGCCGCTGGGCCCTGGGACCGCTGCTATCTTGCGCGTTCCGGCGACCGCCGCCCTCCCGGTCACCGGACAGGATGTCCCTGAGTACCTTTGCGGTCGGCTCGGCGCTCTCGCCCTGTCCGGCAGTCTTCGCCGCCGTCGCCGCCCGAGCTTCGGTGGTATTGGACGCTTCGCCGGCCTTGCCCGAGCGCGTGGCCTCGGCAGCCGCGTTCTGGGCTGCGATGGCCGTGGCGGCGTTAACGGGACCGGCGTGGCCTTTGACGGCGTTCTCGACGACCGTGCTCACCGGTTGGCCACCGATGGTTGTCCCGCGCGCAGTGCCGGCGGCGGCAACCGCCTGCTGCGCGGCGGCCTGTGTGGCCTTGGTCGCGCTGGCGGGCTGGGGCTGGGCCGTGCGAGGATCGCTCTCAGCGGTCTTGCCTTTGGAGGTTGCTGCCGAGGCCGCGGCGGCCTTCGCTACAGCTTCAGCGGTGTTCGCCTTCGTCTGTTCGGCGGTATGCCCGCTTGCCTCGCCGTTCCTGCCTCGGCCCTCGGCTTGCGACTGCCCCTTTGCGGCATGGGCGCCGGCGGCGGCCGTCTTGCCCGTCTCGGCCGACGCCGATCCGGTCGCATCGCCGAGAGGTTGCGCGAATGCGGTGTCGGGTTTGCGAGGGGCTTGATCGGCGGGGTTGTGTGACCGGCGGTCGTGTGCGGCGTCCGCCGCCGCTTTCTCCGAGGCCTTGGACCGGATGTCGGCGGCGCGCTGGGCCTGCATGGTCTCGGCGAAGCTGTGCGTCTCATCGCCGGCGCCGGTGTCGCGGCGGGCGGGCGCCGGCTTTGCAGACGGCTCGAAAGCGATCGGCGTGGGCGTGGTCATGAGACGTTCGTGCGCCTGGTCTGGTTGTGTTTCAGGTTGCCAACGATACACCCGCAGGAGCGGATCGGTCGGGCTTACCGTCTGCCGACGCAATGCTCGTGCCAAACGGACTTGAAACCGGAAAACCTAGGGAAGCGGCCATTATGTCGGCTGTGGCCGAACACATAGCGTCCTGGTTGGCAAATCTTGCCGAGTTGGAAGACGCGGTGGCGTCCGGCAGATCGTGCCTGCCGGCAGCGTGCGGGTCCCCGCCCTTGGCAGACCCCGCCCAGCGGAACGCCCAGGTGCAGACGCTCGCAGCGGAGGGCCAGCGCGTGCCGAGTTCTCCGGTCACACTTTCGTCGATGGGCTTGGCAGCAACGGGCTGAAGACTTGCGATCGCAAGGCCGGTTCGATCGACGCGCGATCGACCCTGCATTTGCCGTCTGAAGCAGTCCGTGATGGGCGGGCCCGCCTGTTTGTGGAGCTGAGCATGCTGGCCGACGGGCTGGCAGTTGCCCGGGGCCCGTATGCCCACGACGGCCACGAAGGCGCGTGCAACGCGCGCAATCATCGTGGAATTCGCGCCGTAACCCGGGTCCGCAGATAGGCGCGCAGGCGTCGACGCAGGCGCCGAACACCGTGTCGGACCCGGACGTTCAGTGCGTCCCGGACGGCGTGGGCAACCTCCGGATCGCCCAAAAGCCGCTGGAGCTGATTTAGTTTCGAGGCGCGCCGACCAGCCCGCGCTCGTACCCTAAGCTCCCGCGACGGCGGTTGCACGGCGCGCGTGCCACCAGATGCATGCGCGCGCCACGGCCTGGGTATGAGCGGCGTAAGCCTCGTCTCCATTGCGCGCCCCCAGCGCAGCAGCCCTTCGGCCGTCGTCGGATTCCAGGTTTTCAAGGCCGCCTCGCCGCGCGCGGCGCCGTCGCAAAGACCGATGTCGGCTTGCGCCGCACGCAGCAAGACCGCGCAGCCCGGAAACGGGATATACAGGTCGCTGTCCTGCGACCGTCTTGCCGGATCGCGAGGCCCATTGTGTAAGTCAGTCGACGGAACCACACCGTGAACATCGTTGCGGATGACGTAGGTCGGCCGCGATACCGGAAGGCGATGGTTAAGCCTTTGCGCCTGCCATCTGGCGTGGCCGTCGTGGCGCCGGCCGGGCGCGGCAAGGACGCCGGCGCGCAGGTCAAGATCCAGGGCCGCGAAAATCTCTGGCCCGCCGCACTCCCGCAGCCATGCCGCGAAGGTGTCGAAGAGCGGCGGGCGCACAACGATGATCGTGTTTTCCTGCGCAATGTGATCGTAGATCGGGTGCAGATCGCCCAACAAACCTGGCCGTGCGCGGAGATGCGTGAGGCGGCCCCGCAGATGCGGGGCATACCTCAGTCTCTCTGTTGGGCCTTGACGAACGTCAACGACCGTCGCCGCGTGGGCTTTCGCTGCGAGGAGCGTTGTGACCTCGTCCAGGCCAACGCCGGCGCTTGCGCCCGTAAGGATGACGACGGCGCTTTGGCTCATTGCGCAGCCTCGCAGCCGGGTGCCAGGTCCTGGAGTTGCCGACGGGCGTTGTCGTGCCAACGCGTGAGCTTGTTCCACTGCTGCCGCCGCGCCGGCGGGTTCAGTCCCAGCTTTTGGGCCAGGTCGTCGAAGTGATCGATCGCCTGCGGCGGCAGCATGCCCTGTTTGCGTGCGAGGTCCGCGATGCGACAGGTACAGTTGGGAAGTTGACGAAGCTGCACCCCCGCATCCCGCTTTTCCTGTAGAACCTGCCATCCTCTCTGTTGCTCGAAATTTCCGAAACCACTGCGGTCGACGTCGTTCAGTACGCCGGTGTAGCGCGCCCGATCGCCGAACACAGTCCGGGCAGCGTGCAAGTTGTTGAGCGCCGCCGTCAGTGTTTCCGGGTCTGGCGCGATCGGGAAGACGAAGTGCAGAGCGACACCGTCCTTGGCGAGGAGCTCGGGCAAATCCGATGTATCCGCCCACTTGATCAACGGGGTCGCGATGTTGGCGCCCACGTCGACAACGGCGTCGTCGTCGACCAACTCGTCGTAAACGGGGTTGAACGTCTCCTCGGCGAGGTCGGGGTTGGTGGCGAGTTGCTCCGTATCGTTAATCTCTGGGGTGATGGTACTCACCGTGTCCCCCAGTACGTTGGCGAGACGCGCCTGATCGACTTCAAGGACGTTGGGCAACCGACCTTCTTCCATATTGTAGATCAGCGCCAACAGGCTTGCGGTCATCGATTTTCCGCAGCCACCCTTGTCATTCATCAAGATTGTTGCATTTGGCATTATTGTTCTCCTTCCGTCGGGCTGAGGTTCTGGTTTGCGTCTTGGGTAACGTCGGCGGTTGTATACGGCGTAAGCTCCTCTTGACATCGGGGCCGGCGTCTTTCGTTCGCGGCTGTGAAAACGCTGCTGGTAGATCCCTCGGCCTTTTTCGCCGGCCGGCCCGCCGGACGAGAGCGCATAGCGACAGTTTCCGCTTGGTCTTCGCCCTCGGACCGGCGTTCATCGCGTTTGTTGAGCTTGACATCGGCCGTAGTTGCGTTGGCCCGACCGGCCGCCGGCTCGCGATATCCGGCTCGAAACGCTTTGCGGCGTAGGGTCTCGGCTTTCATCGCCTGACCGTGTGCGTCAGTTAAGCCATACGCAGCGAGCATTGTGGCCAATTGCGGCCAGCTGTAGCCCTGGCTGCGCAAGTTGGTGATTGTTGGAATCAGCCTCTCCAAATACACCTGCGTGCCGCTCTTACGCGGCTGCGGTGGGTTTCTTTGAACCCACGATGTCAGGAACGCTTCGATCTCTTGGTGCATCGTTTGGATCCATGTTTTCGACGTCTACCGCAGTGATAGTTTTAAGGCCTGCAAGTTCAAAACGCATTGCGAAGGGCTGGCGACGGCGGCTGAATACAGCGTGTGGCGGGGTTTTACGGGCGCGTTGAGGTCTGTGCATGCCAGCTATGTGGAATTAACTAACATTTTCCGGTCCAAAGACACTCGAGGATATCGCGTAGAACGATCGAGACAGAAGCCGGGACGGCAGCGAGACATATTTCGTGACAGGTAGCGAGACAAAGGCGAGACAGTTTGTGGGACAATTCGGATAATGCGGAGGCTTCCGGTCTCATCGTCCTAGAATCCGAAGACAGTTCGATCCGTGCTTTCTTCTTCTCTTGTGACTGCTCAGTGCGCCAGGACAGCTCTGGCAGATGGAAAGGAGGTGGACCTCCGGAAATTCTGCACCGGGACCCAGCGGGTGGAATTCCTGCCCGGCCAAGGTTAGCCGCCAGCCGGAAGCGGAGCCCTTGCGGGGCGTCGGGCGACCGGCGCTGCGAAGCGTAGGGCCGCGGGTGCGCAGGCCGCGTGATGGAGCCGCGAAACTACCTTATTGCGGACGCCGACGTCGTTGAGCAGGCGGAAGGCACCACGTTCCTCGCCGTAGCGGCTTGGCTGGGAACGGCCGCCGCGGTCGAAGAGCGGGGCATGCGCATACAGGGGTCTCCAGGGCACCTGGGAGGCCTTGTCGCCTCCACCGTAGGAGCTGGCGGGCGCGGGCGCCCGCCGACACAACAGCCCGGGCCGGCGGTCGGCGCGTCCCTGGCCGCCGGAGCGAACAAGCGGCGCTCAGGTGGTACGACCGGGCGAGGGAGCGCGCCGTGCAAAGGCGCATCAAGCCAGTGGAGGAAGACACCACACGAACAGTTGTCGATTAGGTTCGGAAGCTGACGAGCGGCGTAGCCGGGTAACTGGCTACGTTGAAGCCTCGTGACAAAGGCCACCCTGGGTGGTCGAGCGATCCAGCGGGCCGTAACGCGCAGTGAACTCCGAGCACGCCTCGAAAGGGCCGTTGTGGGCGCCGACCCGGTTCCCTTGCGGGGAAGGCTTGTACGGGCGGGGAAGCAATCGACGCAGGCACCCGTCCGGCCCACCGGGGTATTGGAGACGGCACGATGGAACAGGCTTGATGGGCAACACGGGAAGTCCGGGTCGCCGGAGGTCGCGACTCCACCGGTTCCGTTCGGGGGCCGGGCGGCCCGGATGGCGGAAGGGGTCGTAGTACTGCGGACGCCGGGTAATGCCGGCCGAGGGAAGGACCCCTGCTTCTGGCACGCTTTTGACGGAGAGGAGGAGACGGCGATTGACGCAACGTCTAGCAACGCCGGAGAAGCTCCGGACGCTCCAGAGAAAGCTCTACGCGAAGGCTAAGACCGACCCGGCCTTCCGGTTCTACAGCCTGCACGACAACAAGATCTGGCGCAGCGACGTGCTCGCCCAAGCGTTCGCCCTGGCGAAGGCCAACGGCGGCGCACCGGGCGTGGACGGCGAGAGCTTCGCCGCGATCGAGGCGCGCGGGGTGGAGACCTGGCTGGCCGGGCTCGCGCAGGAGCTCAAGGACGGCACCTACCGGCCGCAGCCGGTACGGCGGGTGATGATCCCGAAGCCGGACGGTGGCGAGCGCCCCCTGGGCATCCCGACCGTCCGCGATCGGGTCGCGCAGACGGCCGCCAAGCTGATCCTTGAGCCGATCTTCGAGGCTGACTTCGAGCCCAACGCCTACGGCTACCGGTCCGGGGCGGAGCGCGCTCGATGCTGTCCGGGAGGTCCACCGGCTGCTGCTGGCGGGCCACACGGACGTGGTTGACGCGGACCTTTCCCAGTACTTTGAGGAAATCCCGCATCGCGAGCTACTCCGCAGCGTCGCCCAGCGCGTCGCCGACCGGAACGTCCTGCGCCTGATCAAGCTCTGGCTCAAGACGCCGGTCGCGGAGCAGGACGAGCGGGGTCACTGGGTCATGACGGGTGGGAAGAAACGGTCGAAAGGCACCCCTCAGGGTGGTGTGCTCACTCCCCGAACGCAAAAGGTAACCTTCGCACCCGGAACCTGATCTGGGCCGCTTTTCAGCCGCCGCCGGCGTTCCTGTCGGGTTTGACGGCACCGCGATGCTGTGCCGGATGACGATCGTGTCGTCGCCCACCAGCACCTCGCGCACGAGCAGCCGCAGGATCTGCTGGCGCTTCTCGACCTCCAGCGTGTCCGCGGTGCTGCGCAGGCGGGTGAGGAACGCGGACAGCGTCTCGGCCAGCTTCACGTAGTCGCTGCGCGCCTTTGCCTGGTCGGCGATCGCCTGGCGTTCCGCCCGGATCGTCTGGTCGCGCTGCTTCAGGGCGGGCATGCGCTGACGCAGCTCGTCGATCGACAGCAGATCCTCCTGGTAGGCGGTCACCAGCCGGTCCATCGCCTTGTTCACGCGGGCGGCCTCCTGCTCCAGACCCGTTTGGCGCTTGCGCGTCGGGTCGGCAGCGCTGGCCGCGGCCAGCCGACGATCAAGCTCCTGCTGTATGAGGTCAGGGGTCTCCAGCAGACGCAAGACCTCGTTCCAGACCACCGCGTCCAGCAGATCCTGACGCACCGGCTTGTTGTCGCAGACCGGGCCGTTGAGCTTCCGCCAAGCGTCCGAGCCCAGGCAGCGGTAGTAGTGAATCTGCCGGGTTGAGGTCCGCGTCGACGTGCGCGACATCGCGTAGCCGCACTTGCGGCAGACGACCAGCCCCTGGACGACGCTGGGCGTGACCGTCCGGCGCGGACTGGTGCGCTTGTTCGCCGCCAGCCGCTCCTGCGCCAGGTCGAAGGTCTCGACGCTGACGATGGCCGGGACCGGAACCTCGATCCACTGATCGCGCGGGCGCTCATGGTTGGCGCTGTTGCGGCTGGCTATGCCGCCGCGGTCGCGCAGCGCTTTGGTCACTTTCCGGCGCGGGGCGATCTGCGTTTTGCCGTAGCAGGCGGTGCCGCTGTAGGCCGGGTTGCGCAGCATGGCCCAGACGGTCGACCGCTCCCAGCGGGCCGCCCCGCGGCGCGTCGAGACGCCCTGGTCGGTCAGCCAGCGCGCGATCGCCCCGATGCTCTCGCCGCCCGTGGTGTAGCGGGCGTAGACGGCCCGCACGATCTCCGCCTCGCCATTGATCACTTCGTAGCTCGCCGGCATACCGTCGCGCTTGCGCAGGTAGCGGTAGCCGTACGGCGCGCCCGACAACACGTTGACCTCGCCCTGCCGGGCGCGGTGGCGCTTGCCGCGCCGCGAGCGCTCCAGGATCTGGCCGCGCTCGTACTCCGCGATCATGCTCTGGAACTGGGTCAGCAGCTCGTCCTCGGGCGTGCCGCTGCCGGGCGCGTTCAGGAACACCGTCGCCACCCCGTTGCGCGTCAGCTCCTCCATGATCAGGACCTGGTAAGCGTACCGCCGGCTGAGGCGATCGGGGCTGTAGACCAGCACCGCCTCGATCTGCCCCTCGGCGGCGAGGTCGCGAACCTGTTCGAGCCCCGGGCGCACCAGCGTGGCGCCGCTGTAGCCGGCGTCTTCGATCACCCACTCAGCCGGAACGTCGTAGCCCTGGCTTGCGGCGAACGTCTTCAGACTCGCCGTCTGGCTGGCGATCGTGTTGTCCTCGCGCTGCTTGTCCGAGGACACCCGGGCGTAGATGGCGGCGATCGGCATCGGCTTCTCCTGGCTGGGGCGCGGCCCCGTTCAGCGCACGGGCCCGGTCGGGCGCCAGCAGCGCGTAGGCTTGCGCGAGCTTGAGCGGCAGCAGACGGTCGAACGTGGGAACGAGCTCAACAGCGAGCGGGCGGGTGGCGCGGCCGCGCTTAGCCACGCGGCGAGCCGGGCGCGAGATAGGCCGCGATCGCCCGGCTCACGACGCTGCTGATGGTCACCTCGTGCGCGCCGGCATGGGCGCGCAATTGCTCGACCTGGGAAGCCGGCAACTTGACCGTCAGGGCCACGGGCTCCTCCCGCTCGGCGACTGGCCCGGCAAGCGTGCGCGCCTCCTCGAGATACCGGTAGGCCTGACGCCGCGACAGTGCGTACGACCGGGCCAGCGCCGTGGCTGCGTCGGACATCTCCATCCCCTCGGCGAGCAACGCGTGCGCGGCGTTCAAGCGAGCGGCTTTCTGCGCCTGGGTCGATCGCCTCATGTGTCATGAGCGTATGTCCGTTTGCGACGCATATCAAGCGTCTTGTGATGTCGCCAGCCCACGATCTCGCGCTCGAAGCAGAAGTTACCTTTTGTGTTCAGGGCGTCCTATCGCCCGTACTCGCCAATTTGTACATGAACCGCTTCCTGAAATACTGGCGCCGTAATGGCCACCGTGACCGGCTTCACGCCCACGTCGTCGCCTACGCGGACGACCTGGTCATCCTCACCCGCGGGCACGCGGCGGAGGCCATGGCCCGCCTGCAAACGGCGATGCCGCGGCTGGGGCTCAAGGTCAACGCGGCCAAGACCACGACCGTGGACGCGCGTACGCAGCAGTTTGACTTCCTGGGCTACAGTTTCGGCGCTCATCGCACTCGCCGCAACGGCGCGTGGTATCTGGGCGCCAGCCCTTCGAAGACGAGCGTGCAGCGTCTCAAGACTCATGTGCGCGCCCTGTTAGTTCCGTCTAACACGGGCACGTGGTTCGAAACCCGTGACCGGTTGAACCGGATGCTGCGGGGATGGGCCGGCTATTTCTGCTACGGCACGGTTACCCCAGCTTACCGGGCTGTCGACGCACACGTAGACGAGCGTGCGCGCCATTTCCTGCGCCGGCGCCACAAAGTGGCAACGCGTGCCACCCGGCAGTTCAGTACGCCTAGGTTGTTCGGTGACCTCGGCGTTACCTCACTGCAAGGCCGGTGATGTGTCGCCAGGTGATACGCCTTGGTGTGAAGTCAGTCGGAAAGCGCAGTGCGGGAGAACCGCACGCTGCGTTTGACGAGAGGGGAGGAGAAACGGAGCGACGGCCCGGACTGAGGCACCGGCACATGGCGAAAGCCGCCGGCCAACGGCTACTCCCCGGGACCCACCGCCACCGCGCTCCTCCTCTACTCTACTGACCGGAGCGCGGTCGGACGGGCGGCAAGGAGTCGGAGCGGCCCATAGTACCGAGGAAGGCGGGGAAGCCGCCCCGGGCGACCCGCTGGAGGGAAGGGGTTCGCCGGGCGATGGAGCCGTTGGGGGGACAGATGACCGGGAGTTCGGGCTCGGATCCCATCTGTAAGCGGGGCGACGCCCCCACATGGCGCGTGAGACGCGTCCCGGTATAGGCTTACGGTTTTATGATGTTCCGAGTACGGGCGCGCGCATCAACTCGGCGATCTTTTTGAATCTATCGACGCGCGCTTGGTACTGCTCGGGGCGTTCGGCATCTTCGTCGCCGGGATCGCCGACAAATTCGGCGTCCGCGGTGAGTTGGCGTTCCAGACGCTGGAGATGATGTTCGATTTCGTCGGCTGTGAACAGCTGACGCGCCTCGGCAACAAACCAGGGCAGATCCGCGGCAAGGCGCCGATCCCTTTCC
>NZ_NRRL01000077.1 GCF_016583645.1 Rhodovibrio sodomensis | reverse complement strand
GAATGGTTGACCGTCAGATGGCTGGGGTAGGACTGGCCGATCCGGCG
Organism: Rhodovibrio sodomensis; assembly: GCF_016583645.1. Taxonomy (GTDB): domain Bacteria; phylum Pseudomonadota; class Alphaproteobacteria; order Kiloniellales; family Rhodovibrionaceae; genus Rhodovibrio; species Rhodovibrio sodomensis. The sequence continues at coordinate 20,373 of NZ_NRRL01000077.1, read as the reverse complement.
GTAGGCTGGCAACGCATCCGTCACGAGCCTGGCCATTGGATCGACCCAGGCGCGCCAGGCGGGTGCGATCGCGTCTGTACGGTGGCTTTCGATGCGGTGGGCATGGACCGAGCCGCCGCGTTCGACCGCGGTCAGCAGCAGCGGCTTGGACGTGCCGCGTCCTTTCGGGCGCGATTCAACGGGTCCATCACCGCAGTCGTCGTCATCGGAATCGTCGTCGCCGGTGTTTCGGGGCCGCGGGGCGCCGCCAACGTAGGTTTCGTCCATCTCCACCACCCCGCGCAGGACCGGATCGTCCGCCTCCATGGCGCCGCGACGCGGCGCCGAGGGGCTGTCCATCCGGCGGATCCGGTGCGACAGGTGCCAGGCCGTGCGGTACTGGAGACCGAGCCAGAAGCCAAGTTGACGTGCGGGACACCCTGCTAGGCGTCCACAAGGACGCCTAATGCCCTTGGACGAGCAGGCCATCAGGAACATCGCGGTCAGCCATGTCCGCACCGGAAGATGCGACGCCTCCATCGGGGTGCCCGCGCGAGCCGACGTCGCCCGGCCGCAGTCGCGGCAGTGGAACAGCATCTTGTGTCCGGGTAGCTGACGCGCATTGCCGACTGCGCCGCACCAGCGGCAAACCGGTCCATCCGGCCAGCGGGCGGACAGGAACAACGCCTCGGCATGGTCTTCGTCCGGCACCAGATCCAGGAAGCCCTGCAGGGTCAGGTGATCGTTCGCCATGGCCCCAAGATATGGAGAACAGACGCAGAACGCAATAGGGCCGGCCTACAATACCAAGCACTGGCGCTGGCTCGCCAGGCAAAGTGGCCCGCATGGTTACCGATCCAACCAAGATCCAGGCCGGTGAGCTGAAAACAATGCCACAAGCCTCGCGTACAACTCGGCCCGAAACACTTACACACCCGGCTTCCCACGGGTCAGGCGCACTGGATAGCCATGTTCCGGTGGTGTCCAGTTGACGGCGCAGTGGCGTGGCGAGGCAGCGGAAAGATCTATTTCGGGACGCTTGTTCAACGCCGCCGAGTGCCTGGTGTGGACGCGGAAGCCGGCTTCGGGCGGAGAAGCTACGAGGAATAGTCCGAGGCGGTACCTCATGCGCAGGACGGCGCTGAAGAGGTAGGGCAGCAACTTGTTGTCCGTACGGCGCGGGGATATGGTAGCCGTCGGTTTCAAAGGAAGGAGCAACTGCAAAGATGACCCTATCTCGCCTGTTCACGGTGTTTATGGCGCTGATGCTGCTCGGCGCGTGCTCCACCGGCGACCAGCTCCCTCAGGCCAAACTCGGACAGGTCGATATCGAAGCGCCCCTTTACCGAATCGGACCTGGTGATGGCCTGCAGATTTTTGTGTGGCGTAACCCGGACCTCACTCGGAACGTTACTGTTCGCCCGGATGGTCGAATAACCATTCCTTTGATCAACGACCTGAAAGCGAATGGTAAAACCCCAACGGCATTAGCCCGAGACATCGAAAAAGAATTGGCCACGTATATCCAGGATCCCTTGGTCACCGTAATCGTCAACAGTTTCTCAGGGACATTCCAGCAGCAGGTTCGGGTCGTTGGAGCTGCGACGCAACCCCAGGCCATTCCCTATCGCGCCAACATGACGTTGTTGGATGTGATGATCCGCGTCGGCGGACTCACCGAGTTCGCCGCCGGTGACCGGGCCAAGTTGATCCGGGTGGTCGACGGGGAGCAGAAGGAATTCAGCGTCGAACTCGATAGCCTAGTTCGTGATGGTGAGATCAGCGAGAATGTCGCCATGCGCCCCGGCGACGTGCTCATCATTCCCGAAACGTTTCTATAACCTCTTGTGATGTAGAGTTGGCGGCACGGGAAGACAGGGAGTCCATGCACCGTGATATCGGAGCTCTGGGATCAGATCTTTTACTACCTTGACGCCCTTTGGCGGCGGCGTTGGCTGGCGCTTCTGGTCGCCGTGGGGGTGGCCGCAGCGGGTTGGACGTACGTGGCCCAGATGCCGAGCCAGTATACCTCTGAGGCCAAGATCTACGTCGATACGAAGAGCGTGCTGGGCCCCCTGCTCCAGGGTGTTGCGATCGACGGCGACACGCAGCGCCAGATCGAGGTCATGCGTCAGACCCTAAAGACGCGATCGAACATGCAGGAGATCGTGCGACGAACGGACCTCGATCTTCAGGCGGAGTCGGCTGAGGAGTTAGACGCCCTGGCACAACGTGTGTCTGCCGGGCTCACGATATCCAGTAACCAAGAAAACATATTCACGGTATCCTATACCGGACGAAATCCACAATTGGCCCGCGATATCGTTAACGAAGCGACCACCATTTTCATCGAAAACAATCTGGGCGATAACCGGTCAGACATTAACCAGGCACAAACCTTTATCCGCAACCAAGTTCAAAGCTACCGGGAACGGCTGAACGAAGCGGAGCAGCGACTAGCCGAATTCAAGCGTGAGAACGCGAATACGTTGCCGGGCAATACGAGTTATGGAGAGGAACTAGAGCAGGTCAAGTCAAAGTTGGCGGCTCTCCGAGGCGCTCTGGCAGACGCTCGGGCGCGCGTCGAGCTTCTCAGGCGGGAACTGGAGCAGACACCCGAGATGCTTACACAGCAAGGTGGAAATCTCGGCCCGCCGTCGAACATCGACGCGCGGATCATGGAACTCCGGGCCAAGCTGGACGACTTGAAGTCTCAGTACACGGCTGAGCACCCCGATGTCGAGCGGGCACAGCGGCAGTTGCAGTCCCTGATGAAAGAGAAGAGCAGCGGGCCAAGCGGTAGCCTTGAAGCCAGCGACGGAAGCGGGCCGGATCGCACAAGTGGGACCGAAGGGCAAGACGGCGGTATAAAGATCCCGAATCCAACCTATACGGATCTTCGTGTCCAGTTCGTGGAGGCCCGCTCGAACGTCGAATCTCTCACTCAGCAGGTCGCGCGAACCCAACAAGCGCTTGAAAGTCTGCGGAAAAAGCGTGACGAGGTTTTCCAGGTTGAAGCGAAGCTAAAGGAACTCCAACGGGACTACAGTGTGATCCAAAATCGTTACCAGACGATGCTGTCCCGGCTCGAAACCGCTAAAATGTCGGAGGAACGGAACCAGCAGGCCGAAGGCGTTAAGTTCCGCATGATCGAGAACCCGCAGGTGCCTTCAGCGCCGTCCGGGCCGAACCGACCGGTGTATCTGGCGGCGGCCTTCGTCTTGTCCGTCGGCACAGGTGGAGGGCTCGCACTGTTCCTGGGGATCATCAAGACGTCTTTCGGCAGTGTCCAGCACATCCGCCGCGAGTACGACGTGCCGGTGCTCGGGACTTTGTCCCGGCAGCCGGAGCCTGGGGAACGGAAGTGGCGAATCATAAATTTGGCCGCGTTCGTCGTTACCAGCACCGCGTTCGTCGCCTGTTTCGCCGGATTGCTTGTCGTGGAGCAGATGTACGGGCTCGGGAATATCGACCCGGGCGTTCTGAGCCGCTTCGGCTTAACCCAACTGGTCGCCGCGGTGCGTGGCTGACCGGTGTGACCCGGTCTCGACAGAAAGGAGCGCTCGCCCAGCGATCCGGGCGAACGGAAAGGATGCATCATGGACGATAGTCGGCCGGATCCAAACACCAGGCGCGGCACTGGCAGCCCTTCACTCGTTGAGCGGGCGGCTGAAGAACTTGACCGCCGATCCCAGGAGACGGACCGCGGCCGGCCTCAGACCGAGACCGGGCGCACTGGTTTTGCACGGCCGCGCGAGCCGTTGAAGCGGTCTGGCGACGGACCTTCGAGTCCGGCAGTCCAAGTGGATCAGAACAGACTCAAGGCGTACGGTGGCCTCACCTCTGACCAGATGCAGTCTCGCCTCGCTGAGGAAATGCGTCTCATCAAGCAGGGCCTCATCCGCCGGATGTACACTGGTACCGAGGGCCACAGCAATGTCGTCCAAGTCACGAGTGCCTGGCCGGGGGAGGGGAAGAGTTTTCTTGCCGTTAATCTGGCCTTGAGTCTGGCAACGGAGATCGATCTGCACGTTCTGCTTGTAGATCTCGACATTCACAGGTCGACAACGAATGAAGCTTTCGGTATTGAACCCGAGAAAGGGTTGCTTGATGTCGTGCAGGACCCGACGATAGACCTGTCCGAAGTGATCGTCCGCACGGACATACCACGTTTTTCCGTGATCGGGACGGGAAAAACACGTCAGCTATCGACTGAACTGCTTGCCAGTCAACGTATGCGCGAGGTCACGGCCGAGCTGTCCCAGAGGTACAGCGACCGGGTGATCTTGTTCGACACACCACCGTTGCTGGGCACATCTGAACCGGCGGTTCTGGCGCAACTGGCGGGTCAAGTCATCTTCGTCGTTGAGGCTGATCGCACGACGCGACGTGCGATCGACCAAGCGATGGAACAGTTGCCCGAAGACACACGAACGAGCATCGTCTTGAACAAGAGCCGCGGGCTGATCGGCGGGAGTTCTTTACCCTACTATGGCTACTACAAATCCGTAAATAAGTGAACTGAGCATCGCGGCGGTGCCGTCGGTGAGCGCTAAGCCCTCTCGGAGAGGTTATGTACGCCGAATACTTCGGGCTTAAAAGCCTTCCGTTCCAGATCACACCGGATGCCCGGTTTTACTTCAGCAGCCGCGCACACCAGCGGGCGCTGGCGACGATGACCTACGGCCTCTCGAAGAACGAGGGGTTCGTCGTCGTTACGGGCGAAGTGGGGGCTGGCAAAACGACACTCATCGAGGTTCTCCTGTCGAGTGGTCGGCTGAATCAGGCCACGACGGCGAAGATCAATACGACACAGCTCGAACCCGCGAGCCTGTTGGCCTACATCGAACTGGCGTTCGGTTTCGAGACGACAGGCGGCTCGAAAGCCGAGTCTCTTCGCAACCTGGGGAGCTTCTTCGCGCGCGCTGCGAAATCGGGGGAGAATGCACTCTTGATCGTCGATGAGGCCCAGAACCTCTCGACGGAGGCGCTCGAAGAACTGCGTATGCTGTCGAACTTCCAGGCCGAGGCCCGCGGGGTTTTCCAGATGCTGCTAGTCGGGCAGCCCCAGTTCAACGAACGCCTCAAGACACGGGAGTGCGAGCAGATCCGCCAGCGGGTCGTCGCGTCGTATCATCTGCGCCCGCTGACGCGCGCGGATGTCCGGCAATACGTCGAACACCGGTTGCGCGCGGCGGGATGGAATGGCAGCGAGGTGTTCCGGCCGCAAGCGCTGGAAAGGGTCTATCAGACGACTCAGGGGGTGCCGCGCAAGATCAACCGCATGTGCGATCGTTTGCTGTTGTACGCCTATCTTGAAGGGCGTCGTCAGGTGGACGAAGACATCGTGGATACGGTTGATGCGGAGTTGCGCGAGGAGCACTTGGGTGACGAAGTTTCGGAAACCGAACCCGGGGGGACGCGGACAGTTGCGGCGGACTTCACCCCCGATCTTGTCGAGCTTCCGGCCCGTCTCGCCGGTGACCAGGACAAGGTCGTCGTCGAGCGTGAGCGCCTCTATGACCTGTTCGACCACGTAAGGGCACTACAGTCGGAGCTGACAACCTACCGCAACAAACTCAATCGTATTTACGACCTGCTCGGTCGTAGGTCCTGAGGATCCGGGAAAGTGGCATACATGGAGGCAGAGCGAGACGGGCGGTCAAACAGCCGACGACCTGGCGGGGCAATGACGGTGGACGTGGAGGAGCACTTCCAGGTCTCAGCATTCGAGACTTTGGTGCGTCGAGCCGACTGGGACGACTTCCCGTCGCGCGTCGAGGGTAACGTCGATCGGATTTTGGAGCTTTTCGCCGCTCATGCGACGCCGGCGACCTTTTTCGTGCTGGGATGGATCGCCGAGCGCCATCCAGCGATGGTGCGGCGGATTGCGGCTGCCGGCCACGAGATTGCCAGCCACGGATGGGACCACGTCCGGGTCCCGCATCAGGATGCCGAGGAATTCCGAACCGACGTGCGCCGTACGAAAGCCCTCCTGGAAGACGTCAGCGGGAGCGCGGTGAGGGGGTATCGCGCCGCCAGCTTCTCGATCTCTTCGGCCGTGCCGTGGGCCCATGACGTTCTGGCCGAAGAGGGCTACGCGTACAGTTCCAGTATCTACCCGATCCGCCATGACCTCTACGGTGCTCACGATGGTCCGGCCGAGCCTTACAGTCCGAACCCGGACTTGCCGCTGATCGAAATCCCGGTGTCAGCTGCGCGGTTCGGCCAGCAGGCCATTCCGTGCGGTGGCGGCGGATATTTCAGGCTCCTGCCTTACAGGTTGTCCCGTTGGGCGATTGCCCGGGTCCGACGGGATGAAGGGCGCCGATCCGTCTTTTACTTCCACCCCTGGGAGATCGATCCGGAGCAGCCGCGACCGGACGGGCTGACTTTGCGCACCCGGGTGCGACACTACACCAATCAGGCGCGCATGGAGGGACGATTGGCCCAGGTCTTGGACGATTTCGACTGGGGTCGGATGGACCGTGTGTTCGGCGAACTGATATCAACGTGACGGTGAAAGCAACGATCTCGGTTCGCATTCTGGACCCTCAAGAGGAAGCGACGGACGCATGGGACGGGTTCGTCGCATCACACGAGGCCGGTGCGATATTCCACACCGCCGATTGGGGACGCGCGGTCGGCCGCGCGCTCGGCCACCGGCCCTACGTGCTGCTCGCCGAACGCGCAGGCGAGATCGTGGGCGGGGTTCCGCTGACGCATGTGCGCAGTCGCCTGTTTGACAATGCCCTAGTCTCCAACGGCTTTGCTGTCGAAGCGGGGCCGCTTGCCCGCGATTCGGAGGTGGGGAAGGAGCTAGATCAGGCAGCCGTCGCGCTCGGGGAGCGCCTGAACGTTGACTTCGTCGAGTATCGGCTGCGCACGCGCCGTAACACCGATTGGGCGGCGCGCGCGGACCTCTACGCCACTTTTTCCAAAGAGCTGGCCGGCGATGACGAGACGAACATGAAGGCGATTCCGCGCAAGCAGCGGGCGATGGTGCGCAAGGGCATCGCCAATGGGCTGGAAAGCCATGTCACGCAGGATGTCGCCCCTCTGTACGAGATCTACGCCGAGAGCGTGCGCAATCTCGGAACGCCCGTTTTCACGCGGCGTCTCTTCGAGGAGTTGAAGCGGACGTTCGGCGATCGATGCGAGCTGCTCATCATCACCCACGACGGCACCCCCGTTGCGGGGGTGATGTCGTTCTACGACGGCGAGACCGTCCGCCCCTATTACGGCGGCGGGACGGCGGCCGCCCGTGACCTCGCAGCCAATGACTTCATGTACTGGGAGGTGATGCGCCGGGCACGCGAACGCGGTTGTGCGGAGTTTGACTTCGGGCGGAGTAAGGTCGGCACCGGGCCTTACAATTTCAAAAAGAACTGGGGGTTCACGCCCGTCCCGCTCGTTTACGAGTACCGGCTGATCAACGCCGATCAGGTGCCCGAGACGAACCCGTCGAACCCCAAGTTCCGGCGTGCGATCGCCATCTGGAAACGTTTGCCACTGCCGGTAACCAAGGTTCTGGGCCCGGTGATCTCCAGAGGGCTCGCGTAAGGTGATCAAGGCCCGACCGACCGACGAGCGAGTAAGCGGGACGCGTGCGTCCGAGAGCGGTCGCGTCGGCGGCTCGCGCGGACGGGGCAAGGCCGTGCGCGTCTGGGGCCTCCTGATCGGCTGTCTCGTCGCCGTCGGGGGGCTTTTCCACGAGGCGTTGGCGGGTCTGGTCGGGATCTGGCTCTCGTCCGCGACGTACAGCTACGGCTTCCTGATCCCGCCGGTGGCCCTCTATCTCGCGTATCGGCGCCGGCACCGCCTGACTGGTATGACGCTCGATCCCTCGCTGCTGGGGGCCGCGGGCATCCTGGCGGCTGGTTCGGTGTGGTTCATGGGCGAATTGGGGGACATCGATCTGCTGCGCCACCTCGGCGCGGTGGTCGGGATTCAAGCGACGGTCGTCGCGGTGGTCGGGTTGCGCATCGCGCGCGTGCTCGCGCTGCCCCTGGCTTATCTGCTGCTTGCGGTTCCACTGGCCGACGGTCTGGTGGAGCCGCTGCAATGGCTCACGGCGGACTACACCGTCGAACTCTTACGGCTTACGGGCGTGCCGGTGTACTTGGACGGGTGGTTCCTGACGATCCCCGGGGGAACCTTTCACGTTGCCGAAGCGTGTGCCGGGGTGCGCTATCTGGTCGCCTGCCTGGCTTTCGGCGTGGTCGCTGCCGATTCATTCTTCACGCGCACGTGGAAGCGCTGGGCCTTCGTCGTCATCAGTCTGATCGTCCCCATCGGGGCCAACGTCGTGCGGGCCTACGGGATTGTCATGTTGGCCCACCTCAGCGACTTCGAGATCGCGGTGGGAGTCGACCATCTGATCTACGGTGGCATCTTCTTGTCGTTCGTGACCGTGGTGCTGATCCTTGTGGCCGCCGCGATGCGTGACCCCGCAGCCGTCCCGGCTCAGGCAGTCGCCCCAGTCCAGGCGATCGCCCCGGCCCAGCCAGATGTCGCGAGCGCGTCCACGCCCAAGACACGTTCTCGATGGCGGGCTGCGCGCGCCGCCGGCGTTATTGTGATCGCGTTGTTCGGACTCGCCGGGCTGCGCGGCTACGCGGCGGCGGTCGCGCCCGCGAGCGCGCCGGTCGGGCCGGTTGAGATCGAACCGCCACAGGTTGCCGGTTGGGCCGATCCGAGACCAGCAAGATCAACGTGGCAACCGTCGTTTCCGTCGGCCGACGCGACAGCGGTCTGGCGCTACACCAAGGCGCAAAGCACAGTCGAGCTGTTCGTGGCGCGGTACACGCCGCTGCGTCCCGGGGCCGAACTCGTCGCGATGCAGAACGATCTAGCCGGGGGCGAGCGCAACACGGTGATGGCGCGCGGGGTCACTTCGGTCGACGGGGGCGGGGCCTGGCCGCCGCCAGCCTATTTGCGTTTGGCGACGCGGGACGGCGAACGTCTGGTCTGGTACTGGTACGTCGTCGGCGGGGAGGCCACGACGACCGGCTGGCGCGCCAAGGCCCGCCGTCTCGCGTTGCAACTGCTTGGTCCGGTCGACGGGGCGGCGGTGGCCGTCGCGACGCAGGCCGGGCCGGAAGCCCAAAGCCGATTGCGGAGCTTCATGGCGGACGCGGACCTGCGCGGCACCCTGGGTGCGCGCAACGGCTCAAGGCAGGGGGACTGAGATGTGTGGCATCGCCGGGCTGTTCGATCGAACCGGAACACGAATGTTCGACGCCGATCTGCTCGACGCCATGACGGATTCGCTGAGCCACCGTGGACCGGATGATCGCGGAACCCACCGCGCACCCGGTGTGGCACTCGGTCATCGGCGCTTGTCGATCATCGACCTGTCGGCGGGGCACCAGCCGCTCTTCAACGAGGACGGTTCGGTTGTGGTCGTCTACAACGGCGAGATCTACAACTTCGCCGAACTGATGGCGGATCTCCGGGCGCGCGGTCACGTCTTTCAGACCCGGTGCGATACGGAAGTGATCGTCCACGCCTGGGAAGAGTGGGGGGCGCATTGTGTCGAGCGCTTCCGCGGGATGTTCGCGTTCGCCCTTTACGACGCCGGGCGCGGTGACCTGTTTCTCGCGCGCGATCGCCTGGGGATCAAGCCGCTGTACTACACCGAGCTGAAGGACGGCACTATCGCCTTCGGTTCCGAGCTTAAGGCGTTGCTGGAGATCCCGGATCTGCCGCGTGAAATCGATCCGAAGGCGGTCGAGGAGTATTTCGCGTTCGGCTACGTCCCAGACCCGCGGTCGATTTACACCGGCGTGTTCAAACTGGCGCCCGGCTGTGTGCAGATCGTGCACCGCGGCGCACGGCTCGGCGCCCCTTGGCAATACTGGGATGTGACGTTCGACGATGCGGCGCCACAGCGGTCCGAGGCGACAAACGCCGAGGCCCTGCGCGCGGGCTTGACCGACGCGGTGCGGGCGCGGCTGGTCGCGGATGTGCCGCTCGGCGCCTTTCTCTCAGGGGGCGTGGACTCCAGCGCTGTCGTCGCCTCCATGGTCGCCGCCGGCGCTGCGTCGATCGAAACCAGTGCCATCGGGTTCGGGGAATCGGATTACGACGAGTCGAGCTACGCCCGCCGTGTCGCGGAGCATTGCGGGGCGCATCACCATGCGCGTCAAGTCGCATCAGATGACTTCGACCTGTTGGAAATTTTGCCCGCCGTGTACGACGAGCCGTTCGCGGACAGTTCGGCGATCCCGACCTACCGGCTGTGCGAGCAGACCCGCGAGCACGTGGTCGTGGCGCTCTCGGGGGATGGTGGAGACGAGGTGTTCGCCGGCTACCGGCGGCACCGCTGGCACCACTACGAGGAACTGGTTCGGCGTCGGTTGAGCCAGCGCGTCCGCGGCCCGCTTTTCGGCGTGCTCGGCAAGATATACCCGAAGCTCGATTGGGCGCCCAAGCCGCTGCGGGCTAAGGCGACCCTGCAAGCGCTCGCCCGCGAGACGGTCGATGGGTACTTCTCAACCCTCGCCGTGGTGCCGGCCGTACAGCGCGAGCGCCTGTATGCGCCCGAGTTCAAGCAGCGTCTGTCGGGCTACCGGGCCGTCGACCATCTGCGTGCGGTCATGGCCGCGGCACCGACGGACCACCATCTCTCGCGCGCCCAGTATGCCGACATCAAGACCTATCTGCCTGGCGATATTCTGACCAAGGTCGACCGGGCGAGCATGGCCCATGGCCTGGAGGTGCGCGTTCCGATGCTGGATCATCCGTTCGTCGAGTGGGCCGGCGGGGTCGCGCCGGGCCAGAAGCTGCGCGGGCGGGAAGGCAAATACATCCTCAAGAAAGCCTTCGAGCCGCGCTTGCCGAGAGACGTCCTGTATCGGGAAAAAATGGGCTTTGCCGTGCCGCTTGCAAGCTGGTTCCGCGGTCCTCTGGCGCATCGCGTCCGGGCCAGCCTTCAGGGAGGGCCCTTGCGCTCCTGTGGCCTGTTCGAAGGCGCGGCGATTGACCGGCTGGTAGAGGAACATATGGAAGGCACTCAGGATCGATCCCAGACGATCTGGGCTTTGCTGATGTTCGCGGGGTTTCTGGAGAAAGTTCACGAGAAGCCGGCGCAACGCACGCGCGCCCCGGTGTCCGCTTGACGCCCGCGCCGCTATCATCCCTATGGGCATTTTGGGGAGATTTTAACGTGTTCTGGTTAATGTTGGTTGAGAAACCGACCTCAAACCGACTGCTGAAGTAATGAACACACGCGTTTCCTGGCCATTGATCCTCCTGGCCGCGGTGGAACTCCTTCTGCTGATCGCCGCGTTCGGCGCAAGCACGTTGTTGTTCAACGACTGGCAGGGTATCGCGGATCCCTTTTCCGCCATTGGCCAGCGGTCTGTGGCGATCGCGGTTCTTGTGGTGCTCATGCTTTACGCGATGGGTCTGTACGCCTGGCACGTCGCCAAGTCGTACCTCGACCTTCTGGTCCGTATCCTGCTGGCCCTCGCGTTGGCGTTTGCGTTGTACGTGTTGTTCGCCTACGCGTTCGGCGTCCTCACGCTGCCGTTCTCGGCGATCGCTCCGGGTCTATCCGTCTCTTTCATCGCCCTGGCGCTCGTGCATGACGCGTTCCTGCGGATCGCCGATCTCGCGCACCTGAAAACGCACGTGCTGGTTCTTGGGACGGGCACGAACGCCAAGCGCCTCGAAGCGCTGGAAAATCGGGGTCGCGCAAGCCGGTACCGGATCGCCGCGTTCATCGACATCGAGGACGGCGAAAACGCTGTCCTGCCGGAGCGGATCGTCGCTTCGCCCGGCGACCTCGTGGATTACGTGCGGCGGATGGGCGTGGACGAGATTGTCCTGGCGCCGCAAGATCGGCGCGGAAGTCTGCCGCTGGAGTCGCTGGTTGCCGTTCGCCTTTCCGGCGTGCCGGTCACGCCCTACGCAAGTTTCTGCGAACGGGCTGAAGGGGCGGTCCCGCTCGAAGAACTCAAGCCCAGCTGGTTCTTCGAAGGAACCGGATTTCGCACCGGCAGCTGGCACATGGCGGGGAAGCGCGTTATCGACGTCACGGCGAGCCTCACGCTTCTCGCCTTGACGTTTCCGATCCTCGCGCTGACCGCTTTCGCGATCAAGCTGGAGAGCCCGGGACCGGTGTTCTACACCCAGCGTCGTGTCGGTCAGCTGGACCGACCCTTCACGCTCTACAAGTTCCGGTCGATGCGCAACGATGCGGAACGGGCTGGCCAGGTTCAATGGGCGAGCCAGAACGATGCACGGGTCACCCGCGTCGGCCGGATCATCCGGAAATCCCGGATCGACGAGATCCCCCAGGCGCTGAACGTTCTGAAGGGCGAGATGAGCTTCGTCGGCCCGCGGCCCGAGCGCCCGGAGTTCGTCGAGCTCCTGGCGAAGGAAATCCCGTTCTACCGCGAGCGTCACTGCGTCAAGCCCGGGATCACCGGGTGGGCGCAGCTCAACTATCCCTATGGGGCGTCGGTTGAGGACGCCCGGCGGAAGCTGGCCTACGATTTGTTCTACATCAAGCATTTCACGTTGATGTTCGATTTGTCGGTCGCCCTTCAGACGGTGCGGGTCGTGATCTGGAACGCGGGGGCGCGGTGAGTAAGGTGGACACAGCCCAGGGCCAGCGCGTAGCGCCCGCTTCGACAGACCTGCGCGGGACCGGCCATGCCGTGCCCCCGCGGGACGGCCGCCCGGCCTTCGATCCTGACGTCCCCCCTCGGCCCCGACGGCGCCCTGTCGGCCTGGCGGCGACGCTTGGCCGGCCCGGCGGTTGCCGACGACTGTCGACCCGGGGTGTTATGCGGTTGTTAACCGGGACTTTTGACGCAGCGCCGGCAGCCGAGGGTCGGTTCGCAGGCTGGCTGGCGCCTGAGCCGCGTCACATCTGGGTTTGGGTCCGCCTACACCGCGTGCCGCGCGATCTCGCCGGTAAGCGCCGGTCGTCGAGAGGTCAACGGCGCGAACGGCCCGACGGAACGAGACGGGCGGCGGGAGGCCGATCTCGACGAGCCCGGCAGCCGACGATAGCCCTGGGTCGCCTGCACAAGCGGCGCCGCTCATCGGTTGTATGCGTCTCTGCGCCCGCGGAACGAGCGCGGAGCCCCCACAGACTGAGCCGCCAAAAGATGGCGACACGGCCAGAGGCTGCTGATTGGATACGCTGACGGCACACGCGTCCACGCGCTAACCGGTACCCCATGCTGAAGACGTTTTTCGGGCGACAACCCCACAGAGAGAAGCCGGTGCACGTGTGTCACCTCCTTCTGCGGCTTGGCTACGGCGGCATGGAGAATGGTGTCGTCAACATCGTCAATCATACCGATCGGCGTTTATTCAGACATACAATCGTTTGTCTGGAAGATGATAATCCTTTGGCGGACAGGCTTGCGACGGATGTAAAACTTCATTCTCTAGGCGGTGGATCGTCGGGGCACTGCGCGAGGTATGCAAAAACCTTCCGTGTGCTACGCGAAATTCGGCCGGATATCGTGCACACGCGCAATCTCCCCACCATTGACCTTTTCCCAATCGCGAAAGCGGCCGGTAACCCTGAACTCGTTCACAGCGAACACGGCCTTGATATGCTGGAACGTGGCGGATCGCCGCTGAAATACCGGGCTATACGGAGGCTCGGCGGGCTGTTTACCCGGAGATATGTCGCGCTCTCAAGTGACATCGCGACATGGATGGCAGAGGAGCAAGGGATCCCGTCACACAAGATCCAACGCATCTTGAACGGCGTCGACACAGCCCGCTTCGTTCCGGCTGACGCCGACAATCGGGACGCCGTACGGAGAGCGTTGTGCGGCGAAAGCGACGGATGTCTGCTGATCGGTAGTCTCGGGCGATTGGAGGTTATCAAGGATCATGAAAACCTGGCCTACGCGTATGTCGATATGGTGCGTCGATGCCCCCGGCTGCAAGACGAGACACGCCTGTGCCTGGGCGGCGACGGGTCGCGCCGTGAGGCGATCGACAACATCATGCGGGAAGCCGGTTTGGCCGAAAATCTGGTCATGACCGGATACATCTCCGATCCGCTAACGTTCTACCAGGCGCTCGATGTCTTTGTGCTGCCATCAAAAAGCGAGGGGACGAGCAACACGGTGCTGGAGGCGATGTCGTGTGGTCTTGCCGTCGTGGCCACGGATGTTGGCGAGAACCGTCATCTAATCGATGACGGGTCGACGGGCCGGATCGTCCCGTCCGAGACTCCACAGCGTCTGGCAGACGCGCTGAGTCACTATGTGCAGCATCCAGACGTGATCGAGCAGCACGCATGGAACGCCCGCCAGAAGGCGTGCCGCGCCTTTAGCCTGGATACCATGATCGCCAGCTACAGCGCGCTGTATCGGTCCCTGTTCAGCGAAATGTAGTGATGTAGGACGTTCTCGAGGATCTCCGCGTGCGTCTTCGCTGTATTTTCCCATCGATAGTGCTCGGCATGCGCTCTGACGTGGGTCCTCTCGGGGTAGTTCTCAAAAAGATCGCGCACGCTTTGGGCAATCGATGCCGCTGTACGGTCGGGTGCCAATCGTCCACACACGTCTGACGTTACGAGTTCCTTGCTCCCCCAGACATCCGTGGCGACCACGGGCGTGCCGCAGGCCATCGATTCGAGTAACACGTTCGCGATACCTTCCCGGCTGGAGGCCAGGACAAGGGCATCTGCCGCCTGGAAATAGGCGGGCAGCTTTTCCTGGGAGATATGGCCCAGGAAGCGCACGCGCGCGTCGACGCCCAGTCGCTGAGCCTGCTCTTTCAAGGCGTCTTCCATTTCGCCGTCACCGATCACGAGCAGGTCGAATTCGGGAAGCGTGGTCATCGCCTCAAGAACGATATGATGGCCTTTACGTTCGATCAGATGTCCCACGCTCAGAAGTGTTGGCCGCTTTATACCGATTGTTTTTTGGGTTTCTTTGCGCGACGAAGGTGGTTGGAATCGCTCAAGATCGACCCCGTGAAGCACGACTTTGATCTTGCTTTCGTCCACGCCGATACGGACCAGCTGATCCTTGAGTGCTTGACAAACGACCGTGATGGCAGCCGCGTGCTTGCAGGCCCAAAGGATCATCCGACGCGGCAGGGCATAGTCAGGTATCAGGTTGATGTCGGTGCCATAGCCCGTCAGGACGTAGGGCTTGCGCAGTAACCGCGCGACAATTGCTGATGCGACGCCGTCCGGAAAGATATAATAGGAATCGATCACGTCGAAATGACCGGTTTTTATGTTCCGCCGAATGTAGAGATAGAGCGAAGCAGCCATCGTAAGTGGAGAGAGCGTCATGCCGAAGAGCGGGATGGTCAGGTAACGCAGGTAACGGACGGAAAACGGGTCTCTGCGTTCGCAGCGTGGAACGTGCGTATAGATACCGTACCGTTTTGTCCGTGCCAGCAGCTTGGGCGCCCAGGGTAAGGGGGCCACGATGTCGGTTTCGACGCGTTTGGTGGAAACGAGGTGCTTCAGCCGGTGTTCGGTGAAGATCCCATGTCGCGGTTGTGCGCGGTTTGGAAACAGTGACGTTACAGTCAAAGTGCGAAGCATCGGAACGTCCTTGTTCGTTGGGCGTGTGCGGCTCGCGCCGGTGCGCGACGGTGTCAACGGACGGCGAAACCTGGGCAGCGTGTCGTCAAAACCACGAAGATGACCGCAACGCCCGTCGCCGATGTTTGGTCTACAAACCCGAGAAGTTTGCGGGCCTTGCAGCGAGTTCTTGGAAATCGGACAAGGGGCAGCCGCGACATCCGCGGCTGTGCGCGCGTCCAGTGCTGGTTCGTCGCTTTGCAATCCTGGTCGTGTGCAGCCGATGCCATCCGGTCACGTGACTGGATGGCGATTATCCGGGGGCGGGAGACGGGGGTCGAAGGCGCATGCGCTCGGTTGCGTCGACTGAGGTGGCGGGCGCTGTAGTGTTCGCTTACGTCACTGGGCGGATATAACTTTCCATGGATCGCTTTGATGGCTGTCTGCATCCGAATCGGATGGTTCCGTCGCATGAACGGGTCACCGGGCCAGGATCTGAAAGGCACTTCAGGGCCTCACCGGAGGTTGGATCGACGATCGGGCTACGTTTAGGAGGGCGTGGGCCCCTGGTCCACAAGGATCTGATTAGACGCGCGCGTTGAGGCGATTGCCCCAGCATCCGGGTCCGGTGGATCGCGTACGTCGGGAGGGTCCTTGAGACGTCGGCCAGAACGGACAGCTTGAGCTGGCGGTGTGATCCGGATGAGTCCGGCAGGGTCACGATCGGTCACGGCCACCAGTGTCATGTTCCATCTGAAGCGAGTTGTGCGTGGATCTGTGTCAACGTTGACGGGACGCCGCCCAGCTCCTCGGTAAAGAAAGCGATGACACTTTTCATGTCGGCAAGAAAGACGTCGAGATCGCGGGCCGTCCTGACGTATGGCGTGTTTCCCGGCACCAGCGACGGGCTGTGATAGCTGAGCACGAAGTGGCGTTGGCCAGCCGCGTACTGCGTGCGCAAGATGCGCTTCATCTCCGTTGCGTTGGGGCCTTCAGGGGTAAGGCGGATGCGTTCGAGTAACCCGAGGCGCGCCGCGAAACCTGGCGCGTGCAACCGCATCCCCGTCGCGCTGGCCAAGCGCGGATAGACCCTCGGGCCAGCTTCACGAAAGACGCCGCAGAAGCCGGTTGTAAGCGGCACCTCAAGCAACTGGGCGTCAGGCCCGCACCAGCGCACGGATGCGTCGGCGTCGCTGAAATCCGGTCCGCCGTCCGCCGTGAACGATGTGTGCGGCACTACGCTCGTGTCGATCGTATACCCGAGGGCCCTTAGATGGCTGTAAGTGGCCGGGCCGATACCGTATCGCCCGGCGCGATATACCTGGGGACGCTGACCAAACGCCGTGGTGATCCGGTCTGTTAGTGTTTCCAGCTTCGCGCGCTCCAACTCCGGCGGCAAGTTCCCCGCATAGGAATTGAACGGCGTGACCAGCTCGTCGTGCGGGGGATTGACCCAGGGATGCAGATGCGTGCCGATCTCGGCTTCACCGCGTTCCGCGAGGCGGGCCAAGGTCGTCACGGCCTCAGGATGATTGGCCACCGGATAGTCGACGACATACGTCGGTACGACCCCGAAACCGCGAAAGACGTCGTGGGCCCGATCCTGGTATACGACGTTGGTGACCGACGTGTTGTCGCGCGACAGCGGGCGCGACCAATCGAACTCTTCCTCCGTGTCCACCACGACCGAGAGGGTGGCGCGATCCCTGTTCATGTCCTGTCCCTGCTTAGGCTCTGACACCTTTCCCATCGCTTCCGAGAGATATCACGGGCCTGTTCGAGATTCACGCTCGGGCGCGACGTCGCCCGGCGGGTGTGTGTGTTGGAAGGGCGGATGCTGGCCGACCTCGATGCCTCGGACGCGCGCCGTCCGTCGTTGGAGCGCACGGTCGCGCGGTCGCGCAGTGACCGGGTGCTTGTTGGCGCGGGCGGTTGCTGGAGCTGTCCAGCTTAAAAAGACAAACGACCCGATAGCGTCACCGCATTCTCGGTGAAGTCATCCTCTGGGCGCGTCGAGATACGTTTTGCGAACGAGTATCGGACCCCGAGCGAGATGTTCTGGAACGCTTGGTAGTCCAGGCCGACGGAAGCCCGGTACTCGTCGTCCTCGACGGTCGCGCTTTGACCGGTCGCCTCGACGGCCTCGCCGCTGAACGTGGAGTTGGCATAGCTCGCGTTCATCGAGAGGTTCAGGTCGCGTGTCAGGGGGCGGTTAAAGTTGAGACCGACGCGGTAGGTTTCTTCCGTATCGTCTCCGTCGATAACGTCTTGTTGTTCCGTCCTGTATGACGCGTTGAGGCCGATGTTGCTACGGCCGAAGCGCGTGTCCGCACCGATCCGGAAGGTTTCCGTGCGCGTGACTTGGTCGCGCAAGGCGAACTCATCGGACTCGATCGATCCGCCCCCACGGATGTCGTCGATGTCGGCCGCTGTCAGGTTCTGCGTCCGGCGCTCCTGGCCCGTGGCGATCTGTTGGTCGAAGCTTGCCGTCAGGGTCGTTCGCGCCCCGATCTCCTGGCGGGCTTCGAGGGAAAAGCTCTCCTGCTCCGCGCGCCGGCCGGCCCTGGCCGAGAGTTGGGTTCCGGGTGATGGTTGGTAACGCAGGCCGATGTTCCAGACCGGTGATTCGAAGTCGTCCCGCGGATCGCCCGACTCCAGGGTCTCGTAGCCGACCGTGCCGAGCAGTGCGACGCCTCGGAAGAGGTCGTACTGGTTGTCCAGCGTCACGCTACGGCGTGAAACGTCATCGGAACCGGTGCCGGCCGCGCCGGCGGTGACGGTCTCGTTCCCGTCGTCGAACTGCTGTTCCGAGGCGCGACCGGTTAAGGTCCAGGAATAGCGCCCAAAACTGGGACCACTTGACATTTGCACCGTGGCCACCTGCTGGAGGCTGTCGGATGCCCGGTTGTTGCTACGCGCCTGGCCGAACCGGGCATCGTCCGTCCCGCGGTCCGCGTCGTCCTCGCTTATGACGGTGGCGTTGGCGCTGTAGCGTAGCTGGAGTGAGGCGATCCGGCCCAGTTGTTGTTGCACGTAGGGACTGACCCGATAGGTCTGGACCGTGCGCTGGTTCGAATTTCCTGCCCCGCTGGCCGAGGTCGCCTGGCCGCTGCCAAGGTTCTCCTGGGCGATCGCGGCGCCGACGTCGGTGAAGAAGAAGCTTTCCAGCCACTCTACCTGGCCCGTGCCGTTCAGGCGCACGTCGATGTCGTCGCCTTGCCGGTTGAGGCTCTGGCGCTCGAACGTCAGCGAGGTGTTGAGCGCGCCCTGAACCCGTGTAAGGTCCGCTGAGAGCGACGCCTGGGGACCGACCTCGGTGATCAGCGCCTCTTCCTTGGTCTCGTCGGGGGCCTGATCGACGTTGTCCGTGTAGGTCTGGCGGAAGAAGGCCGACTGGGTGAACCGGACATCGCCCGACAGGAAGCCTTCCGGGATCACGAGCACGTCACCGGGCTTTATACGCGCGTTCGCGGAAAGGTTGTCCCCGCTCGCCAGAGCGTCGAGGTTAAGGGGGATGCGTCGGGTTTCTGCGTCCGTTCGGCGCAGGATGTAGGCATCGTCGCCGGCCGCATACTTCGAGAGGCCGCCAATGCGCGTCAGCACGTCGAGGGCGCTCATACCCGCGCGGTAGGGCACGCTCCGCGGGCTGACCGCGGATCCGATCACTCGGACGCGATCCTGGAACGTGCCCGTGGCGGTGGTCACCATGACGTCGACCCGCGGATCCCGGAGATAGACGCTAAACTTATCTTCCAGCACGTCGGCCAATTGCATGGGGGTCCGGCCAACAACCTCGACCGTTCCGACCAGGGGAAGGCTGAGCCGCCCGTCCGGACGCACCGGGTAAGTGCCGCTGAGTTCGGCTTCCCGGTAGACAGTGATCTGGATGGTATCGCCTGGGCCAATCTCGTACATCGGCTCTACGGCAGCCGCGTCGCTTTCCGCCGATGCGTCGCTGGCCGCAAGCGGTGCGGCGGTTGCTGTCACGACCAGAAATGCCGCGGCTGCCACGACCGCGCTGAAACGAGCCGACACGGGGATGTGATATCCTGATGGCTTGCCGGCGGGCGCGTCTGCCGTCCAGTCATAACCACGCTTGAAAGGCATTAGATGAATGGCTGACGTCGGGTACTGCTGGCCGGCATCCGTATCCACGCGTTATCCCCCAACGCGGACATTCCTGAGATCCTGCTGCATATCGCTACCACGCGCCGGCCCATGGGGCCAAGCGAATGCGGTTCGCGCGGGCCAAAGCCGCCGATCCGGGTGAAAACACCCGAATGACGTGGAAACCTCTTCGAACGGCCAGGACACCCGCCGTCATACTGCCACGGAGCCTGGATGGCATCCAGGCTCGTGAAGCACGGCTCATGGACGGTGACGCCGCTCGCGTCGCCGGCGGATCGGCCCGATTTCAGCAGCGGTCAGTCGTCGGCATAAGCAGCGAGCCTTCACGGCGACCACCAAAGCGATTGGGGCAGGCGATACGACAGGAGCCACGACTAGAGGGGTAAAGCTCGCAAGAAACACGCCTCAGCTGGTCGTGGGGATGGGTTCGATTTGCACGGCATAACCGAGTTCCTTGAGACGGCGCACGAGGCGGCTGGTCTGGTGTTTCTTGTCCAGGCGGTCGAAGTGGTCGGGGCCAAGGTCGGTGTAGAAGGTGCCGTCTTTGAGCATGTGATAGATCGCGGTGAGCATCGAGGCGGCCAGCGCACAGATGGCCTTCTTGGGCCCGCGGCGTGCGCGCAAGCGATGGTATAGCGCACGCAGGTAGGTGCCCTTGGCTTTGCTGGCGCTGACCGCGCACTGGACGAGCGTCGTCTTCAGCCAGGGTGCCCCAGGGCGCAGCCGGTTGGACCGGCGTTTGC